>NZ_JBQVOH010000003.1:0-581289 GCF_052437035.1 Niveispirillum sp.
GACCTGTTCGACACGGACAGCATCCGCACCTGCGATTACACCTGCGGCGGCGTCAACAGCCGGGTGCGTGAACGGGTCAAGAGCGCCTATCTGATGGGCACCTTTGATCTCTATAACGCAGCCGACCTGCCGATCCGTGGCGATGCCGGTGTGCGCTATGTGAAGACCGACATGCTGGCATCCGGCTATATCGCCGTCGCCCCGCCGGCGGGCACCACCTCGCCCACCAATCTGGTCGGCCGCTTCTCCGAAGCCAAGAACAGCTATGATGACTGGCTGCCCTCGGCCAATGTCGTGTACGAGGCGACGGATGATGTGCTGCTGCGCCTGTCGGGCGCCAAGGTGCTGGCCCGTCCCGAGCTGGGCGTGCTCACCCCCACTAGTGGCGTGAACCCCGTCACCCGCATCGGCAATGTCAACAACCCGTTCCTGGACCCGATCCGCGCCAATACGTTCGACGTCGCCGCCGAATGGTATTTCCGCCCCGGCTCCCTGCTGTCGGTCGCCTATTTCTACAAGGACATCAAGAGCTTCATCCAGTCGGTCAGCTCCCAGGTGCCCTTCACCGACCTGGGTCTGCCCGACGCGCTGCTGGCCGGGTCCAACACGGCACCGACGGAGATCTTCACCGTCTCGCGTCCCTTTAACACGCCGGGTGGCCCGCTGAAGGGCTTTGAGATCAACGCCCAGATCCCCTTCACCTTCCTCGATGGTGTCTGGGCCAATTTCGGCGTCCTGGCCAACTACACGCGCGTGACGTCCAAGATCAATTACATCCTGGCATCCGCCGGCGGCGTCCCCACCGTCACCACCACCGCCGACCTGATCGGCCTGTCCAAGAACACCATGTCCGGCACCCTCTATTACGAGGATGAGGATTTCTCCATCCGCACCACCGCCAACTACCGCGACCGCTTCATCCGCGGCATCCCCGCATCCCCCGGCTCCGACCTCCAGGGCAACGCACCAACCCTCTATGTCGATGCCGCCGCATCCTACAATGTCACGCCCGAGATCAAGCTCATCCTCGAAGCCCAGAACCTCACTGACGAACAAAACCGCCTCTATATCGACAGCAAACGACAGGACACTCTCTTCGAAACCAAAATCGGGCGTACCGTCACCGCCGGCGTAAATGTCAGGTTCTGACGGTTTTATCTGACTATTCCTTAACTCCCGCCTCGCATCGCCGGATGGGCATTGTGCATCCGGCGATGCATTTCTTTGTCAATAATTCCCCCGGGCCATCGGCGATTGCGGGGAAAAAGGCAGTTACAAAGGGCAGACAGATGACGGGACAGAATAGGGGTCCGGGTGCCATGCGATTGGTTTGGACCTATCTTCTCGCCCTTCTTGTGTGGTGCGCGGCGGCATTTCCGGTCATGGCCGAGGAAGTGCCGAGTACAGCGACCCTGATGCTGTCGGGTACCGGGCCGGATGATGCGGTCCCTTGGGATTTCGTGATCGACGGCGGCATGCGTGCGGGCGAACAGGCCCGTATCCCGGTCCCTTCCAACTGGCAGATGCATGGGTTCGGCCATTACCAGTATGGCTATGACAAGGGGCCGCGTGTGGCGGACAAGGCCACCTATCGCCGCCGCTTCACGGTCCCTGCCGATTGGAAAGGCCGCACCATCCGCGTCATTTTTGAAGCGGTGATGACCGACACCCTGGTGAAGGTGAATGGCACTGTCGCCGGCCCCCTTCATCAGGGCGGCTTCAACCGGTTCAGCCATGACATCACCAAGCTGGTCAAACCCGGTGAGGAGAATGAGATCGAGGTGCAGGTCAGCGAGGCGTCTGCGGCCACGGCCACCGATATAGCCGAGCGCCATGGTGATTACTGGGTCTTTGGCGGCATCTATCGTCCGGTCTGGCTGGAGGCATCGCCGCCGGAATCCATCGCGCAGGTGGCCATCAATGCCCGTGCGTCCGGCGATCTGACCGCCGACATCACGCTACGCGCGCCGCGTAATGTGACCAAACTGGTGGGGCAGGTCATGACCCGCGATGGTGCGGCGGTGGGGCAGCCCTTCACCGCCACCATTCCGGATGGTGGGACAGGCCGTGTCCGTCTGGCCAGCCAGATCGCGCAGCCGGCCCTGTGGTCGGCGGAGGCGCCGAACCTTTACGATCTGCAGGTGACCCTGTTTGCGGGTGACAGGCCGGTGCATCAGGTGCGAGAACGGTTCGGGTTCCGGACCTTCGAAGTGCGGGGCGGCGAAGGTCTTTATCTGAACGGTCAGCGCATCATGCTGAAAGGCGTGAACCGCCACAGCTTCCGCCCGGAAACGGGCCGCGCCGTCAGCCGCTCCCAGGCATATGATGATGTACGCACCATCAAATCCCTGAACATGAACGCCATGCGGGTGGCCCATTACGCGCCGGAAAAGGCGTTCCTGGAAGCTGCCGATGAACTGGGCCTTTATGTCATTAACGAGTTGAGCGGCTGGCAGAATGCCCATGATACCGAGGTGGGCCGCAAGCTGGTCCGGTCATTGGTCGAGCGGGACGTCAACCATCCCAGCATTCTGTTCTGGTCGAATGGCAATGAGGGTGGGTGGAACCGGGAACTGGATGGTGATTTCGCGCTTTATGATCCGCAAGCCCGTCCCCTGATCCATCCTTGGGAGGCGTTTGGCGGCATCGACACCAAGCATTATCCCCGGTACCCGGACCTGCTGCGCCGGTTGTCGGGTGAGATGCTGGTGATGCCGACCGAGTTCCTGCATGGCCTGTTCGATGGCGGCATCGGATCGGGCCTGGAAGATTACTGGCGTGCCATGACGGCATCACAGCGAGGCGCCGGTGGCTTCCTGTGGAACCTGGCGGATGAGGGGCTGGTCCGCACCGACCAGGGTGGGCGGATTGATCTCTACGCTACGTACGCGGCGGACGGGATTGTGGGTCCGCATCAGGAAAAGGAGCCCAGCTTCTTCACGGTCAGGGACATCTGGTCACCGGTACAGATCGATGCCCCCATCCTGGATGACGGCTTCACGGGTACCGTGACGGTTCGCAATGAATATGACTTCACACCGCTGACGGCGGTGCGGTTCCAGTGGGAATGGCTGCGCTTTGCCGGCCCTGCCGACAGGAAAACCGATGCCAAGGTGCTGGCGAAGGGTGAGGTGGCGGGACCGGCCATCGCGCCGCATGCGGCGGGTGAACTGCGCCTGCCGCTGCCGTCTGTATGGAAGCAGGCGGACGCGCTGCGCCTGACGGCGATGAAGGGGGATCAGCCGCTTCTGACCTGGGTCTGGTCTGCCCGGACCCATCCCGCCGATGATGTCACCGGCAGCAGGATTGGCCGCCCGCAGGTGGTGCGCAACGGGGATGTGATCGATCTGGTGGCTGGCAAACTGTCGGCACGTTTCAATGCGATGACCGGGTTGCTGACAGGTTTGATCCATGATGGCAAACAACAGCCCTTGTCCAATGGTCCCCGCCTGCTGCTGGCCCGTCCCAAGGGGGCGGGGGAACCGGCCTGGGCGGAACAGGTGGCCACGGGTGAGGGGCTCTATGAATTCCCGAAGCCCACGATGGCCAACATTGCCTCCATTGATCTGGGCATCGCAGAGGCGGATGGCTGGGCGGGTTTCAACCTTGAACTGTCATCCGATGGCCATAACTGGCGGCGGGTCTTCGACGGTGCCCGCGTGGCACGCGATGGCCAGACCTACATCTTCCCGCCGCAGATCGTGAAGGCGATCCGCATTTCCAATCTGGCCGGCGTGCGGTCGGTGCCGAAACTGGTGTCGGTACGGTTGGCGCATGAGGCGGACCGGTTTATAAATCCAGATACGCGACCGGTCACGGTAATGGTTGGTGACGGTCGCGACCCAGTGACCGGAAAGCCCATGGTCTGGCTGGAGGCGCCGGGGACGGGCGGGCTGTCGCATGTCCGCTGGTCGCTGGGCGAGGACGGTATCCTGACCCTGGATTACCGCTATGATCTGACCGGCGCCGTTCTCTATCACGGTATCGGCTTTGACCGGCCACTGGATGATGTCACCGGTGTACGGGCGTTGGTACGCGGGCCGGGTCCGGTATGGCAGAACCGGCTGCGCGGCCCTGTGCTGGGCGTGCATGAGATTGCTGGCGATGGGGCCGGCCTGTCGAAACCCGCAATTGCCGGATATTTCGCCGATCCACGCTGGGTCCGGCTGTCGGGCGGGCAGGGCACGCTGACCATTGCCAGCGATGGAGCGCCCTATCTTCAGCTTGGCGCCAGATTGGCCGATTTCCCGACCACCAGTGTGGATTTCCCACCCAGCGATATCGGCTTCCTGCAGGCCATTCCCGGCATGGGCGCCAAGAACCAGGCCGCTGACCTGACCGGCCCGGCGGGCATGCCCTCCATCGCCAACGGGTCTTATGGCGGTCGCCTGCGGATCAAATACTGACCTGTTTACAGGAGAGTTCCGATGAAATCCGCCCGCTTCGGCATCGCAATCCTGTGTCTTGCCTGCCTGCCAACCGTCGCACTGGCACAGGAAAGCCGTTCCATCGGTGCCGATCCGCAATTGCCGGCGCCGTTTGCCACGCCATCGGTGAAAAACACGCCCGACACAACGCCGTTCCATGAAGGGGCGGAACTCTGGACGGCACCGGGTCTGGCGGTGAACCGTTTTGCGGAAGGGCTGGATTCACCGCGCAATGCCATTGTCCTGCCCAATGGCGATGTGCTGGTCGCGGAGGCTAAGACGGAGCGCAAGAACGAAGACCCGAGCTTCGTGGACAAGGGGGCCAACCGTATCCTGTTGCTGCGCGACAATGATGGTGATGGCCGCGCGGACGAACGCCATGTGCTGATTGGCGCGTTGCAGCAGCCTTATGGCATGGCGTTGATCGGTGACCGGCTTTACATCGCGAACGCCAATGGCGTCTTCTGGACGCCTTACGAGCAGGGCCGGTCCACGATCCCGGATGATGCACCGCGCACCTGGATCACACGGTTCGACCCGACAGGATACAACAATCACTGGACCCGCAACCTGCTGGCCAGCCGGGATGGCCGTACCCTCTATATCGCGGTTGGGTCGGCCAGCAATGCCGGTGAATATGGCATGGCCAAGGAGGAGCGGCGGGCCGCGATCCTGGCCATTGATCTTGCCACCGGCAACGAGCGTCTCTTTGCCGGTGGCCTCCGCAATCCGGTCGGGATGGATATCGAACCGGTGACAGGCCAGCTCTGGACATCGGTCAATGAGCGCGATGAACTGGGTGATGATCTTGTTCCCGATTATATCACCTCGGTAACCGATGGGGGCTTTTACGGCTGGCCCTACAGCTATTGGGGCAAGCACCCGGACCCGCGTCTGAAGGGGCAGCGGCCTGATCTGGTTGCGAAATCGATCACGCCCGATTTTGCCGTAGGCGCACATGCCTCGGCGCTTGGCATTGCCTTCGGCGCGTCAACCTCCCTGCCGGCTCGGTACCGCTCCGGCGCCTTCGTGGCACGGCACGGTTCCTGGAACCGGTCCGAACTTCTGGGCTATGACGTGGTGTTCGTGCCCTTTGCCAGTGGCAAGGCCGTGGGGTCGCTGGAGAAGGTTCTGACAGGTTTCACCGATCAGCCGGGCCATGTCCATGGCCGCCCCCGGTCATTGGCGGTGGCCGGGGATGGTGCCTTGCTAGTGGTTGATGACAAGGGCGGCACGATCTGGCGCCTTTCCGCGGCGAAGTGACCCGCCCGTCTATCCTTCCCAGCCGATGCTGACCCGCACGGTGCGCGGGCGGACGGGTGTTGCCTGCGGGCCCGCGCCAAGTGTGAACGGGTTGCCATAGGCGAATTGGTTGGCGTCGCTGTCGAGGATATTGTCCAAGGCGACGCCAAGCGACCAGCCCCCGGTCCCGTGCAGCGTGATCCGCCCGCCCAGCAGATCGACCGGACCCTGACTTATCCCATTGGTAAAGGTCAGGTGGGTGCGGCCCGTGTGGCTATAGTCCAGGGCCGCCAGCAGGTTCACGCCCTCCGTGACCTGCCCGCGCCAGGACAGGCTGGCACTGCCGCTGAGGCGTGAGGCGCCGGGCAACCCGCCATCCGCGCCGCCGGTAAAGTCACGGGCGACACGGGTCAGTTCCGGATCGTTCAGGATAACCGTCGCATCCAGCCGCCAGGGACCCAGATGCAGGCGGGGCGTCACCTCGATCCCCGTATTGCTGCCATCCCCGGCATTGGTGGTGACGGTCAGACCATCGGCCCGCAACTGGTCGGTCTGGATATTGCGCCAGAGCGCATGGAAGATGGCTGCATCCAGCATCAGCCGCCCCTGCCACAGCGACAGCTTCGTTCCCAGCTCATAGTTCCACAGCTCATCGGTCTGGAAACGGGCAGTGCGATAGTCGTCACCCGTGACCGGTCCGGCCTCTTCGATATTAATACCGCCTGGGCGATAACCCTCGGTCATCTGGGCATAGAAAGAGGTATCTTCCCAGGCCTGCCATGAAAGGGCCAGCTTGGGCGTATAATCCGTCTCCCGCGTGTATCCCTCGGCCCTTGCCGCCGATGGTGCGCGGGCTGTGGCCTCCACCTCCTGCGCCACATGAAACAGGCGGCCACCGGCGGTCAGGGTCCAGTCGGGCTGGAACCGCCAGGACAGCTCCCCAAACAGGGCCGCCTCCTTCACCTCGTCCACTCTGTCACGCCGCCACAGATCGGTACCGCTCTCTGCCGCCGGGGTCAGGCGACGGCTGGAGTTGGCAGTCTGGCGCGACAGGTACAGGCCGGAAAGCCAGTTGAGGCCATTGTCGCCGTCATCCTTGCTGGTCAGCCGCGTTTCATGGGTCCACAGACGGGATAATTGTGCCTCATGGAACAGCGCGGGTCGTGCCGGCAGCCCGGAAAGTGCCAGTACGGCGGTGCTGGCATCATAGAAACTGTCGATCTCATGCCGAACAAAGGCGGTGGTGCTGTGCAGGTCGGCAAAGGGCAGGCTGCCCGTCAAGGTGACATGCGCCTCGTCGAAATCATTGTCATGTGGTTCGGCCAGTTGCGCCGCACGGGTACAGCAACCCCGCCGCCCCTGGATATAATGGCTATCGTCCGTATCGATCAGTTGATAGGTGCCGCCCAGTTCCAGACGCCAGTCTTCGATGGGCACGAAGGCGACCAGCAGGCGCCCACCCTGCGTATCCGTGCGGTCGATGTTGCGCCGCCCACCAGCCGCATCGATCACCCCGCCCTCCCGGTCGGCATAAAGCGCCAGCCTGACTGCCAGCCGGTCGGTCAGCAGCGGCTGATTCAATACCGCCTCCACCCCGCCGCCCGGCGCACCGTCGCGGGTCAGGCTGCCGGAAAGCCGGGCCTGTGCCGACCGTTCCGACAGATCCGGCGGGGCCGGCACGATGCGCAGGATGCCGCCGATGGACCCGCCGCCATAGAGCGTGCCTTGCGGTCCGCGCAGCACCTCCACCCGGTCCAGATCGATCAGGTGCAGGTGGGGATCGGGTGCGTTGTAATTGACCTTGGCATTGTCCAGATACAGGCCGACCGTGGCCTGGGTCTGGCCGGTAAAGGCACTGTCCGAAAGGCCCCGGATGGCCAGCTTGTTTCGCCCCGGCCCCAGATGCGTGCTGCCCACCGCGCCCAGCAGGGGTAGTGCGGCATCGGGGTTTGTGCTGCCCAGGCGGGCCAGATCGGCAGCGGTCAGCCATCCCACGGCAACGGGCAGATCGACGGGAGACGCCCCGCGCTTCGTCGCCGTCACGATGATGGGTTCCACGGGTGCCGCCTGACCCTGATCCGCCGCTGGCCGCAGATGCGGTGCGGGCAGCGGCTCCAGCCGGTACGTGTCCGGCCCGACCTTGCGGAAACCAAGCCCCGTCTCGGCCAGCAGCCGGGTCAGCGCCTGTTCGGGCGTCAGCGGGCCGCTGGCACCGGGGCTGTGCCGGCCTGTCAATATCTGGTCCCCGCCGATGGAGATGCCCGTCTGTCGCGACAGGTCGGATAGAGCGGCACCCAGGGGGCCGGCAGGCACGGCGATCCCCTGTTCAGCGGCCAGTACCGGCAGGGCCGTCAGCGACAGGACCAGGGCGGAGAGAGGGAATAGACGCAAAGCGGGAACCGTCAGGGGCGTTTCGACAGCACGAAGCTATCACCCTGGCGCACTACGGCAATGGGCAGCAAGCCCTGCATATTGTTCAGCAACGTCGTCTGATCGGCGTCCAGCCGCAGTACGCCCGAGAAATGCAGGCCCGTCGCCGCCCCTTCCGCCCGCATGGGCAGCGGGTAATGGCGTGACAGTTCCATCAGGACCTGGGGCAGGGGGGCATTGTCAAAGGACAGGCGGCCCTGTGCCCAGGCGGTGACGGCCGGTGCATCCACCGCCGTGACCGGACTGGGCGCGTGGCCGTGAAGGGCGCTGATCTGCTGTCCCGGTGTCAGGCGCTGTTTGGCGGTTCCATCGGCATTGCCGACATCGACCAGACCGCGCGTCACCGTGACGGTCACGCCAGTATCCAGGTTGCGCACATTGAAGGCGGTGCCGACCACGGTCACCAGCCTTTCACCCGCCGCCACGGTGAAGGGACGCGACGGGTCCTTGGCAACATCGAACAACGCCTCGCCCTTCTCCAGCACGATGGAGCGGCGGTCTTCCAGCATGGCGACCGACAGGCGGGTCCCGCTGTTCAGGATGATGGTGGACCCATCGGCCAGTTTGGCCGTCTGGCGCTGACCGGGGGCCGTCTCGAAGATCTGCGGCGTGGGGCTGACGGCATACTGGCTGGTCAGCGTGACCGCCAGGGCGGCAGCCGCAGCGGCGGCACCCCCCAGGAACCAGCGGCGGGACAGATTGGCCGGGGCCGGCATCGGGGCCGCCTTGCGCCGGCTGGCCAGATCGATGATGGCCGCCGGCTGTTCCGCCGGCGGCATCGTGTCCAGCTGCCGCCACAGCCCCTCCACCTTATCATAGGCGATGCGGTGGGCAGCATCGGCTTCCAGCCATTCGGTGAATTCCAGCCACACCGCCTGATCTGCATCACCCTGCAAACGGGCGTGCCAGTCCGCCGCCTGTTCCAGGCGGGGATCAAGGGGTGCTTCGGGCGGGCGGTTCACCATGTTGGCTGCTTCTGGTTCGGGCTTTGTCCTGTTGACGTCGGGCAAGGGGCGGTACCCCACCCTCTCTCATGAATTATTTTTCATTCAAGACGGCGCCCTAGCCTTTTCAACAGGTTCTTCATGGCGGCGGCCATGTGTTTTTCCACGGCACTGCGCGAAATGCCCAGGCTGGCAGCGATCTCCGCATGCGGGCGCCCTTGCAGCTTGTGCATTTCAAAGACGCGTTTGCCCTGCGGTGGCAGGGCGTCGATGGCATCGCGCAACAGGCGCAACTCCTGCCGCCCGCCCACCACTTCTTCCGCGCTCGGGGTCTCTGCGATGGGTTCGGGTCCGTCGACCAGGGCATTGGCCGACAGCCATTCGCCATCGCGTGCGGCGGCGCGCGATCCGCTGCGCTGCCGGTCGAAGGCCAGGTTCATGGCCATGCGGTTCAGGAAGGCGGGCACATTCTCCACCCCGTCGCCCCCATCGGGCAGGGTGGCCAGCCGCTCATACATCTCCTGCACAACATCCTCTGCCTCTGCCGCACTGCCTGTGCGCGCCGTCAGAAGCCGCAGCAGAAAGGCGCGGTGTTCCAGATAGGCGGTGATCAGGGGCGTGGTCGGGGCGATGACGGGACCTGGGATCGGCGGGGACTGTCATCCGATATAGCCCCGGACCCACACCCGATCAATGCAACAGGTGGGCAGCAGCTGGTTTTCGCCACAGCCTCAAAATTTTTTCAGTTCGCACCTGCGGTCCGCTGCGGGCGGTGCCGTCATGCAGTTGAAGGCCGCTGAAACCGGCCGATCCAACCGGCGGAGTGACGCCTGTGATTGAAATGCTGATGCGCGATGATGAGGGGGTACGGGGCAGCCTGCGGTTCGATGCCGAACGGCTGGGCACCCTGACACGCTGCCGCCCGGCTGTTGTGGCTATCACCCGCCATTTCGCCCCGGAACGGCGGCGGGTGGAGGCGATGATCCGCAACACCTATGCGCAGACCTATGGCGGTGACATCACCATCACCCATCCGATGCTGATGAGCCTGCGCGACGCCGACGACCGTATCCTGGCGGGCGTCGGTTTCCGTCCGGCGGGCACCGGCCCCCTTTTCCTGGAAACCTATCTGGACCAGCCGGTCGAAACCCTGATCCCCGATCAGCCGCGGCGCGGCCAAGTAGTGGAAATCGGCAATCTGGCCGCCGCAGAGGCCGGGGCCTCGTACCTGCTGTTCATGGCGCTGGCCGCCTATCTGCATGGCCAGGGATATGAAAAGGCCGTGGTCACCGCCACCCGCCCGTTGCGCCGCCTGTTCCGCCAGATCGGCTTCGATCCTGTCGAACTGGGCCGTGCAACGCCCGACCGCGTCGGCTCTGCCGCTGCCGCCTGGGGCAGCTATTACGCCAACGACCCGCGCGTGGTCTGCGGCAATGTCGCGTTTGGCGCTGAAAGCCTGGACCGTTTCCTGGCTGGTGATGCGCGGCAGGCGCTGCCTTCCTTTCCCACCTTTCCCCGTCTGCATCCCGCCATTTCGGCGCCCGAGGTGATTGCATGAGCCGCATTCTTTCTGGCATCCGCATGCAGGACCCGGCAAAGCCCGCCATCAATGACTGGTCCTATGGCAGCCTGTTGGGCGCCATTGACCGGCTGGCCGCCGACCTGTGTGAAAATATCGGCCTGGACCGCCGGCCCGTCGCGGTGGAGGCGGCCAATTCCGCCGCCTGGGCCGTTCTGGACCTTGCCCTGCTGGAACTGGGTCTGGTCAGCCTGCCCTTGCCGGATTTCTTCACACCGGATCAGCGTAGCCATGCCCTGGCCGATGCCGGTGCCGGCTGGCTGATCACCGACAGCCCGCAGCAAGGTGGTCAGGCGCTCCGTGTGGGCGCGGAAACGCTCTATATTCATCGCCTGGACCACGCGCCCGTGTTGTTGCCGGCGGGTACGGCCAAGATCACCTACACATCCGGCACGACCGGGACGCCCAAGGGCGTCTGCTTGTCGGCTGCCGGTCTGGAAAAGGTGGCAACCTCCCTGGTGCAGGTGATCGGCACCGATTATGCGGGCCGGCACGTCGCCATCCTGCCCCTGCCGGTCCTGCTGGAAAATGTCGCGGGCCTCTACAGCACGCTGCTGGCCGGCGGCCATTATCTGGCAGCCTCGCCGGCGGAACTGGGTCTGGCACAGCCCTTCCAGCCGGATTTTGGCCGGCTTCTGGCCGCCCTCTCCACCGTTCGTGCGAACAGCGTCATTCTGGTGCCGGAACTGCTGCGCGGTCTGATGGCCGCGATGGCACAAAGTGGCCGTACGCTTCCTGATCTGCGGCTGGTGGCCGTCGGTGGGGCGCGGGTGGCACCTTCCCTGCTGGCGCAGGCCGGGATGCTGGGCCTGCCGGTCTATCAGGGGTACGGCCTGTCGGAATGCGGATCGGTGGTGGCGCTGAACACCCCCGATGCAAACCGGGTGGGGACGGTGGGGCGTGTGCTGCCGCATCTGAACCTGGCGATCGACCCGGACACACGGGAGGTCAGCCTCAATAACCATGCGTTCCTGGGCTATGTCGGCGGCGACCCCGCCCTATCCCGCATCGCGACCGCCGATCTGGGCAGCCTTGATGACGATGGCTTCCTGTCCATCCAGGGCCGGTCGCGCAATGTCATCATCAATGCCTTTGGCCGCAACATCGCACCGGAATGGGTCGAAGCGGAACTGATGGCGCAGCCGGAAATCCTGCAGGCGGTGCTGTTCGGCGATGCCCAGGCCGACCTGACGGCCCTGATCGTGCCCACTCGGCTTGGACAGGACCCGTCCGCCCTGTCGCTGGCGGTGGCGCGGGCCAATGGTGCCCTGCCGCCCTATGCCCGCGTCGCCCGCTGGCACGCCGTCCCCGCCTTCACCCCCCTGAACGGCATGCTGACCCCCAATGGCCGTCCCCGCCGTGATGCCATTGCTACTGCCCATGCCCCCTTTCTGTCCCGGAATGAGGATGAGACACCCATGCCCCAACCCTTCTTCGACCGTCTGGTGACGGAGACGGAGCCGGCGCGCCTTTCCCTGCTGTCGGTGCCGCAGATCCAGGATGGCCTGACGGGCCGTATCAGCCTGGAAACCTACATCGCCTATCTGACGGAGGCGTATCACCATGTGAAGCACACGGTGCCCCTGATGCGTACCGCCCGCGCCGCCCTGCGTCCCGGTCAGGAATGGCTGATCCCCGCCCTGGATGAATATATCGAGGAGGAGGAGGGGCACGAGGAATGGATCCTGAACGACATCCGCCATGCCGGTGGCAATGCCGAGATGGTGCGCCATGGCACCCCGCGTGCCGCCACCCAGGCCATGGTGGATGAGGCCTACCGCTTCATCCGCGAGGAAAACGCCGCCGGCTTCTTCGGCATGGTCTATGTGCTGGAAGGGACCAGTACTGCCATCGCCACCCATGGGGCCGAAGCGGTGCGCAAGTCCCTGAACCTGCCGAAAAGCTGCTTCAGCTATCTGACCAGCCACGGGTCGCTGGATATCCAGCATATGGAATTCTTCCGCACCCTGATGAACCAGATAAGCGATCCGGCGGATCAGCAGGCAATCATCACCATGGCGAACCGCATCTTCGGCCTGTTCGCCGGCCTGTTCCGCGCCATTCCCCACAGCCGCCACACCGAAGAGGTGCGCCATGTTGCATGAGGAAAGCCTGGAAGGCCGCACCATTCTGGTCACCGGTGGTGCCGGCGGTATCGGGTCACCCCTGGTCAGCCTGCTGCGCAATCGCGGGGCGCAGGTCACGACCCTGGGGCGTGGCGATATGCCGGGGCGCCATATCCGCGCCGACCTGTCGACCCAGGCCGGCATCGCGCATGCCGCCGAACAGGCCCGCCTGCTGGCCCCGCAGATGCTGTTCAACATCGCGGGAAAGCAATATTTCGGCCCCGTGGAGGGGCAGCGTCCGGCGGACCTGCTGGGTGATTATCTGGTGAACCTCGTGGCACCGGTAACCCTGACCCAGGCGGTGCTGCCCATGATGAAGCAGCGGGGGCGCGGCCACATCGTCAATGTCGGTTCCGTCTTCGGCTCCATCAATTTCGCGCATTTCGCAGGCTATTCCAGCGCCAAGGCGGGTCTGAAGGGCTTCAGCCAGGCCCTGCGGCGGGAAGTGCGGGGGACGGGCATCACCGTCTGTCATGTGGCCCCGCGTGCGGTGCGCACCGGCTTCAACGGGCCGCTGGTACAGCGTTTCGCTGAACTGACCGGCATGGCGCAGGATGAACCCATCCAGGTCGCCCGCCGTATCCTGGCCGCCGCCCAGGCGGGCAAGGCCGAAACGGTGATCGGCTGGCCCGAAGCCTTCTTTACCCGCCTGAATGCCCTTTTCCCCGGTCTGGTCGACCGGGCGCTGGCCGGCAACGACGCCAAGGCCGCCAGCCTTTTCTCGCATCCGGTCGCCCCGACGGGCGGCGCCACCATCACGCCCCTTGGAGAGAAAAACCATGCGCGCTGACAAGAAACTGATCCTGGCCACCCTGTCCCTGCTGCTGGCCGGTTCGGCCCTGGCCTCCACCGATCCCGCCATGGATGCCAAGGTCGCGGAACTTCAGGCAGGCTGGGCCCATGTGAAATATGAGGTGAAGGGAGAGGATGCGCAGCTTTCCGGCATGGAGGCCCTTGCCGGTCAGGCCAAGACCGTCACCGCCGCCTATCCCGGCAAGGCCGAGCCCCTGATCTGGGAAGCGATCATCTTGTCGTCCGAAGCCGGCATCAAGGGCGGCATGGGCGCGCTGTCGCTGGTCAAGGAGGCGAAGGCCAAGCTTGAAACCGCCGAACAGATCGATCCCACGGCCCTGGACGGATCGGTGCATACCTCGCTGGGCAGCCTTTACTATCAGGTGCCGGGCTTCCCCATCGGCTTTGGCAGCGACAAGAAGGCCAAGGTCTATCTGGAAAAGGCGCTGGCCCTGAACCCGGACGGTATCGATCCCAACTATTTCTACGGCGATTTCCTGTTCCGGCAGGGGGAATATGCCAAGGCACGTGACGTCCTGAACCATGCGCTGGCCGCCGCCCCCCGTCCGGGCCGGGAAATTGCCGACGCTGGTCGCCGGGAGGAGATCAACGCCGTGCTGGCCCAGGTGGAAACCAAGGTCGCCCGGCGCTGACCCATCACGACCGCCGCCGACGGCGCGGTCATTCCTGTTTGGTCATTTCCTGGCAGGCCCGGCAAGTTTACTGCCGGGCCTGCTGTCCAATGCCAGGTTCAATTTCAGGACATTGACCCGCGGCTCCCCCAAGAGGCCCAGCAGGGGCCGTTCGACATGGGCGTCCACCAGTTGCCGGACCATGGCCGGTTCCAGGCCACGCGCGCCGGCAACACGGGCCACCTGGAAATAGGCGGCGGCGGGGGTGATGTGGGGGTCCAGCCCGCTGCCCGATGCGGTCACCAGATCAACCGGCACCTCATTCTCAGGGGCCGCCCCCAGCCGTTCGGCATCGTTCTTCACCCGCTCCGTCAGGGCTGCACTGGTGGGACCCAGGTTCGACCCGCTGGACGCACCGGCATCATAGCCATTGCTGCCCGCCGCCGACGGGCGCGGCCAGAAATAACGCTCGCCGGTAAAGGACTGTCCGATCAGCTCTGATCCGATTACCCGGTTATCGGCATCGCGTATCAGGCTGCCGCCTGCCTGATACGGAAACAGGGTTTGGCCGATCCCACTGATCAGCAACGGGTAACCCAGGCCGCATATCAGCGTGAACAGCACCAGAAGGACCAGGGCGGGACGCATTTCCTTCAACATGATTGGAATTCCTTAAGCAAGGCCCAGGGCCGTGACGGCCATGTCGATCAGTTTGATGCCGGCAAACGGCACCACCAAACCGCCGATGCCATAGATCAGCAGGTTGCGGGACAGTTGGCTTGCCGCCGACCGCGCGCGGTAGGTCACGCCCTTCAGGGCCAGCGGGATCAGCGCAATGATGATCAGTGCGTTGAAGATGATGGCCGACAGGATGGCCGACTGCGGGGTGGACAGGCCCATGATGTTCAGGTTGCCCAGCACCGGATAGATGCCCGCAAACATAGCCGGGATGATGGCGAAATATTTCGCGACATCATTGGCGATGGAGAAGGTGGTCAGGCTGCCGCGCGTCATGAGCAGCTGTTTGCCGATTGACACGATCTCGATCAGCTTGGTCGGATCGCTGTCCAGATCCACCATATTCCCGGCCTCGCGTGCGGCCTGGGTACCGGTATTCATGGCCACGCCGACATCCGCTTGGGCCAGGGCCGGGGCATCGTTGGTGCCGTCGCCGCACATTGCGACCAGACGACCATCGGCCTGTTCCTTGCGGATCAGGTTCAGCTTGTCCTCCGGCGTGGCCTGGGCCAGGAAATCATCCACCCCGGCCTCTGCCGCGATGGCCGCCGCCGTCAGGGGATTGTCGCCCGTGATCATGACGGTACGGATGCCCATGCGGCGCAGTTCGGCGAAACGGTCGCGGATGCCGCCCTTGATGATATCCTTCAGATGCACGATGCCCAGCACCCGGTCGCCGCGCACCACGGCCAGGGGCGTGCCACCGGCCTTGGCGATGCGCTCGGCCAGCGCCTCCAGTTCGGGCATCTTCACCTGTCCCGTGCCGCGCTGGGCCGCGACATGGCGCAGGATGGCGTCCACGGCCCCCTTGCGGATGGCGATACCGGCAATGTCCACCCCGCTCATCCGCGTCTGGGCGGCAAAGGGCACGAAGCGCACCTCCTGATGCGCGATTTCCGGCTGGCGCAGGCCGTATTTCTCCTTGGCCAGGACGACGATGGACCGGCCTTCCGGGGTTTCATCCGACAGGCTGGACAATTGCGCTGCTTCCGCCAGCTCCCGCTCCGTCACGCCCTGTACCGGCAGGAATTCGGTAGCATGGCGGTTGCCCAGGGTGATGGTGCCCGTCTTGTCCAGCAGCAGCGTATCGACATCGCCCGCCGCCTCCACCGCGCGGCCCGAGGTTGCCAGCACGTTGAACCGCACCAGACGGTCCATGCCGGCTATGCCGATGGCCGACAGCAGCGCCCCGATGGTGGTGGGGATCAGGGTGACGAACAGCGCCACCAGCACGATCACCGACACCGACCCGCCAGCATAAAGCGCAAAGCCGGGGATGGAGACCACGGCCAGCAGGAAGATCAGCGACAGGCCGACCAGCAGCAGGTTGAGCGCGATCTCATTCGGCGTCTTCTGCCGTTCAGCCCCTTCGACCAGGGCGATCATCCGGTCCAAAAAGGTAGAGCCCTGGGCCGCCGTGATGCGCACAATGATCTGGTCCGACAGGACACGGGTGCCACCCGTCACCGCTGACCGGTCGCCGCCGCTTTCGCGTATCACGGGAGCGCTTTCGCCGGTGATGGCGCTTTCATCGACGGTGGCGATGCCCTCCACGATCTCCCCATCGCTGGGGATCAGTTCACCCGCCGTCACGACGACATGGTCACCGACAGCCAGGATGGCGGCGGGCACGGTTTCGGTGCCGCCGGACAGGTCCGTTGCCAACAGGCGGCGGGCCACGGCCTCCGTGCGGGTGCGGCGCAGGCTGGCGGCCTGGGCCTTGCCCCGGCCCTCCGCCACAGCCTCCGCGAAGTTGGCGAACAGCACCGTGAACCACAGCCACAGCACGATCTGCAATGAAAAGCCCGTGCTGTCATTGCCCGTCGCCAGATCGCGCAGCAGCAGAAAGGTGCTGAGCGTGGCGACCACGGCCACCAGGAACATGACGGGATTGCGCACCAGCACAGCCGGATGCAGCTTGGCGTAGCTGGCCCGGATGGCGGGCCACAGGATGGCCCCGTCCAGGACGGAGCTGCGGGCCAGCCGCTTATTGCCATGGCCCGTGACGATATCTGCGTTTCGCATGTTCATTCTCCGGTCGCTCACGGGGTCACGGCGGCGGTCAGCATCAGATGCTCCACTACCGGGCCCAGCGACAGGGCAGGGAAATAGGTCAGGCCGCCGACAATCAGGATCATCGCCACCAGCAACCCGACGAACAGCGGGCCGGTGGTGGGAAATGTGCCTGCCGACGGTGGCACGAGTTTCTTGGAGGCCAGCGAGCCAGCGGCGGCCAGCATGGGCACGATGATGAAGAACCGGCCCACGAACATGGCGATGCCCAGCGTGACCGTGTACCAGCTATTGCTGGCCGTCAGCCCCGCAAAGGCGCTGCCATTATTGGCGGCGGCAGAGGTGTAGGCGTACAGCACCTCCGAGAACCCATGCGGTCCCGCATCCTGAATGCCGGCAAGGCCCGGTGCGATGGTCACGGCCACCGCCGTGAACAGCAGGATCATGGCCGGCATGGCCAGGATGGTCAGCACGGTCATCTTGATTTCCCGCGCTTCCAGCTTCTTGCCAACATATTCCGGCGTGCGGCCCACCATCAGGCCGGCCACGAACAGGGCGATGATGGCCATCAGCAGCATGCCGTAAAGCCCGGCCCCGACGCCGCCGACAATGATCTCCCCCAGCGCCATGTTGATCATCGGCACCATGCCACCCAGCGGCATGAAGCTGTCATGCATGGCATTGACGGCCCCGCAGGAGGCGGCGGTCGTGATGACCGCGAACAGGGCGGACATGGCCGTCCCGAACCGCACTTCCTTGCCTTCCATGTTGCCCAGTGTCTGATCGACATGGAACCCGGCCAGCAGCGGGTTGCCCCCTGCCTCGGCCCAATAGGCCAGCGCTACACCGCCGATGAACAGCACGCCCATGGCGGCCAGAATGGCCCAGCCCTGCTTCTCATTGCCGACCGCGCGCCCGAACAGGTTGGTCAACCCGGCGCCGATGGCGAAGATCAGCAGCATCTGCACGAAGTTCGACAGGGCCGTCGGGTTTTCGAACGGATGGGCGGAGTTGGCGTTGAAGAAACCGCCGCCATTGGTGCCCAGCATCTTGATGGCCAGCTGGCTGGCTACCGGCCCCTGGGCGATGGTCTGCTGCGCGCCTTCCACCGTTGCGGACACGGTGTAGGCGTCGAAATTCTGCGGCACCCCCTGCCAGACGAAGAACAGGGCGGCCAGGATGCTGAAGGGCAGCAGCAGGTACAGCGTGGCGCGGGTCATATCGACCCAGAAATTGCCGATGGTCATGGCCGACCGCCGTGCAAAGCCCCGCACCAGGGCCAACGCCAGGGCGATGCCGGTGGCTGCCGACAGGAAATTCTGCACCGTCAGGCCGGCCATCTGGCTCAGATAGCTCATGGTGGTTTCCCCACCATAGGATTGCCAGTTGGTGTTGGTGACGAAGCTGATGGCGGTGTTGAAGGCCAGTTCCGGCGTCACCGCCGGCAGCCCCTGCGGGTTCAGCGGCAGCAGGTCCTGCATGCGCAGAATGCCGTAGAGGAACAGCATGCCGGCCAGATTGAACAGCAGCATGGACAGGGCATAGGTCAGCCAATGCTGTTCGGTCCGCGCGTCCACGCCGGCCAGTTTGTAAAGTCCCGCTTCAACGGGGGCGAGAAGAGGCGAAAGCAGGGTGCGTTCACCCGCAAAGATGCGCGTCATGAAGCCGCCAAGCGGCCGTGTGACGGCGATGATGACCGCGCAGAACAGCGCGATCTGCATCCAGCCGATCAGGGTCAAATCGGAAACTCCGAAAGCCGGCGGCGCTCAATAGCGCTCAGGCCGGCACAGCACATGGATCAGGTAAAGGGCCAGCCCGATGGCGGTGGCGACGCCCAGGATCAAGTCCAGCATCGTCCTACAACCCCTCGCAGGCATAGGCATAGCCGACGCCCAGGGCGAACAGCCCCAGCGCCAGCGCGATCATGATGATGTCAGTCATGAAACCCCACATCGATGGGCCGTGCGGGCGCACGGCATCGGCTGCATTGAAGTTCAAATGCGCGTAAGGGTTCGATGGGGAACGGGGGCTGCGGACATTAAAATCCGTTTATGCCGGAAGCTGCACCAGTTCCAGCAGGCTTCCATCCGGCGCGCGCAGGGTGCCGGACAGGCGGCCGCCATAAACTGCGCCGTCGCGGCGGGCGGGCGGGGTGATCCATTCGCCCGGCACCGCCGACAGGTCCGGATGCGACAGGGTGCAGATGGCGATACCGGGCGGCAACTGCCCGTCATGCCGGGCACGCGGGGTCGCCGCCGGCGGATACTGGTCCAGCTCCAAAAAGATGTCGCGGTCATCCACCAGGGTGGCGATCCGGTGCCGCTGATCCAGGGGAAGGCCAAACGCGTTGGCCAGCATTGTGTAAGGGATATCCAGCCGTTCCCCCAGGCGCAGGCCGGTGGTTTCCTCAAACCATCTGATGCTGGCTTCCATATCGGAACAGGCCAGGACCAAAATGAACAGCCTGTCGATCAGGCT
This sequence comes from Niveispirillum sp., assembly GCF_052437035.1. Lineage (NCBI taxonomy): Bacteria > Pseudomonadati > Pseudomonadota > Alphaproteobacteria > Rhodospirillales > Azospirillaceae > Niveispirillum > Niveispirillum sp. The sequence goes on from NZ_JBQVOH010000003.1 coordinate 19,402, forward strand.
TTCGGCACGCGGCAGGTCGAAGGCCGGCAGGTTGCCGTTGATCTGGGTCAGATAGACGATTTCCCCATCCGGTCCCTTCACCTGCATCGGGTGGATGGTCGGCAGTCCGGTATTGAGGCGCGGCGGGCCGATAATCTCGAACGGGCTTTGCAGCATCCGTTCATTCACCGCCATGACATCCTGCACACAGATTTCCAGGGCGGCCCAGCCATGGGTGCGCAGCGGGCGGTAGCTGTCGACGGGATCGCCCGCCACGAAACGCACGAACACTTCTGCCCCACTGGCAGGTTGCAGAACCAGATAGGCGCGGCCGGCACTGGCGGGACAGCCCCAGGCGGCGGCAAGCGCGACCGACAGGTTGCCGCGTTCGACAATGGCGTAATCCAGCCATTGCACATACCGCGCGGCGCTGGCCTCCGGGTCGGTCACCGTCAGGGTGGCGGCGCGGAGCAGCTTCATCGGGCCAGTTCCTCGGCGATATTCTCGCTGGTGTCATCCAGGGCGGAAATGGCTTCCGCCTCCTGCTGCACCACACGCAGAACGCGGGCCAGGAACTCCTGGTTCCACAAGCCGCGTTCGGCGGCTTCGGCCTTGCTGGGGGCGAAGCTGTCGATCTCCGCCCGGCTGACGATGCCCTTGGCCGCCAGCAGTCGTTCCAGCGTGTCCAGGCGCTGGCGGGTCACCACCAACTCGCCGGCCAGCGACATGGCGACCGCCAGCGCGCGTTCCGCCTCCCAGCTTTCCAGGAAGCGCGGGCGCTTGCCCGTGGGTTTGGCCGATGCCCCGGCCAGGGCCTGCTGGATCGACATCACGCAACCTCCTTGCGGGCACCCACGACGTGCCAGGCCGCCTTGCGGCCATAATCCTCGCCCTCGCTGTCGGCGGCGTCGGGGAAGATGGTCTTGTCCACCACGGCGGTCACGCCGCCATGGATCAGGCTTTCACGCGCAAAGCCGGCCTGCACCATCCAGGTATCCAGGTCCGCTTCATGCATCTTCGTCCAGAACGGCTCTGCGTTGTAGAAGGCGTCCCAGTCGCGCATCGCCTGTTCGAACAGCGGCATCTGGGGCGAATATTGCGGCTGTTCAACATGCAGGACGATCCCGCCGGGCGCCAGCAGACGGTGCGTTTCCTTGAAGATACGCTGCATGGAGCTGTAGCTGGTTTCATGCAGGAACATGGTGGTCTGCACCCAGTCGAAACTGCCATCCGCGAATTGCGGCAGGCTTTCGACATTGGCCTGCACGAAGCGGATATTGTCCACATTCAGGCTTTTGGCGCGGGCCAGACCGTAACGCAGCATCGGCGCGCCGACATCGACGGCCACCACCTCTGCATCAGGAAAGCCCTGGGCCAGCGGCAAAACGCTATGACCCAGCCCGCAACCCAGATCAAGAATACGCTTCGGCTTGAAGTTCGGCAGGTTCCTGGCGACCCAGGTGACCACCGCCTGACCGCCGCCATCCGACCATTGGCCCAGCATGCCGCCCGTCGTCGCGAACAGGCCGCAATCATAATTGGCGGCATTGGCGACATCGCCGGGGCCATATTCGGTGTGATAACTGCCGGGCATGCAATGATGGTCGATGGCCGCGACATAGCGGGGCAGGGGCAGCGACGGGTCCAGCGTCAGGCGCGGATCACCGTCAGTCAGGGCCGCGGCGCGGGCCGCCAGTTCCTCCCGCTGGCGCAGGGTGACCCAGCGTCCGGCCTGCTGGCGCATCTCCATGGTGTTCCGGCGCAGCGCCGACCAGACCTGCCAGTAGGGATCACGGGCCAGGGCGCGGCGCACCTGCTGCCGGTCTGTGAATTCCTTGCCCGGCGCCACACGCGTGTCGAACGCCGTCTTCACGCCGGGCAGCACGCGGCTGGCCAGATGCCGGTTCATATGGGCCAGGAAGTTGAAACGCTCGACCTCGTCATGCGTCATCTCCGGGAAGATGCCGTGGCGACCGACCGCGCGGTAATCGGGCGGGCCGTCATAGGCGGCCAGCAGGGCCGCATCGCGATCCCGTTCCGGTTTGCCTGAACCGTCCATATCCTTGCACCCTCCTGCCCTGCGTCGCATGACCGTATCCGGTTGGGGCGAACTGTACGGTTCATGCCGCCCGCCCGCCGCATGTCCGATCCCAAATCTCCACCACGTGGATGATGGGGCGTCTGCCCGCCCTGCGGACAATGGGGGTGGGGCCACCTGGACCAACCGTTTCGCCCCACCCCATCATCCAGGCCTGCCAGGATCGGGAGGCGTGGATGACCAGGGTAACGCGGCACTTCATCAAGGTTGACGGGCGGCTGGTTCATTACCGGCGCGCCGGGCAGGGGCCGGTCCTGCTGGCCCTGCATCAGTCCCCCCGCGACAGTGCCGAACTGCTGCCCCTGATGCGCGCGATGGCACCCTTTGCGACCGTGATCGCGCCGGACAATCCCGGTTTCGGCCTGTCCGATCCGCTGCCGCCGGGTTCCGCCACGATGGACCGGTTTGCCGACGCTGTCGATCGTCTGATGGACGCGCTGGGCCTGATCCGGGCCGCGTTCTATGGCCTTCATACCGGTGCCTGCATCGCCAGCCGCTTCGCCGCCCTCTATCCGCAGCGTGTCTCCGGCCTTGTCGTTGATGGCTTCATGTTCATGGAGGAGACGGAAAGGGCGGATATGCTGGCCCATTATCTGCCGGCCTTTCATCCGCAATGGGATGGCGGGCATCTGGCCTGGGCCTGGCATCGCATCCGCGATCAGGGCATCTTCTTCCCCTGGTATCGCCGTGACCCTGCAGCCCGGCTGGCCCGGCCAAAGCCTGACCTGACCCGCATCCATGATCAGATCATGGAATTCCTGCGGGCTGGCGACAGCTATCGCACTGGGTATGAGGCGGCTCTGTCCTATCGCCCGGCGGCGGACATGGTGGCCCTGACGGTTCCCACATTGCTGTTCGCGGCACAGGATGATCCGCTGTGCCGCTACATGGCGAAGCTGCCGGCGCTGCCGGACGGTGTCACGGCGGGGACGGCACCCAACCGCACCGCCGCCTGGGATGTCATTACCGGCTTCCTGCGTCGGCACCTGCCCGCCGAGCCGGCACCACCCCCGCCCACCTTTGCGGCGCGGGGCGTGACGGATGGCATCGCCTGGGTGGCGGGTGGGCAGGGGGCGCCCTGTCTGCGTCTGCATGATCTGGGTGGGGCTGGCAGTCTTCTGCCCCAGCCATCCGCCGGTGCCTGGTTGGCTCCTGACCTGCCCGGCATGGGCGACAGTGAGGCGGTGGCCGATCCCGGCGATCTTGCCGCCATGGCCGATGCCATCGCCGGCCTGCTGACCAAACGCGGCTGGATAGGGGGAGAGGTGGAAGGCTGGGGTTATGGCGCGGCTGTCGCGGCCCTGCTGGTGAGGCGGCATCCGGGGCTGGTCACGGGCCTGACCCTGCATTCCGGCATCGCCGAACCGCCCCTGGATCTGCGGCCCGTGGAAGGGGGCGGGCACCTGCTGGCGGCGTGGCAACAGGCGCGCGACAGCCACCTTTTCACCTCCGGGAATGGTGTGCTGCCGGGGCCGGAGCAGTTGCAGGCGGAGACTTGGTACTGGCTGAAAGCGGCACCGATCCTGGACCGGGCCTGGAAGGCGCTGGGGGAGGGAGTTTAACCCTGGCCCCACCGTGCTGACTTGTCCCCGAAGGCGGGCAGGCCGAAGTGTGGTTGGGCCGGTTCATCCGTGAACCGGATCGGCACACCGATATGGCGATAGCCATCGCCATCCGTCAGCACCATGCCGCGTTCGGCCACAAACGGATCGTCGAACGCATCCTTCAGGCTGCGCACGGGCGCCCAGCAGCAATCAACCCCGCGCAAAAACTTCTGCCAGTCGGTCAGGCTGCGCGTGGCGAAAGTTTCCTTGAAGAAGGCGCGCAACGGTTCCTGCGCCTGGCCCGGCGGCAATTTGGCAAAGGACAGCAGGTCTGGGCGGCCCAGTGCCTTCAGCAGGTTTTCGGCAAACTTAATCTCCGACCCGCCCAGCACCAAGAAACGCGCGTCCGCCGTTTCATAGATATGGTACATGGCCGATCCGCCGAAGCTGCGCATCTCCTTGACCGGCGGGTGGCGATCCTCGGCAAAGACCGGGCCGGTGACGTTGGGGGTCCAGGCGAAGGCGGCATCGAACATGGACAGGTCGACATAGTCGCCCTTGCCCGTAGTCGCCCGGCGCAGCAGGGCCATCAGCACGCCGGACAGGGCCATCAGGCTTGCCGCCATGTCGGCCACGGGCATGTTGGGGCTGGCTGGCTTATCGTCTGTCAGGCCCCGGTTCAGGTCCACCAGACCGGCCAGCGCCTGCACCGTCATGTCATGGGCCGGCTTGTGCGCGTATTTCCCCGTCTGCCCGAAGGCGGAGATGGAGCAATAGACGACCCCCGGATTGACCGCGCGCACCGCGTCATAATCAACGCCCAGGCGCTTCACTACGCCGGGGCGGAATGCCTCCACCACCACATCGGCCTCTGCGGCCAGTTCCATGAAGATGGCATGATCCGCCGGGTCCTTCAGGTTCAGGGCGACTGACCGCTTGCCCCGCGCGATGTTGCGGAACCAGACGGTGACCCCGTCCCCGGTCTTCTGCCCGATTTCCCGCGTCGGCTCGCCGGTACCATTGGCGGGTTCCACCATGATCACGTCGGCGCCATGGTCGGCCATCATCATGGTCATGTGCGGACCCGGCAGGAAGGCCGACAGGTCCAGAACCTTGATCCCGTTCAGCTTCATTAGCCCCTCTCCCCCAGCTTGGGCGCGCGGCGGCCCTTTGGCCGCTCACCATTGATACGGATGGGGGATGAGAGCAGGCGCAAGGTCCCATCCCTGGCGTCGGGATGCTCCACATCCTCCACCATCCCGATCTCCGCCACGAACGGGTTGTCCAGCGCCTGATCCAGGTTCGTGATGGGCGCGAAGGGCACATGCCCACCCAGGATCGACAGCCATTCCGCCGTCGTCTTCGTGGACAGCAGCTCATCCAGCGTGTCCGACAGAAGCTGCCGGTTGGCGCGACGGGCGGGGATGTCCTTGAACTCCGGACGGTCAAGCAGATCTGCCCGGCCCGTGCGACGGCAGAATTCCTCCCAGAATTTCGGGGTCTGGCACATCAGCATGGCCCAGCCATCCCTGGTCTTGAAGGACTGGCTGGGGGCGATGGATGGATGCGCCCCGCGCGGCAGGCGTGTCACCTGATCGCCGGCATTCAAATACCATGTGGCGGGGTAGGAGAGCTGGTGCAGTGCTGTGTCGAACAGCGCCACATCCACGTCGCAGCCTACACCCGTGGCTTTCGCGCCGAGGATGGCCGACACGGTCCCGAACGCCATCATGGTGCCCGTCATGAAATCGACCATCGACACGCCCAGCCGCGTCGGCGGGGCATCCGGCTCGCCCGACAGGCCCATGAACCCGGCCTCGGCCTGCATCAGATAATCATATCCGGGCCATGTCTCCCGGCTGTTGCCCCGCCCATAGGCCGACAGGTGCGCGCACACCAGACCCGGGTTGATATCCTTCACGGCCTCATAGGTCAGGCCCAGCTTTTTCGGCTGATCCCCGCGCAGATTGTTGATCAGGGCGTCCGCCCCCTTCAGCAGATCATTGAACGCGGCGCGGCCCTCCGGCGTCTTCAGGTCGATGCTGGCCGACTGCTTGCCCTTGGAAAAGGTCTGGAAGAACTGGCTGTCCTGTTCGCCCAGAAAATGCGGCCCCGTCGCGCGGGAGACATCCCCGCCCGTTGCAGCATTTTCCACCTTGATCACCGTGGCGCCCAGATCGGCCAGCAGCATGCTGCCATAAGGCCCAGCGCCATATTGCTCCACCGCGATGACGCGGATGCCGGAAAGGGGGCGGGTCATGGGAGGCTCCCTCACACCGGATTGCGGGCGATCATCTGCTTGGCGATGATGATGCGCTGCATCTCGTTGGTACCCTCGCCGATACACATCAAGGGAGCGTCGCGATACAGCCGCTCGATCGGATACTCCTTGGAATAGCCATAGCCGCCGAAGATGCGCATGGCCTCCAGCGTGACCTCGACACCCGTCTCTGACGCGAAATACTTGGCCATACCGGCTTCCATGTCGCAGCGGTCGCCCCGGTCGTAAGCGGCGGCAGCGTCCTGAACCAGCAATTCGGCAGCGCGGACCTTGGTCGCCATCTCACCCAACTTTAGCTGGATGGCCTGATGTTCCCCGATAGGCTTGCCAAACGTCCGCCGTGTCTGGGCATAGGCCACGCTTTCCTTCAGCGCGCGGCGGGCAATGCCGACGGCACGGGCGGCGACATTGATGCGGCCCAGTTCCAGACCACCGACCGCCATCAGGAAGCCCTTGCCCTCAACCCCGCCGACCAGGTGCCGCTCGGCATCCAGCTCGTAATCCTCAAAGATCAGCTCGGCACTGTCGATGCCCTTATAGCCCATCTTTTCCAGCTTCTTGCCGGTGCGGAAGCCTTCGTACCGCTGGCCATTGTCGGGATCGACCTTGGGCGCGATCAACATGGTCATGCCCTTGTGGCGCGGCTGCGCGTCGGGGTCGGTCTTGACCAGCAGGGCCACGGCCCCACCCTCGATCCCGTTGGAGATCCAGGTCTTGGTGCCATTGATGATATAGGTGCCGCGATCGGTGCGGGTGGCGCGCGTGCGGATGGCCTGCAGGTCGGTGCCGGCATCGGCCTCCGTCAGGCCCAGGCCGCCGCGGATGTCACCGGCGCAGAATTTGGGCAGCCAATATTCTTTCTGGGCCTGCGTCCCGAACTTCTCCACCACCGTCGCCATCATGATATGGCTGTTGAAGATGCCGGTCAGCGACATCCAGGTTTCGGCGATCAGGCTGACAATGCGGGTGTAGGTGGAGGCCGGCAGTCCCAGCCCGCCATATTCCGGGCTGATGGTGGCGCCGAACAGGCCCAGTTCCTTCATCTGCTCGACAAGCTGGGTCGGGTAGATATCGTCATGTTCCAGCCTTTCCGCCACGGGGCGGACTTCGCGGGCCAGCCAGCGTTCGATGCTGTCCAGAATGGCGGCTTCATCATCGGCGTGGATGCCGGGGTGGGGTGTGCTCATATCAGTCGGCTCCCGCGTTCGATCAGTAATTTTCAACCCGGTCTTCCACGGCATGGCCGCGGAAGGGGATCAGCATGTTGCGTTTGAACGAACAGACGGTGACGCCGTTCTGGTTCTTGCCGATGGTTCGGATGGTGACGATGCCCTGGTTGGGGCGCTTCTCTGACGCGCGCTTGGCCAGCACTTCGCTCTCGCCATACAGCGTGTCGCCGTGGAACACAGGCGCGCTGAACTTCACCTCGTCCATGCCCAGATTGGCGATGGCCTTCTGGCTCACATCCGTCACGCTCATCCCGATCAGCAGGGCCAGGGTGTAGGGGCTGACCACCAGGTTCTGCTTGAACTCGCTGGCCTTCGCGAATTCCGTATCGAAATGCATCGGATGCGTGTTCAGCGTCAGCAGCGTGAACAGGTGGTTGTCATATTCGGTGACGGTCTTGCCGGGACGATGCTCATAGATATCGCCGACATTGAAATCCTCGAAGTAACGGCCAAACGTCTCGCGATAGCGATTGGGGCCGACTTCCTTCCAGTTCTGCACCATCTTCTTGGGTCCTTATCTCATCCGGCGGCAGCGGCCAGCACGCGCCGCGCTGCCCGCACCACGGGTATCTCGATCAGCTTGCCATCCAGCAGGGCCACGCCACCGCCGGCTTGTTCAAAGGCGTCCACCACGCGGTGGGCGCGGGCGATCTCCGCCGCTGTGGGCGTGAAAACCTCGTTCACCACGGCCACCTGGGTGGGGTGGATGCAGGCCCGGCCCGTGAAGCCCAGCGCTCTGGCCCGCGCCGTGGAGGAACGTAGACCGTCAATGTCCGCGACATCGATGGAGGGAACGTCGAACAGGCCGACCCCACCCTCCGCCGCCGCCGCAACCAGTGTGGAGCGGGCATGGAGCAAGGGTTCCCACGCCAGCGCGCAGCCCAGTTCCGCGGACAGATCCACCGCCCCGAACAGCAGGGCGCGCACCCGCTTTGCGGTCGCGATGGCGGCGGCATTGCGCAGGCCGGCCGCCGTTTCGATGAGGGGTACCAGCCCCGCTGCCCGGCTGCCCAGAACCTCATCCACCAGCGACAGGTCGGCGGGGTCCGTCAGCTTGGGCAGCATCAGGGCCGCTGGTGCCTTTTCCATCGACAGCACGGCCAGAAGGTCGGCCAGCCCCGCTGCACTGCGTACCGGGTTGATGCGCAGCCACAGATGATCCGGGCATCCCTGTTCTGCGATGAAGGCGATGGCGGCGGCCCGTGCCGCGTCCTTGCCCTCTGGCGGAACGGAATCTTCCAGATCAATGCAGGTAATGTCCGCCCCGGCGCCCAGCGCCTTTGCGAACCGGTCGGCCCGCGCGCCCGGCACGAACAACAATGACCGCTCTGCCATGGTCAGTTCCTCGGTTAATATGTCCGGACATATTCGGGCCGACATGTCCCCTGTCAACCGACCATCCTGCGGTTTGACCACCAGGAGGATGAAATCAGGGCTTCAGCACGGCGTCGAAGAAGTCGACCGTGTCCTGCAGTGCCTTCACATGCGTGCTGCGCATCAGTTCCCGGTCCTTCGCCATCCAGCCATGATTGACGCCGGGATAGACCACCATGCGTGCCGATGCGCCCACGGATTTAAGCTTGTCGTGCATCACCTGCGCCTGGATCACCGGCACCGCCGCGTCCAGTTCGCCATGCAGCAGCAGGATCGGCGGGGTCTTGGCATCGACATAGTTGATGGGGCCGGCGGCCTTGATTTCGTCCGCACAGTCGGCGGCATCCTTGCAGCCCAGGAAATCATAGATCGGCTTGAAATCCTCCGGGGGTCGCGGCTTGTCGGTGACGGTAAAGTCATAGATGCCGTACCAGGGCACGGCGGCCTGCACGCAATCACCCTTTTCCACGGGCGCCGACCGGTCGCAATCCACCGCCGCCATGGCCGCCAAATGGCCGCCGGCACTGTCGCCGAATACGCCCACACGGGCCGGGTCGATGCCATAGGTGGCGGCATTGGCACGCAGCCAGCGGATGGCGGCATCCACATCCTGGCTTTGCGCCGGGAAGGTGGCTTCCGATTTCAGCCGGTAATTCACGGCAGCCACGGCATAGCCGCGCGCCGCCAGATCGGCTAGCACGGTGGGGAAATCGGCAAAGGCCGCCAACCCGCGCGAATTGCCCATGGCCCAGCCACCGCCATGGATATAGACCAGCAGCGGACGGTCCTTCGCCCCTTGCCCGCGATAGATGTCCAGCTTCAGCGGGCGATAACCGGGGATCGTCGCATAGGTCAGGTCCGGCAGGGCAACCACCCCGCCGGGGAAGGGCACCGGCAGCTTGGGCAGCGTGTCCTCCTGGCTCCAGCCGGTACTCACCTCCGCCTTCACGGGTTCCCCCGCATAGGCGGGCAGGGACAGCGACGCGCCCAGGACGGCGCACAGAAGAAGCATACGCATGGCGCGAACCTTTCAGCGGAGAAGGGGAAGAGTCAGCCAGCCTTGGGCGGTACTGCCGCCGCAAAGGCCGCCGCAATGTTGGCGCGGCTGGTCACCCAGACGTCGGAATGGCGCTTCACATGGTCCAGGAAGCCCTGGAAGGCGCCGATGCGCCCCGGACGGCCAATGATGCGCAGATGCAGGCCCAGGCTCATCATCCTGGCCCCTTCGGTCTGTGCCTCCCGGTACAGCCAATCGAAACTGTCGATGGCATATTGCTGCCAGTCGCGCGGCGTCAGGGCGGGTGCCAGCCAGAACTTCATATCGTTGCTGTCGATGGCATAGGGCATGATGACCATGGGCTTGGTCGTACCATCGGACAGGGTGACATGATCCCAAAAGGGGAAATCGTCCGAATAATCATCCATGTGATAGGAATAGCCCTCTTCCGCCAGAATGCGGCGGGTGGCATCGGTGTGCAGATAGCGTGACAGCCAGCCGACGGGGCGCGTGCCCGTCGTCTTTTCAATGGATTGCCAGCCGTCGCGGATGAACTGCCGCTCCCTTTCTTCCTTCATCCAGTATTGATGCGTCCAGCGATGGCCGTGGCAGCAGATTTCATGCCCCTGGGCCACAATCTCCGCCGCCAGATCCGGCGCGCGTTCCAGGGCGACGGAGGCGGCGGTGAAGGTCGCCTCCACCCCATATTCCTTCAGCAGGCGTATCACGCGCGGGGCGCCGGCCTTGATGCCATACTGGTAATTGCTTTCATTGCCATGGATGCGGATGGGCTTGGCCACATGCACCGACAGCTCATCCACCGGTTCGGGGCCCTTGTCCCCGTCCCGGATATTATGTTCCGCCCCTTCCTCGACATTCACGACGATGGACAAGGCCAGCTTCGACCCATTGGGCCAGATGAAATCGGCGGGTGCGGGCATGGAAACCTCTGGGATTTGGAAGGGGACGGCAGCTGCGGGCGCCTCAGTGCGGCTCCTCGCCGCCGGACACGTTCATGCTTTCGGCGGTGATGTAGCCGGCATCCTGCGAACACAGGAAAGCAACCGCACCCGCCGTATCGTCCGGCAGGCCGGGACGGCCCAGCGGGATGCGGTTCTTCATGGCCTGCAGGTAATCCTCCAGCGACAGGCCCAGCTTCTGGCTGAAATACTCATTCTGCCAGGCACCCAGGCCCGTGGTGACATGATTGGGGCAGACATTGTTGACGGTAATGCCGTGCGGCCCCAGCTCAATCGCCGTGGACCGGATCAGCCCGACCAGACCATGCTTTGATGCGCAGTAGCCGGCAGCGAAGGGAAAGCCGGACTTGGCCGCCTGGCTGGCGATATTGATGATGCGCCCGCCCCTGGCCGCCGGCACCATCACCTCCGCCGCTGCCTTGATGCCGTTGAAGCATCCGGTCAGGTTGACATCGATCACGGCCTGCCATTCGGTCGCTTCCAGATCCAGAAGCGGCTTCATGATGTAGCCGATACCGGCATTGTTGATCCAGAAATCCAGACCACCCAGCTTTTCCACGGCAAAGGCCGCCATGGCCCGCATCTGCGTCAGATTGCGCACATCGCAGGTGAAGGTCTCCACCCGCGATCCCGTGTCCGCTGTGATGTCCGCCGCCAGGGCCTGCATCTCCGACACACCACCAATCATGCTGTCGGGCGTGGCGGCATCGGCGGATTTGCCGATATCGGACAGCACGACGGACGCACCCTCGGCGGCCAGCCGGCGGGCGATGGCCTCGCCCAGCCCCTTGCGCCGGCCCGAACCGGTGACGACCGCGACCTTGCCCGCGAAACGTTTTGTGTCCGCCATGTCCGCCCCCGTCAGCCCAGCTTGTCGGTCAGGATGAAGGTGACGTCGGCCATGTCCTGGAACTGCGCCGCGATCTTCTGCATGGCCTCGGCGGCGATGTCCCGGCCGAACTGGTCCATGTCGGCGACGTCGATGATCTCAATATACTGGTAGGGCGGGGGTGCCTCGCTCCCTAGCGTGACCACAGAGCGGAATACCGCGAACTCCGTGATCGACGGCAATGCATTGACGGTGGGAAGGTCCACAGCGCGGGCCCATTCCTCATAGGCTGCGCGGTCGATGCCGGGTTTCAGGTTGAACAGGGCGATGATGCGCGTGGCCATGAGGGTTCCTCTGCCTGGAAAGGGTTGGGATGGGACTTGCAGGAATTATTGGTATATCATTATATCAATTACAAGCGCCTTGTTGCGTCCTCCCACTCAAGGATCCTTCGATGAACAAACGCATCGTCCTGGCCCGGCTCACCGGTTCGTCACCCGTGCCCGAGGATTTCCGCCTTGAAGAGGTGGCGATGCCGTCGCCCGGCCCCGGTCAGGTGCTGATCCGGGTCGATCACGTTTCGCTGGACCCCTATATCGCCAGTACCCTGCGTGGTCGCCACATGTCCGGCGGCGTGCCTGTGGGCGGTGTCATTCCGGGGGAGGCGGTGGGCACCGTTGTTGAAAGCCGTGGTGACGGTCTGGCCGTTGGCGACCGGGTGATCTGCCGCGCCGGCTGGCAGCAATTCACCGTCGCCGATATCGCCCCCGCCGGTGTGGCACAGGGTCCGCTCAGCCTCGCCGCGCAGAAGATCACGCTGCCGGACGGCGTCTCCTACACCTCGCTGCTGGGTGTGCTGGGCATGCCTGGCCTGACCGCCTGGGCCGGTACGGTCAAGATGCTGAAGCCCATTCCGGGTGACACGTTCGTGGTGTCCGCCGCCACCGGTCCGGTCGGCGCCACCGCCGGTCAGTTGGCCAAGCGCATGGGCGCCCGCGTTGTCGGTATTGCCGGTGGACCGCAGAAATGCGCCTTCGCGGTGGAAACGCTGGGCTTTGACGCCTGCGTCGATCACCGCGATCCCGATTGGGTGGCAAAGCTGGCGGCGGCCTGCCCTGACAGCATCGATTGCTATTATGACGGCGTGGGGGGCCGCATCCTGGAAGGCGTGCTGGGCCATCTGGCCCTGGGTGCCCGTGTCGTTCTGGTCGGCATGATGGAACAGTACAAGGCCCCGGCCCCGCTGCCCGGCCCCAATCTGGTGCCCATCATCAAGTTTCGCGCCACCGTCGAAGGGCTGGTCGTCTATGACCATTGGCCGGATATGCCGAATTTCCGCCGCCGCGTGGCCCCGCTGGTCCGCGACGGTCAGGTGATCGTGCGCGAGGAACGCGTGGCCGGCCTGGAAGCCGCCCCCGACGCCCTGATCCGCCTGATGGATGGCGGCAATTTCGGCAAGATGGTTCTGGACTTGTGAGGCTTTGAGAATGAACAGCACTCCCCCCACCGTCCCGCGTATCGACAGCCCGACCTTCCTGGTTCTGGCTTATGATATTGCCGACAGCGCCAAGGCCCTGGCCCTGCGCGATGAATATATGGAAGGCCATCTGGGCCATATGGAGGCCAACTGGACCCGCTATGTCAGCGCCGGGCCGATGCGCACCGAGGATGGCAAGGGCTATCTCGGCTCCATGTTCCTGCTGAAGGCCGCCAACCGTGCCGACGTGGACGCGCTGATGATCGGCGACCCCTATTTCCGCAGCGGGCTTTATGACCGGGTGGAAGTGGTGCCGGCGGTGGTTGCCATCGGCACCGCCATCGGTGGCCGCATCTGGGCCGGCGCGGATCAGTTGAAGGGCGCGCCGGCAACGGTTGTATCCAAGGGCTGATGCTTCGGGGGTTGGAAGTCGGCGGCACTATTGCTGACTTCCAACCTCATCTCTGCTATTCTAAATGCCATCAGCGCCAGATTTACGCCCGCCTCCATTTGCAGCCATCGGCTTTCGAAGCGGGAAGGCTGTGAACCATGAAACAGCCCCTGCTTTTCTGTTTCATGTTGTTGCACAGCTTGGCGCATTCGGAGGGGAGCTGCCCCGCACTCTGAATGCGGGGGGCGTTGGCGCACCTTGCCCAATCAATGCTCGACGCGCCGTTCCAGGGTCCAGTCCCAGCGGCGGGTGGGGATCTGTTCCATCGGTTCCTGCTGGCTGCCTGCCTTCCAGTCCAGATAGGCCTCGCCGATTTCACGCGCGGCTTCCTTCAGGTCGGGCAGGTAGCGGCTGGCAAACACGGCCTCGGTCACGGCCTTGTCCATGAAGCGCATACCCACACAGCCCAGCAGGGCGGAACCCGCATAAAGTGGGACGGCAGCGGTGGACTCGCCCCGATATTGCCGGATGCTGATGGCGTATCCGGCCTTGCGGATGCTGCCCAACATCTTTTCGATCATGTCGCGCTGCCGGCCCGCGCCTTCCATCTCGCCGCCCGACCCCAGCGCGATATCCAGCAGGGCCGCGCGCTGCGGCGCCGGGCTGAAGGCCAGATAGGTGCGGCCCGATGCGCTGTTCAGCAGCGGCAGGCGCACACCGGCATTGTAGCGTTCAAGGGCCAGGGGGCTGTGCTTGTCGGTGGTGTGCCGGACCAGCATGCCGTTGCCCTGGTTCGTGCTGATCGACACGGGCCAGACCAGCTTGCGGCCCAACTCGCCCAGCAGCGGCTGCGCCACCTCGCCGATCCAGGCCTCGTCGTCATAGCCATCGGAAAGGCCGCGCACCAGCACGGTCAGGCGATAGCGGTCATCCGAGCCGTCGCGCACCGCGTAGCCGGCGGAACAGAGCGTTTCCAGCACACGATAGGCAGTCGTGCGGGGCAGATCGATGGCATTGGCCACGTCCGTTACCGTCACGCCATTGCGGCTGTTCAAGACCTGCAGAACGTCCAGCACACGCAGCATCGCCCGAACAGGTTTGATCTTGTCCATTCCAGAACCTCCTGACGCGCCAACAATCAACTGACCACATGGATCATGACGGCGAATTAAAACTGTAACCGAAGAATATGCTCGTATGTCCACCTGTCGGATAAGGCGGGCGGCGAATGATGCCGTTTTGGCGGGTTTCTGCGGATTTTCGGGGGGTGGGCATAGGGCGCCATAATCGCCTACCGGATAAAACGACTGCAAATGCCCGCTAGGCTTACATTTTTCAAGGATACCGGCACGTCCGCCGTGTGGACAAGGGACCGCAGTTGCCTATCCCTGCGGCACATTCACGCCGCCTAATCGTTCGTGACGCCGATGATGGGTCGGCCGTCAACGAATCGAAGGCTTAAAACGCCCATGAGCAAAGCGAGAATAACGATCGTCGGTGGCGGCATCGGCGGGTTCACGGCGGCCATCGCGCTGTTGCGCCAGGGCTTCGCCGTCACGCTGCTGGAAGCCGCCCCCGCCTTTGCCGAGGTTGGCGCCGGCGTGACCCTGTCGCCCAACGCCATGAAGGGATATGTGCATCTGGGGCTGGCGGAGCGGATTGCCGCTGCCGGTGTCGAACCCGCCCGTCAGCGTATCCAGCATTGGCAGGATGGCCGCCTGCTGCGGTCCATCGACCGTTCCGACATGCGCGCCCGCTATGGCGCGCCCTATGTCTATATCCACCGTGCTGACCTGCACGCCATCCTGGTGGATGCGGCGGAGGCTGCGGGTGGCCGGCTGCTGACCAATGCCGGGGTGATAGCGGTGGAGGGCACCACGGCCATCCTGCATGATGGCCGCCGGATCGAGGGCGACCTGATCATCGGTGCCGATGGGTTGAAATCGGTGGTCCGCCGCCTGTTCGAACCCGCCGCCGCCCATTTCACGGGCCATGTCGCCTGGCGCGCCCTGGCCCCGGTGGAAGGGGCGTTGAAGGATCTGGTGGAATGGCCCGGCATGCATATCGGGCCGAACCGTATGGTTGTCCGATACCCGGTTCGCGGGGCCAAGATCGTCAATATGGTGTTCTTTGCCCGTCAGGATGGCTGGACCCAGGATGGCTGGACCATTCCCGCCGAACGGTCGGATCTGGAGACAACCTTCGCGGGCTGGGCGCCGGAGGTGCAGGCCATGATCGCGGCGGTGCCGGAGGGCAGGATCTATAAATGGGCCATCAATGCCCGCCGTCCGCTGGATAGCTGGATCATCAATGACAAGGTGGTGCTGCTGGGCGATGCCGCCCACGCCATGACCCCCTTCATGGGCCAGGGGGCCGCCTGTGCCATTGAGGATGCGATCGTCCTGTCGCGCGCCCTGGGTGACAGCGCCAGCACTGGTGAAGCGCTGCGCCGCTATGTCGCCGCCCGGCATGAGCGCGCCACCTTCATCCAACTGGAATCCAACGCCAACGCCGATAGGATGCAGGCCGCCAATACCGAACTGTTCGGGATGGAGGGGCTGCGCAATGAGGATACGTTGGGCCTGCTGAATTACGATTGCCGTACCGTTCCCGTTTAATCGTTGGTAGCTGATCCGATGTCCCGTAAAGCCCTGCCGTTCGACGGCCTTCCCGTTTCTTCCGCCACGCGGGCCTTTCTGGCCGAGCGGCATGGGCTGTTGATCGACGGGCAATGGCGTCCCGCCCTGTCCGGCGCCACACTGGACACCTATGACCCGGCAACCGAACTGCATCTGGCGACGGTGGCGTCCGGCGGGGCAGGGGATATCGATGCGGCGGTACAGGCCGCGACCAGGGCCTTTCACGGCCCCTGGTCGCGGTTGAAGGCGCGCGAACGTGCCGCCCCGTTGGTCCGGCTGGCTCGGCTGCTGGACCGCGATGCGGCATTGTTCACGGAGTTGGAGATCCTGGACAATGGTATGCCGCGTTTCATCGCCGGCCTGACCGTGTCCAATTGCGTGGAGATGTTCGACTATTACGCCAGCGCCATCCTGCGCATCGAAGGCGTAACCACCACGGCCCCGCCGCATGTGACGGCGGATGCGGAAGCGCTGACCTACACCTTGCGCGAACCGGTGGGTGTGGTCGGGCTGATTGTGCCGTGGAACGTGCCTGTCTCCACCCTGACCTTGAAACTGGCCCCCGCCCTGGCGGCAGGCTGCACGGTCGTGGTGAAGCCGGCGGAGGAGACGCCCCTGTCGGCCCTGGCTTTAGGCCGGTTGATCCAGGAGGCCGGCTTCCCCGACGGTGTGGTCAATATCGTCAATGGTCTGGGGGAAAGCGCGGGGGCGGCCCTCTCCACCCATGCCCAGGTCGACAAGATCAGCTTCACCGGCTCCACCGAGGTGGGACGCAAGATCGTGCAGGCAGCATCCGGCAACCTGAAAAAGGTCTGTCTGGAACTGGGCGGCAAGTCGCCCGTGGTGGTGATGCCGGATGCCGATCTGGAACTGGCCGGCCCTGGTGTGTCCATGGCGACCTTCTTCCTCCAGGGCCAGAACTGTATGGCCGGCACCCGCATCTTCGCCCATGCGTCGATCCATGATGAACTGGTGGCGCGGATGAAGGCCTTCACGGGCTTCTTCACGCTGGGTCACGGGCTGGACGCCGGCAATAATTTCGGCCCCCTGATCAGCGGGGCGCATGCGTCGCGCGTCCTTGCCCATGTGGACCGGGCGCTGGGGCAGGGAGCGACCCTGGTGACGGGTGGGGCCAAGCTGGACCGGCCCGGCCATTTCGTACCGCCCACCATCCTGACCGATGTCCGCCCCGACATGGATATCTTCCGCGACGAAGTGTTCGGGCCTGTCATGGCGGTCCATCGGTTTGAGACCGAGGATGTGGAACAGATCGCGGCCATGGCCAATGACAGCGTCTACGGCCTGTCCGGCAGCGTTTGGACCCGGAGCCTGTCGACCGCGCATAAGCTGGTCTCGCGTATCCGGTCGGGTCAGGTATCGATCAACTGCCATGGCGCCATCGCCACCAACATTCCCTTCGGCGGTTATAAACAGTCGGGCTGGGGCCGGGAATTCGGGCGTGAAGGCCTGGATGCCTATCTAGAGACGAAGGCGGTGACGGCGCGGCTGTAACGCCGCGCCATGGTCCATTATCGGTTCAGGGATGTGTCGATCCGTACCCGCACATTCGCCTGGATATCGGCATAGAACAGGCCGTAATCATGGTAATGCATGATCCCGCCCGGCAGCGGCTTCAGGCCCAATGCCGGATCGGCGTCGACCACCAGAAAGCCCTTGTCACAGCGTGCGGCCACTGACTTCGCGACCAGCGCCTTCACCGGTCCCTCGCCCGGATCACCGGGGGCGGCGCCCTTGTTCAGGTCCTTCGCGGCCACGGGCTGGTCCCGGTCGAAGGTCATGGGATTGACGCAGACCGGTTCCTTGCCCGGTACGTCACCATAGAGCGACACGAAGCGCTGGGCATTGGCCTTGCCCATTAGGGCCAGATCGGTGTCGGGTGTGACTGCATTCCAGGCGATGACACAGCCCGTGTCCGCGGGCTTGGCGCAGATCGACAGGGTCTTGTAGGTGCGGGGGAAATCGCCTTCCGAAAGGTTCACGCCGACTACATAGGCGGCAACCATCCGGTCCTTCAGCGGCGACCCGTCGATGCGGTCTTTCAACAGCCGCATCAGATGGGAAGCACCCTGGCTGTGTCCGGCCAGGATGAAGGGCCGGCCCGCATTGTCGCGCTTCAGATACAGGTCGAAGGCGCGCAGCACGTCGCCATAGGCCAGGTCGAACGCCTTCTGTCCGTCGCCCGCCATGTTGGTGAAGGCCAGACGTGTGGCCTGGCGGTAGCGGGGAGCGAAGATGCGGCAGCAGGTGTTGAAGACAGCGGCCTGCCGCGCGATGACGCTGGCATCGGTCCAGTCATTGACAGCCTTGTCCGCCGGGTCCTGGTTCCATCGCGTCACCGACCGGTCGGTGGTCGGGTGGATGTAGAACACATCCACATCGGGCGCCGCGGCCAGTTTGCCTGCATTGCCGGGCAGGGCCGTGCTGGCACCGGGCGCCCAGGCGGTGGCAGCCCAGGAGGCGGCGCGGCCATAATCGGGGGGCGGGGCGGGCGTCTGGCTTTCAAAGGGGGGCGGCGGGTCGGCTGCCATGGCGGTACTTGCCAGAAGCCCCAGCGACAGAAGACAGGACAGGACGCGCTTCATCTCGATCCCCGTTTATCCTTTATGGTTCCGAAGCCTAGCAGTGTGGCCGCCAACATTGAGGGTGCCGGGAGCCTCCTGTCCGCTGGGCGGACAGGAGCCGCGACCCCTTGACACTATCCGTCTGGTGGACAGAGCGGGCGGCGATGTTGTGGAAAGTTCGGCAAAGGAATTAGCTGACCTGGCAGGCAGATATCCGGCTAGCAGGCTGATCGGGTAATACCAGCGTAGGCAAATAAAATAAGCCAGCGCGGCCCCCAAATAAAGCACAGCCGCCAGAAAACGGGAACTTGGCGCCGGAAAGAATGCCGCTCGAAATGACCGCAAAAATCAAGGGGGCTTCATGTACCGTTCCAAATTCGTCGCGCTGACCACGTCCGCGTTGGTCAGTGCTTTCGCCGCCTCGGCCATCGTTCCCGCTGCTCTGGCTGCCGAGGGCGAGCTGGTGCTGGAAGAGATCATCGTCACCGCCCGCAAGCGCAAGGAGGACATCCAGACCGTCCCCATCGCGATCCAGGCGCTGACCGCCGACGATTTGTCAGAGCGCAACATCACCACCCTGACCGAACTGGCGAACAACACGCCCGGCATCTCGGTCACCAACATCACCGGCGGCGCCTTCACCAACGTCTATGTGCGTGGTCTGGCGCCCGCTAACTCCTCCACCGACCTCAATATCGAGGCCAATGTCGGTATTTTCATCGACGGCATCTATCAGACCAGCCGTAACACGGCGGACGTTCTGGGTACCGTCGACATCGCCCAACTGGATGTTGTGAAGGGTCCGCAGAGCGCGCTTTATGGCCGTTCCACCTTCGCCGGCGCAGTCGGCATCACCACCGCCCGCCCGACCGGTAATCCCGAGGGCAAGGCCAGCGTCACCATCGGCAATAACGGCGATTACCGGGGCAAGGTCTCCCTGTCCCGTCCGATCATCGAGGACAAGCTGGCCGGCTCCATCACGGCGTCCTGGTCCACCTATGCCGGCGAGTTCACGAACGACTTCAATAAGGAAGACAAGCTGGGCGGGTTTGAGAAGCGCGGCGTTTCGGGCGCCCTGGTCTTCACCCCGACGGAGAATTTCACGGCGACCTTCACCGGCTTTGCGACCAAGTCCACGTCTGAAATGCCGGGCCTGTCGCTGAACCCGGTGACCACGCATAATTGCGGCGGCTTCAACGCGCAGTCGCAGGCCTATCTGCTCTATTGCGGCAAGATCCCGACCAACCTGCCCATCGACGTCACCTCCACTATTCCGGAAAGCGTCTCCAAGTCCCGTCAGGGTGCCCTGGAGCTGGAATATGAGTTCGAGAATTTCTCGATCGTCAGCGTGACCGGCATCAGCGCTTCGGAGGTCTATGCCGCCAACGACGCCGACATTTACGGCAATGGCGCGCTGTATGGCGTCTGCACCGTTGGTACCACATGCGGTGCGGCGACCGGTACCTATACCCGCACGGTTCGCGGCAACTCCCTGCTGATCAGCAATGACGAGGTCGTGACCAAGAGCCAGGAAATCCGTATCCAGTCGCCCGACAGCGACCGGTTCCAGTGGCTGGCCGGCGCCTTCTTCTTCCAGTCCAACGTCGACAGCAAGTCCTGGGCAGGCACCACGGCCCCCGGTCTGGCCGCCAATGAGCGTCTGGTACAGGTTCTCCCCGGTTCTCCCGCTGGCACTGGCCCGCTGGCATCCTTGTCCAATCCGGGCCTGATCCTGGACCCGACCATCGTGGCCCGTCTGGCCAGCCATAACTACAAGCAGAATATCACCCGTTCGGTGTTCGGCTCTGTCGGTTATGAAGTGGTCGATGATCTGCGCGTGTCGGCGGAAGGCCGCTACAATATCGATCGCAAGACCGACCGCTGCCTGCTGACCTTCTTCAATGCCTTTGGCCCCTGCGTTGCCGGGCAGCCCTTCCGGGGCGAGTTCAAGAGCTTCACGCCGCGCTTTACCGTTGATTACAAGGCGACCGAAGACGTCTTCCTGTTCGCCTCGGCGGCCAAGGGCGTGCGCTCGGGCGGTTTCAACTCGCTGGCCGGCCTGTCGGACAATGAGAAGACCTTCGACGAGGAAAGCAACTGGACTTATGAAGCCGGTGTGAAGTCCTGGCTGTTTGATCGCCGCGTCATGCTGAACGCTTCGGCTTTCCGCGTGAACTGGACGAACCTGCAGCTCTCAACCTTCTCTCCCACCGCGTCCGTCGCGCAGGCCATCATCATGAATGCCGGCAAGATGGAAACGAACGGGTTCGAGGTGCAGACCGAGGTGAAGGCCACGGATATCTTGTCGGTCGGCGGTTCGGTGACCTATTCCGATCCGAAATTCGCCAAAGGCACCTATGACCCGGCCTATTCGTCGCAGTGCGGCAATCCGTCCACCGTCTGCGATCTGGTCACCATCGCGGGCCGTGGCACCTTCGCCTCCATCGCCGGCAACCGTCCGGCCAGGTCGGTGAAGTTGCAGTACAACATGCATGCCACTGCCGATGTGCCGGTGTCCGCCGATTGGACCCTGGCTGGCCGTGTCGATGTTAATTACACCGGCCCCAGCTACGTCAACAGCCTGAACTTGACCACCTTTGGTGAGCGCACGCTGACCAATCTGCGTCTGGCGCTGGAAAGTGACACCTATTCGATCGCGGCCTGGGCGACCAACCTGACCGACGAGAAATACAACGTCAACATCATCCAGCAGCCGCGCAATTACAATGTCGGCACCCAGCGCATCATGGAAGTCTATCATGGCGAGGGCCGCCGTTTCGGCGTCACGGCCTCTGCCAAGTTCTGATGATGCAATAACGTTTCCCCCGGCTCGCAAGGCCGGGGGATTGTTGTTTTACCATGGTTGGAGAACGCGCTTATGACCCTCCGTCAGCCGATCCTGTCCCGCCGTTCCGTTGTGGGCGGCATGCTGGCCGCCGCCCCGCTGCTTGCCGCGTCGCGCGGCTGGGCCGCGGGGCCCCAGACCGTTGATGTTGTGGTGGTCGGTGCCGGCCTTGCCGGCCTGAACGCCGCCGCCATGCTGGAGGAACAGGGACTGGTGGTGCAGGTGGTGGAAGCCTCTGACCGGGTCGGGGGCCGTCTGCGCACGGGCCGGGCCGAAGGCTATCAGGCCGAACTGGGGGGCAGCGAGGTTGGCGCGCTTTATGGTCGCGTCCGCGATGCCTGCGCCCGCCACAATGTCGGGCTGACCACCAAGGGTGCCAAGGGCACCGACTTCCTGATCCATGTCGATGGTACCAGCGTGCTGACGACCGACTGGGCCAAGTCGCCGGTCAATCAGACGCGCGGAAAGGAACGTGAGTTTCTGCCCTTTATCCTGCAGAACCGTCTGATGCATGACTGGCTGCCCTTCAAGCAGACCAATGCCTGGCTGCAGCCCGAGAATTTGCAGTTCGACATTTCCGCCGCTGAACTGATGCGGTCCAAAGGTGTGTCGGAGGCTGCGATCCGTCTGGCCGATATTGACCTGAACGGCGCCAGCCTGGAGGGCGTGTCGGCCCTGTCGATTTTCCGCGATATGGCGCGCGCCCAGGTGGAAGGCTTCAAGGATCCCAACAAGCCGCAATATGGCGGCGCATCGCTGGTGTCCGATCGCAGCTACATTGTCGGCGGGTCCGACATGCTGCCGCGGGCCATGGCCGCCGCCCTTAAACTGCCGGTGCGCCTGAACAGCCCGGTCATTGCCGTCGATCAGGCCGGTGATCAGGTCAAGACCCTGTTGGGCAACGGCGATGTGCTGACCAGCCGTTTCATGGTCATGGCCGCACCGTTCAGCGCCGTCAGCCGTATCCGCTTCACGCCGGGCCTGCCCGATGCGCAGGCCGATGCCGTCGCCGGTGCGCGTTATTCGGCAACGACGCAGTTCCATTTCAAGATCAAGAAGCCCTATTGGGAAAAGGACGGCCTGCCGCCCTCAATCTGGAGCAACACGTCCTTTGAACGCGCCTTCGCGCTGAAGCACCCGGAAACGGGTGAGATCGACAGCATGATTGTCTGGGTCAATGGCGATGGCGCCACCCGCTGGGACGACCGCGACACTGCCAAACAGGTGGAACTGGTTCTGGCCGAACTGGCCCGTATCCGGCCAAGCATGGCCGGTGCCCTGGAATACAAGGTCGGCTACAGCTGGGGCCGCAATCCGTTTGTGGGTGGCAACAAGCATTTCTATGCACCGGGTCAGGTGAAGCGCTTCGCCATGGAAATGGGCAAGCCCGCCGGTCGTGTCCATTTCGCGGGCGAGCATCTGCGCCGCCTGGAACATGGCATGGAAAGCGCCATGGAAACGGGTGAGGCAGCAGCTCTGGAAATCCTGGAAAAGATTTAACGACCGGATAAGGTCGCTGGGGGATATCGGGTATGGAACAACGTGACACGAACAGGCCGCTGGACAAGGTCCTGGCATATGGCTTGCCGCTGCTGGTCCTGGTGCATGATCTGCTGACCATGATCCTGCTGCGGTCGGACAAGGCCGCACCCATCCGCGAACAGCTGCGGGGATGGCACTATTTCCTGGGCACGGCCCTGTTCCTTTATGCCGCCATGCGCCTTTGGCAGTGGCTGAAGGGTCGGGCGCCGGGTCCCCAGGTGCCTTTGCCGCCGCGTGCCAAGGCCTGGGTCATGGCCCTCGTCAATGCCACCTACCTTATGTTCTTCGCAGCCCCGCTGCTGGGTGTGCTGGTGGTGTGGAGCCACGGGATGGACCTGCATCTGGGGCCCATCCCGATCCCGGCCCTGCTGGGTGAAAGCCGGGAAGTCTGGTTGTTTACGGGCTATTTCCATTCCGGTGTCAGCACCAGCCTGCTGGTGCTGAAGCTCACGGCCCTGCTGACAGCGGTCTGGTTCCTGTTCCGGCATGGGCGTGGCCTATTCGGCGCCTTCCCGCCGGGCTTCGGGCTGTTCGTGCTGCTCAGCTTCTCCTCGTCGGTTTTCGCGCTGTCGACCTTCAAGTCGTATGAGCGGGGGCCGGGCGCCGTTGCTATTTTCCTTGGCATCTGTGCGGCCATCTGGGGCCTGTCGCGGCTTGTCCGGCGGGGCCGGGTGACGGCGGTGTCCAATCCGGAAGCGGTGCGTGGCGTGGTGCCGGCGGCGGTGGCGACCATCGCCATCGTGGTGGTCGGCATGTATGGTCCGCACATGCTGTTCCGCGTCTCTCCCTTCGCGCAGGGGCAGCGGGTGGAGGCGGCGGCCCATGTCACCTCGCACGAAGCGCCCCTGGTCGTCGAGCAATTGCCACCCGAAACCGACTTTGAACGCAAGGTCCGGGCCGAGACGTTCAAATGGTGCACCTTCTGCCACACGATGAACAAGGGCGGGGCGCATATGGTCGGCCCCAACCTCTATGGCATCATGGGTCAGAAGATCGCCACCGTCCCCAACTTCCCCTACGGCGACAGTTTGGCCGCCCACGGCGCGGCGGGAGAGGTCTGGACGGATGAGAATTTGGCGAAGTTCCTGGCCAATCCCGATGCCTTCGCCCCCGGCACCTCCATGGTCGTGTCGTCGGGCAACATCACGGACCCGGAAACGCAGAAGGCGCTGATCACCATTTTGAAGCGCGAAACGGGGTCTGCCGCACCCTGACCCTTGCTGATATCCGCCAAGCGACGGCCCGCCCCAACCGGCGGGCCGTTTTGCATTGGTGAGAGAGGGAATCGCGCGACGCCCATCCGCACAGCGGTCAAACGGGTCTCCGCCGATGGTCGCGGGCCACGGTTCCGGTACTGCTGACATAGACATTTGACCGCTTCCAAAACAGGGGGATGCGATGGGTTACCGCTTGGGCGTCGATGTGGGGGGCACCTTCACCGACCTGCTGCTGTTCAATGATGCGACGGGCGCCTTCTGGCGGCACAAGACCCCGTCGACCCCGGCCGACAGTTCCGTCGGCATTTTGAATGGCGTTACCGCCATCTGTGAAAAGGCGGGGATCACCCCGGCTGACGTGGAATTCTTCCTGCACGGAACCACGGTTGCCACCAATGCCGTGCTGGAAGGCAAGGGCGCAAAGGTCGGCCTGATCGTCACCGAAGGTTACCGCCAGATCATGCAGATCGCGCGCTCCTTCGTGCCGGGCGGTCTGGCCGGCTGGATCGTCTGGCCGAAGCCGGAGCCGCTGGCCCGGCTGGAGGACACGTTCGAGATCAAGGGCCGCATGGATGCCCAGGGTAACGAACTGCGCCCCATCGACGAGGCCAATATCCGTGAGGCCCTGCTGAAGCTGAAGGCGAAGGGTGTGGAGGCGGTCACCGTCTCCCTGATCAACGCCTATCTGAACGGCGCGCATGAGAAGCGTGTGGGCGAACTGGTGGCGGAGATCCTGCCGGGCGTGCCCGTGTCGCTGTCTCATGAAGTCCTGCCCGAGATGCAGGAATATGAACGCACGCTGACCACGGTGGCTAATGCTTCCGTCCGCCCCATCGTGGGCCGCTATGTCCGCAACCTGCGTGAAAAGCTGCGGTCGGCGGGCATGGCCGGCTCGCTGTCGTTGCTGCGCTCTGATGGCGGTCTGATGTCCTCGGAGAAGTCGGAGGAGCATCCCGTCTCCCTGCTGATGTCCGGTCCCGCTGGCGGTGTCACGGGTGCGCTGTGGGTGGGGGCCAATTCCGGCATCCGCAACATCCTGACTCTGGATGTGGGCGGTACCTCCACCGACGTGGCCCTGATCGAGAACCTGGACCCGCGCCGGGTGCGCACGACGGAGGTGGGCCATCTGGCCGTCCGCGCCTCCTCGCTGGATGTGAAGACGGTGGGGGCCGGGGGCGGTTCCATCGCCTATGTGCCGGAACTGACCAAGGCCCTGCGCGTCGGCCCGCAATCGGCAGGCGCCGTGCCGGGTCCTGTGGCCTATGGCAAGGGCGGCCAGCTTCCGACCGTGACCGACGCCAATGTCGTCCTGGGCTATCTGCCGGAGGCGCTGCTTGGCGGCACCTTCAAGCTGGACCGCGAAGGGGCGAAGAAGGCGGTGCAGACCATCGCCGATACGCTGGGCATCGATCTCTACGCTGCTGCGCGCGGCATCATCGATATCGTGAACGAGAACATGTTCGGCGCGTTGCGCATGATCTCGGTCCAGCAGGGCTATGATCCGCGCGATTTCGCGCTGATGGGCTTTGGTGGTGCCGGCCCGCTGCATGTCAATGCGGTCGCCCGTCTGATGGGGTCCTGGCCGGCAGTCTCGCCCGTCTCCCCCGGCGTGCTGTGCGCGTTGGGCGATGCGACGACGCGCATGCGCACCGAAACCGCCCGCTCCTTCTCCCGCCGGTTTGATGAGACGGAGGAGGCGGAGGTGATCGCGCTCTTGGAATCCATGGCCGCCCAGACGCGGGATGAGTTGAAGGCCGAGGGCATCAAGGACGCCGACATCACCAGCCTGTTCGAGATCGACGTGCGTTACGAAGGCCAGGCCTTCGAGGTGCCGCTTTCCATCGATCCGGAAACCCTGCGCCGCGACGGTCTGGCCGGGGTGACCAAGCGCTTTGATGAGGAGCATGACCGCCTGTTCACCTTCAATATGCCCTCGCCGCATGAGCTGGTGAACCTGCGCGCGGTCGCCCTGGGTCCGGTGCTGGACCTGCCGGCGGCTGAACTGCCCAAGGGCAATGGTGATCCGTCGGCGGCCAAGATCCGCGATCATGAGCTGTGGATGGACGGCAAGATGGTGCCTGCCGTCATCTATGACCGCGCCAAGCTGAAGGCTGGCGACCTGATCCCAGGTCCCGCCATCGTCATCGAAATGGACAGCACGACGCTGATCGAGGCCGGTTGTGACGGCCTGGTCGACCGCGTCGGCAATATCCTGATCAACCCGCGCTGAAGGGGAGTTTGATCCATGGCCGCGACTATCATCCAGACCAACAACGCCCCCTTCAACAAGGTCAGCATCGACCCGGTGACTCTTGAGGTTATCGAAAACGCCCTGCGCAATGCCCGTATCGAAATGGATGCGACGCTGGTGCGCACCGCCATGTCGCCCGGCATCCGCGAACAGGGCGATGCCTTCCCCCTGATCGCCGACCGCACCGGTCAGATGATCGTGGGGCAGTTCGGTTCCTATATCGGCCCGTTCCTGGAAGGGTTCGATGGCACCGTCGAGGAAGGCGACATGATCATGCTGTCCGACCCCTATTCGGTTGGCGGCGCCATCAGCCATCTCAATGACTGGCTGGTCCTACTGCCCGTGTTCAAGGATGGCCGTCTGGTCGCCTATACCTCCATGTTTGGCCACCAGTCGGACATTGGCGGCAAGGTCGTAGGCTCGATGCCCATCGACGCCACCTCGATCTTTGAGGAAGGGGTGCGTATCCCGCCGATCAAGATCTATTCCAAGGGCGTCTATAACGCGGACGTGATCAAGCTGATCATGGCGCAGACGCGCAAGCCCGACTGGTGCACCGCCGATCTGAACGCCCTGATCGCCTCCTGCCGCGTGGCTGCCCGCCGCGTGGTGGAAATGTGCGAGCGCTTTGGCGACGATGTCTTCGCCGCCGCGACGGACGAACTGCTGGCCCGCAACTACCGCGCCATGAAGCAGCTGATCGCCAGCTCCATCAGCGAGGAGAAGGTCAGCTTCGAGGATTATATCTGCGACGACGGTATGGGCTTCGGCCCCTACAAGATCCGCTGCACCATGCATCGCGAAGGCGACATCGTGGTGCTGGATTTCGACGGTACCGATCCGCAAAGCCCGGCCTCGATCAACTTCTTCCTGAATGAAAACATGCTGAAGATGTTCTTCGGCATCTATCTGATCATGGTCTTCGACCCGCAGGTACTGTTCAATGACGGCTATTACGACCTGATCCGGGTGAAGATCCCCGAAGGCTCGCTGCTGAAGCCGAAATTCCCTGCCGCCTTGTCGGGCCGTACCCACGCGCTGGGCCGGCTGTTCGACATCATGGGCGGGCTGCTGGGCCAGAAGACGCCGGAATTCCTGAACGCCGCCGGCTTCTCCTCCTCCCCGCACCTGTTCTATTCCGGCTATGACGCCAAGGGCCGCTGGTTCCAGCTGTTCCAGATTGGTTTCGGTGGCATTCCGGGCCGTCCGCTGGGCGATGGGCCGGACGGGCACTCGCTGTTCCCCGGCTTCACCAATGTCCCGAACGAGTTCCTGGAGCGGTACTTCCCGCTGGTCATCGAACGGTATGAAACGGTGGCCGACAGCGGCGGTGCGGGCCTGCATCGTGGCGGTAACGGCATCATCATGTCCTACCGCTTCCTGGCATCGGGTACCATCGCCATCCATGATGACCGCTGGTTCACCATGCCTTGGGGCGTGAATGGCGGTGAACCCGGTGCGCGTGCCCGCAAGATCCTGGAAAAGCCCGACGGCACCCAGATCGTGGTGGGCAACAAGCTGGAGAACCTGACCATCGAGGCCGGCGACCAGCTGCATTTCATCACTTGGGGTGGCGGTGGCTGGGGCGACCCGCTGCTGCGCGATCCGTCGCTGCTTGAACTGGAGCTAGAGCGCGGACTGGTCACGGTTGAAGGCGCCAAGCGTTACGGTGTCGTGCTGGTTGATGGCAAGGTCGATGCTGCTGCCACCGAGGTGCTGCGGGCCAAGATGCGGGCGGAGCGGGGGCCGGTGACGTCGGTCTTCAACTACGGTCCCGATATCGATACGCTGCGCGCCAACAGTCTGGCCGAAACCGGCCTGCCGGCGCCGAAGCCGCCGGTGAAGCTGGCGCATTTCGCGGCTTAAACATCGGCTTCCCCCCCCCTCTCCCGTCATCCCGGCGAAGGCCTGTATGACGCGAGAGGGGGGCTACGTAACGCCAACCTTACGGAGCGCCCCATGGCCGACCTGTCCCGTCGTTCGCTTCTGCTGACCGCCACGGCACTTGCCGGTCTGGCGGTGTTGCCCGTTCTGGCCAAGTCCCCCGACCTGACCGTCAAAACCCCGTCGGGCCGCGCGGTTGCTGTCAGTGTCTGGAAGGCCGTGGGCAAGGAGACGGGACGTATCATGTTCTCCCATGGGGCCGCTTCGACGCCCTGGAAATATCAGCCGCTGGTCGATGCCTGGACGAAGGCCGGCTACAGCGTCTATGCCCCCTTGCATGTGGACAGCACCGACCATCCCGACCGTGCGAATTTCCAGGGTATGGCCAGCTGGCCGGCGCGGATCGAGGATGTGCGGGCCTTGGCCGACCATCTGGGCGGTCCCTATATCGCCGCCGGCCATTCCTATGGCGCGCTGGTGTCGCTGTGCCTGGGTGGGTCGGCCATCGCCGTGCCGCCGGAGGTGAAGACGCCGCTGCGTGACCCGCGCGCCCTTGTCTCTCTGGCTTTCTCTCCGCCCGGTGCCGGCATGGGCTTTATCAATGCCGGCGACTATGCGCCGCTGGCGGTACCCGCCTTCATCCAGACCGGCGACAAGGATGTGCCGCCGGGTCCCGGTGGCGACTGGAAAAGCCATCTGCTGCCTTATGACGAAGCA
Organism: Niveispirillum sp.; assembly: GCF_052437035.1. Classification (NCBI taxonomy): domain Bacteria; kingdom Pseudomonadati; phylum Pseudomonadota; class Alphaproteobacteria; order Rhodospirillales; family Azospirillaceae; genus Niveispirillum; species Niveispirillum sp. The sequence continues at coordinate 48,258 of NZ_JBQVOH010000003.1, forward strand.
GCCCCCGGCGGGAGCCGTTATGCCCTGGTGCTGGATGGGGTGGACCATTATTTCGGCGGCGGCATCTGCCGGCCCGAACTGCCGGGACCGGTGCAGGCCGAACAACTAGCCATCGCTGCCGAACTGTCGGTGCTGTTCATGCGCGCCTATGCGGGCGGCGACAAGCCGGCATTGGCCAGCCTGAAGGACCGGCTGTCGGATAAGGGCCCGGCCCGTTTAACGGTCAAGTAACCGGGGCCGCCCCCGCCGCGCAGGCTTGACCAGCCCGTCTCGGTTAAGCAGAGACAGTGCCGCTGTGGCCGTCCCACGGCAAACGCCGTAATGGGCGGCCAAACCCATTTGCGTGGTTGGCACATCCACGGCCCGATTGCCCAGCAATTCCGCGCGCAGCAGCATGTAAAGCCGGTAGTAGGCCGGGATCATCATCACCACCTCGGGAATGCCGGCGGCGGCATCCAGGCTGCGGCGAAGGGTCTGGTTGTCGAGTGAAAGCTGCATCAACGGTTCAGACGGGTTCCAAAGACAAACCCGCCACCCACGGGGGGCGTGGGTGGCGGCAGTTTAGGGAGAAAACAGTAATCGGATGAGGACGAGGGAGGCTTACGCCTCCGCGATTTCCTCAATTGTGCGGTTGAAACGTTCCTTGGTGTCGGCTTCCGCCGCCTCACGCGCTTCCTTGCGCATCAGGTAGAAAATCCGATCCAGAAAATCCTGACGCCAAGCCTCGCGCGCTTCCAGCGCGTCTTGGTCCAGCACCAGGGTTTCGATCCCGGCGGCCAGATCCAGGCCCTTGGTCTTGGCATAGCGTTCGACACTGTCCAGCCGGTCATGCAGAACGGAAATCTCGTTCGCCAGGACCAGGACCATCGACATGGCCTGATCCATGCCGGGGGCGTCATAGAATTGCGGGCGCTTGCCCTTGGCATCCTTGACGACGTGCGGGCGGTTGGCGGTGCTGGTCATCAGGCGGCATCCTTGGCGGCAATGGTCGTCTGTTTCTGGGCGATGAACACTTCCCAACCGCCGCCCGGCGCATATTCACCGGCGGTGAATTCACGTTCCGCCACGGCGCTGGCGGCATCCTGGCTGTAACCGGAGGCCTCGCTGGCGGCGAATTCCATGACGGCCATGGGGGCGGTGTCGAATTTGGCGTCGGCTCGGTCGAAACCGGCCTTTTGGGCGAGGTCGAACTGGTCCATCTCGCGCATCGCGCCCCAGAAGGGCTCGTTATTGTACCAGGTCTCGTTATCCAGGATGAACTGGGTGAACGGGTCCATCAGGTCAAACGGCGGCAGGTCGGCATGGATCATCAGACCACCCGGCGACAGCAGCCGGTGGCATTCCTTGAAGATGCGCGGCATGGCCTTGGCCGAGGTTTCGTGCAGTAGGATATGGCTGACCACCAGATCGAAATGCCCGTCGGGGAAACGCGTTTCCTCCGCGTTCATCTGCGCAAAATTCACCTCCAGCCCCAGGCCGGCAGCGCGCGCATGGGCATAGCGTACGCAAGGCCCACCGACATCAATGCCCCAGACCTCGGCATCGGGGAACAGCTCCTTGTAGGGCAGGGTGGCGTGACCCACTGTGCAGCCCATGTCCAGGATACGCTTGGGGCTAAAGTCCGGCATGCGGCGCTTCAGGTAGTTGCAGACCGATCGGCCCATATCGTCGTTCAGCGGCCCCATATAACCCATGGCGTAGAGATAAACGCCACGGTCATACAGGGCACCAACGGAGATGTCGTTCTCGGCGACTTCCGTGGCATAGCCGCCGGGCATGCAATGGATATCCAGCGCCGTGATATAGCGCGGAACCACGAAACCGTCGGGAATATCCAGCACCGCGCCCGACTTTGCCGACAGTTCGGCGGCCTTCTCAATCAGCTCCGGCAATTGCCGGTCGATGCTGACATTGGTGGCCTCCCACAGCAGTTCCTGTGCGATGCGGTTGGCGGACGCGTAATGCTGGAAATACAGATCGCGGACCATGCCGGCACGGATATCGCGGCGGTCGGCGGGGGCGCGGCCATGTTGCGCCTCGAATGCCGGGGCCACCCGGTTGCGATAGATCGGTGTCAGGCCGGGAAGAAGCTTCTGTTGAATGAAGTTCTTGAAGCTCTTGGTAAATTCCTGGCGCGACGCCTCGTCATGTGTGGCGGTGGGCAGCGCTGGATGCGCCTGTTGCTGGAATGTATTAAGCATGACCGCTCCCGGATCGGTGATGGTTGCTTGGAAAATCCTGGGACCAATTGAAGGGCCGGACCGGGATGCGGGCAAAGGGCGCTGCCCGCAAATGTCCATCTGGTGGATATGGCCGGGATGATCGTTTCCAGCCTGAATTCTTCCGCGCCAGATTTGATCACGACAAGGGGGGCGGTGCCACGCCTTCTATTCAGAACAATGGGAGTTCCGGGATCATGAGCGGACCTGAATTGACGCGCCGTCAAAGCCTGGGCCTGGCGGCCATGGCCGCCGCCGCGGGTGCGGTTGGCGCGGGTGTGTCGGCGGCCTCTGCGGCGTCGTCGGCCACGCCGTCCTTCCTGACCAAGATCGATTTCAAGGACCCGAAATGGAACCGGGACAGCTATATCCGCCTTGACGCCGATATCGACCCGACCAAGGAAAAGATCGGCTGGTTCCGGGGCAATGTCTATGGCGTGCGTGATAACGAGCCGGTGCGCACCCTGTTCATCCTGGACGGGTTCAGCTTCGTGCGCACCAAGCGTCTGGAAGACGGTTCCTATCGCCGCATGCTGCGCGAGATCGGCTTCTATCGTGACGCCAAGACTGGGGAAATCCTGAAGACTTGGCACAATCCGTATACGAACGAGGATGTGCGCGTCGTTCCCATCGCCAACGATCCCTACAATTTCACGATTGGCGAGTTCCGGCCGCAGCCGCCTTCCTATGGCGGGCTGAACAAGGACAAGCCGCCACCGGAGCCGTTCCTGCTGGATTGGCGTTATGGCCCGGATGACACGGTGATCCTGACCACTGACATCCACCTGTTCTACCCCAACGCCCTGCAGCCCGATAAGTGGGTGCGCGAATCCTCCGGTGCCTTCAACCGTGTCTCGGAACTGTTCACCTATGTGATCAAGCGCAAGGACCTGGAGAACCCGAAGCTGTCGCATGTGAAGGCCGTCGGTTCCTGGTCGCGCATCACGCCCTGGCTGCCCTGGATGCTGATGGGTCAGGCACCGGGCCATATCTCCTACTTCTGCTCCTTCGGCGCCTATGACAGCGTGAACGACATCCCTGCGGATATCAGGGAGGCGGCCCGCGCCATGGACCCGAAATGGCTGGCGGCCCCGACGGAGGATTATGGTCCGTCCCTGTCCAGCATCGAGAATTATGCCCGGTTCCAGACGCCGGCCCCCGTGCCGGCCGGATGGACTCCGCCGCAGCCGCCGCCACCGCGTACGCTGCCGCCGATGCCGCCTAAGTAAGCGGATGCCGGGGCGGGCGGGCGATAGTGCCCGCCCGCCCTTTTCGTTTCACCAGTAGAGCGACCTTTTCAAGGATCACCGATGACCGCCGCCATTACCGATGCACCTCCGCCCGCCGCCGGCCGCCTGGGTCTTCTGTCCCAGGTTGGCTATGGCGTGGGCCAAGTGGCGGGACAGGTGTTCCGCGACGTGCCGTCGCTGCTGCTGCTGTTCTTCATGACCACGGTTCTGGGGATCGAGCCGGCGCTGGCCGGTGTCGCGATCTTCGTGCCCAAGCTGGTCTGGGGTGTCGGCTGCGATCTGCTGGTTGGTGTGCTGTCCGACCGCTGGAAGCACCGGTTCCATCGTCGCTGGTGGCTGCTGGCGGGTGTCATCGGCTCTCCCATGGCCTTCCTGCTGCTGTTCCATGTGCCGGCGGACCTGTCGCAGACGGGGCGCGTGGCCTATGTGGCGGGCGCTTTCAGCCTGTATATGGCGGTCTTTGCCAGCTTCTCCGTCCCCTATCTGGCCATCGCCGGCGAATTGTCGGACGATCCGCACCAGCGCACCGTGCTGATGGCCTGGCGGTTGGTGTTCACGGCTGCCGGTGTATTAATCGGCGGGGCGGTGGCGCCCGGCGTGGTGCAATATCTGGGCGGTGGTCAGCCGGGATATGAGGGCATGGCCCGCGTCCTGGCCGTGATCTGCCCTCTTTCCCTGCTGATCGCCTTCTTTGGCGCGGGCCGTGCGGCGCGCCAAGCGGGCCGGGCACCGGCGGTGGCGACCGGTTCGCGCATGACCTTCTCGGCGGCGATCGCCAAGCTGGCCGCCCCGCGCTTCTCGGTTCTGCTGGCCTCCAACCTGCTGCAACTGATCGGGTCGGGCATGGCCTATGCCTCCATGCTGTATTTCCTGACCTACAATATGGGGCAGGGGGCGGCGGCGCTGCAGCTCATCGGCGGGCTGATCGTGGCGGTCTGCGCCGGCATCATCGTGGCTCAGCCCATCTGGGTTGCGGTGGCCAAGCGGGTGGGCAAGAAGCCGGTCTATGTGCTGTCGGCCATCGGCTATGGCGTCACCTATATCGCCTGGTCGCAGAATGCCCAGTCGGGCATCCCGGTCGCCTATCTGTTCTGCGTGGTGGCCGCCCTGTTCAATTCCGGTTGGGCACTGCTCAGCTTCTCCATGATGTCGGACATCGCGGGTGAGGACCGGGCCAATGCCGGGCTTTACTCCGCCGCCTGGGTGGCGGTGGACAAGATCGGCTTTGCCCTGGGCGGCACATTGCTGGTGGGACTTGTCCTGTCCGGCTTCGGCTTTGACGTGGCGCGGTCCATGGCGGGGCTGCCGCAGGAACCGCGCGCCCTGACCGGCGTGATGCTGGCTTTCGGGGTCTTGCCCGGTCTATTCAATCTCATCGCGGCGGCCCTTTATGGCCGCTACGGTCGCCACTGACAGCAACGCGGGAAAGCGGATATCCATGGGCAAGATTGAGGAATTCCGACGCGGCTGGTCATTGATCCTGGCGGCGGCGACGGGGGTGGGCCTGGGCATTACGGGTCTGACCTTCTACACGCTGGGCATCTTCATCGGGCCGTTGACCCAGGAATTCGGCTGGTCCCGCACCTCGCTGGCCTCTGCCACCATCCTGACCACCTTGACAACCCTTTTGCTGGGTCCCGTTGTGGGTCGTCTGGCCGACCGGTTCGGTGGGCGGACCGTGGGTCTGGTGTCCTTGGTGGGGCTTGCCGCCGGTCTGGGCGGGTTGAGCCTGATCGGTGCCGAACTGTGGAGTTTCTATCTGGCCTTCGGTATCGCCATGGTACTGGGTGCAGGTACCTTGCCCATCGTTTGGACCCGCGCCGTCAATGCTGGATTCGACAAGGCGCGCGGCATGGCTCTGGGCCTGACCCTGACGGGAACCGGCGTGGTTGCCATCTTGGCCCCGCCTTACACACAATGGCTGATCGCCGACCATGGCTGGCGCACCGCCTATCTGGGGCAGGCGGCGCTGGTATTGGCCATCGGCCTGCCGGTTGTCTGGCTGCTGTTTCATGAAGTTGGTGGTGCCAAGCATGCCGCAGCGGCCACAACGCCGACCCGCCCCGGCCTGACCGCCACTGCCGCCCGCAGGTCGCGGCAGTTCTGGATGCTGGGTGTCGGTTTTCTGTTCGCGTCCTTCGCCGTATCCGCCCTGATCGTGCATCTGGTTTCCATCCTGTCGGGTGGCGGGATGGAGCGGGCCAGCGCCGTTTGGGCCGCCAGCCTGCTGGGCTTTGCCATCATTGCGGGCCGGCTTGGTATCGGCGTGCTGGTCGACCGCTTCTACGCGCCTGCCGTGGCCTTCGGCATCCTGGCCATCGCCGGGGCCGCCTGTTTCCTGCTTATGCTGGCGGGGGCCCACCTGTCGCTGGCACTCGCCGCCGTCGTGCTGATCGGTCTGGCGGCGGGGGCGGAGGTTGATCTGGTCGCCTATCTGGCCAGCCGCTATTTCGGCCTGCGCGCCTATGGGGAGATTTATGGCTGGCAGCTCGGCTTCTTTGCGCTGGGTGCCGGGTTGGGGCCGATGGGTGTGGGGCGTCTTTATGATGCGACCGGTTCCTACACGGTCGGCCTGATCGCCTGCGCCGTCGGGTTTGGCGTTGGCGCCACGCTTATCGGCTTGTTGGGCCGCTATCCGGAGCGGTTCGAGGATTAATCATGACCGCTGTCCGGACAAGGTGCATCGCGGGTCCAGCCGATCCGGCATGATCCTGGCACTGTGTCTTCAACAGACGCATTTTCCAGGGAAACCAATATCATGCCGGATATCGCCGCCGTTACCTCGGACCTCCTGCCGCGTCTGCGCGCGGTTCTGGGGGACGGTGCCGTCCTGACCGATGCCGATGACCTGTCCTTCTTCGGCCAGGATGTGCATTCCATCGGCGCGCCCTTGCTGGCCGTCATCCGACCGGTGACGCGCGAGGCGCTGACCGGCGCGCTGAAGCTGCTGCATGCAGTGGGTGTCGCGGTGGTGCCGCGTGGCGGCGGCATGTCCTATTCCAACGGCTATCTGGCCGGTACGGCTGGTGCTGTGTTGGTCGATACCGGCGGCCTGGACCGCATTGTCGAGATCAATGCCGACGATATGTATGTGGTGGCCGAAGCGGGTGTGACCTGGGCCGCATTGGACGCTGCTCTGGCACCGCTGGGCCTGCGCACACCCTTCTGGGGACCGTTCTCCGGCATCCGCGCCACCCTTGGCGGGACCATGTCGCAGAATGCCGTCACCTATGGCACCGGCACTTTCGGCACGGCGGTGGATAGTCTGCTGGGGCTGGAGGTGGCGCTGGCCGACGGGTCAGTTCTGCGCACCGGCTCCTGGGCGCAGCCCAACAGCGCTCCGTTCTTCCGCCATTACGGCCCCGATCTGACCGGCCTGTTCAGCGGCGATGCCGGTGCACTGGGCATCAAGATTGCGGTCGCCCTGCGCCTGGTCCGCCGCCGGCCTATCAATACCGGCATTTCCTTCGGCTTCCAGACCTTTGACCAGATGCTGGGCGCCATGGCCGCCGTGGCGCGCGAAGGGGTGGCGTCGGAGGCATTCGGGCTGGACCCGTTTCTGCAAAAGCAGCGCCTGGGTATGGGCGATCTGAAATCCGATTTGAAGATGCTGCTGGCGGTGGGCCGCGCGGGGCGCGGGCCGATTGAGTCGCTGCTTCAGATGGCGAAGATCGTCATTGCCGGGCGCGGCTTCCTGGACGGCATCAACTATTCCGCCCATTACACGGTCGATGCCTTCGACCGGGATGAGGAACGGTCCATGCTGCGCCGGATCCGGGCGGCGGCGGAACCGTTTGGCAAGGAGATCGAGAACTCCATGCCGACCCTGGTCCGTGCCTACCCGTTCCCGCCACTGAACCATATCCTGGGGCCGAAGGGGGAACGCTGGGTGCCGGTACATGGTATCCTGCCCTTCAGCCGAGTTGCCGCCTTCCGCGCCGACCTGGAGGCGCTGTACGCCCGCCACGCGGCGGAGATCACGCGGCACAAGATTCTGGCCGCCGCCATGTTCTCCACCATCGCCACCAACGGCTTCCTGTACGAACTGGCCTTTTATTGGGAGGATGAGCGCGCCGCCTTCCATGACCGCATCCTGGAACCGGACGCCGCCCGGAACCTGCCACGCTACCCCGCCAATCCGGAAGGGGCGGAACTGATGCGGCAGCTCAAGAAGGAATGCGTGGCCCTTTATGCCAAGCATGGCGCCGCACACCTGCAGGTGGGACGGCTCTACCCCGTGACCGGCGCCATGAACCCGGTGACGCGTGCGGTTCTGGGCGCCGTGAAGGCGAATGTGGACGCTGCCGGATTAATGAATCCGGGTGCCCTGGGTCTGTAACCAGCCGGGTGGGGGAGGGGGGCGCCCCCTCCCCATCGTGCCTTACGGCAGAACCACCTGCCGGATCACCCGGCCCGCCGCCAGCTCGTCCATCAGACGGTTGATCTCTGACAGCGGCGCCGTCCCGCTCAGCAGCCGATGAACCGGCAGCCGTCCGGCCCGCCACAGGCCGATATAGCGCGGCACGTCGCGCGACGGGATAGAGGAGCCCATATAGCTGCCCATCAACGTCTTGCCTTCGGCCACCAACGAGACCGCCGGGAAGCTCAGCATTTCCGCCGGGTTGGGCAGGCCGACGGTGACGGTGCGCCCGCCACGGCGGGTGGATTTGTAAGCGGCGGCCAGCACGGCGGCCTTGCCCGCCGTCTCGATGGCGACATCGGCTCCACCGCCCGTCAGGTCGGCGATGGCCTGGGCCGCGTCGGCGGGTGCCACGGCGGCGGCGGCGCCCAGTTCCAGGGCCAGTTTGCGCTTATCCTCAATCGGATCGACGGCGATGACCGGGTTGGCCCCGGCGGCCACGGCGCCCAGCAGTGACGACAGGCCAACCCCGCCCAGCCCATAGACCACAACGCTTTCACCCGGCTTCACGGCGGCGGTATTCATTACGGCGCCGACACCGGTCAGCACGGCACAGCCGAACAGGGCGGCGATTTCCGGCGCGATGTCGGACGGGATCTTCACGGCGGAGCGCTGATCCACCACGGCATGGGTGGCAAAGGCCGATACGCCCAGATGGTGGTTCACTTCGCGGCCCGGCAGTTCCATGATCCGCCGCCCGCCGCGCAGCAGCCGTCCCTCGCCATTGGCCGTCGCCCCCGGCTGGCAGAGATAACCTTCGCCAGCCCCGCAGCAGGCGCATTGCCCGCAGGCCGGCAGGAAGGCCAGGACGACACGGTCCCCCGGCTTGAACGGGCTGTCAGGATCGCCCGTTTCCACCACCGTTGCCGCCGCCTCGTGCCCCAGGGCCATGGGCATGGGGCGGGGACGGTCGCCATTGATCACCGACAGATCGGAATGGCACAGGCCGGCGGCATCGATACGTACCAGCAATTCACCGGCGCGCGGCGGGGCCAGTTCCACCTCTGCCAGACGCAGCGGTCGGCTGTCGGCATAAGGGCCGGGCAGGCCGATTTGGTCCAGGATGGCGGCGGTGATACGCATTTGGCGAATCCTTGTTGCTTGGACGGTGGCCTTCACACCGGGGCATGGCGGACAGTGCCGATCATGCCCCGGATCGTGGCCTGATGGTAAGTCATGTCGGTTGGTTGGCAATGACCAGCCGGGCGGCCTCGGCCCCGGCCAGACGGCCCAGCGTGACCGCCGCACAGATGCCCATTGCCGGCAGATAACCCCAGCAGGAAGGCCCGGAAACCGACCGCGCGGCCCCGCCACAGGCGAAAAGATTGCGCAGGGGCTGTCCGCTGACTGCCAGAACGCGCCCGCGCCCATCGGTGCGCAAGCCCCCCTGAGTATGATAGATGGCACCGCGCAGGCGCAGCGCACGGAACGCCGCTTCCGGCGCTGGATCGGTCCAGCGCCGCCCCTGGCTGTCAGGGCGGCCTGCGGCCTTCGCGCGATGGATATCGTCCAGGCAGGCGGCCAGACGGGCCGGATCGGCGCCGATGCGCAGCGCCAGATCGCTCACACTGTCGGCGGCGCGCGCGGCGTTCAGTTCCCGCAACTGTACGCTTTCGGGGATGTGGGCACAGGCCTGCTCGATCCGCTGGTCGAACACGACCCAGGCCCGGCCATCAGGCTGTGCCAGTACCGGATGCACGACCGCTGAAATATCGTCGGTTTCGTCGATGAAACGGTCACCATGTTGATTGACTAGGAAACCGCCCTCCAGGATGAAACCCGGCGGCAGCGTCACCCCCTGCGGGTCGGTCAGCATGCCGTAACCCTGATAGGCGCCCATATCGGCCAGATCGGCACCCAGGGCCGCGCCTAAGCGGATGCCCAGGCCATCGCTGCCTTCATGTCCGTGATAATGGGCGTCACCGGCATCGGGGATATGGGTGCGCACCATATCGCGGTTGCCGGCAAACCCGCCGGTTGCCAGGATCAGGCTGTCGCAGCCGATGGCTTCCCGGCTGCCGTCGGGCCGTTCGACCAAGATGCCGGCAACCCCGCCCGCACCATCATCGGCAATTTCGACCAGGCGCGCCTGATGGATCACATCCACCCCGGTCTCTTCCAGGCGGAGGTGCAGATACATCAGGGTATCGTTGCCGCTGCGCCCCGGCCAGCCATGGACGCGCAGCCGTGAATGGCCGAACGCCGCCTTGAAGCGGACATCCAGCTCATAAGGAAGGCCATGCTGTTCGACCAGCCAGTCCAGGGTCGGGCCTGCCCCATCGGCAATGGCGCGGGCCAGTACCCGGTCGGTTCGCGCTCTCGTCTTGGCCATGATGTCGGCATACAGAATGTCGCCATCATCATGAATGCCCAGGCGCTTCTGCGCCGCTGTACCGGCGGCGCAGAGCAGACCCTGGGACATGGAGGTCGTGCCAAACGGCACAGCATCCTGCTCAATCAGCAGCACATCCGCCCCGGCATCGCGGGCGGCAAGGGCGGCGACGGCACCTGCCGCCCCACCGCCAGCGACGATCACCGGTATGGAATAGTCGAACTGCATGGCCGTCCGGATCAGGTGTTCGGCGCGCTGGTGTTGGTGAAATTCTTCCAGTCGCTGGTGACGAACACCTCGTCGATCAGGGTACGCTGGAAGCACTTGCCGCCCTTGTACCAATGCCAGGTGCGCGACCGGAACTTGCCGCAGTCGGAAATCTGGATCATCTCATAGAGATACAGGTCATCATCGCCCTTGCGGGTCCAGTGCAGGCAGGTGGAGCGGTTGAAATCGTCCGGCTTCATGGCGGCAGCCCAACCCTTGATCAGGTCATTGTCCCACCAGATGCGGCCATCGGCATAAGAGGCGGGGAAGTCGCGCACGTCGGTGCGGCCATCTTCCCAGAAATAATGGTTGGTCTGATGGTACGGGAACTCGCCATCTTCCTTCAGGCGGCAGATCAGGCGCGAGCGGTGTTCATCGACAAGCTTGCCCGTTTCAGCGCTGTAGTAGCGGTACCAGCCTTCCCAGACGCCCTCATTGCGGGCCAGCAGAGGCATGTCACGGCGCAGTTCGGCGACATTATTGCTCATTTCCAGAAATCCTTATGCTTGAGAGTGTCGGATCAACGCAGATCGACGGTGACCTTGCCCATGGACCGCCCGGAAAGCAGGTGCTCCACAGCGGCCGGCACCTGGGCCAGACCTGTGAACGGCGTGTCATCGAAGGTGATGGTAATTTCGCCAGCGGCGTGCAGGCTGAACAGTCTTTCGCGCGCTGCTGGCCACAGGTCGGTCAAACGGCCATTCATGAAGCCGCGTACAGATGCGCCTTTGTAGTAGAGCTTGTTGCCGACGCGCGGTGCCGTGACGATTTCAGGCTTGCCGTCCAGGTCCTGGGCGGCACCCGCCACCACAACGCGCCCCAGCGGGGCGACATTGTCCAGGAAGGCATCGAAGATCGCGCCGCTGACGGTATCGACGGCCAGATCCAGGGCATCCCGGAACTCCGTGGACAGGACCTGGGCCACATCCTCCCGCTTGTAATCGATGACCCGGTCTGCACCCAGCGACCGGACGAAGGCCGATTTCCGCTCCCCGCCACAGACGGCGACCACCCGCGCCCCGGCCAGCTTGGCCAGTTGCACCAGCAGATGGCCCAGACCGCCCGCCGCCGCCGAAATGGCAACCGTTTCCCCCGCACGCACCCCGCCGACATGTTCCAGCGCCAGCAATGCCGACACGCCGGTGGAGGCCAGGGCCAGATAGTCGCGATGTGCTGATGGGGCCGGGATGAACTGCGCTGCGGGCGCAATGTTCGCCTGACGATAGCCGCTCGTGAAGCGATTGGTGGCGGCGGCGTCACCGGGCTTGAAGCCCGTCACCCCTTCGCCCACCGCTTCCACCACGCCGATGGCCTCCACCCCCGTCCAGGTGGGCATGGGGATGCGGATATAATCTACGGCGTTGCGTGCGATCTGCGTATCGAAGATGCCGTTGACGCCGCACCAATGGTTGCGCACCCGGACTTCACCGGGACCCGGATCGCGCAGTGGCTGATCCACGATCTCCGCCGCCTCGCGGAAGCTCTGTGCGAAGCGGACCTGTTGCAAGGCCTTGTAGGTCTGGCTCATTTTGGCCCCTTGGCAAAGCCCAGCACGCCGGGGTTCATCAGGCGGGCGGGGTCCACCGCATCTTTCAGTGCATCCAGAAGTGCCTGGCTGGCTGCGTCCCGGCTTTCACGGTAGGGGTAGGTGCGCCCCACCTGCAGGTGCCCGCAGCCAAAGCGCCGGAAGGTGGCGATTAGGCGCTTGCGGGCTTCGGTTACCACGGCTGTGGCGTCGGGATTGTCGGCATGTTCGGGCAGGCGCCCCATGTGTGCTGGTTCCAGCGCCTCGTAATGGACCGGCAGCCGCATTTCTGGCCAATAGATCACCGGTTCCAGGATCAGGGCATTGGTCGACATCGACGTGAACAGGTAACCCGTCTTGATGTCGTGCCGGGCGAATGCGTCTGCCATGCCGGCGAACACCTGCTCCAGCGCTTCATAAAGTTCCGGTGCCTTGGACAGGGAAATCTGACCATGGATGGGGATCCAACGCTCACCCCCCGGCCCCAGCGCGCTGTTCAGCGGGGGGAAGGGCATGGCGCGGATGACCTTGGCGATAGTATTCGCCACCTCCCGGCCATGATGTTCCGCCGCGATGCGCCGGGCCGTTGCCATATCATGCGCCACCCCCTCCGCCGACCGCCCCTCAGCGTTCAGATGCAGGGGGAAACTGTCCTCGCTGACGAAACTGCGGCCGGCACCTGCGACCCGCACCGCTTCCCACAACCCGCGCAGCAAGGATTTCTGACGCGTGACGACGGCGCCCAGTGCCTTCACATCGCTGGTTATGGAGGCGCGCTGCATGCGTACCCGCGTCAGGCCGGGATCAAAGGCGCACATTTCCGCCGCGACACCGGCCCGCGCCAGGGCCGCCATGGCCCGCATCAGGTCGCCGCCGGTGGGGAATTCAAAGCTGGCGTAATCCTCATGTTTTGGGGACTGGATCAGGCGCAGGCTCACATGGGCCTTCACCCCGAAGGCCCCGCAATCGCCACAGAACAGGCCGGTCAGGTCAGGTCCGAAATGCCGGTAGAAGGGGGTGTCCCCATCCGTGCCCCGCGCGCCGGTACGCAGAATCGACCCGTCGGCCAGCACCATGGTCAGGGCCACGACGCTTTCGCTGGTCGTGCCGTAATGGCCGGCGCCCAGCATGGCGTTCTGCTGTGACACGCCCCCGCCGATGGTGGAGAGCAGGCCCGACATGGGGCCGAAGAACGGCGTGCGCAACCCGTGCGGGGCCAGCGCCTTGTTCAGGTCGATCCAGGTGCAGCCGGCCTCAACCGTCACCACCATGTCGTCGGGGCGCAGATCGATGACGCGGTTCATCCGCCGCATGTCCAGCGACACGGTGCCTGACACGGTTGGAATGTACCCGCCGGTATAGCTCATGCCCGCGCCGCGCGGTGCCAGGGGCACCTGATACCGGTGAAGCAGGGCCGTGACCGCGGACAATTGCTCCAGATTGTCTGGCGCCACGACCAGGGCGACTGGCTCGGCGCTTTCCGACCAGATATCGCCGCTGTGCAGGCGGCGGGTTGCCGCGTCGTCGGTCACACCGTCGGGACCCGTGATGGAAAGCAAAGCGGCTTTCAAACCGTTGCCCATATTGTCACCGTGAGAAGCACTGTCCGGCATGACCCTAACCTCAATCCTCGACAATCCTGGGGCGTAGACTATCTGGCGGTGCGGGGCCGGGCGCGATCGGGTCGCGTGAATGTCCGCAAGGCGGTCACACCGTCGTGCAGGCTTGGCGCGGCCCGCGGGGACATGATGTGTTCCGCATGGAATGGAACAGGGGCCGGGGACCGGGCGATGCCGTTTACCCTTTATGACAAGCTGTGGAACAGCCATGTGGTCGCGGAAGAGGAAGGCGGGATCAGCCTTCTCTATATCGACCGCGCCATGCTGCATGAGGTCAGCAGTCCGCAGGCCTTCGCCGCCCTGCGCGAGAAGGGGCTGAAGGTCCGTAATCCTGGTGCCTTCCTGGCCGTGGCCGATCATTCCGTGCCCACCCGCCACCGCGACCGGCCCATCGCCGATCCCCAGGCCCGCGCGCAGGTGGAGCTGCTGGCCCTTAATTCCAATGATTTCGGTATCGATATGATTGGCCTGGACGATCCGCGTCAGGGGATCGTACATGTTACGGGTCCGGAACAAGGCTTTACTTTACCGGGCTTGACGTTGGTCTGTGGCGACAGCCATACCGCCACGCATGGCGCCTTCGGCACCTTGGCTTTCGGTATCGGGTCGGGCGAATGCGAAAGCGTCCTGGCCACCCAGGTTCTGCGCCTGACCAAGGCCAGGACCCTGCGCGTGAATGTCCATGGCGACCTGCCGCCCGGCGTGGGGGCGAAGGATATTATCCTGGCGGTCGTGGGAAAGCTGGGCAGCAATGGTGCCATCGGGCATGCCATCGAATATGCCGGTCCCGCCATCCGCGCCCTGACCATGGAAGGGCGCATGACCCTGTGCAACATGAGCATCGAGGCAGGGTCCCGCACTGGTCTCGTGGCACCGGATGAGGTCACCTTCGCCTGGCTGGAGGGCCGGCCCCTGGCGCCGAAGGGTGCGGATTGGGACGCTGCTGTCGCCCATTGGCGGACATTGCCCAGCGACGAGGGTGCGGTCTTCGATCGGGAGATCGATATCGACGCCACAAAGCTGGTGCCGCAGGTCAGCTGGGGCACCAGCCCGGATCAGGTGGCCGATATCACGGGCCGCGTGCCCGACCCGGCGGGTGCCAGCGACGCCGAGACGGCGGCTAAGATGACCAAGGCCCTGTCCTACATGGGTCTGACAGCGGGTATGCCGGTGCGCGATATTGTCGTCGGCCATGTCTTCATCGGGTCCTGCACCAATGGCCGGATCGAGGACCTGCGTATCGCGGCGCGTATCCTGAAGGATCGCCGCGTCGCCGATGGCGTCCGGGCGCTGGTCGTGCCGGGATCGAAGGCCGTGAAGCAGCAGGCCGAAGCCGAGGGCCTGGACGCCATTTTCCGGGCCGCCGGCTTTGAATGGCGCGAGCCGGGTTGTTCGCTTTGCGTCGCCATGAATGATGACCGCTTGCCACCCGGTGCGCGCTGCGCCAGCACGTCGAACCGCAATTTCGAGGGGCGGCAGGGCCAGGGCGCGCGTACCCATCTGATGGGCCCGGCGATGGCCGCCGCGTCGGCCATCGCCGGCCATATCGCCGACCCGCGCGACTATCTTGGGGAGGCTTGACCTATGCAGCCCTTCACGACCCTGACCGCCATCGCCGCCCCACTGATCGAGGCGGATGTCGATACGGATATCATCTATCCCGCCCGCTTTCTGACCATCACGGAAAAGAAGGGGCTGGGCCGCTATGCCTTCCATGACCGCCGCTATGACGGGCAGGGGCGGGAACTGGTGGATTTCATCCTGAACCGCGATCCCTGGCGCCATGCCGGCATCCTGGTCGCCGGTCCGAATTTCGGCTGCGGCTCTTCGCGTGAACAGGCGCCCTGGGCAATTCTGGATCTGGGCATACGCTGCATCATCGCGCCCAGCTTCGGGGAGATATTTCGGGGCAATTGCTATCGTAACGGCATGCTGCCGGTGACCGTGGGGGAGGCGGACCATGCCGCCCTGCTGTCCGATGCAAATGCCGGGGCCAGGCTGCATGTCGATCTGTCTGCCCGGACCATCACGCGGCCCGATGGTTCCACCATTGCCATCGCCATCGATGATGGCAAGCGCGATGCCCTGCTGAACGGCTGGGACGAGGTGATGGGTATCCTGAACCTTTATGCCGGCACCATCGACCGGTACGAGCAGGATCGCCGCACCCGCCTGCCCTGGCTTACCCGCTGATAATTTCCATCTTCAGACAGAGAACATCATGGCCAATCCCATCCTTCGCCAGAAGCTGGCTTCCCGGCAGTTCATCACCGCCCCCGGCATCCAGGACATGATCGCCGCTGTCGTCGCCAACAAGGTCGGCTTCGATATCGTCTATGGCAGCGGTTACTGGACCGTTGCGTCGGCATATGGTCTGCCCGATGCCGGCATTGCGTCGGTGACGCAGATGGTGGACCGCATGTCGACCCTGGTCCGCACCTGCAACGCCGCCGTGGTGGCCGATGCCGATACGGGTTTCGGCGGGCTGCTGAACGTGCATCACACGGTCCAGGCCTATGAACAGGCCGGTATCACCGCCATCCAGATCGAAGATCAGGAATTCCCCAAGAAGTGCGGCCATACGCCGGGCAAGCGTGTTGTCCCGGCAGAGGAAATGGCCGACAAAATCCGCGTGGCGGTGGAAGCGCGGCGGGACGAGAATTTCCTGATCATCGCCCGCACCGACGCACGGCAGAGTGAGGGGCTGGAAGGTGTGCTGCACCGGATGAAGCTCTATGCCGAAGCCGGCGCCGACATCCTGTTCCCCGAAGCGCTGACCAGTGACGAAGAGGCCCGCATCGTCACCTCCTCCCTGGACAAGCCGATGATGGCCAACATGGCCGATGGCGGCCTGACCCCCATCCGTGATGCCAAGACCCTGGAGAGCCTGGGCTACTCCATGGCCATCTTCCCGGCCATGACCAGTCTGGCGGCGGCGGCGGCCATGGAGTCGGCTCTCTTGAACCTGAAGCAGACGGGCACCAGCCTGTCGCCCGACGTGCCGCTGTTTAACTTCAAGGAATTCTGTTCGCTGATCGGATTTGAGGATGTCTGGGCCTTCGACAAAAAATGGGCGCGTTGAGCGCCTTCGGGCCCATTTCCGCGTAAATCACGCCCTCTCTTGTCCGCACCCGGCTGTTGAGGCAACCATCGTCTATCCGACAGGTGGATAGATCCTCACGCCTTGTGCGACCGGCACCCCCAAAACTTGGCACCATCCAACTGTCATATTTGTCGGGGGGAGGGGTGAATGGAGAAGGGGGTGCCGATCCGGGCCATCAGCCGTGCAATTGCGGCGTTGAAGGCGATCAACCGGCAAGGCTCGCTGACCATGATGGAAATTGCACGGGCGGCGGAGGTGCCTTATCCCACCGCCTGCCGTCTGGTGCAGACCCTGGTCTATGAAGGGCTGGTGGAGCAGGAGCCGGACCGCAAGCGTTATCGCCCCACGGCCATGGTGCAGTCGCTGGCCTATGGGTTCCAGGACGATGACCGGCTGGTGGAGATCGCGCGACCGCATATCGTGTCGCTGACGCGGCGCATCGGCTGGCCCATTTCCATCGCGTCGCGTGTGGGCCGCAACATGATGCTGCGCGACAGCACGCATGCCAACACGGCCCTGACCTTCGAACGCTATTATCCCGGCTTCACCCTGCCCGTGCTGGACAGCGCGTCGGGCAAGCTTTCCATGGCCTACACGCCCGACGAGGAGCGTGAAACCCTGCTGCGCTGGATGAAGGTGTCGCAGGAAGTGGACCCGGAATATCTGAAGGCTGCCCGTGCCGGACTGAATGTTGAGCGTATCCGGTCACAGGGCTATGCCGTCCAGGGCCGCAATCATCACAATCTGACGCCGGGGAAGACCGCCTCCATCGCCGTGCCGATTTTCCTGGGTGAAAATTTCAAGGCGGCGATGACGGTGATCTTCTTTGCGTCGGCCATGAAGCCGGAGGCGGCGCTGGATCGGTATCTGGATGATCTGAAAGGCACCGCGGACATGATCAGTGCGGAACTGACCCAGGCGGCGGCGCTTAATCAGAGGTGATCTGGTGCCGGGGGTGAGGGTACCCCCCACCCCCCAAAATCACTTCCCCTGCGCCACCAGCTTCACCGGCTTCACCAGCCCACGCAGCAGAATGTTGGGCAGATAGGCATTGTCCCAATCTACGCCCTTCGGCGGGTTCGGCCCCATGCGCAGGGCGATCAGGCCGGTCTTGCGGGACACGAAAACCGTCTGGTTGCCATTGCCGTCGAACAGGAACAGGTCCTTGTCCAGATAGGGTTCGGAATGCAGCACCTTCGGCCCCGGTGCCCCCGGCGCGCCGAAACCACGGCGTTCGACATAGGGGCCGGCGACCCACAGGCCCAGGCCATAATGCCGGTTCTGCGCCGTCGCGGTGGCCATTTCCTGGACATAGCCCTTGGGCAGCAGACGCTTGGTGCCAACCTTGCCATCATCCAGCAGCAGCTTTGCCAGATGCAGCCAGGCCCGCGCCGGCAACATCATGCAGCAACCGGAATGGGCCAGCCCGCCCGGCCGGTTCACCCAGACCTCACCCCCTGGCGCACCGGTCGGGATCAGCAGTTCGGTGCCCACGAATTCCGCATAACGGCGGCCCGTCGCCCTTTCGATGACCAGCGCCACCAGTTCAGAGGTGGCGTTGGAATAGCCATAGCGTGTCCCCGGCGCGTCGGTCAGGGGATAATCCTTGACGATATAGGTGCCATGATCGACCGATAGATAGGCGAGATTCCAGGGATGGTTGGGATCGGCATTGAACCCCTGTTCCAGAAAGCCGGTACGCATATCTAGCAGGTGACGGATCAGCATCGCTTCCTTGGGTGTGCCCTTCCATTCGGTGATGAAGTCAGAAACGCTCTGGTCCAGCGACTTGATCTTGCCCATTTCAATGGCGCGGCCCACGATCATGGCCGTCATCGGCTTGGACAGCGATTTCGATGCCAGCGGCGTATCGGCATTGGTGCCCGCGAAATATGTTTCGTCCTGCACCTTGCCATCATGCCAGACGATGAAGGCCTGGGCGCCGCTGGCTTCCGCATAGGAACGGGCGGCGTTCAGGGCATCCGGCTTGATGCTGCTCCGGCCCGGCTGGACCATGGGAAGGGCGGTGGGGGCACCGGCGACCGGCTCACGCGGCTGGTACAGCGTTTCCATCGGGCCGCCGGCGGTCAGTATGGCCAAGCGCTGCGCATAAACGGTATCCGCATCCGTCTGCGCCATCGCGGTGCCAGATATGGTCAGGGCCAAAAGGGTGGTCAACCAGAAAGACGCGTACCGCATGCCAAACCTTCCCGTTATTGGTTGATCCTGAACGAAAAAGACCGCGGTGTCGAAGGATCGGCGCCGCGGTCAGTTTTCGGGAACTCAGTGCTCGCGATGCGGAGAACCGCTGGTCGCAGGTTGACCATAGGCGCGTATGCATAGACCCGACAGGGCAGGCGGAGGGTTTATCCACCCTGTGGCCAGATATGGACCCGTGTATCGACGGCCCATTCGGCATGCGCCCAAATACCAGCATGCGGATCGCCCATTTCGATTAGAGCGGTTCCAAATAATCGTTCTGCATGGAGGCATGAACAGCCATGGCATTTGTCGGAAAGAAATATCGTAGCCTTTCGGCGCGCGCCATCATTCCCGCCATTCTGGTCTCCGTCATGCTGTCGAGCGCTCCTGCCGCGATGGCGCAGACGGCCCCCGACAAGGGTGAGCGCCTGTTCCTGCGCTGCCGTACCTGCCATGAGGTGGCGGCGGGCAAGCCTAACAAGGTCGGTCCCAATCTGCATGGTTTCTGGGGCAAGCCTGCCGGCCATGTCGAGGGGTTCAAATATTCCGACGCTTTGCGCAACAGCGGTGTCGTTTGGGACGAGAAGACGCTGGATGTCTGGCTGACGCATCCGACCACGCTGGTCGGCGGCACGACCATGGCGTTCATCGGTCTGCCGGAAAAGGCCGACCGTGATGCCCTGATCGCCTATCTGCAAAAAGCTACCAACTGACATCCCACCCGCATAAATAGAAAGGCAGTTCCCATGATCCGAACGCAGGTGGTGATCGCCGGCGCCGGCCCGGTTGGCACGGTCGCGGCCTATTATCTGGCCCGCCAGGGTATTGACGTATTGGTGCTGGAGGCCGGTGCCGATTGTGCGCAGGATCTGCGCGCCTCCACCTTTCATCCACCCACGCTGGAAATGCTGGATGAGCTGGAGATCACGCCCTTCCTTCTGGAAAAGGGCCTGAAGGCGCCGATCTATCACTACCGTGACCGCCGCACGGGGCAGGTGGTGGAGTTCGACCTGGGTGAGCTGGAGGGCAGCACCCGCTACCCCTACCGCCTGCAATGTGAACAGTATCATCTGGCCCGCGCGCTCGCGGAAAAGCTGGAGGCGCATCCCAAGGCCACCGTGAAGTTCGGCAGCCGTCTGGTTTATGTGAACCAGGACGAGACGGGTGTGGATCTGGCCTATGAGACGCCGTTCGCCATCGAGAAGGTGCGCGCCGACTGGCTGATCGGTGCCGACGGCGCCAATTCCGCCGTGCGCAAATGGCTGGGCATCGGGTTCGACGGCTTCACCTATCCGGAGAAGTTCCTGTGCCTGTCCACGGCGGAACCGCTGGAAGACTATTTCCCGAATCTGGCGCATGTGAATTATGTCGCCGATCCGGAGGAATGGCTGGTTCTGCTGCGGGTGCCGTCGGTCTGGCGCATCCTGCTGCCGGCCACGCCGGAAAGTTCGGATGCTGATCTGGTGTCGGATGAAAACCGTGACCGCGTGTTCCAGCGTCTGATCGGCAAGACCGGCGTCAAGACCCATCACCGCACCATCTATCGCATGCATCAGCGGGTGGCGGAAAGCTTCCGCAAGGGCCGCGCCTTCCTGATCGGCGACAGCGCGCATCTGAACAACCCGCTGGGCGGGTTTGGCATGAACAGCGGTATCCATGATGCTTTCAACCTGTGCCAGCGTCTGACCGCCATCATCAAGAATGGCCCGGATGAAGCGAGCCTGGACCAGTTCAGCCGCCAGCGCCGCGGTGCCGCCCGCAGCTTCGTGCAGGCACAGACCATCCAGACCATGGAAATGATGAAGGAAGGCCACGCCTCGGCACAGGAAAAGCGCCGGGACGAGATGCTGGCCATCCGTAACGCTCCGGAGCGGCGGCGTCAGTTCCTGATGCGGCAGGCGATGTTCCAGAGCCTGGCCGACGCCGCGGCGATCGACTGACCATATCCAGCAGACAGGGGAATGTTCATGCAGGATGAAGCCAAGGACAGCCGTGGCTGGCGCAAGGTGTTCGGGGTGCTGGGGCCCAGCACGAATACCACCGTGCAGCCCGATTTCGACGATATGCGCCCGGCCGGCGTGACCAACCATTACAGCCGCATCATCGTTTCCAACGCCCAGGCCATCAGCAATGAGACCTTCCTGGCCGGCACGCAGGCCATCGCCGACAATACGGTCGATGCCGTGAAGTCGGTGATGACCGCCGATCCGGATTATCTGGTCATGGGCATGTCGGCGATCACCTTCTATGGCGGGGCGGAAGGGGCAGCGCGGTTCCGCCGCCAGATCCGGGAGGTCAGCGGGCTATATCTCTCCACCGGTTCTGAATCGCTGGCCGCCGCCATCGCCGCCTATGGCGGGGTGAAGAAGGTGGCCTTCGTGTCGCCCTATTACCCCGTTGCCAATGAACAGGTCCGTAACTTCCTGTCCGATTACGGGTATGAGACGGTGCGCGATGTGCCGCTGCAATGCCCGTCCTGGACCTCTATCGCGCGCGTCGGCACCAGCCGCCTGCGTGAGGTTCTGAAACAGCTGGACGGTGATGATGTCGATGCCATCCTGCAGGTCGGCACCAACCTGTCGATGGTGAAGCTGGCCGCGGCGGCGGAGATGTGGCTGGGCAAGCCCGTGATCGCCATCAATACGGCCACCTATTGGCACGCGCTGCGCGCCAACGGTATCCAGGACAAGGTCTACGGCTTCGGTCGCCTGCTGGAGGAATTCTGATCCATGTTGTCCTATGATTATGTGCCGCTGCCCAAGCGCGGTCCTCTGCGCTGGCCCGACGGCAAGAAGGTCGCGCTGATCCTGACCTTCAACCTGGAAACCTGGGACCTGACCAAGGACACGGACAAGCCGTACTATGCCGGTGGCCCGGCCATCCTGCCGGATGTTCTGCCCGGTGACACGCCCGATTTCCCGAATTTCACCTGGCGTGAATATGGTCAGCGGGTGGGCATCTGGCGTCTTTACGACCTGTTCGATGAGATGGGCGTCAAGGCGAGCTGCACCACCAACGCCGTCACATTCGAACGGCGCAAGGCGATGGTCGATGCCTGCCTGGAACGCGGCTGGGAGCTTCTGGCCCATAATTATGAACAGGGCGAGCTGCTGACCAATTTCGCCAAGGACCCGGCCAAGGAGCGCGACATCATCCTGCGCTCCATCGAGATGTACGAGCGGCATGTGGGCCGCCGCCCGTTGGGCTGGCTGTCCTCCTCGCTGCGCGGCACCTTGAATACGGCGGGCATCCTGGCCGAACAGGGTTTCCTGTTCTATTGCGACATCATGAATGATGATCAGCCCTATCCGTTGCAGACGGAAAACGGGCCGCTGGTGTCGGTGCCCTATTCCAACGAAATCAATGATTTCACCCTGCTGACCCGCCGCAATCTGACCACCGACGCCTTCCGCGATACGCTGATCGAGGAACTGTCGGTGCTGCGTCAGGAAGGGGCGAAGACGGCGCGCTTGATGAATGTGGGCCTGCACCCGCATGTCACGGGCCGCGCCTATCGTATCCGGGGCCTGCGGGAATTCCTGGAATATGCCAAGAGCCTGGATGATGTCTGGTGGCCGACGCGGGAGGAACTGGCCCGCTGGTATCTGGCCAACAGCGAAGGCCACATGCCGGGCTGACAACCCGTCCTTGTCATTGAAACGGAAAGCCGGGCGCCTGACAGCGCCCGGCTTTCTGCGTTAATCGCGTCGATAAGTCGATTGCGTGATGGAAAATATCTTCTAAATTTTTAGAATATGGAATATCTTGCCTTCCAACGCGACGGGATGAACCGTCCGGCTGGGGAGGAGAGCGCCATGCTGCGCGCGTTGCTGGGCTTTTTCGCCACGGGGCCTGACCGCCCGGTGACGGCGGACGCGGCGGCGGTCGATGCCGCCTATCGCCGTTACCGTATCCGCGTGATGCTGGCCATCACGCTGGGCTATGGCCTGATCTATACCTGCCGGCTGGCGCTGGGCGTGGTGAAGAAGCCGCTGATCGATGCGGGCGTGTTCTCACCGGCCGAACTGGGCCATATCGGATCGGCATTGTTCTACACCTATGCCATCGGCAAGCTCACCAACGGGTTTCTGGCCGATCACGCCAATATCCGTCGCGCGCTGGCGGTAACCTTCCTGCTGACGGCGCTGTGCAACCTGACCATGGGATTTGTCACCAGCGTCTGGATGGCTGTCCTGGTCTGGGGCCTGAATGGCTGGTTCCAGAGTTTCGGGGCGCCGGGTGGCGTGGTGGCCATGACGTCCTGGTTTTCAAATCGGGAGCGGGGCCGCGCCTATGGCGTCTGGTCCACGGCCCATTCCATCGGTGAGGGTTTGACCTTCCTGGTCGTGGGCTCGCTGGTCGGCTGGCTGGGCTGGCAGGCCGGTTTCTTCGGGCCGGGGCTGATCGGCATCGCGACCGCCGCCGGTGTCTGGTTCCTGTTGCAGGACAGGCCGCAGACGCTGGGCCTGCCGCCCGTCAATGACTGGAAGGGCGACCATTACGGGGAAAAGCCGAAGGTCGACCCGCGTTCCGTCCTGGCGCAGCAGCTGCATATCCTGAAACTGCCGGCCATCTGGGTTCTGTGCCTGGCATCGGCCACCACCTATGTCACCCGCTATGCCATCAATTCCTGGGGCGTGCTGTACCTGCAGGAGGCGCGGGGCTATTCCCTGGCCATGGCGGGGACGCTGCTGATGGTCAGCACTGTGGCCGGCATTGTCGGCGCCATCAGCTTCGGCCTGTTATCGGACAAGCTGTTCCAGTCGCGCCGCCCGCCGGCCAACCTGCTGTTTGGTGTGCTGGAACTGATCGGCATGCTGCTGATCTTCTTCGGGCCGAACAGCGTGCCGCTGCTGCTGCTGGGCATGGTGCTGTTCGGGGCCGGCATGACGGGGCTTGTTACCTCCTTGGGCGGGCTATTCGCCGTTGATATCGCGCCCAAGCGAGTGGCAGGCGCGGCGATGGGGGTGATCGGCATTTTCAGCTATGTCGGGGCGGCCCTGCAGGAACATGTTTCCGGCATGCTGATCGACCGTGGCATGACCATGGTGGACGGGGTCCGGCATTACGATTTCGGCCCGGTGATCTGGTTCTGGATTGCCGCGTCGGTGGTTTCCATGGTTTTGGCGGCGACCCTGTGGCGCACGCGATTGAGGGATTGATCCATCATGAATTCCCCATCCCCCGAACTGTCGGCGATGATCGATGCGGCCCAGGCCGCCGGTCACGGGCTTCTGCGCCGCTTCTCGCAACTGTCCGAACTGGTCATCCGCGCCAAAAGCGGACCGGCGGACCTTGTCTCCGTCGCGGATGAGGAGGCGGAGCAGACGGCCCGCACCATCCTGTCCCGCTTCCGCCCCGACTACGCTTTCCTGGGTGAGGAAGGCGGACAGGTCGGGGGCCGCGATGCCAGCCACAGCTGGATCGTCGACCCGCTGGATGGCACCACCAACTTCCTGTTCTCCTGCCCGCTCTGGGGCGTCAATGTCGCCCTGGCGCGCGATGGAGAGGTGGTGGCCGGTGTGACCTACATCCCCGTGATGGAAGAGATGTTTGTGGCGGAGAAGGGGCGCGGGGCCTGGCTGAATGGCCGGCGCATCCATGTCTCCACCCGCGCCACGCTGGGTGACGCGGTGCTGTCCTGCGGCATGCCGTTCGCGGGCAAGCCCGATCATCCGGTCTTTGCCCGTGAAATGGCGCTGCTATCCGCGGATGTCGCGGGTCTGCGCCGTACGGGTGCCTGTGCGGTCGATATGGCCTATGTCGCGTGTGGCCGCTGGGATGCGTACTGGGAACGCGCGCTGAATGCCTGGGACATGGCGCCCGGTTTGATCCTGGCGACAGAGGCCGGTGGCACCATCAGCAATGTGCGGGGTGACAGGCTGGATCTTCATGGCCAGAATGTCTGCATCAGCAATGGCCGCATCCACACCGCCTTGGTGGACCGGCTTAACCAGGCCCTACACGAAGCCCAGAACGAAGGATAAGCAGTATGCGTTTCCATGGCAGCCGGCGGCAGTTCCTGGCCGGCACGACATCGCTGGCCGGTGTGTCTCTGTGGCCGGCGGCTGGGCTGGCGGCGGTGCTGGGTTACCCGCGCGCCCTGCAGGGGCCGATGGTGGGCGCGCCTGGCCCCGGCCATGTCACCGTCTGGGTCCGGGCCAGCGGGGCCTTTGATGTCACGCTGGAGGTGGCGGCGGAGCGGACCTTCGCCAAGGTCATCGCCACGCAGACGGTGCGGGCACGCTCAGAGGATGATTGCTGCGTCACCCTGCGTGCCGACGGGTTGAAGCCGGCCACCACCTACTGGTACCGGTTGAAGTTCGACGGGCAACTGGATCGTGAACAGCCCTTCCCCTATCGCACCCGCACCGCGCCCGCCGGCAGAGCGGATTTCCGGATCGCCTTCGGGTCTTGCTGCCGTATCCAGTTCGACGGCGAACAGCCCATCTGGTCGGTGGTGCAGGCGCTGGAGCCGGACATGTTCTTCTGGCTGGGCGATAACATCTATGGCGACAGCGACGAGCCGGCGGCGCTGGCCGAGCTGTATGGGCGGCAGCGGCTGGTTCGCCGCCTGGAACCGCTGCTGCGCGGTACACCGCAACTGGCCATCTGGGACGATCATGATTTCGGCTATAACGGATCGGACGGCACCAGCCCCTACAAGGACGGCTCGCTGAACGTTTTCCGTCACTACTGGCCCAACCCATCCTTCGGGCAGGCGGACAGTAAGGGTGTCTATTTCAAGCAATCCTATGGCGGGGTGGATTTCTTCTTCCTGGATGGTCGCTATTACCGCGATCCCACCGAAAATCGCGACGATGCCAGCAAGACCATGCTGGGTGCCGCACAGAAGGCGTGGCTGAAAGCCGGGCTGCTGGAAAGCAAGGCGATATTCAAGGTGCTGGTTTCTGGCACCGGATGGTCCACGGCGGAGAATGAAAAGGGTGGAGACAGCTGGGGCGTGTTCATGACGGAGCGGAACGAGATTTTCGATTTCGTGCGCGACCGGAACATCGGCGGTGTCGTCTGCATCTCCGGCGACAGCCATATGGGCGAGTTGAACTGTATCCCCCGATCCGCCCATGGCGGGTACGACATCTATGATCTCTGCTCCTCGCCGCTCGCCCAGATGCCAGCTACCAAGAACCTGCGCCAGATGCCGGAGGTGCGCATTCGCGACACCTGGAACCGCAGCGTCAATGTCGGGGTGCTGGATTTCCAGATGGGCGACAAGCCTAGCCTGACCATGACCCTGCATGATGTGTCGGGCGCACGGGTCTGGGAACCGCTGGTCCTGACCCCGGCCGACCTGACCAATGGCAAGCGCACCTGGGACGTGAAGGCCGATCCCGGCGAATTGAAGCGTCTGGAAAGGTTCCGCAAGGGCGGGGGCTATTACGGCACCGACATGCCGGAAGGCTGGCCGGAAAAGCCGTATTATCAGTGAGGACAGGGGCGGCGCGTCAGGCGCCGCCCAGCCCGGCGAGGGCAATCGCCTTGAAATCTGCGGCCTTCAGGCTGGCCCCGCCCACCAGCACCCCGTCCACGCCGGGCAGGTGCAGGATGCTGGCGGCGTTGGCCGCCGTCACCGATCCCCCGTAAAGCACGCGGACATCCCCGCCACCCGGCAGCAGCGTGGCGAGTTCCGCCGTGATCAGCGCATGCATGCCGGCGATGGTGCCGGCATCCGCATGACGGCCCGTGCCGATGGCCCAGACGGGTTCATAGGCGATGATGACGCTGTCCGCATTCAAACCGGGCGGCAGACTGTCGCGCAGCTGCCGGGCCACGATGGTGCCGGCCAATCCTGCCTCCCGCTCCGTCAGCGTTTCCCCAATGCAGATCAGTGGGCAAAGCCCGGACGACAGGGCCGCCGCTGCCTTGGCCGCGACCAGGGCGCTGTCTTCCCCCTGTGATCGCCGTTCGGAATGGCCCAGGATGACATGACTGGCCCCGGCATCGGCCAGCATGGCGGCGGAAAGATCGCCCGTATGGGCGCCGGATGCCCGATAATGGCAATCCTGCGCGCCGACCAGCAATGGTCCGGACCCCGCCAGCGTGGCGATATCGGACAGCAGGGTGGCGGGCGGACAGATCAGCATCTGCACCCCTGGCCGCACTGTCTCCAGCCATTCCGCAAGGTCGCGCGCCAGGGCCAGCCCATCGGCGCGCAGCCCGTTCATTTTCCAGTTCCCGGCGATAAATGGAACGTTCATTTCATCACCTCCGTACCGTCTTGGTCCGTTTCGGGGCCATCGGAATGACCCGCGCCATGCCCAGCCGTCCGGGGGATTGCCCCGCCTGACGCAGGATTTCAGCCAGATGATGGCCCGCATCCTTATCACCGGGCGGGTGCAGGATCGTCACTTTCTGCATACGGATCATAGGGTTGCGTACCCTGGCCATGGGGCGGCTCCGGCATTGTCGGGGGAAGGGGAGGGCGCCCGAGGCGTCCGTGGAATGCAAATTCCATCGGCCCATAAAAAAATACAAGAAAAATTCCATTTATGTTGACGAATGGAATTTTCGTTCATAAGATCACATCAACAATCGAAACCGGTGGTGATTCCGATCTGGATCAGCCATCACAATAACAATTCAGGGAGACAATGATGCCCAGGAACGGAAGGGCTGGTCGTGGCAGACGACAGCACCCAACCACACGGTCGAATGCATGTTCCCACCGCCCTGGCGGCGGATGAGGGGAACTGCGGACCTGTGCATTGCATGGATGTTCCGCAATCGCTTGCAATGAAGAATTCATGGGGATGACGCGGCGCCTTTGCAGATGGCGGCCAGAAGCAAGGCCAGGATGCCTTGCCACCTTTTGCATCCCCGTTTGAAGATCAGCCTTTCTGGAGATGACAATGACGCCGTCGAAGAAAACTGGCGCGCTGCTGACCACCCGGCTTGTGGGTTGCGTCAGCCTGTTGGCCCTGTCCGCCGCCACCCTGTCCCAGGCCGCCGCGCAGTCGGCGCCGCCGGCAGGCGACATGCTGGAGGAAATCCAGGTCACGGGCATGCGTCTGGCCGAGAAGAAGGCCCTGGAGCTGAAGCAGAACGCCGTGGGCATCGTCGATGCCGTGGTGGCCGATGATGTGGGCAAGCTGCCGGACCAGAATGTGGCCGAAGCCATCAAGCGCCTGCCCGGCCTGTCGGTCGCCAATGACCAGGGCGAAGGCCGCTATGTCATCATCCGCGGCGTCAGCCCCGATCTGGCCAATGTCACCCTGAACGGCCAGACGGCGGCGGCACCCGAACCGGCGGGCCGGTCGGTGAAGCTGGACGATATTCCGTCGGCCATGATCGGGTCGGTGGAGGTGGTGAAAAGCCTGACTCCCGACCGCGA
The DNA here is from genome assembly GCF_052437035.1 of Niveispirillum sp. Classification (NCBI taxonomy): domain Bacteria; kingdom Pseudomonadati; phylum Pseudomonadota; class Alphaproteobacteria; order Rhodospirillales; family Azospirillaceae; genus Niveispirillum; species Niveispirillum sp. The sequence continues at coordinate 76,547 of NZ_JBQVOH010000003.1, forward strand.
TGCCAATGCCATCGCCGGTCAGGTGAATATCAATACGGTCAGCGCCTTTGACCGGAACAAGTTCTTCGCCACTGCGCGCGGGTCTATCGGCCAGTATCAGCTGAACAAGAAGCATCCGTTCGGCGGCGATGTCACTGTGGGCGATATCTTCGGTGATGATCGGCAGTTCGGTCTGGTCCTGTCCGCCAATTATGATGAACGGCCTATCCGGTCGGAGAATGTGCAGGGTTCCACCAACTGGCGCACCGTGGGCGGTTATGCCGTGCCGGACGATTTCCGTCCGCGCGAATATAACCTGACCCGCAAGCGCATCGGCGGCGTCGCCAATTTCGACTGGAACGTCAACGACGCGACGAAACTGTATCTGCGCAGCTCCTACGCTGAATATTCCGACAGCGAGGTGCGCGATCAGTTCCGTGTGGAAATCCCCACCACCATCACGGCGCAGACGGCCACCACCGGTAGTTTCCGGGCGCGCGGCACCCGGTTCGTGCGGGTACGCGAGGAGGATGACAATACCGTCACCGCCAATGCCGGCGGCAAGTTCGAGATCGGCGAGGGCACGCTGGAGGTGGACGCCACCTATACCCGTGCCGTGAAGGAAGACCCGCTGCGCAGTGAGTGGCAGTTCCGCACCGGCTCCAACGCCTTCACCGCTACCTTTGATACGACCAGCGACATCTATCAGGTGACACCGGCGGCGGAGGCCTATAACGCCGCCCTGTATGGCGCGCGCTCTGTTTCCTACGACCATCGCAAGGCGGAGGAGAACCTTTACCAGTATCGGGCCGATTACAAGCTGCCCGTGGAACTGGGTGATGATGCCTTTGTGAAGGTCGGTGCTAAGTATCTGTCGCGGCACAAATCCAACAACCGCGATTATGAAAGCTATGATGCCACCGGCTTCACCCTGGCCGCGGTGACGGCGGAGACGACTGGCCGCGCCGTATTCGGCGGGCGGTTCCCCATCGATCCGCGCGTGGATTATGCTGCCGCAGAGGCCTATGCCGCGTCCCATGCGGGTTCGCTGACCTACAGCCGGTCCGGCTCCATCTCCAACACCCTGGCCAATGATTACAAGGTGACGGAGGATGTGACGGCGGCCTATGCCATGACGTCGATCACCTTTGACCGGCTGACCCTGATCCCCGGCGTGCGTATGGAACATACGCAGGGTGACTTCGCGGCCAAGATCATCAATGCCGCCTCGACCCCCGCCCAGGATTTCAATTCCTTCGGCAAGAGCAGCTATACCGACTGGTTCCCCGGTATCAATGCTCGGTTCGATGTGAATGAGCGGTTCATCCTGCGCGGTGCCGTAACCACGGCCATTGGCCGGCCCAACTACGCCGACCTGCCGCCCTTCATCTCCGTCGATACGGGTGCCGCCAGTGTCAGCAAAGGTAATCCCGACCTGACGCCGCTGAAGGCTGTGAATTTCGATCTGTCGGTCGAATATTACCTGCCCAGTGAGGGCGTGCTGTCGGTGGCCCTGTTCCAGAAGGACATCGACAATCCGATCTACAGCCAGGCCATCACCGTTACCAACGGCACCTTTGGCGGCATCACCCTGCCGAACGCCCTGGTCACCACGCCGCTGAATGCCAAGTCGGCGACCGTCAAGGGCGTGGAGGTGAATGCCAGCATCCAGGGCACCTTCCTGCCGTCGCCCTTCGACGGGCTGGGCGTGCAGGGCAACCTGACCCTGACGGACAGCAAGTCCAAGGGCGTGCTGGGCCGCACCGACACGCTGCCCATGTTCAGCCAGTCCAAGCGCGTAGCATCGGCGCAGATTTATTATGAAAAGGATGGGCTGTCGGCCCGTGTCGCCTATTCCTACCGTTCGCCCTTCCTGGATACGGTCGGGGCCAACAAGGCGACCGATATCTATACCGACAGCAACGGTTCCATGGATGCCCGCCTGGGCTACAATTTCACCAAGCAGCTTGAGGTCTATCTGGAAGGGGCGAACCTGACCGATGCCAAGTTCCGCCGCTATATCGGTGTGAAGCATCAGATGGCAGAGGCCGAGCGTTATGGCCGGTCGGTTAAGCTGGGCGCGCAGTTCAAATACTGATGCACCGTCCCTGTGACCCCGGCGGTGATTGGCCGCCGGGGTTTCCTTGTCCGACAGAGGGGAAACCCCATGATGCACAAGATGCTGCGCCTGCTTCTGGCCGCCACGGCCCTGTGCCTGCCGCTGACGGTGGCTGCCGTTGAGCTTCCGGCACAGCCGGCGGGCCTGAGCCTGGAAAAGGTGGCGATGTTCACCCGCCACGGCATCCGCCCGCCCACCAAGGAGCCGGCTGCCGGTCTGGCCGCACAGGCCTGGCCCAGCTGGTCCGTGCCCTATGGCAACCTGACCGACCGTGGCGCGCAGGGTGTGGTGCTGCTGGGCCGGTTTGACCGGCAGTTCTTTGCCGCGCGCGGCCTGTTCCCCGCCGATGGCTGTCCGGCGGATGGGCAGTACAAAGTGGAAGCCAGCGCCAAGGAACGCGCCATCCGCACCGCCAAAAGCATGGTGGAGGGCTTTGCCCCGTCCTGCACGGTCACGGTGACCTATCCGACCACCGCTGACGAGGACAGTGTCTTCCACCCGCTGACCGTGCCCGGCAACCGCCTGGACCCGGTGAAGGCCATGGCCGCCTCTTCCGTGAAACTGCCACCCGGCGGGCTGAAGCAGGAGATGGCGGAGTTCGAGACGGAATTTGCCCTGTTGCAGAAGGCGCTGGGCCCGCAGGGCGATGGATGGTGCGCCAAGAAGAAGCTGCCGGCGGGGTGCAAGATCACCGATCTGCACACCGCCCTGGAACCGGATGAGGAGGAGGGGCGGCCCGATGTGGGCGGCGCCTTCGGCCAGGGGTCGACCATCAGCCAGACCTTCCTGCTGGAATATCTTGAAGACAAGCCGATGGAGCAGGTGGCCTGGGGCCGGGCCAGCCGCGCCGATATCGAACGCATGCTGAATTTCCATCCGCTGAAATTCAAATATGAGAACCGGCCTTCCTACATTGCCGACCGCGCGGCGGCGCCCATCATGCGCCGATTGCTGTCGTATTTGCAGGATGGGCAGGTGAAGCTGGCCCTGATGGCGGGCCATGACACCAATATCGCCGATCTGGCCGGCATGCTGGACCTGCATTGGCGCATCGACAGCTATCCTGCCGACGATACCCCGCCGGGTGGGGCCATCGGGATCGAGATGTTGCGCGATCAGAAGGGCCAGCGTTTCATCCGCGCCTTCTACCGCGCCCAGACCATGGACCAGTTGCGCAATCTGGAACCGCTGGACGTGAAGGCCAACCCGGCGGTCGTCACCTACATGGCCCTGCCGCTCTGTGCCAAGGGAGCAGACAAGACCACCTGCCGGGCGGAGGATTTCTTCGCCGCCGTTGATGCCAAGCTGAAGGCCGCCTCCCAACCCTGACGGTTCCTTCCTCTCCTGCTTCAACACCGTCAGCCTTGCCGCACCGGAGCGATCCGGGGCGGCTTTTGTTTTCATGTCGCTCCCTCACCCTCCCCAACGCTGGCGCGTTCGGGCCCCTCCCTCTCCCACCTTCGTGGGCGAGGGAAGAAGTTCTTGCCCCTCGCCCGTTTATGGGAGGGTGAGGGGACAACAGTTTCAGAAAGCAAAAGGCCCGCTCCAGTCAGAGCGGGCCTTCGTGTCGCTGGGCAGGAGAACGCAGTTACAGCGTCACCACCTGTCCGCTTATTACCGACTGTGCCGCTGCTTCGGCCAGTTCAAGCGCGCCGACCCCATCCGCATAGGTGATGGCAGGACTGGTCTTGCCCGACAGGATGTCGGCGAAATGGTCCATTTCCAGGCGGTAGGCAGCGGTGTAGCGGTCCAGGAAGAAGTTCTGCAGCCGGTCGGCGGCTGCACCCTCCGCTCCCCAGACGGACACGGTGCTTTCCAGCACATTGTCGGCCTTCACCATGCCCTTGGACCCGAACGCCTCAATCCGCTGGTCATAGCCGTAGCCGCTGCGCCGGCTGTTGGAGATGACGCAGAGCTTGCCACTGCCCGTACGCAGCAGGATCTTGGCCGTGTCGACGTCACCAGCCTCCCCGATGGCGGGATCGACCAAGCAGCTGGCGGCGGCATAGACCTGGGTCACCTTCTCGCCCAGCAGCCAGCGGGCCATGTCGAAATCATGGATGCTCATATCCTTGAAGATGCCGCCCGACACCTTGATATAGGACACGGGCGGCGGGGCCGGATCGTGGCTGGTGATCTGCACCGTTTCCAGCGCCCCCACGGCCCCGCTGTCCAGCCGGGCCTTCAGCGCTTGGAAATGCGGGTCGAAGCGACGGTTGAAGCCCAGGAACAGCCGGGCGCCGCCCAGGCTGGCGGCGGCGGAGCGGGCGCGTTCAAGGTCCTGATCAATGGGCTTTTCGCAGAATACAGCCTTGCCGGCGGCGACCGCGCGGCAGGAATAATCCAGATGCGTGTCGGTGGAACTGGCGATGATCACGCCGGCCACCGACGGATCGGCCAACGCCGTCTCCAGGTCAGCCACCTGCGCGCCGGTTTCGCCGGCCAGGTCGGTGGCTGCGGCGGCCATCGGGTCCACGATATATTTCAGGCGCAGGCCCGGATGACGGGCGGCGTTGGTGGCGTGGATGCGGCCGATGCGGCCCGCGCCCAGAATAGCAATGTCATGCATGGTTTCAGCTTTCCATTCTACAATTTGACAGGCTGGCCGGTCTGAACCGACAGGGCCGCCGCTTCGGCCAGGGCCAGCGCGTCGATGCTGGCCTGGTATCCGGTTTCCGGTTTGGCCGTGCCGGCCAGAACCTGGGCGAAATGGTCAAGTTCGGCGGCATAGGCACCGGCATAGCGGTCCATGAAGGCATAGGGGAAGGCGTCGGCCTGAGCGCCCGCTTCACCCCAGACGCTGACGGTGCTGCGCACCTCATTCTCCATGCGCGCCATGCCCTTGGACCCGAAGGCCTCGATCCGCTGGTCATAGCCATAGCCGGTGCGGCGGCTGTTCGACAGGGTGCAGAGCCGCCCCGATCCAGTGCGCAGGACCAGCTTGGCCGTATCGACATCGCCCAGCCGCCCGATCTCCGGATCGACAAGGCAGGAGGCCCAGGCGAAAATCTCCACCACCCGTTCCCCCAGCATCCAGGGGGCGAGGTCCAGATCATGGATGGTGAAATCCTTGAACAGGCCGCCGCTGCCGGGGATGAAGCCGGGCGGCGGGCTTTCCGGGTCGTGGTTCACTACATGCAGGGTTTCCAGATTGCCGATGGCGCCACTGTCGATGCGGGCCTTCAGGGCGCGGACATGCCGGTCAAACCGCCGGTTGAAGGCCACGAACAGCGACGGCGCATCCGGCCCGAAATGCCCCTCGGATGCCCGCAGGCGGGCCAGATCCAGGTCCAGCGGCTTTTCACAGAACACGGCCTTGCCCGCGGACAGGCAGGCCACGACATGATCCAGGTGACAATCCGTGGCGCTGGCCACAATCACGCCCTTCACATCTGCATCCGACAGGACATCATCCAGCCCGGCCACGCGGGCACCGGTCCGGCTGGCCAGACGGTCAGCGGCATCGGCGCGCGGGTCCACGATATAGGCAAGGTCGAGGGCGGGATGGACGGCGGCATTGCCGGCATGGACCCCGCCCATTCGGCCCGCCCCCAATTGTGCGATCTTGAACATGCAACCTCCCCTGGACGGTCGGATGCCGTCCTTGTCTGGAACAGGCCTATCATGGAACGAAAATTCTTTCCATTTAAAAAATAGAATTCATCTGCCGTTCAGCTTCAATGGTCGATATTCTGCATCGGAACGGATATTCTATCTGAAGGCGTGTTGGAACCGAGGGGCAAGATGGAAGAGGAAATGTCGGATTTGGCGGCACCGCCCGCCACGGCGGAGGAATTGCGGGCCCTGATCTTGGAACGCTATGACGGATTGTCGAAGCGGTTGAAGCAGATCGCGCGCTTCGTGCTGGACCAGCCGAATGAGACGGCGCTGGAAACCCTGGCCGTGATTGCCGAGCGGACCAATGTGCAGCCATCGGCCATCATCCGCTTTGCCAAGACCTTCGGGTTTTCCGGGGCCAGCCAGATGCAGCGGCTGTTCCGTGATGGTCTGGTGTCGGGCAATGCCGCCCTGAACTATGGCGAACGGGTACGCAGCTTTGCGCAGAGTGCGGCGACCAACCCGGCCCGCAACCCGGCGGAACTTCTGTCGGAATTTGTGGGCGGCAATGTTCTGGCGCTGCAAACATTGGAACAGCCGGCGACGGTGGAACAGGTGGACGGGGCCATCCGCCTGATCCAGGCCGCCGACACGATCTATGTCGCGGGGTTCCGCCGGTCGTTCCCGGTGGCCTCTTATCTGGCCTATCTGCTGCAACAGGTGGGGCGGCGTACCATCCTGGTCGATGGGGTGGCGGGGCTGGCGCGACAGCAGATGTCAGCCATCCGCAAGGGCGACCTGCTGATCGGTATCTCCTATCAGCCCTATGCCGGTGAAACGCTGGAACTGGTGGAACGCGCGGTGGAGCAGGGGGCCGATATCCTGGCCATTTCCGACAGTCTGGTCAGCCCCATCGCCAAGCCCGCCACCTGTGTTTTGCAGGTGCGCGAGGCGGAGGTGCGGGGCTTCCGCTCGCTGGCAGCCAGCATCTGTCTGGCCCAGGCGCTGGCCATCGGGCTGGCTTTCGCGGCTGAGGAAAAGCCCGTGGAACCGGCGCCTAAGCGCAAGGGGCGCAAGGCTTGATGGTGGAGTTTTCATTCTATTTTTAAATGGAATGAAATTTCCATTGCATTCTACGATGAAACGCCATAGCTATGGAGACGGAATTGACGGCCCGGTGAACGGGCCCCCGCGACACGCATGGGGAGTGTTGAATGCCCTCTCAGGATCAACAGACCCTGGACCTTCTGGCCATTGGCCGGTCCAGCGTCGACCTTTACGGCCAGCAGGTCGGTGGGCGATTGGAGGATATGGCCTCCTTCGCCAAATATGTCGGTGGCAGCCCGACCAACACTGCCGTGGGCGGTGCTCGCCTGGGTTTGCGCACAGGTCTGCTGACCCGTGTCGGCGCCGACCATATGGGGCGTTTCATTGCCGAACAGTTGGCGCGGGAAGGGGTGAACACCAAGGGCGTGATCACCGATCCGGCCCGCCTGACCGCCCTAGTCATCCTGGGCATCCGCGACCGGGAGAATTTCCCGCTGATTTTCTATCGGGAGAACTGCGCCGATATGGCGCTGGTGCCCGAGGATGTAGATCTGGAACTGGTGGCCCGTGCGCGGTCGGTGCTGATCAACGGCACCCATCTGTCGCAGCCCGGCGTGCGGGCCGCCAGCCTGAAGGCCACCCGCGCCGTGCGGGCGACTGGTGGGCGCGTTGTGTTCGATATCGATTACCGCCCCGTGCTCTGGGGCCTGACGGGCCGCGACGCCGGCGAAAATCGGTTCGTCGCCGCACAGGCTGTCACCGACAGTTTGCAGGAGGTGCTGCCGCTCTGCGATCTGATCATCGGGACGGAGGAGGAGGTGCATATCTTGGGCGGCAGCACTGACACCATCGCTTGCCTGCGCGCCATCCGGGAAAAGACCGACGCCCTGCTGGTGGCCAAGCGCGGCCCCATGGGCTGTGTGGCCTTTCCCGGCGCCATCCCCGACAGCCTGGATGATGGCGTCGGTGCGCGCGGCTTCCCGGTGGAGGTCTATAATGTGCTGGGCGCGGGCGATGCCTTCATGGCCGGGTTCCTGCGCGGCTGGTTGCGTGATCTGCCCCTGGAGCAATGTTGTGAGTTGGGCAATGCCTGCGGGGCCGTCGTGGTGTCGCGCCATGGCTGTGCGCCGGCCATGCCAACCTGGACGGAGTTGCAGCATTTCCTGGCCGATGAAGACCGCCCGTTCCGCCTGCGCGAGGATAAGGACCTTGAGCACGTGCATTGGGCCACCACGCGTCAGGGCACCTATCCGGAACTGACCGTCCTGGCCGTGGACCACCGCAGCCAGTTTGAAGATCTGGCAGCCGAACTGGGCGTGGATATCGGTCTTGTTCCGGCCTTCAAGAATTTGGCCCTGTCGGCGCTGGACCGCGTGGCGGGGGGTGACCCGCGCTTTGGTGTGCTGCTGGACGGGCGGTTCGGGTTCGATGCGCTGGCGCGGGCGGGTGACTTCCCCTACTGGATCGGCCGGCCCATTGAGGAGCCGAAATCCCGTCCGCTCGCCTTTGAAAGCAGTGCGGATGTGGCGACGGAAATTGCCGAATGGCCGCTGAACCATGTCGTCAAATGCCTGGTCTTCTACCATCCCGATGATCCCGCCGACCTGCGCGAACGCCAGGAACGGCAGGTGCTGCGCCTGTTCGATGCCTGCCGCAAGACACGGCACGAACTGCTGCTGGAGGTGATTGCCCCGCCCGGCAGTACCGTGGACAGCGACACCATCGCCCGCGCGGTGCAGCGCTTCTATGACCTGGGTGTGCGGCCCGACTGGTGGAAGCTGGAACCGGTGGAGGATGCTGCGGCCTGGGGCAAGATCTCCCAGGTGGTGGAACAGAATGATCCGCTGTGCCGGGGTATCGTCCTGCTGGGCCTGTCGGCACCGGAGGAGGAACTGGTCGCGTCCTTCCAGGTGGCGGCCTCCTTCCCACAGGTGAAGGGTTTCGCCGTGGGTCGCACCATTTTCCACGATGTGGCCCGCCTTTGGCTGACGCGCAGCATTGATGATGAACAGGCGGTCACGGCGCTGGCCGGAAAGCTGACGCGGCTGGTCACGGCCTGGCGGAATGCGCGTGAATTGGGGATGGCCACATGAAAACGATCCGACTGACCGCTGCCCAGGCCACGATACGCTGGCTGGCGGCGCAGAGGGTGGAAGGGGAAGGGGGACCTGTCCCCTTCTTCGCCGGGGTCTGGGCCATCTTCGGCCATGGCAATGTTGCCGGCCTGGGGGAGGCATTGCACGGCATCGGCGACGCCCTGCCCACCTACCGCGCGCATAATGAACAGGGCATGGCCCATGCCGCCATCGCCTTTGCCAAGGCTAGCAACCGCCGCCGGGCCATGGTCTGCACCAGTTCCATTGGCCCCGGCGCCACCAACATGGTGACCGCGGCGGCGCTGGCCCATGTCAACCGCCTGCCGGTGCTGTTCCTGCCCGGTGATGTCTTCGCCAGCCGGCGGCCCGACCCGGTGTTGCAGCAGGTGGAGGATTTTGGCGACGGCACCGTATCGGCCAACGATTGCTTCCGGCCCGTCAGCCGCTATTTCGACCGCATCGTGCGACCGGAACAGCTGCTGGACGCGCTGCCCCGCGCCATGGCGGTGCTGACCGATCCGGCGGATTGCGGGCCGGTGACGCTGGCCTTCTGTCAGGATACGCAGGCCGAAGCCTATGACTGGCCCGAACGCTTCTTTGAGGAACGCGTCTGGCATTTCCGGCGGGTGGAACCGGACCCGCGCGAACTGTCGCTGCTGCGCGACCGGTTGGCCAAGGCCGAACGGCCCCTGATCATCGCCGGCGGCGGGGTGCATTATGCCGGGGCGGCGGGGATATTGGCGGATTTCGCCCGTGCGACCAGCGTACCGGTAGCGGAGACGCAGGCCGGCAAGGGCGCCTTGCCCTGGGACCATCCGGCCAATCTGGGCGCCATCGGTGTGACGGGCAGCGAGGCGGCGAACAAGGCGGCGGATGCGGCCGACCTGATCATTGGCATCGGCACGCGTCTGGCCGATTTCACCACCGGTTCGCGCCGCCTGATCCATAATCAGGGTCGTGATCTGGTGCAGGTGAATGTCGCCGCCTTCGACGCCCATAAGCATGGCGCCCTGCCGGTGGTGGGTGATGCGGGCCGGGTTCTGGAACGGTTGATGACGGGTCTGTCGGGTTGGACCGCACCCGCCGGCTGGGTAGCGTCGCTGAGCGATGCCCGCGCGGCCTGGGATGCACAGGTCGAAAGCGTTACCGCCCCGCCCGCCGGTGCCGGCCTGCCCACCGATGCACAGGTGATCGGCGCGGTACAGCGGTCCGCCGCCGATGACGCCATCATGGTCTGTGCCGCCGGTGGCCTGCCGGGTGACTTGCACAAGCTGTGGCGCGTGCATCGGCCCGGCGGATACCATATGGAATATGGCTATTCCTGCATGGGGTACGAAATCGCCGGCGGTGTCGGCGCGGCCATGGCACAGCCGGATCGGCCCGTGCATGTCATGGTGGGCGACGGTTCCTACCTGATGATGAATTCCGAACTTGCCGTGTCGGTCATGCTGGGAACCAAGCTGATCATCACCTTGCTGGATAATCGTGGTTTCGGCTGTATCAACCGGTTGCAGGCGGCAACGGGTGGTGCGCCCTTTAACAACCTGCTGGCCGATGCCCGCCACCGGGACATGCCCCGCATTGATTTCGCCGCCCACGCCGCCAGCCTGGGTGCCATCGCGGAAAAGGTGTCGGATATCGCCGAACTGGAAGCGGCCCTGGCCCGCGCGCGCAAGGCCGACCGCAGCACGGTGATCGTGATCGACACCGACCCGCGCCCGTCCGATGCCGGCGGCGGGGCCTGGTGGGATGTGGCCGTGCCGGAGACATCATCGCGTGAGCAGGTGCGCCAGGCGCGCGCCGCCTATCAAACCAAGATCAATGAAGGTCTGTGATCATGAGCATCCGTTTCGGCGTTAGCCCCATTGCCTGGATCAATGACGACATGCCCGAACTGGGCGGCGATACCCCGCTCTCCACGGTCCTGTCGGACACGGCCGAGATCGGGTTCACCGGGATCGAACTGGGCGGGCGGTTTCCGCGCGATCCCGCCGCCCTTCGTGACCTGCTGGGCGGCTACGATCTTAATCTCGTCGGTGGCTGGTACAGCGGCAATCTGCTGACCCAGGATGCAGAGGCGGAGATCGCGGCGCTTCAGCCGCATCTGGCCCTGTTGAAGGCGCTGGGCACCGATGTCTTTGTCTTTGCCGAGACCAGCAACGCCATCCATTGCCGCAAGGAAATCCCCCTGAACGACACACCGTCCCTGACGGAGGCCGAATGGGCGCAGTTCGGTGCGCGGCTGACCGCCGTGTCGGATTATCTGAAGGGCCAGGGCATGCGCATGGCCTATCACCACCATCTGGGCACGGTGGTTGAACGGCCAGCCGATCTGGATGCCTTCCTGCGCCATACGGGCCCCAGCGTCGGCCTGACCGTGGATACCGGCCATGCCGTGCTGGGCGGTGTCGATCCGCTGGCCCTGCTGCGCGACCATCCCGAACGCGTGGCCCATGTCCATTGCAAGGATGTGCGCAACGATGTCTTTGCCCGGGTACGCGAAACGGGGATGAGCTTCCTGGATGGTGTTCTGGCCGGCATGTTCACCGTGCCGGGTGACGGCAGCATCGATTTCGGCGCTGTCATGCGCACCCTGGCCGATATCGGCTATAGCGGCTGGGTGATTGTGGAGGCGGAGCAGGACCCTGCCATCGCCCCGCCGGCCCAGTATGGCCGCATCGGTATCCGCACCTTGGCCGAGGCCGCAGCGGCGGCGGGCCTGAATGTGGTGGGGAGGTGGGCATGAGCCGGCTGCGTGTCCGCCCCACGGCCCCCGATGCCGATGGCCGCACCCTGTCGGTGACGCCGGAAAGCGCGGGCTGGGGCCATGTCGGTTTTGCCCTGCACCGGTTGGCACCGGGACAGAGTGTGTCGGGTCATGAACCCGAGCGGGAAATCTGTCTGGTGCTGGTGGCCGGTACGGCGCGCATTGTGGCGGGAGAGGTCGATCTGGGCCTGACCGGCGGACGCGAAAGCCCGTTTGTCGATGCCGCCCCTGGTGCCGCCTATATCCCCGCCGGGGCGCCCTACACCGTTACAGCGGAGGGTCCGGTCGAACTGGCTGTCTGTTCGGCACCCGGCCGGCCCGGTGGTGATGCTCGGCTGATCGAACCGGCCCGCATGGGGCGGGAGGTACGCGGTCAGGGCACCAACACTCGCCATGTGCGCAACATCCTGCCCGAGGGCGAACCCGCCGACAGCCTGCTGGTGGTGGAGGTGGTCACGCCCGGCGGCCATTGGTCCAGCTATCCCCCGCACAAGCATGATACGGCGCGGGAGCAGGAAACGCTGCTGGAGGAAACCTATTACCACCGCCTGAACCCGCCCCAGGGCTTCGCGTTCCAGCGTGTCTATACCGACGACCGGTCGCTGGATGAGACGGTGTGCGTGGAGGATGGCGATGTGGTGATGGTACCGCGCGGGTACCATCCCGTCGGTGCCCCCCATGGCTATGATCTTTATTACCTGAATGTGATGGCGGGGCCGGAGCGCAAATGGCGTTTCCACAATGACCCCGCCCATGAATGGATCACGGGACCGCGCTGAATCGCCGTTTCCCGTCAAATCAGGAACATGAACGATGCGCGAGATCTCGCATTTCATCGATGGGCAGCGCCTGCCCGGACGGTCGGGCCGTTACGCCGATGTGTTCGATCCCAATTCCGGGCAGGTGCAAGCCCGTGTGGCATTGGCCAGCGGCGGTGAACTGGACGCGGCCATTGCCTCTGCTGCCCGCGCGCAGCCGGCCTGGGCCGCCATGAACCCGCAGCGCCGGGCGCGTGTCATGTTCAATTTCAAGCATCTGCTTGAAAAGCACATGGATGAGCTGGCGCATCTTCTGTCGTCCGAACATGGCAAGGTCATCGCCGATGCCAAGGGCGATATTCAGCGCGGGCTGGAGGTGATTGAGTTCGTCTGCGGCATCCCGCATCTGCTGAAGGGTGATTATACCCAGGGTGCAGGGCCGGGCATCGATGTCTATTCGATGCGCCAGCCGCTGGGCGTGGTGGCCGGCATCACGCCGTTTAATTTTCCGGCCATGATCCCGCTCTGGATGCTGGGGCCGGCGGTGGCGGCGGGCAATGCCTTCATCCTGAAGCCGTCGGAACGCGACCCGTCGGTACCGGTCCGGCTGGCCGAACTGCTGATGGAGGCGGGGCTCCCGCCCGGCATCGTCAATGTGGTGCAGGGCGACAAGGAGGTGGTGGAAGGCATTCTGGATCACCCAACCATCCGCGCCGTCAGCTTTGTCGGGTCCAGCGATATTGCCCATTCCGTCTACAATCGCGGTTCGGCTGCCGGCAAGCGCATGCAGTGCATGGGCGGGGCCAAGAACCATGGCATCGTTCTGCCCGACGCCGATCTGGATCAGGCCGTGGCCGATATCATCGGCGCCGCCTATGGCTCCGCCGGGGAACGCTGCATGGCCCTGCCCGTGGTGGTGCCGGTCGGCGAACGCACGGCCCTGGCCCTGCGCGACAAGCTGGTGGCGGCCATCGGCGGCCTGCGCGTCGGCGTTTCCACCGATGAACAGGCCCATTACGGCCCCGTTGTCACGGCCCAGCACAAGGCCCGCATCGAACGCTATATCGCGATGGGGGTGGAGGAAGGGGCCGATCTGGTGGTCGACGGGCGGGGATTGAGCCTGCAGGGCCATGAGGAAGGCTATTTCCTGGGTCCCACCCTGTTCGATCATGTGAAGGCCGACATGCAGGCCTATCGCGATGAAATCTTTGGCCCCGTGCTGCAGATCGTGCGTGCCGACAGCTTTGCCGAGGCCATCAGCCTGCCGACCCGGCACGCATACGGAAACGGTGTCGCGATCTTTACCGCCAATGGCGATGCGGCCCGCGAATTCGCCGATCAGGTGGAGATCGGCATGGTCGGCATCAATGTGCCGATCCCGGTGCCCGTCGCCTATCACAGCTTCGGCGGCTGGAAACGGTCGGGTTTCGGTGACCTGAACCAGTATGGCATCGACGGCATCCGTTTCTTCACCCGCACCAAGACCGTGACCCAGCGTTGGCCCCGCCGCCAGGGCGCGGTTGTGGACCAGAGCTTTGTGATCCCGACGATGCGCTAAGCCCGCATCCTGGGCCAACCCCCATGGCAGGGGGGCTTTCCCTTACAAAAATCCTCAAGGAATGGGAGACAAAGACCATGCGTGCCCTGATCCCGATTGCAGCCCTGCTGCTGCTCTCCGCCTGCGGGCAGGAGAAGCCGGCTGTCCCGATGGCGACGGCCAGTCTTCCCCTGGTCAAGCCGGTGGCGGAAACCGCCCCCGGTCTGCCGGACAGCGTGCAGACCGGTGATGCCGATGATCCATCCTTCTGGCTGCATCCCACGGATCCCGCCAAAAGCCTGGTCATCGCGGCGGTGAAGGGATCGGGGCTGCGGGTCTATGATTTGGCTGGCAAGCTGGTGCAGCGGATCGATGCGCAGCCGGATGGCCGCTATAACAATATCGATGTGGCCTATGGGCTGAAGCGTGCCGACGGTTCCACCATCGACATTGCGGTCGCCAGCGACCGGGGCCGCGACCGTCTGGTGGTCTGGGCCATTGATCCGGCCAACCCGGATGCCCCGCTGACCGATGTCAGCGATCCGAACCAGGGTCCGGTCTTCCCCACCCGCCTGTCACAGGATGGGAAAAGCGAGATCGACAACCCTGTGGCAGATCAGGTCAGCGCCTATGGCCTGACCCTGTGGCAGGACAAGGCAACGGGGGAGGTGCGAGCCGTGGTGGCGCAGCGCAAGGCAGCGCGGCTGGCCGAACAGCGTCTGGTCGTGAAGCCCGACGGGACCGTGGGCCATGAACGCGCCCGCCACTGGGATTTTGCCACCAGCCACAAGGGCCAGGATTTGTGGGCGGAGCATGATACCGATCCCGAACAGGATTGGTCACCGCAGTTCGAGGGGCTGGTAGTGGACGCCGAAGCCGGCATCCTGTTCGCAGGCCAGGAGGATGTGGGCCTGTGGCGCGTCAACCTGACCACCGGCAAGGCCGACGACAAGCCCTTCTATGAAACGCGCGGATCGGTGAAAAGCCCGTTCAACAATCCCGACAGCAAGGTGGCCCGCGATGTCGAAGGTCTGGCGCTCTATCGTGGGGCTGATGGTACCGGCTACCTGATCGCGTCCAGCCAGGGTGATGCGCATGGCGATGGCGGTCATTCGGACAATGGTGGCCTGGATGACAGTTTCGCGATCTTCGAACGGGGCGGGCAGAACCGGTATCTGGGCAGTTTCAGGCTGACCGCCAATGGCGCCATTGATGCCGGGCAGGAATGCGACGGGGCCGAACTGGTCTCCATCCCCTTGCCTGGCTATCCCAACGGCCTGCTGATGGTGCAGGACGGGTACAATGATGACCTGAACGGCATGAGCGGGGACCCGAAGGCCACCAATTTCAAATATGTCTCCTGGGCCGATGTCATGGCCGCCCTGCCGGGCACCTTGACGGTACCGGTAGGGGGCTGGTCACCGCGATAGGATTGACGGGGGCGTCAGCCGCGCCGTGCCGCATCGATGATGGCGATATCGATCTTCGACATCGCCATCATGGCTTCGAATGCCCGCTTCGCCTCATCACCGCCGGCGGCCAGTGCCGCGGTCAGGGTGTGGGGGGTGATCTGCCATGAAATGCCCCACTTGTCCTTACACCAGCCACAGGCACTTTCCTGGCCGCCATTGCCCACAATGGCGTTCCAGTACCGGTCGGTTTCCTCTTGATCGTCAGTGGTGATCTGGAACGAAAAAGCCTCGCAATGTTTGAAGGCCGGCCCGCCGTTCAGACCCAGACAGGGGATGCCTGCCACCGTGAACTCCACCGTCAGCACGTCCCCGGCCTTGCCGGACGGATAATCGCTGGGCGCGCGGTGTATGGCCGTTACGGCACTGTCGGGGAACAGTGAGGCATAGAAATGTGCCGCTTCCTCCGCGTCCCTGTCGTACCAGATGCAGATGGTGTTCTTGGCCGCCGTCATGGTCCGTCCCCTTGCGTCTGAAAGGCGGACGTCTGCGCCGCCATGCGCAAAGGATATCATGAACGCCGTCGCCGTCCGAGCGGCGGGATACCAATCCGTCCCGCACTGGGACCAGAAAGCACGAAAGCCGCCGTCATGTCTGACGGCGGCTTTTCGCGTAAGCCCTTGATCGGGCTTCGAGAGAATGGTCGGAGCGACAGGATTCGAACCTGCGACCCCTAGACCCCCAGTCTAGTGCGCTACCAGGCTGCGCCACGCTCCGACCTCTCGATGAACGCCGGTCGGTTTGGGCCGTCCGTCGTTCGGGCGCGGACTATAGCCACCACATTTGGGGGATGCAACGGTTGTATCAGGAAAAATGCGTTTTCCGGTCTGCCTTGCCCAAAGCGCGGGTCTGCGACCTTGCCGCTGCGCGCGACGGAGGCCGGCGTCTGGGCTAGCATCCAGGCCTAAACATATAGGAAATCCAAGGGATGGACGCGGAAATCCGCCTTGTTTATGTGACCACGCCCGACCCGGACATCGCGCGTGCTATTGCCCGTGATGTGGTCGCCGGCGGTCTGGCGGCCTGTGCCAACATCCTGCCGGGAATGGAATCACTCTATCGCTGGCAGGGAAAACTGGCGCAGGCGGCGGAAACGGTGCTGATCCTGAAATGCTGCACGGCGGGCTTTGCGGCGCTGGCGGCACGGGTCAAGGCCCTGCACCCCTATGATGTTCCCTGCATCATCGCCCTGCCGGTCAGCGATGGCACGCCCGATTATCTGAACTGGCTGGTGCGGGAAAGCGCCGGCGTGGCCATGCCCGTCGATGAGGAAACAATGTGATGACGGACAGCCGCCGTTCCGCCCACCTGTCGCTGGCCTATTCCAATATCGGCCATTCCACGATGCATATCATGACGGTGCTGTACCTGACCGTCGTGCTGGAGCTGACGCGGGAATGGCAGACCGATTATCAGGACCTGATCAAGCTGTGGACCTTCGGGTCGCTGCTGGTCGGGCTGGGCGCGCCGATTGCCGGCTGGTTGGGTGACCGCTGGTCGGATGCAAAGATGATGGTGCTGATGTTCGCCCTGTCGGGTCTGGGCGCCCTTGCGGCGGGCTTGTCCGATACACCGGATCAGATGATGTGGGCGCTGGCCATACTGGGCCTGGGCGGGTCGATCTATCACCCGGTCGGCATCTCCTGGACCATGAAGAACGCGGAGAATCGTGGGCGGTCCATGGGTATCCTGGGCATTTTCGGCAGCATCGGTGTGGCCGGCGGCGGGGTCGTGGCCGGCGGCCTGACGGCGCTGTGGGGCTGGCATTCGGCCTTTCTGGTGCCGGGCGTGATCTCCTTGCTGTTTGGCGCGGCGCTGGCATATCACATCGCGCGCGGGCAGATCGTTGACCGCAAGGCCGGACATGGTGAAAAGCCAGGCGCCGACGCGCCGCGAGATCGTGCGTGCCTTCCTTATCATGTCCGTCACCATGATGTGCGGCGGCATGATCTTCCAGTCACTGCTGACCGTGGCACCGAAATGGTTTGAGCAGGCAGTGGGGGCCGACATGTCGGGCAGCGTGGTTGGCGTCGGCGGTCTGGTCACCCTGGTCTTTCTGGCCGGTGCCATTCCGCAGTTTCTGGGCGGGGTCCTGGCTGACCGCTTCCCCGTAAAATGGCTCTATATGGGCTGTGCCTTCCTGCAGGTGCCCTTCTATTTGGTGGTGATGCAGTTCATGGGCTGGTCGTCGGTGTTCCTGGCGGCCCTTCTGGTCACCTTGATGAATGTGCAGATCCCGGCGGAAAACCTGCTGTTGGCCCGCTTCACGCCCGCGAAATACCGCGGCATCGCCTATGGCTCCAAATTCGTGTTGAGCTTTGGCATGGCGCCGCTGGCCGTACAGCTTGTGGCCTGGGCCTATGGTCATTCTGCGGGTCCGGAGATGGTGTTTGCTACCCTGGCGGTGCTGTCGGCTCTGGTCCTGCTGTCGGCCATGCTGCTGCCCCGTGATGATAAGGGACAGGAACAGCCGGTGACCGATCCTGCGCGGGCGGCATTGGCGACAGGTGGCGATGATTGACCATCCGCCTCCGCGCCTTCAGACCGGGTGTGCGGTTCTGACCGCTTGACGGGACATGGTTGCCCGCCCTATACCGCCCCCGTCAATTGGGGAGTAGTCCGCCGCCGGTGCAATTGCCTGGTGGTGTCCGTGTCAACAGACTTGGGGTTCGCTCCATGGCGCGGACGACTGGCCAGCAGGCCCGTTCGACGAGACCGATGGCGCAATCGCCCTTCCCGGGACCGGGGGTGGATTGCGTTCATCGTTGCTCAGTCGTCCCCGGAGTCATTGCCTTGATCGCCACCACGACCTTCGCCCTGGCCCTTAGTCTGGCCATGGATGCGTTTGCTGCCGCCTTGGGCAAGGGCGCTGCCCTGCGTCGTCCCAATATGAGCCAGGCCTTGACCGTCGGTGCCGTCTTCGGCGCGTTTCAGATGGTCATGCCGTTGATCGGCTTTGCGCTGGGCATGGCCTTTGCCGATATCGTCGCCGCCGTGGATCACTGGATTGCCTTTGTCCTGCTGTCCGTGGTCGGCGGACGCATGGTGTGGGAGGCATGGAAGGGCGGGGATGATGAAGGGAACGGTGCCGGTGGCATGACGCTCACCCTCTCCGCCCTGTTCATGGCCGGGTTTGCGACCTCGGTCGATGCCCTGGCCATCGGCGTGCCCCTGGCCTTCTTCGATGAACCGATCCTGGCGTCGGCCCTCGTCATCGGGCTGGTGACATTCGGCCTCTCGACGGTGGGCGTGATGCTGGGCCGGGCCGTTGGCCCGCTGCTGGGGCGCTGGGCGGTCGGGATCGGCGGGGCCGGCTTGATGCTGCTGGGCACCAAGATCCTGGTGCAGCATCTGGGGGCGTAAGCCCCCACCCTCAATCCATCAGTTCGGCACGGATGGCCAGCATCCGATCGATGTTATCGATGAACAAGCGCGTCAGCGCGGGGTCCAGGTGGCTGCCGGCAATCTGGTCCAGATGGGCCAGCACGTCTTCCACCTTCCAGGGTTGCTTATAGGGTCGCGCCGACAGCAGGGCGTCGAACACGTCGCAGATGGCAACGATCCGCCCGCTGAGGGGAATGTCTCCCCCGGCCAGGCCCAGGGGATAGCCGCTTCCGTCCCATTTTTCATGGTGTGTGCCGGCAATCTCCGACGCCAAATCCAGCAATGCCAGCCCGCTGCCGGCCAGCAATTGCTCACCGATGCGGGCATGGGTCTTCATGATGACCCATTCATTCTCATCCAGCCGGCCCGGTTTCAGCAGGACGCGGTCGGGAATGCCGATCTTGCCGATATCGTGCAGCGGTGCCGCCGCTGCGATCTTGGCGCACAGGGCGGGTGGCAGGCCGGCCAGTTCCGCCATGACGCCGGACATGCGACCGATGCGGGTGACATGCTGGCCCGTATCCTCGTCCCGGAACTCCCCGGCGGAACACAGGCGGGTGATGATCTCAGCGCGCGTCCGCTCCAGTTCTGCCGTGCGTTCGCGCACCAGTCGTTCCAGTACCTCCGTCTGCCGCCGCTGCGCCTTGTTCAGCAGATGCAGTTCCAGAAGATTGCGCGACCGCGCCTCCAGTTCCCAGAACGCATAGGGTTTTGTCACATAGTCGCGGGCCCCGGCATCCAGCGCGCGGCGGCGCGACGCCTCGTCATTCTGCGCCGTTACCATCAGCACGGGCGGCGTTTGCGACCCCAGGATGGCCTTCAGCCGGCCAATGAAGCCGGGACCGTCCAGTCCCGGCATGCGGTAATCCAGCAGCACGAGGTCCGGCACATTGCGTTCCGCGATGGCCAGCCCCTCGAACGGGTCCATGGTGGAACTGACATTCTCAAAACCCGCCATGTCCAGCATGCCCAGAAGCAGCTCCACATTCGCGGGCATGTCATCGACGACCAGGATATGGGCGAGGCGCTGTTCATCTTCCATCGTGGAAGGGGCTGCAACGGCAGCGACATTCATGCTCAGGCGGCCCTTCTTGCCAGCGCCTCGTCAACGGCCGACAGGAACTCCGGCACGCGCAATGGCTTCGTCAGATAGCGGTGGAAACCGGCGGCCACCCCCCGCTCAACCTCCCGGGGCAGGGCGTTGGCCGACAGGGCGAGGGCAGGGATGCCTGAAGTGGCCGGATCGGCACGCAGCCGGGCCAGCACTTCGAACCCATCCATACCCGGCAGGTTGATATCCAGAATGATGATGTCGGGCAGATGGGACCGCGCCAGCTGCAATCCCGATCCGGGATCGGCGGCCACCAGCAGGTGGAAGCCGCCCAGGCTGTCGATCAGGTCACGCATCAGCTGAATGTTGGCGGGATTATCCTCCACATACAGCATCGTGCGCTCCCTATCGGCACTGTTGCCGGTCAGGGCGGCGGTCCGGGTGTTTTCCAGGGCGACGACCGGGGCGGCGGCGGGCAGGTCGAAATGGAACCTGCTGCCCCGTCCTTCCGTACTGTCCACCAGGATCACACCCCCCATGGCCTGGACCAGGCGCTGGCAGATGGTGAGGCCGATACCCGTGCCCTCAACCGTGCCATGCTCGCGTCCCAGACGGTTGAAGGGCTGGAACAGCTGATTGAGACGGTCGGCGGGGATGCCCAGGCCGGTATCGGTCACGGAAACAGATATACGGCCATCGGTTCCGGGCACGACGGACAGGATAACCCGGCCATTGGCACGGTTATATTTTATGGCGTTGGAGGTGAGGTTGCTCAACACCTGCACCAGCCGCGTCCGGTCGGCATAAACGGTGGCGCTCTCCGTCTTGATATCAAGGGACAGGGTGATGCCGGCGCCGTCGGCGACGGGCTGCATGTTGCTGGCTACATCGCGCGCGACCGCTGCCGCATCGACAGGCTCCAGCGACATGGACAGCCGACCGGCCTCGACCTTGGCCAGATCCAGGACTTCGTCGATCAGACGCAGCAGATGGGTGCCGGCCTTCTCAATCTGAACGGCGGCGCGTTCCTGCTTGACGGTCAGTGGTTCACGGGCACGGTTATAGAGCAGCAACTGCGCGAACCCCATGATGGAGTTCAGGGGCGTGCGCAATTCGTGGCTCATGCTGGCCAGGAATTCGGACTTGGCCTGACTGGCGGCCTCCGCGCGGGCGCGGGCTTCCTCCAGATCCAGGGTGCGTTCGGCCACACGCTGTTCCAGGGCGACCTTGGATTGCTCCAACTCCGCCTCGATGCGGCGGCGGACCTGCATCTCCTCTCCCAAAGCCTGGAAGGACCGGCGTAGCTGTTCGGCTTCACGCGCGGCGGCGGCGGAAATGCGGCGGTCGGCGATCCCGGCCACCAGGGCCAGAACCAGCAGGCCATAGGTGGCGGCGGCGATGGCGGCGGCCAGGACGGTCCGCGGGATGCCTTCGGATGCAGGCGGCAGGGTCGGGTCGATGGTGACGACAAGGGCGCCCATCCCCGTATAATGCATGCCGCAGATGGCAACGCCCATGACAAGGGCCGCCGCCACGCGCAAACTGAAACGATGCGGCGTCAGGGCCAGCCAGAGCGCAACCGTCGCGGCCACCAGGGCGATCACGACGGACAGCGTGAAGAGGCCGGGTTCATAGGCGATGGAGCCTGGCAGCAGCAGTGCCGCCATGCCGGTATAGTGCATGACCACGACGCCCATGCCCACAATCGCGCCTGCCGGCAACAGCCGCGCCGGCCCGATGCCGCCGCTGACCAGCCACAGGCCAAGCGCCACCACCGCAATGGGCACCACCAAGGACAGGATGGTCAATCCTGTATGGAAACCGACTGCGGCCTCTGTATCGAAGGCCAGCATACCCAGGAAATGCATGGACCAGATGCCGCCACCCAGTGCCATTGACGCTGCGCCATGCCAGGCCCAGCGCCAGCTTCCGTCCGAATGACGCAGCCGTTCGGCCATATCCAGGGCGACGAAGGAAGCAAAAGCGGCGGTCAGGTAGGATAGCGCAACCAGCCAAAGGTTGTGACCCGTAGCAGCACCCTCGGCGTTCGTGAAGCATAAACCCAGAATCTCAACGCGCACCAATACCCCCGCCCACAAGCCGTTCATGGGAGTATCCATATTTATGCGACATCGGAAAGGTTAAAAGCACGAACGAACAATTCGCGGTGGACGCAACTTGCCGTTCGGTGGCGGCCTTCTGAAATGGATGGAGTGGGTTAAGGATGGGCCACAGCCGTGCACTATCCCAATGCACTTGCCATCGGTCGCTGCGGTCCGTTCTGTTTCCGATCCAGCACGCGTATTCTGTGCTCAACGCGCGGCCAAGGGTGCCGGCGGATTTCGTGGAACGAACGCCCGATGCGGTTACGGTTGCTGTCATTGAGGGGACGGTTGGTCCTTTTGCTGGTCGTGGTCATCATGGCCGCGTCCGGGTTGATGCTTCTGGAATATCAATCGCGCCGGCACGAGGCGCAGCAGCAAGCATTGAACCGGGCACAGGACATTGCCCGCTTCGCCGCCACGCAGCAGGCAGAGCTTCTGACCAGCCTGCAGCGTCTGGTGGGGGTTGCGGCCACCCGCATCTCGCGCGAGGCACCGGCGGACTGTGCCCGTTCACTGCAAACGCTGAAGGGGACCCAGCCTTGGGTTTCCAACATCTTTGTCGCCCGGCCCGACGGGTCGATCCTGTGTTCGACCGCCTCCGATGATGAAGAGATCAACCTGTCCGATCGCGCTTATTTCAAAGAGGCGCTGACAAAGGTTCGCCCGGCAAGCAGCGGTTATCTCCGGTCACGCGCCTCGGGCCGCCCCGTGATGGTCTATGCCCAGCCGATTGTTGTGGAGGATCGGCAGGTGTCGGGCGTGGCGCTTGCCGGTATGCTCCTCGACTGGCTGGATGGTCTGGCGGCCCGGACATTGGCGGCGGCACCCGGCGCCACGCTGACCGCGCTGGATCGCGATGGTGTGGTCCTGGCCCGCTATCCCGCCATGTCGGGGATAGACGGTGTTTCGATGGCGCATGCACCCTTCGCGCAGGCGGCCATGACCAGCGATCAGGGCACCTGGATCGGTGAAGAACTGGACGAGGTTCCGCGGCTGATGGGTTTCGTGTCGCTGAACAGCGGTATCCGCATCATCGTCTCCTATCCCCGAGACGAGGTTCTGTCGTTGGCCGTGGGGCAGTTCCAGCGCAATATGGGCCTGCTATTTGCCTTGGCCGTCCTGTCGGTCATGGCTCTTTATCTGGGCCTGACGCAGGCTGTCCTGAACCCGTTGCGCGATCTGATTGGCACAGTGCAGAGGTTGGGTCGTGGAGAATTGAGCCTGCGTGCCGTTGCGGGACCGGGAGAGATCGGAACCCTGGCCGCCGCCATCAACGATATGGCCGCCGGTCTGCAACGGCAGACGGCGGAACTGGCCACCCGCGATGCCCAATACCGCCTGCTGTCGGAACAGGGCAGTGACGTGGTGGCACTGCACACGCTGGATGGCACTTATATCTATGTCTCACCCACGGCCAGCTGGATGCTGGGCTATGCGCCCGAACAACTGATTGGGTCCACCCCGCAGGACCGCGTTCACCCGGACGAACGGGCGGTGCTGGAGCGTGCCCTGTCCATCCTGATCGCGGGCATGCCCTGCGCGCCCGTGACCTATCGGCTGCGCCATGGCGATGGCCAATGGATCTGGGTGGAGACGGCCTTTGCCCTGGCGGCGGATGCGCTGGCGGGACAGCGTATCGTTTCGGCCACCCGCGATGTCGGTGACCGCGTCACCCAGGAACAGGAATTGCGCGCGGCGCGCGACCGCATGGGCGAACAGGCGCAAAGTCTCCAGGCGCTCGCCGCCGATCTGGACCGGTCCCGCCGCATCGCCGAAGCCGCAGCGGAAGCGGCCGAAGCCGCGCGCGGCGAAGCGGAACGCGCCAATCAGGCCAAGTCGGAATTCCTGGCGAATATGAGCCATGAGGTTCGAACGCCGATGAACGGCATCGTGGGCATGACAGCGCTTCTGCTGGACACAGCCCTGACGCCGGAGCAGCGGGGCTTTGCCGAAACGATCCGGGAAAGCGCGGATGCCCTTCTCTATGTCATCAATGACATCCTGGATGTTTCGAAGCTGGAAGCCGGCAAGCTGGAACTGGAGAGCATTGATTTCGCGCTGGATGAGATCGTGGATGGCGTTGTCGCGCTTCTAACACCCCGCGCCCAGGAGAAGGGCATCGCCCTGACGGTCCATATCGATCCTACCGTCAACAGGGCCTATCGCGGCGACCCTCCGCGTCTGCGTCAGATTCTGCTTAATCTGGCGGGCAACGCCGTGAAATTCACCAGCGAGGGGCAGGTCGCCATCCATGTCGCGGCCGCCAATGACGCGCCGGGCGGGGTGACGCCGCTGCAATTCGCCGTTAGTGACACCGGCATCGGCATGAGTGCTGAACAGGTCGGACGGCTGTTCCAGAAATTCACTCAGGCGGATAATTCCATCACCCGCCGCTTCGGTGGGACCGGCCTTGGCCTTACTATCTGCCGTCAGCTTGTGCAGCTGATGGGGGGCGACATCACGGTTGAGAGCAAAAGCGGGGAGGGCAGCCGCTTCTGCTTCACGGTTCCGCTGCCTGACGCTGCGGCGCCCCCCCCGGATTCGGCCCGCATGGATGAATGGCTGCGTGATCGGCGTGCCCTTGTCGTTGACGATACGGACACGGACCGCCGCATCCTGTCGCGTCAGCTGGAACGGCTGGGCATGAAGGTCGCCGTGGCCAATGGCGCGCCGGCGGCCTTGGCCGACCTGGAACGCGCCCTGCGTGAAGGCACCTGTCCCAAGCTGATCCTGATCGATCAGGCCATGCCGGGCATGACGGGCGAGACGCTGGGCGCCTGGTTGCGCGGTCATCCCAGCTTTGCCGGTATCAAACTTGTGCTTGTCACCTCTGCCGGCAAGCCGGATCCCGGCGATCCGGCGGCGGAGAATTTTGATGCCGTTATGGTCAAGCCGATACGCCCGCAGAATCTGAAGGAGGTTCTGGGCCGCCTGTTCGCGCCCGCATCAGGCCCGATGCCGGACATGGGCACCAGTCTGGATGCCGGTCGTGGCAAGGGGCGGCGTGTGCTGGTGGTGGATGACAATTCCGTCAACCGCAACGTTGCCCGCCTTATCCTTGAGCGGGATGGCTATGGCGTCGATCTGGTGGATGACGGCATGGAAGCCATCGTGGCGGCGGAGGCCAGCCGATACGATCTGATCCTGATGGATGTTCAGATGCCTGGCATGGACGGGATCGAGGCGACGCGCATGATCCGTACGCAGGAAGGCCAGACAGGCAAGCCCCGGACGCCCATCATCGCCATGACGGCCAACGCCATGGTCGGCATGCGCGAGAGCTATCTGGAAGCCGGCATGGACGATTACGTTTCCAAACCCTATGAGCCCCTGGAATTGCTGCGTACGGCGGCGCATTGGTGCGGCATGCGGGAAACCCCTGACCCCGCCATTGCCCCGCCCCCTTCGGAGAACTTGATGGATTTCTTTGCTTATCCCGTCATCGACAAGACGGTCATGGACGGGTTGCTGGCCTTTACCGACGGTCCGGAATTTGCCGATCTGGTCACGAAATTCGTGGCAACAGGGCGTGAACGTACGGCGCGGATGGGCAGCCTGGCGCAAAATGGCGGTTGGGAGGAATTGCGGCGTGAGGCGCATTCCATGATCTCCCTGGCCGGCAATCTGGGGCTGCGGCAGGTGCAGCATCTGGCGGCTGCCATCGAAACCAGCCTGATCAACGGGGAACAGGCAACAGCCGCAAAGCTGGCCCAGAAGATATCCAATCTGGCGCCGGCTGCGTGGCAGGCGGCGGAAGACCATGGGGACGCCTTGGTTCGGTTGCCAACAGCGCTTTGACCACTGGCTGTCATCCCGCAAGGCCGCCTTGCATCCACTGGAGTGTGATCGGTTTAAATGAAATCATCTAAACCGTGAATCACACGACAAACCCCAGGCAAAAGAAAAAGGGCGTTCCCACCTGGGGAACGCCCTTTCTCCGTACTGAGCCCGGCGAACCGGGGCCAAGCGTGATTAGCGCTTGGAGAACTGGAAGCTGCGGCGGGCCTTGGCCTTACCGTACTTCTTACGCTCGACCACGCGGCTATCGCGGGTCAGCAGGCCAGCGGCCTTCAGCGGCGGACGCAGGCCCGGCTCGAAGTAGGTCAGGGCCTTGGAGATGCCGTGACGCAGTGCACCGGCCTGGCCCGACAGACCACCACCGGAAACGGTGGCGACGATGTCGAACTGCTCGATGCGGCTGGTGATCTGGAACGGCTGGTTGATCATCATGCGCAGCACGGGGCGGGCGAAATAAACTGCCAGCTCACGGCCATTCACGGTGATCTTGCCGGTGCCGGGCTTCACCCAGACGCGGGCAACGGCGTTCTTGCGCTTGCCGGTGGCATAAGCGCGACCGAAAGCGTCGAGCTTGGGCTCGACCGGACCGGCCGGTTCAGCGGCGACGGAGGCGGCAGCGCCGGCCTTCAGGTCAGCGAGGCTGTTGATCGTGGCCATTTATCAGGCGCTCCGCTTGTTCTTGGCGTTCTTGGCGGCGAGGTCCAGCACCACCGGCGACTGCGCGGCGTGCGGATGCTCGGCACCAGCGTAAACGCGCAGGTTGCCCATCTGGCGGCGGCCCAGCGGGCTGCGCTTGATCATGCGTTCAACGGCCTTGATGACGACGCGCTCGGGGAAGCGGCCATCCAGGATCTGACCAGCGGAACGGCCCTTGATGCCGCCCGGGAAGCCGGTGTGCCAGTAGAACATGGCATCGTTCCGCTTGTTGCCGGTCAGGGCAACCTTGTCGGCATTGATGACGATGACATTGTCACCGCAATCCAGGAACGGGGTATAGGTGGGCTTGGTCTTGCCGCGCAGGATCAGGGCGATCTGGCTGGCGAGACGACCCAGGACAACGCCTTCCGCATCGATCAGAATCCAGTTCTTCTCGATCTCGGACGGCTTCAGGTTAAAGGTCTTCATCGGAGCACTCGGGCTTATACGGATGAAGGCGCCAACCACCGGGCTGGCACCGAAGCGGATGGTGATGTACCGCCCATCACCCGCCGCCGCAAGCAAAAAATGCAGCAGATGCAATGGCCTGTAAAACGGTATTATAATACCTTATTTACAAACACATTGATTTCATTGAGAAAATCCCCGCCGTCCGAAGGTGCCTTGTGCCTGGAAGCCTTTGCCATGACGCGGTGACATGGGGTGGATGCGTGGGAACAAGCGGGCGGGCGACGATGTTCATCCTTCATCCGCCACTTACGATGGAGAAGATTATGTCGATTGCCTATGCCAAGGCCGGAATTGCCGCTCTTACCTTGACCTTCACCCTGGCTGCGTGCGGCAGCAACATGCAGGAACGCGCCGCCAGTGGCGCCCTGATCGGTGCCGGTACCGGTGCGGTCCTGGGTGGCAGCCTTGGCAGCGCCGCCCTGGGTGGCCTTGCGGGCGCCGGCGCCGGTGTCGTGGTGAACGAGGTACAGAAGGACAAGCAGAAGAAGCGCAAGCACTGATGCGGGCTGGCGGGCTCTCCTAATGCTCAAAGGCCGCCGGGATCGCTCCCGGCGGCCTTTTTGCACAGGACGAAGCCCCCAGGCCCTTACTTCAGGCCCAGTTCCTTCACGATATGCTGTGCGCCATAAACATTGCGCAGCGCCTCGGACATGCCGCGCACATCGACCATGACGGTACGGTTACGCTTGGGTTCATAGCCATAATCGCCCGACAGGCTGTGGATATTGCCATCGAAGACCAGGCCGATCACCTCGCCCTTGGCATTGATGGCAGCGGAGCCGGAATTACCGCCGATAATGTCGTTGGTGGAGACGGCGTTATAGGGCGTGGCCATATTGACCTTGCCCTTGGCGTCGTCCCAGCTCTTGGCCATATCGAACGGGAAGGCGCCGGTGTCGCGCTCATACAGGCCACCGATGGTGGTGTAGGGCTTGACCTCGGTGCCATCCAGCTCCGTCCAGCCCTGCATCTTGCCATAGGACAGGCGCAGCGACAGGGTGGCGTCGGGATAGACGCTGTCGCCATAAAGGGCGAAGCGGGCCTTGGCGATGCGGGCCTGGGCCTGCTCGACCACGGCGTCCACTTCCTCTTCCACGGACTTGCGGGCCGCGCGGGCGGCGGCGTCCACCACCTTCATCAACTTGATCATCGGATCGTCAGAGGCATCGACGGCAGCCTTGCCGCCTTCGAACAGGCGCAGGCGTTCCGCCGGATCACCCAGCTTGCTGCCCTTCACGGCGGCGGCCGCCACCTGATCGGGCGACTGCTTGCCCAGCACGGCCTTGACCAGCGCGTCATCGGGGCCGAACTGCTCGCGGAACTTGGTCAGCGAGAAGGTCAGCAGGGCGACTTCCAGGTCGGCATGCACCGGGGCCGGGTTGGACAGGCGCTGCTTCAGGGCCGGCAGGCGGCTGTCGCCATATTCGCGCAGACGCTGACCGGACAGCAGCAGGCGCTCATCCCCGGCGCGCAGCACCAGACGGGCATTCATGGCCAGCACACTGTCGAAGGCGCGCATGCGTTCCAGATGGATCAGGCGCTGATAAAGCTGAGCGTAACGGGTCTGAGCCTTCTCGATCTGCTCGAACGCGTCACCGACCTGGGCGGCCAGCTTCGGGTCAGCAGCAATCTTGGCGCGCAGATCCTGCTCGGCCTTCACCTTGGCACCAAAGAATTCCTTGTCGGCCAGCGCCATCTGGCGGCCCTTCCAGACCTTGATGGAATTCTCGATGCTGTTCAGATCGTCAAAGGCTTCGCGGTTGCGGTCGGCATTCTCGCGGCCAAACTCGATCAGGCGGCCACGCTTTTCCTGGGCGAAGAACAGGAATGAGGGGGCGACATTGTCGCGCACGAATTCCAACTCGGCGATGGTGCGCAGACGGCTGGTGGAACCGGGATTGCCGATGACGAAGCTGGCATCGCCTTCCTTGCTGCCCTCGGTCGACCATTTGAAATGGTTGGGACTCTTGATCGGCTTGCCATCCTCGTAAACGCGCAGCAGCGACATGTCGAGCGCGTAGCGCGGGAAGTTGAAATTGTCGGGATCGCCGCCGAAGGAGGCGGCTGAGGCCTCCGGCGCGAAAGCCAGACGCACATCCTGATAGCGCTTGTACTTGTAAAGATTATAGCGGCCGCCCTGATACAGGGTCACGGCGTCGCAGCGCAGCTTGGCGTCGCCACCGGCGCAGTTCTTTTCGATATCGGCCAGAACCGTACGGCGGGCATTGGCAAAGTCCTGGCCCGTCTTGCCGGCGGTGGCGGCTTCGACCTGGGCGGTGACGTCGGTGATTTCAACCAGCTGGTTGATCTCGATCCCGGCGCAGCTCTTCTCTTCCGGGCGGGTCTTGGCCAGGAAGCCGTCAGCCTGATAATCCTTGTCGGCGGAAGACAGTTCGGCGATGCAGTCGGCGACGCAATGGTGATTGGTCATCACCAGACCTTCACCCGACACGAAGCTGCCGGAGCAGCCGCCGGCCAGACGCACATAGGACAGCTGCGCCTTCTTCAGCCACTTGGCGTCCGGCGTGAAGCCGGTGGCCTTGGCGATGGCCGCCGTCGGCACATTGTCGATGGTCCACATGCCTTCATCGGCGTGGGCCGCACCCACCAGCAGGGCGATGGCCGCAGCGGTCGATACCGCCAGCTTCACCGTCTTCACCATGTTCGTTCCCGTCCTTCGTTCCGCTTAAGCGCGTTGGTGTCATGGATGCTGTAACCCACGGGCGCAGCCGCGCGCGCAGGTCAGGGGCGGCACCATGCGCCCAAGCCATGGGGCCGGTCAACGACCGGATGGGGCCAGTTTACAGCGGTGGCATGGTACCGCAGCTCCGCCTGCTTTATCCGCGCAGTGGTGATGGCCCGGCCTGACCGGGGCCAGTGGCCGGTGGCTGAGGCATGGTCTGGATGGACCTGCCCTGATGGAGATGCCCTGTGACTGCCGATGCTGTTGACCGCCGCCATCTGCTGGTCGGCATGGCCGCTGCGGGATTATCCGTTACAGGCCACGCTGTGCGGGCGGCGGAGACGGGACAGGCCCCGGTTTCGGCACCTGCCGGGGTGCAGCAGGACATGGCCACCTGCCGTTTCGGCGTGATCCATTACCATTTCGTCAAACCGGCAAAGCCGACGGGCAAGCTGCCGGTCCTGTGCTTTCACGCCTCCCCCGGATCGGGCCTGGGTTTCACCCGGTTCCTGCCGTTTTTGGGCACCGACCGAATGGTGATTGCCGCTGACAATCCGGGTTACGGCCTGTCGGACCGTCCGCACCAGCCATCCACCATCGCCGATTTCGCCGGTGCCATGGGCGATCTGATGGATGCGCTTAACCTCAAACAAGTCGATCTTGTCGGCAGCCATACCGGCTCCGCCACGGCGGTGGAACTGACGCGGCAGCGACCGGGTGCTGTGCG
The DNA here is from genome assembly GCF_052437035.1 of Niveispirillum sp. Taxonomy (NCBI): domain Bacteria; kingdom Pseudomonadati; phylum Pseudomonadota; class Alphaproteobacteria; order Rhodospirillales; family Azospirillaceae; genus Niveispirillum; species Niveispirillum sp. Next base: position 106,792 of record NZ_JBQVOH010000003.1, read on the forward strand.
GCGTCTGGTCCTTCATTCGGCCCCGCTATTCACACCCCAGGAAATTGCCGATTACAAGGTCCGCCTGGCCGGCAGCCATCCCGAAAGCCTGGATCAGGCTGCGGCCCAACTGCCCGACCTCTGGTCGAAATTCGCCCGTATGCGCAATGAGTTGGGTGACGATCTGGCCTGGAAGGTGTTCTGGGAAATGAACCGCGACCCGCTGCATCGCGGGTGGGGTCATGATGCGGCTTTCGCCTATGATTATGCCAGCGGATTGAAACAGGTGCGGCAGCCCACCTTGATCCTGAACCCGCAGGAAAGCATGTCACCGGTCACGGCGCGGGCGCGTGGCATGGCCCCCAATATCCAGGTCATGGACCTGCCCTGGACCGGTGGTCTGTTCAGCCTCCATGCCCAGGATGTGGCCCCCCTGGTCCGCGCTCATCTGGACGCCTGACCAGGGCCGGGATCAGGCATTGGCGGCGCGGCGGCGCATGAAATCATCCAGGGCGCCGTTCATTTCCCTCAGAAGGGCCGCCACCATCGGATCATTCTGTGCATGGCGCCAGACTGCCCCCATGCGCGGATGGTCGGCAAACATGTCGATCCCGCCAAAGGCCGGCAGAAACTTTTCCAGGAAGAAGCAGGCCGGCACCATGGCGCAGTCGGCCAGGGTGAAATGGTCGCCCATGCACCACGGACCGTCGATGAAGGTTTCCAGCCCGTCACGACCGCGTTTCAATTCGGCCAGCTTTTCCCCCACCAGACGCGCATCGCGGGTGGCAGGGTTCATCTGACCCAGCAGGCCCAGAAGGGCGGGCAGGATATAAAGATCGGCGGCCCGGCTGATGATACGGGCGCGGGCGCGTTCCAGATCGCTGCCGGGCAGGATGGGCTTGTCGGGGAAGCGTTCGTCCAGGAATTCGCAGATCACCTCGGACTCGATGATGGTGGTCCCGCCCGCATCCAGGGCCGGCATCTTGCCATAGGGATTGATGGCCAGATATTCGGCCGATTTCAGCCCGCCGCCCGGCGGCGGCACCACCGGGATGTCCAGCCCCTTGTACCGGATCGCCAGCAGGACCCGGGTGACATAGGGGCTGAGCACGACACCATAAAGCTTCATCTTCTCAATCTCCGGTCGGTCGCCCGTACAGCCATCCATCCCCTACATAGCGCGATGCGGCACGGGGGGGTAGGGGGCAATGGGGGGCGCATGGCCGGATCAAGCGCGCCCACAGACTTGACCGTGCAACGGCTTATCGCCATCAAGGGATGGAAATGATGCAGAGATATACTCAATGCGCTTTGCCGCTGCTCTTCTCTTAACAATGATTCTGTTGCCCGGTCTGGGCCAGGCCGCGTCGGTTCCGCCTGGCCTTTCCGCCGGTATCGCGGGTCCGGTTCTCACTTATGTGCATCTGTTCGGCCTGCTGGGTTTGGGCCTGTGGCTGGATATGCAGGGACGGGGAACGCCTGGGGCGGGGGCGGGATTGGCGCTGGCCGCCGGGATCATTGTGGGTCTGTTGACGCGGGCAGGCTTGCACCTGCCCTTCGCCGGTCTGGCGCTGGAGGCGTCGTTGATCGTGCTGGGCGGGTTGCTGGCGGCGACCTTCACCCTGCCGGCGGTGGTCGGTCTGGTGATGGCGGCGGCGGTGGGTGCCCTGCATGGGATCAGCCTGTCGCAATGGGGCGGACCCGTTACGGGAAACGTCCTGTTCTGGCCCGGCATGTTGATGGGCTGCGTTCTGGTCCTGTCTTCGGGTGTGGGCCTGTCGGCCACCTTGTACCAGATCGGTGGGGGCAAGGCGTCGCGGGTGGCGGGGGGCGGCATCGCCTTGCTGGGCCTTTTGATGCTGTTGAATGTTTTGTGACAAAAACCGTTGGATATCGGTCACAGCACCCCGACTTTTGTCGCTGCTTATACCATTTCGTCCCCGTTCCGGTTGCGAACGTTGTTCGGCAGGCGCACGATGGTAGGGTCGTAAGCCACAAGGGAAAGGGCGCTTAGGCCATGCCCAATCCAGCCGAACCCCCGCAAACCGTCCCGCCCGACGCTGATACCAATCCTGGTTTCCTGCGACGACGCAACCTGTTGGCCGGTGGCTTGGGCTTGGCGGCGGTATCCTGCCTGCCGGGTCTGGCCCGCGCCGCATCGGAACAGGTGCGGTTTTTCCAGATCGGCACCGGCACCACCGGCGGCACCTATTTCCTGATCGGCGGCCTGCTGGCCAATGCCGTGTCAAACCCGCCCGGTTCGCGCCCCTGTGAGCGGGGTGGGGCCTGTGGTGTGCCGGGCCTGATCGTGGTGGCACAGGCGACATCGGGCGCGGTGGATAATATCGGTCTGATGCGTTCCCGCCGTCTGGAATCGGCACTGGTCCAGGCCGACATTGCGCATCTGGCCATGACCGGACAGGACCCGTTCCAGAAAACAGCCTATCCCGACCTGCGCGCCATCGCCAATCTTTACACCGAAACCATCCATCTGGTGACGCGTGCCGGCAGTGGGATCAAGAATCCCGCGGACCTAAAGGGCAAGCGGGTGGCATTGGGGGAACAAGGGTCAGGCACGCTGGTGACGGCCCGCGCCTTGCTGTCCACCTATGGTCTGTCGGAAAAGACGGTGAAACCCTTCTATCTCAGCCCCGCCGCCGGTGGTGACCGGCTGGAGGCGGGGGAGTTGGACGCCTTCCTGATCGTCGGCGGCTATCCGTTGCCGGCGGTTGCCGATCTGGCGCGGCGCCTGCCCATCGCCCTCGTGCCCTTCGATGATGCCCGCGCGGCGCAGTTGATGAAGCGGATGCCGCATTTCACGGAAACCCGCATTGATGCCGATACCTATGACGGCGTACCCGCGACGCGCACGCTGGGCGTCGGGGGTGTCTGGGTGGTGCGCGGCGATCTGAAGCCGGAACTGGTGCATGACATCACGGCGGCGCTGTGGAATGAACAGACACGGTCGATGCTGGATAATGGGCACCCGCGCGGGAAGTCCATCCAACTGGCCACGGCCCTGTCGGCATTGCCCATTCCGCTGCATCCCGGTGCCGAACGGTTTTATCGGGCCAAGGGCATGATCAAGGGCGATGAACCCGCGCCCAAGATGCCGGCCACGCATTGAGTGTCCGCGCGTCGTAAATTGTCCCGTCTGTCCATAGTTCGCTTTCCTGGGTTGACCGGAGGAAACATACAAAGATAACCTTCGTCCGGTTGGGTGCGGCGGGACAGGTGGCACATGGGACGGGTGATGGCAGGATGGCGGTGGCCGGCAGCCTTGTCCGGTACCTTGCTGGGCCGTTTTGTCGTGCGGCTGGCCGGATGGTCCATGCTGATCGTGCTGGCCCTGACGGCAATCGGCTATTCAACCATTTACGACCGGGAAGAGCGGGAGGCGCTGGACAGCCTGAAGGCGCATCTGCTGGAACGCGGGCGCACGGAAAGCGCCATTTTTCAGCTTGCCGCCTCCAATATGGAGCTGTTCCGCGAGCGTTTCCTGGCGCTCTACGCCGATCCTGCGATTCTGGCCGACCCGAACTTTGATACCTTCTTTGAACGCGGGGCCGATGGCGCCACGCGTCTGCGTCAGCAATATTTCGACGGTATGGTGGGCCCCGATGGTATCCGCCGGGCCGGCATGTCGGGTTTCATTGGTGGCAATCAGAAGGTTATTTCCGACGAACTGAAGCGCCGTCTTATGCTGTCCTATCATCTTTTGGCGGATTATGGGGCGGCGTGGCAGAACCGCTTCATCAACACGACGATCAGTACGCCGGAAAACGCCATGATCATGTTCTGGCCCGCCTTTGCCTGGGGGCGGGAGGTAGAGGCTGATCTGGATATGACGGCCTTTTCCGTCGTGCGCTCCACCATGTTCGCGGAGAACCCAGACCGCCACGCGGTCTGGACACCGCTTTACCATGATCATACGGCCAAGGCCTGGATGGTCACCTATCAGCTGCCGGTCGATTATCAGGGCAAGCATCTGATCAATGCCGGTCATGATGTGCTGGTCAATGACCTGATGGACCGGCTGATCACGGACCATCTGCCCGGATCGTACAATTTCGTCATGGCGGCGGACGGTCATCTGGTGGCGCATCCGCTGTGGATGGATCGGCTGCGCAAGGAATTGGCCACCATCAATCTGCAAAAGCTGGGCGATGAGGGTCTGCTGCGTACCCATGCCCTGATCCGTGATAGTGTAGAGCGGCGTAAAAGCGATCCTAGCCCTGATGAGAATGTCTGGATCGTCGATGATGTGGCCGACGATGCCTATCTGGCCGTCACGCGCCTGGATGGTCCCGACTGGTGGTTCGTAGCCCGTTATCCCAAGGCGCTGGTGGCGGCCACCGCCCATCAAGCGGCCAGCGCCATCATGGCCATGGGCACCGCCTATTTCCTGGCCATGCTGGTGCTGGTTTTCGTCCTGTTGCGCCGGCAGGTGGCCGACCCGATCCTGCAATTGAAGAACGCCTCGGAAAAGGTGGCGGCGGGCAATTACGCCGCCGTCGCCGATGGCGAAACGCCGTTGCCGACGGCGACACAGGACGAGATAGGCCTTCTGGCCCGCTCGTTCCAGGACATGGCGGTGCGCGTGCGGGAGGCCAGTGACAGCCTGGCCGAACAGGTCGCGCTGCGGACCGAGGCGCTGGACGCCGCCAACAAGCAGTTGGAGGAATGGAGCCTGCACGACGCCTTGACAGGCGCCCATAACCGCCGCGCCTTCGATGCCGACCTGCGCAGCGTGTTTGATCTGGCACAGCGTCAGGGCAAGGCCAGTTTCGCGCTGCTTATGGCCGATATCGACCATTTCCAGGCCTATAACAGCGCCTATGGCGAGGCGGCGGGCGACCAGATCCTGCGCACCCTTTTCCGCGTGCTGGCCCGGCAGGTGGGGCAGGGTGACCGGGTCTATCGCCATGGCGGCGCGCGGGCAGCCATCATCTTGACCGAGAATGACCCCGTGGCGCTGGAGGCACGGGTACGGGCGATGCTGGACGATGTGGCGGCCCTGGCCCTTCCGCATCAGAAAAGCCCGCATGGCATCGTGACCCTTTCGGCGGGATTGGCCCGTTTTAAGCCGGATATGGCAGGTCCCGCCGATATGGCGCGGCTGGCCGATGACCGCCTGGCGGCCGCACGGGCCGGGGGGCATAACCGGCTGGTGGCGTGAAGCCCTTCCATCCGCTCATCGAAGCCGCTTTAATGCCGCGCCTGATACTTCTTTGCGCGGGACCGCTGCCATGAACCAACCCTTCTCCCTGATCCTGGACGGCGATCCCGGCACCGATGATCTTCTGGCCTGGATGTGGGTGTTGGCACAGCCGCAGCGGGCGCGGGTGCTTGGCATCAGCGCCGTGAACGGCAATGTCACGCTGGACCGGACGACGGCCAACGCCCTGTCCTTTCTGGACCATGTCGGCGCGCCCGATATCCCCGTGCATGCCGGTGCCAAGGCACCGTTGGGCAAGGATGAACCGCCGCCAGGCGACGGGGCCTTTGCCGAATCCGGCCTGGGCGATCTGGTGCTGGCCCCGTCCGCACGACAGGCCGCGTCGCATGATGCAGTCGGCTGGATGGCGCAGACCCTGCGGTCCATGCCGGTGCGGACCGTGACGATCCTGGCGACGGGCCCGCTGACCAATCTGGCGCTGCTGCGCGCAACGGCACCCGATGCCTATGCCCGTATCGGGCGGATCGTCGCCATGGGTGGATCATTCGGGCCGCTGCCGCCGAATTTCGTGCGCCGGGGCAATGTCACCCCCTTTGCGGAGTTCAATTTCTGGATGGATGCGGCGGCGGCGCAGTCGGTCTTGAATGGCGGGGTGCCGGTGCTATTGGCCCCGGCGGATGTCACGCACCAGCTGATCTCCACGCCCGCCCGGCTGGCCGCCGCCCGCGCGCTACCCAAATTCGGGGAGGAGGTGGCGCGCATGCTGCACGCGCCCTATCACCTGGATAAGCCGAAATTCCATACCGAGGGGGCGTTCCTGCATGATCCCACGGCGGTGGCCGGCCTGTTCCATCCTGACCTGTTCGAAACGGTCCGCGCCCAGACGCATATCGTGACGGAAGGGACGGGGATCGGCGCCGGCCTTCTGCTGCCCGACGGGGCCGGGAATGTGGAGGTGATGGTGCGGGTGAAGGACACCGACGCCTATTACGCACGCCTGTTCACCGAACTGGCCGCGCATTACCGGTAAGGCATCAGGCCAGCCGCAGCGTCGCGATCCCTGCCAGAACCAGAAGGGCCGCACCGGTGCGCCAGCGGCCAACCGGTTCCTTCAACCACAACCGCGCAATCAACAGGGCGAAAATGACGCTGGTTTCGCGCAAGGCGGCGACTAGGGCGATGGGGGCATGGGTCATGGCCCAGATGGCAATGCCATAGCCGGACATGGCCATGATCCCGCCTACCAGATCGCGTCGCCAGCCGGCCTTGGCTGCCTGCCAAAGCCCCGCACCGCCCCGCCTTGCCCAGGCCAGGGCCACCATGGGCGGGGCGTTCAGGATGAACAGCCAGACCGTATAGGCCACGGCATGGCCGCCGGCACGCGCGCCCAGACCATCCACGGTGGTATAGCCCGCGATGAAGCAGGCGGTAGCCAGCGCCATCAGCACCGGTCGCGGATCGGCACGCAAGGCCGCTCCGCCGCGCAGGGCAAGGGTAGCGATGCCGCCCGCAATCAGGATGATGGCCAGCCCTTCCATCGGCTTCAACGGGTCGGTGCCCAGTATCAGCCCGACAAGGGCCACCATGGGCGGGGCCGCCCCACGCGCCACGGGATAGACCTGTGACAGGTCACCCAGCCGATAGGTGCGAACCAGGAACACCTGATAGCCCGTATGAAACGCCAGCGACGCCGCCAGATAGGGCCAGGCCGCCACCGGCAGGGCCGGCACGAAGGGCAACAGGGCGATGCCCGCCACGGCGCACCAGACATTCAGCATGGTGATCCCCACCAGCCGGTCGCCCCCGCCCTTCAGCAGACTGTTCCATCCCGCATGCATCAGGGCCGCGCACATGACCAGCGGCACCACCCATTCCGTCATCATTCCCCCAGCAACCGGCCTTAATGCCGGCATCGCCAACCGGTTCGCCCCCGGAACGATACAAGCATTGGTGCCATGCGGCGCTTGACGATGATAATCGGCTGATCAGGCGAATTTCACTGTTGCCAACCTCAAATCCCTTGGCTATAACCCCGCCCACTTCACCGCGACGGAGCCCCGATAGCTCAGCGGTAGAGCAACCGCTTCGTAAGCGGTAGGCCGTTGGTTCAAATCCGACTCGGGGCACCATCTCCTCCCAATCTTGATTGGGTGTGACAGACCGGAAGCTGGTGACAACTTTCAAATCTTCTTGTGAAGAACTTGCTGGGCTTTCCAGCAAGCCGAAGGTTGTCCCGGGCTGTCCGGCTTTTTTGTTTTGGCCCCCCCCCGCATCCGTCATCAAATCACGCTATGCTGCCTTCCCACCATGCTGCTTGCCAGAGCAACATGGTTAGCGGTAACAATACCGCCGATCGGCCCCGGTTGACCCGGGGCCCCGGAGGAAACACCGACAAAGCGGGAGTGTTTGATGTCTTTGCATGGCAATTTGCTGATCGGCCGCAGCCGCATCGCCACCGAGGCTGGGTTCAAGGCCGTCGATCCGGCTGCGGATGCGCAGATCGAACCGGCCTTCGCACAGGCCACGCCCGCCCATGTCGATCAGGCCTGCGCGCTGGCCTGGGCCGCCTTTGACGGGTTCCGGGAGGCGGCACCGGAGGATCGCGCACGCCTGCTGGAAAAGATTGCTGAGAATATTATCGCCATTGGCGACGAATTGCTGGACCGCGCCGGGGCCGAAACCGGCCTGCCGCGCGCCCGGCTGGAGGGGGAGCGGGGTCGCACGGTTGGCCAGCTACGCCTGTTTGCGTCGGTACTGCGCAATGGCGACTGGCTGGGCGCCCGCATCGATCCCGCCCTGCCGGAACGCAAGCCCCTGGCCCGCGCCGACCTGCGCCTGCGCAATGTGCCGGTCGGCCCCGTGGCGGTGTTCGGTGCGTCCAACTTCCCGCTGGCCTTCTCTGTCGCCGGTGGCGACACGGCCTCGGCCCTGGCTGCCGGCTGCCCCGTGGTGGTGAAGGTGCATTCGGCCCATCCCGGCACGTCGGAGCTGGTGGGGGAGGCGATTGCCGCTGCCGTGGCCGAACTGGGCTTCCATGAAGGTGTCTTCTCCATGCTGTCCGGCACGCAGCGGGAGTTTGGTCAGGCACTGGTCGCCGACTGGCGCATCAAGGCCGTGGGCTTCACCGGGTCGCGTGGCGGTGGTCAGGCCCTAATCCGCATCGCTCAGTCGCGCCCCGAACCCATCCCCGTCTATGCGGAGATGAGCAGCATCAACCCCGTCATCCTGCTGCCCGCCGCCCTGTCGGCGCGCGCCGAAGCGCTGGGCACGGCGTTTGTCGGGTCGCTGACCATGGGGGCGGGGCAGTTCTGCACCAACCCCGGCCTGATCCTGGCCGTCGATGGCCCGGACCTGGAGCGGTTCATTGCCGCCGCGTCCGCTGCCCTGGTGAATGTCGCCCCCATCACCATGCTGACGCCCGGCATCTGCCAGGCCTACCGCACCGGTGTGGCCGCTCTGGCGGGGAATGAAAAGGTGACGACGGTGGCGCGCGTGGCCGAGGTCGGGGGCAACAAGGGGGCAGGCGCCCTGTTCGCCGCGACCGCCGCCGACTTCCTGTCCGATCATGCGCTGGGTGCCGAAGTGTTCGGCTCTTCCTCCGTCATCATCCGCTGCCCGGACCTGGGCGTGCTGAAGGACGTGCTGGAGCATCTGGAGGGTCAGCTGACGGCCACGGTGCATCTGGATGAGGGTGACCATGGCGCCGCCGCCACCCTGCTGCCGACCTTGGAGCGTCGGGCGGGCCGTATCCTGGCCAATGGCTGGCCCACGGGCGTGGAGGTTTGCCACGCCATGGTGCATGGCGGTCCGTTCCCGGCCACCAGCGACCCGCGCAGCACCTCTGTCGGGTCGCTGGCTATCGACCGCTTCCTGCGCCCCGTCTGTTATCAGGACATCCCCGATGCCCTGCTGCCGGCGGCGCTGAAGCGTGACAATCCGCTGGGCCTGAACCGCCGGGTGGATGGGGTCGTACAGAAGGCCTGACGGTTACCGCCGGCGGTGGACCCGCACGGGGACCGGCACCAGCCGGCCCCCGTGTCCGCCGCCGGGACCATCCCGATCATCGCCGGTCCCTTGCAGCATCACGGCAAAGCCGATTTGCAGGGAACCGATGGTCAGTCCCGTCAGAAAACAGAAGACGCCCAGACCCAGCCAGCCCGTCTGGGTGGCCATGGCAAGGCTGCGCAGATGCAGCGCATCGGTGGCGACAATGATGGCGGCAACCAGCAGCCCCATGGCAAAGCCAATGGCGGCGTGGCGCAGCATGAAACGGACCAGGGGCGGCATGATCGGCCCTCCGTTTGGGGTTGGTAACACAAACATGTCACCAACACCGCAGAAGGCCAAGCGGCGCATGGCCGCAGACGGATAGGGCTGGTGAATAAAAAAGGGGGCCATGCGGCCCCCTTTTTGTTTGCCATTAAGGCGAAGCGATCAGGCGTGCTTTTCCAGCGCCGCTACGCCCGGCAGCTCCTTGCCTTCCAGCCATTCCAGGAAGGCACCACCGGCCGTGGAGACATAGGAGAAGCCCGAAGCCACGCCGGCATGTTCCAATGCGGCGACGGTATCGCCACCACCGGCCACCGACAGCAGCTTACCCTGTGCCGTCAGGTTGGCGGCAATGGCGGCAACCGCGTTGGTGGCGCTGTCGAACGGCACCAGCTCAAACGCGCCGAACGGGCCGTTCCAGACCAGGGTCTTGGCCCCTTCCAGCTTCTTGCCGACCAGTTCCACCGTTGCGGGGCCGGCATCCAGCATCATCTCGCCGTCGCGGATATCGGTGACGGCGGCGACGCGATGATCGGCATTGGCCTTGAACTCCCGCGACATCAGACCGTCGACCGGCAGCACGATCTCGCACCCGCCGCTTGCTGCCTTTTCCATGATGGCGCGGGCCTGATCGGCCATGTCGCGCTCACACAGGGAGGAGCCGACGGCCACGCCCTTGGCGAACAGGAAGGTGTTGGCCATACCGCCGCCCAGGATCAGGATATCGACCTTCGACACCATGTTCAGCAGCAGGTCCAGCTTCGTGGAGATCTTGGCCCCACCGACCACGGCGGCCACGGGACGTTCCGGGGCGGCCAGCGCCTTGCCCAGCGCTTCCAGTTCCGCCTGCATCAGGCGACCGGCAGCCGACGGCAGCAGGTGGGCGATGCCTTCAGTGGAGGCGTGCGCGCGGTGGGCGGACGAGAAGGCGTCGTTCACATAGACATCGCCCAGTGCTGCCAGACCCTTGGCCAGATCGGCATCGTTCTTTTCCTCACCTGCATGAAAGCGGGTGTTTTCCAAGATCAGCACGCCGCCGGCGGGCAGGGCGGCGATGGCGGATGCGGCCTTCTCACCCACGCAATCCTCGGCAAAGGCGACCGGGGCACCCAGCGCCTTTTCCACGGCGGGCACCACCTGACGCAGGCTGTTCTTCGTGTCTGGGCCGTTCTTGGGACGACCGAAATGCGACATGACGACGACCTTGGCGCCCTTGGCCGCGATCTCTTTCAATGTCGGGACCAGACGGTCGATGCGGGTCGTGTCGGTCACCTGCCCATCGGCGACAGGCACGTTCAGGTCGGCGCGGACAAGCACCGTCTTACCGGTGACATCGATAGTATCGAGGGTCTGGAAGCGCATGGAAGAAGTCCCCGTCAGGATGCGTTGGGTATGAAATACCGGGGCCGAAGGAAACACCATTGCGCGCAGCCTTTCAACACACAGGCAAGGCGGGGACATGTGCAAAAAAATCGGCTGCTGCGATAGACAGGGCTTCATGGAATTGTCATCGTCGTCCTGAAGCGACCGGAATTCGGGGCGAATCAGCCCGCCGGCCGTGTTTTGTCATGTGTGCGGTGCGTTATGTCTGGGTTGGAGATTGAACTGAAACTGGCGGTGGCGCCGTCCGACATGGACCGGCTGCGGGGGCTTGCCTGCCTCTCCGACACCATCGCCAAGCCGAAGGTCAAGCCGCTCGACAGCATCTATTTTGATACTGAGGACCGGCGGTTTCTGGCCAATGGCCTGTCGTTGCGCGTGCGCCGCGTGGGCCGCACGCTGATACAGACCCTGAAATCCGCACCACAGCCGGGGGCCGGCGCCCTGGTGCGCGGCGAGTGGGAGGTAGAGGTGGCGCATCCGCGCCCCGACCTGTCGCTTCTGCCTGATGCCAGCGTGCTGGACGGTCTGGATGGGGTTGGCAATGACGATCTGGTGCCGGTGTTCGAGACCCGCATCCGCCGGCAGATCCGGCACCTGTCGCCCCGCCCCGGCATTACCATAGAGGTAGCGTTGGACCAGGGGGAGATTGTTGCTCCGGGCGGCCTCACCCTGCCGGTGCATGAACTGGAACTGGAACTGTCGGAAGGTACCGACACCGCCGCCCTGTACGATCTCGCCCGCGCCATCCATGCCGATGTGCCCGTGCGGCTGGAGATGCAGACCAAGTCGGCGCGCGGCTATGCCCTGTCGTCGGGTGCTACGCCGGTCAGCGTGAAGGCCGCCAAGCTGACCCTGGACCCGGAAGCGACGGTGGAGGAGACGCTGTCCACCATCGTGCGCCACTGCTTGGGTCATCTGATGGCGAATGAGCCGGTGACGCGGCTGGGCCAGGACCCGGAGGGGGTGCATCAGATGCGCGTGGCCCTGCGCCGCTTGCGCTCCGCCCTGCAAATCTTCCGGCCCTTCATACCGGCGGATCAACTGGATGATCTGGGGCCGCGTGTAAAGGCCCTGGCCGATGCCTTGGGATCGGCGCGGGAATGGGATGTGTTCCTGGGTGACCTGCTGCATCCTGTTGCTACGGCCCTGCCGGGCCATGCGGGTCTGGCGGAACTGGAGATGGCGGCGCGGGCAGCACGCGAACGCGGTTATGCGCTGGTCCGCACGACCCTGGCCGATCCGGCCCATACGGCACTGCTGCTGGATCTGGCGGCCTGGGTCGATGGCCGGCAATGGCGTAACCAGCCGGTCAGCGAGCAGTCCACCCTGCTTCTGTCACCCGTGACTGAAATGGCCGGCGCTCTGCTGGGCAAGCGGCATAAGCAGGCGCGCAGGCGGGGACGTGGTTTCGCCAAGTTGGCCGCCGCCCCCCGGCATGAGCTGCGCATTTCCTTGAAAAAGCTGCGCTATGCGGCGGATTTCTTCCGTTCGCTTTATGAAGGAAAGGCCCTACGACGGTTCCTGGACGAACTATCGACTCTGCAGGAGCATCTGGGCCATTTGCAGGATGTCGCCACCGTGGACAAGCTGGTGGCGGAGCTGGAGCGGACGGGCGAGGAGACGCTGCCGCCAGCCTGGCGTTTGGGTGCCGGTCTGGTCACAGGCTGGCACGCGCGCGGCCTGCATGATCTGGAAGAACATATCGTCGCCGACTGGCACCGGTTCACCGATGCCAAGCCGTTCTGGCAGACAGACCTTCCGGATGAGGGCTGAGCGCGTGCCAGCGGAACACTCACTTGCGCTTGTTCGTGAACATCTTGTTCACCAGCTTCCATTGCCCGTTGATCTTGTACATCATCAGATAGTCGGTATAGGTGTTGACCTTGCTGTCCAAGGTCAGTTTCACCCAGGCCAGCTTGTCATCCACGATATCGAGGGCGAGGATTTCGCCTTTCGTGTCCATGGTCATGGGCTTGGCCAGCCGGCCACGGAAGGCGGACAGCGGCTCGATGTTCAGGACATCCTGCCCATCCTGCTGCCGGATGCCCTTCAGGTCGCCCGTATCCAGGAAGCCGCGCTGCAGCCGCTCCTGGTCGCCGTTCTGCCGACCCCAGAAATAATCCTCCACGACCCCGATGATGGCCTTTTCCGTCTCGCTGCCCGTCTTGACGGGGCGGCTGTCGACCAGGGCGGATTGCGCGGCGGCCATCGGTGCTGCGAAGAGCAGTGGAGCGATGAGTGTAGAAACAATTGCAATATTCTTGATATTCATCTTGCCAACTCCAAGTGTTTTGTTGCTGGTTTTTTGTTATCGGCAATGAAATTACTCAAGTTATTTGTTTGTAACTTTATACGACCTTTTTCCGGATTTGACATGAATCTGTTACACAGCGGGGTTGGGTGATGCGCACAATATTGGTCAGCAACATCAAAGGCGGTGTCGGCAAGACGACCATTGCGACGCATCTGGCCGCCTTTTTCGCGGGCCATGGTCACAAGACGGCCCTGGCCGATCTTGACCGGCAGAAATCATCCTTGGGCTGGCTGAAAGTCCGACCTGAAACGGCGGCTCCCATCCAGGGGCTGGATTGGGTGAAGGAGATCGGCAAGCCGCCGTCGGGCACGGGCCGGCTGGTCATCGACGCGCCGGCGGCCATGCGGCCCAAGGATGTGGAAGACCTGATCCGCCTGTCCGACATCGTGGTGCTGCCCGTCTTGCCCGGCGCCTTTGACGAGGCGGCGACGGCCCGTTTCCTGGAAAAGCTGGAAGAGGTGAAGGCCATCGCCAAGGCCAAGGTGCCCGTCGCCATCGTCGGCAACCGGCTGCGGGCGCGCACCAAGGCGGCGGATCGGTTGGATACGTTCCTGGCCGGGGCGGGGCATCAGGTGGTGGCCCGGCTGCGCGATAGCCAGATGTATACCGACCTTGCCGCCGACGGCCTGACCCTGTTCGACCAGAAGGCCAAGCGCGCGGCTGATTTGCGCGCGGACTGGGAACCCCTGCTGGTGTTTGTGGGGTAGGCGGGAGTTTTTGATATTACATGAAGCTCACAAGCCCCCGGCGAAGGTCTGCCTTCACGTTCACCGGGGGCCACAATCAACAGGCCGTTATCGTGTGGGCCGGGCGGGATTGCTGACTTCCGGGCCTCTCTTTGCTATGATGGCGCCATCACCGCCACACCCGCGTCCAGAGCCAAACCGATGCATCGGTTCCTAGAGTGGCGTAGCCCAGGGGGCATGGAACACCCCCTTTTTTTGTGTTTCATCTGGTTGCATGAACGCGATAGCGGTCGGAGAGCACCCGTCACCCTCTCCGAATTAGACGGGTGCGGCAACCGCCTTTCACGCCGATAGGTTACTCCACCACCTCAACGCTCATTTTCATCTTGGGATGGATGTTGCAGACGGCCCGGAAACGGCCCTGATGGTCGAACAGGACCTCCACCGACTGGCCAGGGTCCTGCACGCCGCTGTCATAATCCATGTCGGCGGCGAAGACGCGGATATTGTGGACGCGCGTATCCTCGTTATGGATGACCAGGGTGCCGCCTTTGCGCAAGCGAACGGCAGCGGCGCTGAACGCCGTGTCGCGCTGCGTTACCTCCAGCCGGGCGGGTGCGGGGCCGGCGGTGACGGGGCCGGGATCAAGGGCCGCCACGGCGTTCACCTGCACCGGCAGGGCGGCGGGATCGGCGTTCAGCGTGCCCAGGAAGGCAAGGATGTCGGCCTGCTCTGCATCGGTCAGGTCCAGATGCGGCGGCAGATCGCGTGACAGGGTGGGGCGATGCACCACGCCGTTCACGTAATGGCGCAACACATCCTTCAGATCGGCGATGGAGCCGTCATGCATGTAGGGCGCGGTGCGGCCAATCTCCCGCAGGGTCGGGGTTTTCCAGCTATTGGCCAGTTCGGCATGCCCGACCACTCCGCCCCGGCCCGGACCCGTGACGGGCAGGCCGATATCATGGAAGGCACCGTCGGTAAAGGCCCAGCCCTTGTGACAGTTGCTGCACGCCGCCTTGCCGTCGAACAGCGCGAAACCGCGCTTTGCGGCGTTGGGAATGGCCGCTTCATCCCCCGCGACCCACCGGTCAAAGGGCGTGATGGGCGACACCAGGGTGCGTTCGAAGATCGCCAGCGATTTGGCGATATTGTCCAGGCTGATCACCGGGTCCTGCGGGAAGGCGCGGGCAAAGGCGGCTTCAAGATCCCGGTCTCCGCGCAATTCTCCAGGCAGGGCGGCCAGGTGCTGGTTCATCTCGATGGGATTGGCAATGGGGCCAAGTGCCTGTTTTTCCAGGCTGCCCGCCCGCCCATCCCAGAATAGCTGTTCCGCCCAGGCCAGATTCCACAGGGTTGGCGTATGCATGGGACCGGCCTGCCCGCCCTCACCCACCGCACGCGGGCGGGCGTCGGAGAAGCCCTTGGCCGGGTCATGGCAACTGGCGCAGGACATCGAATTGCCGCCGGACAGGCGCGTGTCGTTGAACAGGCGCCGGCCCAGTTCCAGCTTGGCGTCGGAGAACGGGTTATCCGCAGGGTAGGGCGCGCTGTCGGGCCGGGTCCAGGCGGCCAGATTGCCGGGCCGGTCGGCCTGTGCCTGCGGCCCGGCCAGCCCCAGGGTGAAGGCCAGCATGACGGCTGCCAATGCCGAAAGAGAACGCCGCGCCTTACCCATGATGACACTCTGTTGTGATTTACCGCAGCCGGCTCAACGCCAGTTCGACATTGGAGACAAGGGCCGACACCTCACCCGGTGGGGTCACCTTGCCCTTGGGCGGCTGCAGGGTTGCCCAGACGGGAGCCAGCTTGTCCATGGCCTTCACGGCATTGCCGGACGGGTCGCTGGCCGCCGTTGAGGCGGACAGACGGGCCAGATAGACCTTGGCGATGGCATAGAAGCCGCGCCCATCCTGATATTCGATAGGGCTGGTGATCACCCCATCCTCCACCGCCGCCGCATATTCCGACGCCGCCGTGCGCAGCAAGGTGGCGATGACAGGGGTCAGGAAGGTGGGCTTGGCACGGTCGCCCGCCGGGATTGTGGCCTCGGCCTTGGTGATGGCCTGTTCGACCTTGTCCAGCGCCTTGGCCACATCAGCCGCCGGGGCCTTGGCACGGGCCAGGGCGACCAGGCCATCCAGATCCGCCTCGAACCCGACCTTGCGGGCGTCCAGCACGGGGCGGGCGCCGTCATAGATCTCTTCCGCCGGGTGCAGGAAATGCGGAATGGCATCACTGCCGCGCCCAGCCTGATAAAGCTCCCGGCCCACCGACAGGTGACCGCGGATCAGGCCCAGGGAGCCTTGCAGTTGCTGATCTTCGGACAGGTTGTCGAAGGCGCCCAGCTCTCCGCCCTCGCCACCCTCGGCGGCGGCGGGCACGGCGGCGCCATGGCCGGCGTGATGGCCCTGGGCCATTGCCATACCGGTCTGGCCCATCGCCACGCACAGGCCCACACCCACCCAAAGCTTCGCATTGATCCGCATTCGATCCTCCATTGACTCTGGCTATATTGCAAATTACTCGCAAACGCGGAAGCTAAATTGACGCAGCAAGTGACAGGGCGCACTGTTCAGACCCGGCCCAGCGGCATATCTGTCTGTCAGTACCTGTGTCCGACAGAGGAATGCCCCCAATGCTGCTGCGCCATGCCCCCGATCTGAGCGAGCGCGAGGTAACGCCGCGCGATCTGTACCTGAACCGCCGCCACCTTCTGGCCGGGTTCGGGGGGATGATGCTGGCAGGCGCGGGCGCTGCACAGGCGGCGGTGAAAAGCCCGTTCAGCACGGATGAAACGCCGACCAGCCTGAAAGACATCACCAGCTACAATAACTTCTACGAATTCGGCACCGACAAGTCCGACCCGGCCCGCAATGCTGGCCGTCTGACGGTGAAGCCGTGGAAGGTGAAGATCGACGGCATGGTGGGCAAGCCGGGCGAGTATGACCTGGATGATTTGTTGAAGGGCATGACGATTGAGGAGCGCATCTACCGTATGCGCTGCGTCGAAGGCTGGTCCATGGTCATCCCCTGGAACGGCTTTCCGCTGGCCAGCCTTTTGAAGCGGGTGGAGCCGCAGTCGGGCGCCAAGTTCGTGGCCTTCGAAACCCTGGTCCGCCCGTCGGAAATGTCGGGCCAGGGCGGCTTCTTCAAGATCCTCGACTGGCCTTATGTGGAGGGGTTGCGCCTGGATGAGGCGATGAACCCCCTGACCCTGCTGGCCACCGGCCTTTACGGGGAGAGCCTGCCCAACCAGAACGGCGCGCCGCTGCGCCTTGTCGTGCCGTGGAAATACGGTTTCAAGGGCATCAAATCCATCGTCCGCATCAGCCTGACTGACAAGCAGCCGGCCACCAGCTGGAACATTCAGGCGCCGCAGGAATATGGCTTCTATTCCAACGTGAACCCCGAGGTGGACCATCCGCGCTGGAGCCAGGCGACGGAGCGGCGGATTGGGGATGGCGGCGGCCTGTTCGCCAAGCGCCGACCGACCCTACCGTTCAATGGCTATGCCGATCAGGTGGCGAGCCTTTATACCGGCATGGACCTGCGGAAATTCTATTGATGGCCATCGCCAATCTGCGTATCCAGCCGCGCTTTCCAACCTGGCCCGTCTATCTGGCCGGGCTGCTGCCGGCGCTGTTCTATATCTACCAGATATTCTATGGCGATCTGGGGGCCGATCCGGCCAAGACGCTGGAACATGCCATGGGCGAATGGGCCCTGCGGTTCCTGATCCTGGGGCTGGCCATCACGCCGCTGCGGCGTGAGTTGGGTATCGGGCTGCTGAAATACCGGCGTGCGGTAGGGCTGGTTGCGTTTCTCTATGTCATCCTGCACCTGACCGTCTATCTGCTGCTGGATCAGGGGTTAGACTGGCCCGCCATCTGGGCCGACATCGTCAAGCGGCCCTATATCACCATCGGTATGGCGGGCTTTGTCCTGCTGCTGCCGCTGGCCGTAACCAGCTTCAATGCCGCCATCCGCTGGGTCGGTGGCCGCAACTGGAACCGGCTGCACAAGCTGGTCTATCCGGCGGTGCTGGCCGGGGCCGTGCATTATGTGATGCTGGTGAAAAGCTGGCCGGTGGAGCCGCTGGTCTATCTGGCGATCGTTGTTGCCCTGCTGGGCTGGCGTGTCTGGCGGCGGGCGTGACCCTTAGCCTTCATCCCCGCCGTCCCCGCCCGCCATCTTGAACCCGTCCAGCAGGGCCAGAAGGGCGGTGCGTCCGGCAACGCCCAGCGCCGTTGTCAGTTCCTGTTCATAGGCATCGTGCCGCGCCTGGATTTCCCGCATCCGTTCCTGGCCATGGTCGGTCAGGTGCAGACAGTAGGAACGCCGATCAGCGGGGGAGGGGGAGCGGACCAGCAGTCCACGGCCCTCCAGCCCATCCAGCAGCGGCACCAGATTGGCACGTTTCAGGCCCAGCGCGTCACTGATCTGCGACTGGCTGAGGCCCGGATTGTCACGGATCACCGTCAGGATGGCGAACTGCGTCGGGCGGATATCGAATTCCGACATGAACTGCGTGAACAGGGTGAATGCCGCAATCTGGGCCCGCCGCAACCTGTAACCAACAGATCCCTGCAGGGCCGAAAGATCGATACCGCCGCGTTCATCCATACCGCTCACTCCACCTTTGCGCATTTGCCGGTGCAAACTATCGCCAAGTCAGGCGGATTTCGAGGGATTCGTGGTGTCCGCGGCCTGTTGGCGCAGAAGATGTTTCTGGACCTTGCCCGATCCGGTGCGCGGCAGGCTGTCGGTGATGAACACGCGCTGTGGCCGTTTATACCGGGCGCAGCGCCCGTCCAGGTGCGTCAGGACCTGTTCCGCCATCACCGCATGGCCGGCGCGGGGCACGACATAGGCCCAGCCCACCTCGCCCCAGCGTTCATCGGGTACGCCGATGACGGCGGCCTCCGCCACGCTGTCCAGTTCCAGGATGGCGGCCTCCACCTCTGCCGGATACACATTCTCGCCGCCGGAGATGAACATGTCCTTCTTGCGGTCCACCAGATAGTAGAAGCCGTCAGCATCCCGCCGCGCCGCATCGCCAGTGCGCAGCCAGCCGCCCTGCTGCGCCAGGGTCGGCAGTTCGGGACGGTTCCAGTAGCCGGGCGACAGGTTGGGGCCGTTGATCCAGATTTCCCCGACACCGCCATCCGGCACGTCCCGACCCTCATCATCGACCAGACGCAGACGTAGAGTGGGGCCGGGGATGCCGGCGGAACCGGCCTTGGCCACGATACGGGCGCGGTCGGTGATGGGCATGCCCAGCACGGTTCCAGCCTCGCTCATCCCATAGCCGTCGGCGATGGTGATGCCATCCTCGCTGAACCGCTGGATCAAGGCGGCGGGCATGGGCGCGCCGCCGGTGCACAGCGCCACCAGACGGCTCAGCCGTGTGGGGTTGTAATCGGGATGCTGACGCAGGGTCTGCGCCATCTGCGGCACGCACATGTAATGGGTGACGCGCATGTCGGGGTCTGCCAGACGGGACAGGGTCACCGCCGGGTCAAACCCGCGCGACAACAGCAGCGTTCCGCCCTGTGCCAGCGGGGTCCGCACCATGGTGACCAGCCCCACGACATGAAACAGCGGCATGTCGCACAGAACGACGCTCTCGGCATTCAGGCGGTTCATCAGACCGAAATTGATGTTCGTGAAGAACAGGTTGCTCTCGGTCAGCAACGCCCCCTTGGGCCGTCCAGACGTGCCGGACGTGTACAGCAGGGTGGAGGGCTGATCCACGGATGGTGGCACCGCCGGGTGCGCCGGCTCCATGGCGGTCCAGGCTGCATCGGCCTGTAACAGTTCCAGGATTTCCGTGCCTGTGCAGCCTTGCGCCGCCAGTTTCGCAGTATCCAGGAACTCCGCATCGGCCAGCAGCAGGGCCGGGGACGCATCCGCGACCTGGAACGCCAGTTCCGGCACCGTCAGGCGCCAGTTCAAGGGGGCGAAGATCGCGCCCAGGCGTGCGGCGGCCAGATGCAGCACGGGCATGGCCGCGTCATTGCGCCCGATAACCGCGATACGCTGTCCCGCCGCATCACCCAACTGGGCCGACAGCCAGGCACAGCAACGGTTCACGGCAGCATCCAGCCCGGCATAGGTGAACCGGCGCCCGCCGACCAGATCGATCATGGCGATCTTGTCTGGCTGCGCTGCCGCCTGAAAGGCCAGCGGATCGGGGGCGGGAAGATGGGGGGTAACCATGGAACAGCCCTCAAACAATACCGACCTGACAGGTGCCGGGTCCCCTCTATGGGGGCGACCCGGCACAAGCAGCGTTCATCAGATTACCCGCGCTTGTACGCGCCAAGGCCGGGCTTGTAGCTCTTCTCATCGATGAACTGACGGATGCCTTCCTTGCGACCATTATTGTCGAAGGAATTCGCAGCCTCCTGCGCGCGGACCAGGAAGTCCTCGGCATTGTCATAGGTCATTTCCTTGACCCGGCGTACCGCATCCTTGGTGGCCTTCAGCGCCACAGGGTTCTTTTCCAGCAGGACCTTGGCAATCTCGGTCACGCGGTCCTTCAACTGGGCCAGCGGCACCGCCTCGTTCACCAGACGCCATTCGGCGGCCTTCTTGCCATCGATGGCTTCACCCGTCATGGCGTGGTACATGGCGTCGCGCATGGGGATCAGGTCAACGACCACCTTGGTGGCGCCGCCACCCGGCAGGATGCCCCAGTTGATCTCCGACAGGCCGAACTTCGCCTCTTCCGCCGCGATGGCCAGATCGCAGGAATAAAGCGGGCCGTAGCCACCGCCAAAGCACCAGCCATTGACCATGGCGATGGTCGGCTTCTGGTACCAGCGCAGGCGGCGCCACCAGCCATAGCTTTCACGCTGCGCCTGACGGGTGGCGCCCAGCCCCTTGGCCTCCGTCTCGCGGAAATATTCCTTCAGGTCCATGCCGGCGGACCACGCCGTGCCCTCGCCCGACAGGACCAGGACTCCCACATCCTCGCGGAATTCCAGTTCGTCCAGAACCTCCATCATGCGGCGGTTCAGGGTCGGGCTCATGCAATTGCGCTTTTCCGGGCGGTTAAAACGCACCCAGGCGATGCCGTCCACGACATCAAAGGCGACAGTGTCAGCGGTGCTCATCATGTTCATCCTGAATGGGGATATTCATCAGATCGGGAAATGGCCGGGCAGCGTTTCCAGCGTGATCCAGCGCAGTTCGGTGAAGGCATCGATGCCGGCTTTGCCGCCGAACCGGCCATAGCCGCTGTCCTTGACGCCGCCGAACGGCATCTGCGCCTCGTCATGGACGGTGGCACCGTTGACATGGCAGATGCCGGACTGGACACGCCGGGCTAAACGCAGGCCACGGGCCGCATCGCGGGTGAAGATGGAGGCGGACAGGCCGTATTCGGTATCGTTGGCGGTACAGATGGCCGCATCCTCCCCGTCCACCCGCACGATGGTGGTCACGGGGCCAAAGCTCTCCTCGGCATAGATGCGCATGGCCGGTGTGACATGGTCCAGAATGGCCGCCGACATCAGCGTGCCTTTGGTCGGGTTCGGCTGATAAAGCTTGGCCCCCTTGGACACGGCATCATCGATCAGGGACTGGATGCTGGTCACGGCATGCGGATCGACCACGGAACCCAGCGGCGTCTTGCCTTCGCGCGGGTCGCCGGCCACCAGGGTGGCCGCCTTGGCCGCGAATTTCTCAACGAACGCGTCGGCCACCTTGTTGTCTACCACGATGCGTTCGGTGGACATGCAGATCTGACCGGAATTAAAGAAGGCGCCAAAGGCGGCTGCCTTCACCGCCTCATCCAGGTCGGCATCATCCAGCACCACGAACGGCGCCTTGCCACCCAGTTCCAGCAGCACCGGCTTCAGATTGCGGCCCGCGCGTTCGGCGATGATGCGGCCCACGCGGGTGGAACCAGTGAAGTTGATCCGGCGAACCGCCGGATGGTCGATCAGGGCACCGACAATGGCGCCGGCATCCTCCGGCGCATTGGTTACGACATTGACCACGCCCGCCGGGAAGCCGGCATCGGCCAGCGCCGCGCCGATCAGGGCATGGGTGCGCGGGCACAGTTCGGATGCCTTCAGGATCACGGCATTGCCGCAGGCCAGCGCCGTGGCCACTGCGCGCACACCCAGGATGACCGGTGCATTCCAGGGCGCGATACCCAGAATCACGCCCACGGGCTGGCGCACCGCCATGGCGATACAGCCCGGCTTGTCGGAGGGGATTACCTCGCCATTGATCTGGGTGGTCATCGACGCGGCTTCGCGCAGCATGGATGCGGCCAGCGTGACGTTGAACCCGGCCCAGCCGGCGGTGGCACCGGTTTCGGCGGCCATGGCGGCGATGAAGTCCGGCATGCGGGCCGTCAGGGCCTCAGACGCCTTCAGTAGCAGGGCGCGGCGGGCATTGGGGCCGGTTTCCGACCAGGCGGGAAAGGCGGCGGCGGCGGCATCCGCGGCTTCGCGTGCATCATCGATGCTGGCGGCGGCGGCGGTGCTTGCCACCTCCCCGGTCAGGGGATTGAGACGGGTGAAGCTGCGGCCCTCGGCGGCCGGACGGGTCTTGCCGCCGATCAGCAGGGCGGCGTCCAATTGCGTGCTCATGCGCCATTTCCTCCCATATGGGGCCATCGGCCCGTTATTAGTTATGTTATATAATGAATTTTGCAGCGACGCAAGAGGGGGTGCTTAAGGAACGCGCTCGGTCGCTGTCGGGTGTTCTCCGCTCCACACTCAAGCCCTTGATAAGCAGGACAGACAGGGGCGGATGCGTGAGTTGATTAAAAGCATCAACGCCAACCCTTGTCCAATAAAATGATTATGCATGATAACAAGATTCTGTATTATGATGTCATCAGAATAGCCAAAGCCCCCGCCACGAGGGGCATAGACGGGAGGTTACCCATGGGCGCACCCGCCCAATCCGTGCCGCGTGGCGGCATCACCCTGCTTCTCTGCTTCCTGATTGCGCTGCTGGAAGGCTTTGATATTCAAGCCATCGGCGTTGCCGCCCCGTATCTGATCCCGCAACTGGGCCTGACGCCTGGACAGGCGGGCGTGGTGTTCGGGGCCGGCATGGCGGGCCTTGTCCTTGGTGCATTCACGGGCGGCTGGCTGGCCGACCGGATGGGGCGCAAGGGCCTGCTGATGGTCTGCGTTGCCATTTTCGGGCTTTTCACCTTGGCCACACTGGTCGCTGCCGGTCCGGTATCGCTTGGCGTCTTCCGGTTCTTCGCAGGTGCCGGCATGGGGGCAGCGATGCCCAGCCTGGTGGCGGTTGCCCTGGAAATTGCGCCACCGGAACGCCGCACCCGGACCATCACCCTGATGTTTTCCGGCATGCCGGCGGGCGGCGCCTTGGCCGCGCTGTTCGCGGCGGGTCTGCTGGAGCAATATGGCTGGCACTCCATCTTCCTGGCCGGTGGCGTGTTGCCCTTGTTGCTGCTGCCCGCGATGTGGAAGCTGATGCCCGACAGCCGGGTGGTTCATACTTCCCTGGCGGAGCGTCCGGGTGCCGCGAAGGCCCTGTTCGGTGAGGGGCGGTTGCTGATTACCCTGCTGGCCTGGTTCACCTTCGGCATGACGCTGCTGGTGCTGTATCTGCTGCTGAACTGGCTGCCGTCGCTGGTCGCGGCCAAGGGGTTGGGCGGTGTTGGTGGGGCAGGGGCTGCCTTTGCCTTCAATGCCGGCAGTATTGTCGGGGCCCTGGGGATCGGCTTTCTGGTCGACCGGCTGGGGCCGCGCATTCCCATCATCGCGGCATATCCTTGCCTGGCGCTGGCCATGTTCGGGCTGGCGGGGGCGGAGAATCTGGTGCCGGTGCTGGTTTTGGCCGGGCTTGCGGGCTTCTTCCTGCTGGGCGCGCAATATTCGCTCTATGGGATCATCCCGCTCTATTATCCCGGTATCGTCCGGGGGTTGGCTACGGGTGCATCCATTGCCGTTGGTCGGTTGGGCTCCATCGCCGGCCCGCTGGTCGCGGGTCATCTGCTGAGCCAGGGATGGGGACCGGCGGGCGTCGCCATGGCCATGGTGCCTGTCGTACTGGCCGCAGGTGTGTCAGCGGCGGTGATGACCATTCGTGGCCGTTATGTAGACAACGGATAAACCATTATCCCCTGTAACGAGTTATGGCCCGTGGCGCTCCGCGTCACGGGCTTTTTTTGCGCCTGGACAGAGCGCGTTGAAAATTCGTCCTGCTTATAATTTGTTATATTGCATTACATGTTGCGCTGTCGTATCGTTGCGTAATTCAACGAATCAAGAGCCCGCTTCGCCTTGCGCGTCCGGGCCATCCCAAGGGAGAAGCCCTATGAAGAAGCTGGCATCGCGCCCGGCAGTGCGTCTGCTTACCCTTTTGCTGGCCGGTAGTGCCATCGTTCCGGCGGCTTTGGCCCAGGCCGACAGCACCCCTGTTCTGGAAGAGATCGTGGTGACGGCGGAACGCCGGACACAGAGCCTTCAGGACGTGCCGATCAGCGCCACCGTCCTGTCGGGTGAGGACATCGTCCGCAAGGGTGTGGCCAATCTGGCCGATATCCAGCAGGTCTCCCCCTCCATCGCCATCAATCAGGTGAACCGTTCCACCTATGTGAATATCCGCGGCGTCGGTATCGCGCAGACCGCGCCCAGCTCCAGCCCCGGTGTCGCCTATTACATCGACGGACAGCTTATCCCGCATGAACAGTTCATCAGCCAGTCCTTCTACGATATCGGCTCGCTGGAAGTGCTGCGCGGGCCGCAGGGCACGCTGACGGGCCAGAATTCCACGGGTGGCGCCATCTATGTGCGCACGCCGGACCCGGAATTCGGTGTCGTGAAGGGCTTTGTCGACCAGACCATCGCATCCTATGACTGGTATCGCACCACCGGCGCCTTGAATGTCGGGATGGGTGACAATGTTGCCGTGCGCGTTGCAGCCGTCCGCGACAAGCGCGACAGCTTCTCCAAGAATATCGGACCCAGCCCCAGCGATCCGGGCAATATCGATCTGGAGGGTGCCCGCCTCAACATCGCGCTGCGCAATGACGCGGAGACGCTGCGCATCAACCTGCGCGGTGAGTATTTCAACAGCGACAGTGACAATAACGCCGTCAAGCGCCGCAACGATACGGTCAGCACCAATCCCTATGTCATTCAGGAAGACGCCATCTCCTACCTGAAGCAGGAAGGTTATCGGCTGTCGGGGGAACTGAAACTCGCCTTGTCGGACAGCGTCGATCTGCGTGCCCTCACCTCCTGGCAGGATGGCAGCACGACGGACCAGACCGACGGCGACCGCACATCCACGGCCCGCCCGCGTCCGCCGGCATCCAATGTCGGACGTGTCGGTTATACCGACACCACCATTGAAACACTGATCAACGAGGTGAACCTTCTTTCCACCGGCGACGGTCCGCTGACCTGGGTGGTCGGTGCTTTCCGCATGGATGAGGATATTCCCATCACCGTCCTGCGCGACAACAACAACACCGTCAATTTCGTCTCCTCCACCTCCACCATCATTTCGAAGGTGACGAACAAGTCGCAATCGGTTTTCGGTCAGGCGAATTATTTCGCGACGGAGCAGTGGGAACTGATCGTTGGTGCCCGCCACTCCTGGGATGACCAGACCTATAACCGTATTGTTTCCGCCGGCGGCACGGGCATCAGCAAGCTTAGCTCCACCAAGCTGACGGGCAAGGTGGGGGCGAACTACCACGCGACAGACGACACGATGCTCTATGCCAGCCTCTCGCGCGGGTACAAGGCCGGCGGCGGCAATCTGCCGGCTTCCAGCCCGGCCTTTGGCCCGGAAACCAATCTGGTCTATGAGGCGGGGTGGAAGACCACCTTGCTGGACCGCCGCCTGCGCCTGAACGGGTCGGTGTTCTATTCCGACTATAAGGACATGCAGCTGGCCAGCCTGGCCAACGGCCTGCCGCTGACCCAGAACGCCGCTGCCGGCAAGTCGATGGGCGGTGAGCTGGAGTTGGAGGGGCGGTTCGGCGCGTTGGGCTTCAATGCGGGTCTTGGTTATCTGGATGCCGAGTTTGCAAAGAATACGACGCTTCAGAACACGGTCGCCAACCGCAATGAGCTGGTGACCAAGGGCAGCACGCTGCCCTTCTCCCCGGAATGGACCATCAATGCCGGGGTCCAATATGAAATCCTGGCGGGTGAAACGGCCATCACCCCGCGCCTGCAATGGAGCCACGTTGGCAAAAGCTATGCGACCCCGTTCCCCAGCCTTGTCACCACCCTGCCGTCGCGCGATGTGGTCGATGCACGTCTGTCCATTGAACCCACGGATGCCGTCCGCCTGGAACTGTTCGTGACGAACCTGTTTGACGAAACCTACATTGCCAGCCAGCTTCAGAACTCTTCCTCTGCTGATGGCGGCATCATCTATGGCGCGCGTCGTCAGTATGGCGGCCGCCTGACCTACCGGTTCTAAAGCGGGGGTGTCTTTATGAAGCGGTCCTTCGTTTCCGTCCTGGCCCTGCTGGCGGCCTTCACCCTGCCGGCGGGGGCCACTTGGTGGTCGCCCGGCGACGGCAAGCCCTTTCCGGCACAGTATGATGATGCCGACGCCGATGGTGTCACCCGCCTGCTGCTGGATGGCGGTCCGATGGAAACGAAGGGCCACCCCTTCTTCGAACCCAAAGGCAAGTACGGTCGTGCCTGCGTCACCTGCCACCAGCCGTCGGACGGGATGAGCCTGTCGGCTGAAACCGCCCGCATCCGGTGGCAGGAGACGGCTGGCATGGACCCGCTTTTCGCGGCCATCGACGGGGCCAACTGCCCCGATCTGGCACAGGGGGAGCGGGCATCGCATTCCCTGCTGCTGGATCATGGCCTGTTCCGTATCGCCCGGCCCTGGCCGCCCGTCGATCATGACGGGCAGAAGATCGAACCCGACTTCACGCTGGAGGTTGTGCGCGACCCGACCGGATGCAATGCCTCCAAGGTCTGGGGCCTGTCATCGCCCAACCCGCAGGTTTCCGTCTTCCGCCGGCCCCGTCCGGTGGCGAACTTCAAATATATCCTGGCCATGGGGTTTGCGATCGATCCCAAGGTCGGCAAACCCCTGCCCATCGATCCCGAAACCGGGCAGATGGTCAGCGGCAATCTGATGGCCGACCGACGCGCCTTGTCGCTGGAAGCGCAGATGCGCGACGCGGCCCATTCGCATCTGGGCTTCGATGCGCTGACCCCGGACGATATCAAACGCATCCGTGATTTCGAGGATCGTATCTTCGTGGCCCGGCAGCGGGACCGCGTCGGTGGCGATCTGGATGCGATGGGCGCCCGTGGCGGCCCGGAAACCCTTGCGAGGTCTGCACCTGGCCGCCTGGGCAGCCAGGGTGCGGCGGTGTGGAGCGAGTTTGCGGCGTGGGAGAAAATCCCCGCCGATGCCGACATCACGCCGGAACAGCGGGCATGGCGGGAATCCGTTGCCCGTGGGGCGCGTGTCTTCCGGGAGAAGATGTTTCTGATCACCGACAGTGCCGGGATCAATTCCCCCGTCGGTTTCGGCAATCCGGTCCGCAATTCCTGCGTCTTCTGCCATAACATGAGCCAGATGGGCATGGATGTGGCTCCTGGCCAGGTCGATCTGGGCACTACCACCATGCCCTTTGCCGACCCGCAGCCGCATCTGCCCCTGTTCCGCCTCACCTGCAAGGGGCCCGCGCATCCGCATTATGGCCGCGTCATCCATACCCATGATCCGGGATACGCCCTGACCACAGGCCGGTGTGAGGATGTGGGCAAGATCACCTTGCAGACCCTGCGCGGCCTGACGGGCAGGGCGCCCTATTTCGCCAGCGGTTCTGCCCCTGACCTGCGGGCCGTGATCGACTATTACGACCGGCGCTACAATATCGGCTACACGGAGCAGGAAAAGCGCGATCTGGTCAATCTGATGGGGGCGCTCTGACATGCGGCGGATCATGACGGCGCTGCTGGCGCTTCTGTCGTTCAATAGTGTTGCGCAGGCGGCAGACGCCGTACGCTTCATTTCTTGTCCCGTCTATCGCGACACCGACGCGGGTCGCAAATCCGGCTGCTGGCTGGCCGAGGAGCGGGAGACGGGCCGGCGTTTCGATATCACCCAGTCGGCGACCAAGCCGGACTGGTCCATGGCGGTACTGGTTGAAGGGCGGATTGCAGACAACCAGGATAATGCCTGCGGTGCCATGGTGCTGGAACCGGTGCGGGTATCGATCCTGCCCGCACAGGCCTGTACGCGGGCGATGATCCCGGCAGAGGGTTTTCCGGGCCGGCGCTTCGTCCTGCCGTCCCGCAATATCCGTCCGCTTTACGCGCCCGAACCGGCTCCGCCGCCGCCCTACACCGCCCAGCTGTTCCCCATTCCCTTCGATTTCGGTCGCGATTTTGTGGTCTATCAGCAAAGCGACTGGATGCTGGTGAGGGCTGCCACCTATGCCAAGGCATCGGGCGGCAATGTCGTTATTACCGGTTACGCGGAGACCGAGCCCGTGCACGTTTCAGGGCAAAGCCTTGCCGAGCCGGCGGGTCTTGGCAAGACGCGGGCGGAGATGGCGCGGCTCTGGCTGGTCAGCCTGGGCGTGCCGACGGACAAGGTGCGTGTTGAGTGGAAACAGAACCCGGTCCCCCTGGCCGATCCGGCTTTTGACGGGTTGACGGAGATATCGCGCCGACGGGTCGATATCCGCGTGACCCCTTAGGTTAAAAGTTCTAAAAGCCGGACTTTCGCGCAAGCACCGGCGGGGTGTTGGTGGTTAGGATTGGCGCTGAACGGGAAACACCCGTCGCCATCCATACCGCCTTTTCCATGAATTCAGGACGGCAGGGTTCTTGAACATAAGACCCGCCCCGTGCCCTGGCAGAAGGAACGCCCCCATGTCCATCGTCGCCACCCCGACCCCCGGTCCGCTGCTGCTGTCGCCCGCTGATCACACCCTGATCATGATCGACTTCCAGTCGCAGATGGCCTTTGCCACCAAGTCCATCGATGCCGTGCAGTTGCGCAATAATGCCGCCTTGGTGGCCCATGCCGCCAAGGGCTTCGGCGTTTCCACCATCCTGACGACCGTGGCGGAGAAGAGCTTCTCCGGCCCCATGTTCAACGAAATCACCGACGCTTTCCCCGGCGAAAAGCTGCTGGACCGCACCTCCATGAACACCTGGGAGGATGCGGGCGTCATTGAGGTGGTGAACAAGATCGGCAAGGACCGTCTTGTCTTCTGCGGCCTGTGGACGTCGGTCTGCATCGTCGGCCCCACCCTGTCGGCCCTGGCCCAGGGCTATGAGGTCTATGTCATCGCCGATGCCTGCGGCGATGTCTCTGACGAGGCGCATGAGCGCGCCATGGAACGCATGATCCAGGCGGGCGTGCGTCCGATGACCTCGCTGCAATACATGCTGGAATTGCAGCGCGACTGGGCACGGGGCGAGACCTATGACCTGACCACGGGTATCGCCAAGAAGTTCGGCGGCGCCTATGGCCTGGGTATCATCTATGCCAAGACCATGTTCGGGGCGTCTGAAGGGCACTGATTTTCCCGAAGACGACTGTTCGTTCCCTCACCCTCCCGTCGGCTGGCGCCAACGGGCCCCTCCCTCTCCCGCAAGCGGGCGAGGGTAGAATTTCACCCCTCGCCCACGAACGTGGGAGAGGGAGGGGCCCAAGCCGGAAGGCTTGGGAGGGTGAGGGTAACCCAGCACTTTCCTTCCTCCACCCACCGGGGAGCCATTCCCATGAAGCCCTATCTCCTGTCGCTGGGGGCCGGCCTGCTGGTCGGTGTCATCTACAGCCTGCTGAATGTGCGCTCCCCGGCGCCGCCGACCATTGCGCTGATCGGGCTTCTGGGCATCCTGTTGGGGGAACAGATCGTGCCGCTGGCCAAGCGTCTTTATGCGGGTGAGGCGGTGACCGCTTATCTGCGCGAGGATTGTGCCAAGCA
This sequence comes from Niveispirillum sp., assembly GCF_052437035.1. Classification (NCBI taxonomy): domain Bacteria; kingdom Pseudomonadati; phylum Pseudomonadota; class Alphaproteobacteria; order Rhodospirillales; family Azospirillaceae; genus Niveispirillum; species Niveispirillum sp. Next base: position 136,539 of record NZ_JBQVOH010000003.1, read on the forward strand.
CGTGATGGGCCGCCTGCCCGGCGACCAGGACCGGAACGCATGACCGGGCCGGACCGCCGTACCACACTGGCCGGGGCTGCGTCCCTGCTGATGACACCTTTTCTGGCCGATCCGGGGAAAGCCGCCATGCCGACCAAAGACCTGATCCTTACCAATGCCAAGGTCACAACGCTGGACCGCGCCAATCCGCAGGCCCAGGCGGTTGCCATCCGCGACGGGCGTATCCTGGCCGTGGGCACGGAAGCGGAGGTGCGCGCCGCTGCCGGCCCCGATGCGACCCTGATCAATGCCAAGGGCCGCCGCGTCATCCCCGGCCTGATCGACAGCCATATGCACATCATCCGGGGCGGCCTGAATTACAATATGGAACTGCGCTGGGACGGGGTGCCGACCCTGGCCGACGCCATGGCCATGCTTAAGAAGCAGGCCGAGGTGACGCCGCCGCCGCAATGGGTGCGCATCGTCGGCGGCTTCACCGAACATCAGTTCGTGGAAAAGCGCCTGCCCACCCTGGACGAGATCAACCAGGCCGCCCCCGACACGCCCGTCTTCATTCTGCATCTCTATGACCGCGCCCTGTTGAACCGGGCCGCCCTGCGTGCCGTCGGCTACACGCGCGACACGCCCAACCCGCCGGGCGGTGAGATCCAGCGCGATCAAAATGGGGAGCCGACGGGTCTGCTGCTGGCCAAGCCCAACGCCACCATCCTCTATGCGACGCTGGCCAAGGGGCCAAAGTTGCCGCCGGAGTACCAGCTGAATTCCACCCGCCATTTCATGCGGGAGATGAACCGGCTGGGCGTCACCGGGGTTATCGATGCCGGCGGCGGGTTCCAGAATTATCCCGACGATTACGCCATCATCGAAAAGCTGCATGGCGATGGGGAACTGACCCTGCGCATCTCCTACAATCTGTTCACGCAGAAGCCCAAGCAGGAGCTGGCGGATTTTTCCGGCTGGGCCAAGCAGGTAACGCCGGGGCAGGGGGACGATACCTACCGCCATAATGGCGCTGGCGAGATGCTGGTCTATTCCGCCGCTGATTTTGAGGATTTCCGGGTGGAGCGGCCCGAGATGCCGCCCAACATGGAAACAGACCTGGAGCCTGTGGTCCGCCTGCTGGTGGAGAACCGCTGGCCCTGGCGGTTGCACGCCACCTATAACGAGACCATCACCCGCGCGCTGGACGTGTTCGAGAAGGTGAACCGCGACGTGCCCTTTGATGGGCTGCACTGGTTCTTTGATCATGCGGAAACTATCGATCAGCGCAATATCGACCGTATCGCGGCGCTGGGCGGCGGTATCGCGGTTCAGCACCGCATGGCCTATCAGGGCGAGTATTTCGTCGAACGCTATGGCGTCAAGGCAGCCGAGGCGACGCCGCCCATCGCGAAGATGATGGCGGCGGGCATCCCCGTCGGGGCCGGCACCGATGCCACGCGGGTGGCCAGCTATAACCCCTGGGTGTCGTTATCCTGGCTGGTCAGCGGCAAGACAGTGGGCGGGACCAGCCTGTATCCGCCCGCCAACCGTCTGGACCGCGAGACGGCCCTGCGCCTGTGGACTGAGGCCAATACCTGGTTTTCCAACGAGCAGGGCAAGAAAGGGCAGATCAAGGCCGGTCAACTGGCTGATTTGATTGTCCTGTCGGACGATTATTTCAGCGTGGCGGAAAGCGATATCCCGCACATCACCTCCGTTCTGACCCTGCTGGGGGGTAAGGTCGTGCATGGCGCGGGCGATTACCGCGATCTGGCCCCCGATCTGCCCAAGCCCATGCCCGACTGGTCGCCCGTCCGTACCTTTGGCGGCTATTGGCAGCCGGCGCGGGACAAGGATGGCAAGCTCTTGAAGATGGCGTCGCTCTGCGGCTGCGCGTCGTCCTGCGCCGTCCACGGTCATGACCATGCTGCCGCTTACGCTAGCCCTGCACCGGCAGCGGACGAGGCGGGGTTTTGGGGTGCGTTCGGTTGCGGCTGTTGGGCGGTCTGAGATGCCCAACACCCCGCCGCCCATTGCTGCCCTGCTGGAAAGCCCCGCGCTCAACATTGCGGGCCGCATCCTGCTGACCCTGCCTTTCTGGAGCAGCGGCATTGCCAAGCTACTGGACATTGATGGTGCCTTGGCAGAGGCGGCGCATTTCGGGCTGGAACCTGCCTGGGTGACGGTCATCGCCACGCTGGCCGTGCAATTGGGTGGGGCGGCGGCACTCATCACGGGGCGGTTTGCCTGGTTGGGGGCAGGGGCGCTGGGTGTGTTCACGGCGCTGGCCACTCTGATCGTGCATCCATTCTGGACCGTGGCCGACCCGGTGGCCCGTTTTCATGAGCGCAACACCTTTCTGGAACATGTCGGGCTGGTTGGCGGGTTGATCCTGGCCGCCATCCTGACCCATCGCAAAGGCCGGAACTGATGGCGGATACCAACAGCCCGACGCAAAGCCCCTTGCGGCTGCCCCTGTTCCGAGCGCTGTGGATTGCCACCATCGTGTCGAATGTCGGTACCTGGATGCATGATGCCGGGGCCGGCTGGCTGATGACCAGCCTGTCCGACGCCCCCATAATGGTGGCCCTGGTCCAGGCGGCCACCACCCTGCCCATGTTCCTGTTCGCCCTGCCCGGTGGGGCGCTGGCCGATATTGTCGACCGTCGCCGGCTTCTGATCCTGGCGCAGCTCTGGGCGCTGATCTGCGCCGGGCTGCTGGCCCTGGCTACCTTTCAGGGGCTGACGGGGCCGGGCCTGCTGCTGGGCCTGACCTTCGCGCTGGCCACCGGGGCGGCCCTGTCAGCCCCAGCCTTTCAGGCCATCGTGCCGGAACTGGTGCCGAAGTCGGCCCTGCCGGAAGCGATCTCGCTGAACAGTCTGGGCATCAATATCTCTCGCGCCATTGGCCCGGCGCTTGGCGGCTTCATCATTGCGGCGGCGGGGCCGGCGGCAGTGTTCGCGCTGAACGCCCTTTCGGTGCTGGGTGTCTGGATCGTGCTGATCGCCTGGAAGCGCGATGCGAAGCCTGCCACCCTGCCGGCGGAGCATTTCACCGGTGCTTTGCGGGCCGGCGCCCGCTATGTCCGCCATTCCCCGGCCCTGCGCACGGTTCTGATCCGGTCGGTCGGGTTCTTCGTGTTTGCCAGCGCTCTCTGGGCATTTGTGCCCATCATCGCACGCCGTGAACTGGGCCTGGGGGCCGCCGAATATGGCGCGCTGCTGGGTAGCATGGGGGCGGGTGCCATTGTCGGGGCCGTGTTGCTGCCGCATGTGCGTAAGGTGCTGTCGGCCAACGGCCTGACCGTGGCGGCCACCCTGCTTTTCGCTGCCGTCAGTACGGCCCTGGCCTTCGCCCATAGTTTCGCGCAGGCGGCATCCTGCATGGCCCTGGCCGGCATGGCCTGGATCACCATGCTGTCCAGCTTCAATGTCGCCGCACAGACGGCGGCCCCCAGCTGGGTGAAGGCCCGCGCGCTCGCCATCAATCTTCTGGTTTTCCAGGGATCGATGGCGGCGGGCAGTGCCGGTTGGGGCTTTGCCGCTGGGCACCTTGGCATTCCCGACACCCTGCTGATCGCCGCATCCGGCATGGTGCTGGCCCTGGGTCTGGCGCTGCGCTGGCAGATCAAGGGTGATATGGCCGGCAATATCGCGCCCTCCTCGCACTGGCCCTCGCCCATCGTGGCGGTGGACAGCCCGACCGACCGGGGCCCGGTGATGATCACGGTGGAATATCTGATCGACCCGGCCCTCAAGGCCGACTTCATCCGCGCGATGCGCACCCTGCGCCGCATCCGTCACCGCGATGGCGCCATCAGTTGGGCGCTGTATGAGGATGCCGCCGAGCCGGGCCGCATGGTCGAAAGCTTCGTCCTGGAAAGCTGGCTGGAACATCTGCGCCAGCATGAACGCGTCACCCATGCCGACCGGGAGGATCAGGAGGCGGTGCGTGGCTTCCATCTCGGCACCGAACCACCTCTGGTCCGGCATCTCATTGCGCCATAAAAAAGCCCCTTGACCTTCCTATTGTGGGAAGGTTCAGAACCCAGAGACATTGCCGGAAGGGCATGGATTGCGGCTGGTCAATGACCAGCACTTTCCACCATGCTTGTCTGATCCGGCCTGCTCTGGTTCGGGGGTATCATGTCTGCAATTCTTTCCCTGCCTGTGAAGGGCATGAACTGTGTTTCCTGCGTTGGCCGGGTGGAGAAGGCGGTCGGCAAACTGTCCGGCGTGGCCGGTGTCAGCATCAATCTGGCCAGCGGGCGCGTGATGGTGACCCCATCTGCTGATGCGGACGTAAAAATGCCGGCGGCTGTGGTGGCTGCTATCAGTGCCGCCGGCTATACCCCGCTGGTCGAACCGCTGCGCCTGAAGCTGACAGGACTGCGCTGTGCCGGCTGTGTCGGGCGGGTGGAAAAGGCGCTGCGGGCCGTACCCGGCGTTATCGATGTGAAAATCTCCCAGGCGACGGGTACCGCTCTGATCGATGCCGCGGACGTGGCCGAGGCTGACCTGATCGCGGCGGTGACGGCGGCGGGCTATGGGGCGGCACCAGTGGTGGCGGAGGATGCCACGGCCCCGTCCGGCAGGGCGTCCGGTGGGGCGCGGGAGCCAGTGATAGGGGAGGGCGCGCGGGCAGCGCTGGCCCTGTTGCTGGCGGCACCACTGCTGCTGCCCATGCTGGGTGGGCCGGTGCTGCCGGTCTGGGCGCAGTTGCTGTTGGGGTCGTTGGTGCAGTTCGGGCTGGGCTGGCCCTTCTATGCCGGGGCGTGGAACACTGTGCGCCACGGTGCTGCCAATATGGATGTGCTGGTGGTGCTGGGCACGCTGGCGGGGTGGGGCCTGTCAGGCTGGATGGCCCTGACCGCCCATGAAGGGCATGCGCCGCACCTTTATTATGAGGCGTCGGCCACCATTGTGGCCATGCTGCTGCTGGGCCGCTGGCTGGAGGCGCGGGCCAAGCGCAAGACCGGTGCCGCCATTGAGGCGCTGATGGAACTGCGTCCGCAGGTGGCACGGGTGCGCCGCGATGGGGTGGAGGTGACGCTGCCCATTGCCGAACTGCGGCGCGGCGATGTGGCGCTGGTGCGGGCTGGCGAGCAGGTGCCCGTGGACGGCAGCATCCTGGAGGGCGCCACCCATCTGGATGAAAGCATGATTACGGGTGAGAGCCTGCCGGTTGCCAAGGGTGTGGGGGCTGCGGTGACGGGCGGGTCGATGAACTTGGACGGGTTCATCGCAGTGACGGCGGGCGCCCTGGGTGCCGACAGCACCCTGTTCCGCATCATCCGCATGGTGGAGGAGGCGGGGGCGGCCAAGGCCCCGATCCAGCGGATTGTGGACAAGGTCAGTGCTGTGTTCGTCCCGGTCATCCTGATCCTGGCACTGCTGACCCTGACAGGCTGGCTGTTGGCCGGGGCCGGGGTGGAGGCGGCGATGATCAATGCTGTGTCCGTGCTGGTCATCGCCTGTCCCTGTGCCCTGGGTCTTGCGACGCCGACGGCCTTGATGGTGGGGACGGGGGCTGCCGCCCGGGCAGGTATCCTGATCCGCGATGCAGAGGCGCTGGAACGGGCGCGGGATATCGGTGTCGTGGCGTTCGACAAGACCGGTACCCTGACCGAAGGCCGGCCCGCCATCGCGGTGGTGCAGCCGGTGACGGGCATGGACAAGGACACGGTCCTACGTCTTGCCGCTGCCCTCCAGGCCGCCAGCCTCCATCCCCTGGCCCAGGCCGTGCGTGACGCCATGCCGGATGTTACGGCGGCGGGGGCCATCCGTGCCCTACCGGGTCTGGGCGTGGAGGGTACGCTAGACGGGCGTGTCCTGCTGCTGGGCAATGGTCGTCTGATGGCAGAGCGTGGGGTGGATGTTGCGTCGCTGGACACCGTGGCGCGGGGACTGACGGCGCGAGGGCATAGCCTGTCATGGCTGGCCGCCGACGGACGGGTTTTGGGCCTGATCGCCTTTGGTGACAAGGTCAAGCAGACAGCACCGGCGGCCATTGCCCGGCTGAAGGCGCTGGGCGTGCGGACCATCATGCTGACCGGCGATAATGCCGGGGCGGCGGCCGCGGCGGCGGCGGCCTTGGGTGTGGATGAGGTTCTGGCGGAATTGCTGCCGCAGGATAAGGGGCAGGCGCTGGCCCGGCTGAAGGCGGGAGGCCGTGTGGTGGCCATGGTCGGTGACGGCATCAATGACGCCCCCGCCCTGGCCGCCGCCGATATCGGCATCGCCATGGGCACCGGCACCGATATCGCCATGCGGGCGGCGGGCATCACCCTGATGCGGGGCGACCCAGCCCTGGTGGCCGACGCCATCGCCGTGTCCCGCCGTACCGTCACGAAGATCCGCCAGAACCTGTTCTGGGCCTTCATCTATAATCTGGTGGGCGTGCCGCTGGCCATGGCGGGCCTGTTGAACCCCATGCTGGCGGGGGCCGCCATGGCGGCATCTAGCGTCTGTGTGGTGGGCAACGCTTTGCTGCTGCGCGGTTGGCGGGCGGGCCGTTAGGGCAAAGGTTTGCCCATGGCGGCCACCAATACCGCGTACCATTCGGCCCCCGTCATCTCCACCTTGAAGGCGTCGGTGGCCTCCCGGATGCGGTCCGGGGTCTGGCTGCCGATCAGGGGGATGGGGCGGGACGGATGGGCCATGCCCCAGGCATAGGCGACGGCGGCGCGCGTCGCCTCCTGGCGGGTGGCAATCGCGTCCAGGGCCGCTGCCACCGTTTGCGTGCGGGCATCATCGGCAGCACCCAGCAAACGTCCGCCGCCCAGGGGCGACCAGGACAGGACCGCCAGATTGCGTTCCAGCGCCTGATCCAGCACCCCGTCGAACAGCGGATCGGTATGCAGGGGGGAGAATTCCGGCTGAATGGAGATCAGGGGGAAGGGCATGTGGGCGGCCAGGGCCGCGAATTGCGTCGGGGTATAGTTCGACACGCCTGCCGCCCTGATCTTGCCCTGCTGGCGCAGTGTGTCCAATGCTGCGGCCAGTTCGGCGGGATGGGCCAGAAGGTCGGGGCGATGGATCTGATACAGGTCGATGGTTTCCACCCCCAGCCGACGCAGCGACGCCTCGCAGGTCTCGATCAGGCGGGACCCGCGCGACCAATAGGGGATGGGAGGCAGGATGCCGCCCTTGCTGGCCAGCACAATCCGGTCGCGCAGGCCCGGATTGGCGGCCAGCACCCGCCCGAACAAAGCCTCTGCCGCGCCGAACCCGTGTTCATGGCCGAAGCCATAGATGTCGGCAGTATCGAACAGGGTAATCCCGGCCTCCAGGGCGGCCATGGACCGTGCCGTGGCGGCGGCGACATTGTCATCATGGTACCGCCACATACCCCAGCCCAGCGCGGAAATGGCGGGCACCCCATCGATCAGGGGGCGGGGCGAGGCGTCGATGGTCAGGCGGTCCATGATGGTCCCAGGCTGCAATGTGGATGGGCAGACTTTCTACAAGCAAATCACCCATGCCGCCACCGGACTTGCCAGCCAAGCCCCGTGACCGGGATAGTAATACGTATGTTTGAACATGGGGTAACCGCGATGGAAGCGGCAGAGACGGGTCCCGGCCCGGAAGAGATGGTGGAGCGGCTGGTCCGCCTGCTGACAGTCAGCGAACAAGGTCCGGACCTTTATCAGGGGTCACGCCAGATCGGCGGCAAGGGCCGCGTGTTCGGCGGCCAGGTGGTGGCGCAGGCGCTGGCGGCGGCCATCCGTACCGTGGAGGGCGGGCGCATTGCCCATTCTCTGCATGCCTATTTCATGCGCGGGGGGGATGAGAATTTCCCCATCGACCTGCGTGTTCACCGCGATTTCGATGGACGAAGCTTTGCCACCCGCCGGGTGGAGGCGATCCAGGGCGGCGAGCCGATCCTGACCCTGACCGCCTCCTTCCACCGGCCCGAAGAAGGGCTTGCCCATACCGATTACCGCATGCCCGCTGTTCCCCGGCCCGAGGATCTGCCGCCCGAGGCGGAGATCGTGAAAAGCTTCATCGACAAGCTGCCGGCCCCGGCCCAGGCCTTTCTGCGCCGCCGCCGGGCCGTGGAACTGCGCCATGTGAATCGTGTGGACCCGACGGATGGGCAGCCGCACGACCCGGTGCAGCATGTCTGGTTCCGCGTGGTGGCCCCGCTGTCTGATGATGCCGATTTGCATCGGGTGGCGCTGGCCTATGTTTCTGACATGGTGCTGCTGGGCTCCTCGCTGCTGCCGCACGGGCTGAACTGGCTGGCGGGGACCGCCAAGGGCGCCAGCCTGGACCATGCCGTCTGGCTTCATGAACGCGAATTCCGGGCCGATGACTGGCTGCTTTACACCACACACAGCCCCTGGTCGGGCGGCGGGCGCGGCCTGAACCAGGGGCGTATTTATGACCGGACGGGCCGCCTGATCGCCAGCACGGCGCAGGAAGGCGTGATCCGCAAGATGAGTTGAGAAGGAGAACCCATGTCCCGTCCGACCGCCCCGACCCGCGCCGATTTCCGGCATTTCCGCCGGCTGGACACGCGCTGGATGGACAATGACGTCTATGGTCACGTCAACAACGTCACCTACTATTCCTATTTCGATACAGCGGTGAACGCCTATCTGATCGAAAAGGGCGTCCTGGACATCCATGGCGGCGGCACCATCGGGCTGGTTGTGGAGACGGGGTGCCGGTACTTCGCGTCGGTGGCCTTCCCCGACATTCTGGAGGCCGGCGTCAAGGTTGCCCATTTGGGCAACAGCTCCGTACGCTATGAGGTCGGTATCTTCCGGGAGGGGGCAGACAGTGCCGCCGCCGCCGGGCATTTCATCCATGTCTATGTCGACCGCGACAGTCGCCGGCCCGTCACTTTGCCCGCCGATCTGCGGGGTGTGCTGGAAGGGTTGGTTTAAGCGGAAAGCCTCACCCGCAGCGCCGCCGCCACCCGTTGCGCCCCGCGCCCGTCGATGCCGCCGGCACTGATGCGGTGGGACAGGGTTGTGCGGGCGGGAAGGTCCGCCCAGAGCGAGAGGGCGCTGGCCGCAACCGCGTCTGCTGCCGCCGTCCGGTCGCCCCGCGCATCGATCACCGATGCCCAGCCTTTGGCCCGCGCATCGGCGGCGGCGGGGGCCTGGTTATCAGCGATGACGACAAGCAGAGATGGCACGGCCAGGGCCGCCAGTTCAGCGACGGTGCCACCGCCCGCCGTCACCGCCAGCCCTGCGCCAGCCATCAGCGCCCCCATCCGCCGGCTGTCCACATGCAGCCGTACCTGTCCCGCAAACCGGGCGCAGGCCGCGCGGATACAGTCCAGTGACGGGTTGCTGCCCCCAGCCACCACGTCGAGATGGATGCCGGCGGGCAGGGCTGGGGCAAGACGCTTTACTACCGGCACCGTCAGGCCCGCCGGGTCGGAGCCGCCGAAGGTTAGCAGGATGCTGTCGCGGTCGGCCAGGGGCAGCCGTGGCCCCGACGCCGCCCGCGCAATCTCCCGACGCAGCAGCAGGTACGCATCCCCGAACAGCAGCCCCGCACCGGGCGCCAGCCGGTCATAGGGCAGGGTGTCGGCGATCGGGGAGGGGTTCCAGACCAGATCGGCATGCAGGGGACGGTCTGCCAGATCATCCAGCGCCAGCACGGCGCGGAACCCAGGTCGCACGGCGGCGCGCCAATCGGCATCCAGCCAGTAGCTGTCAACGACCAGGGCGTCGGCCTTCAACCGACTGGAAAGCGCCTGTATCGCCGCCGGATCGTCACCGGTAACGGCATAGTGGTCCCATCCATCATCAGTCAGGCGATCAGCCAACGATGGCGTAATCTCCGCCGTGACGAAGGCCACATGGTCGCCCTGGTCCCGCAGCGCCTCCGCCAAGGCAAGGCAGCGCATGATATGACCGGTGCCCTTTGCCGGGCTGGCATCGGCGCGGATCAGGATCAGGGCCATCGGTGCAAGAACCCCCGTGCAACAGAATGCAACACAAAAACAGACCCTGTTTCACCGGGGATAAATAACAGAAATCGTTGGGATATTTGTATCATGGCGGGTGTGCGGGGCGCAAGAGTGGCCCCAACGGCCATGCGCCCGCTTGGATCACCCTATCGGTTTGTGGTCTATTGGATGGACGACATGAAGGTCAGGACAGTGAAGCCATGAAGGCCACCATCGAAGGGGTACGGATCGCCGGTGTGCGGGCCGTGGTGCCGCGTCAGCGCCATTCCTTTGTCGAGGAACCGGGCATCTTCACGCCGGAGGAGGCGCGCAAGCTGCATGCCGGTATCGGTGTTTATGAACGCCGCATTCTGCCCCGGCCCTATTGCGCGTCCGACATGTGCCGGGCCGCGGCGGAGGGGCTGCTGGAACAGTTGGGCTGGGAACCATCATCTGTCGATGTCCTGATTTTCGTCAGCCAGGATGTGGATTATGTGCTGCCGGTCACGGCGGCGGTGCTGCAACGTCATCTGGGTCTGCCGACATCTGCCGCGTGCTTTGATGTCACCCTGGGCTGTTCGGGCTTCGTCTATGGCGTCTGGATGGCGGCACGGCTGCTGGCGGGTACGGCCAAGCGCGCGCTGGTCCTGTGCGGGGATAATTCCACCCGCTGGCTGCATCCCGAAGACAAGGCGACCCTGCCGCTGTTTGGGGATGCAGGCTCGGCCACAGCGCTGGAGATTGATCTGGGTGCGTCCCCCATCCATGTCAGCCTGGGCACCGATGGCGGCGGGGCCAAGCATATTTTCGTGAAGGCAGGGGGCAAGCGCGACTGCCTGATCCCCACCGACCCGCCCCGGTCGGAGGCGGAGATGACGCGGCTTTACCGGGATGCCCGTCTGCATCTGAACGGGGCAGAGGTCTTTACCTTCACCCTGCGCGCGGTGCCGGGCCTGCTGAAAGAGGCGATGGCCGATGCGGGCGTGACGGTAGGCGATCTGGATTATGTCGTCCCGCACCAGGCCAACAAGATGATGCTGGATCATATCCGCAAGAAGATCGGCGCCGATCCCGCCAAATACATCATCGACATGGAAAAGTACGGAAATACCAGCAGCGCGTCGGTGCCGCTGGCCCTTTGTTCGCGCCTGGGCACAGAACTGGAGGGGGGAGCCAAGAAACTGCTCCTGGCCGGGTTCGGCGTCGGCTGGTCCTGGGGTACGATCCTGACCGATATCGGGCCGATCCCGTCACCCACCGTGGTGGATCTGCCGGAAGATTACCCGGTGATGGAAGTGTGACGGGGCCGGGACCCCGTCAGCATCTGGCCCAAAATCAGCATTAAATGGCCCGAACGCGCGGACCCAATTTGCGCCGGGCGCTTGAACGGCCTGCTTACGATGCCTATAAATGCGAATTAATCGCAATATCATGCTTGGCGGTCTCATCAATGTCCTCCCGGACGATCCGTGCCTGGTTCTGGGTCCATAAATGGTCCAGCCTGATCTGTACGGCATTCCTGCTGATGCTGTGCCTTACCGGCCTGCCCCTGATCTTCCATGACGAGATCGAGGCGATGGCGGGGGAGAAACAGGCCCTGACCGTCACGGATGCGCCGAACCGGTCGCTGGACGAGATTATGGCAATCGCCCTGGCCGACCGGCCAGGCCATGCCGGTCTGTTCATGAGCTTTGATGAGGATCGGCCCGTCGTGAATGTCACAACGGCGCCCCGCCCGGATTCGCCGGAAGGGGAGATGACCCTGCGGTCATACGATCTGCGCACCGGCGAACTGGTCGGCGTAATCACCGATGACGGGGTGATGCATTTCCTGTTGCAGCTTCACACCGACATGTTCCTGGGCCTGCCCGGCATGCTGTTCCTGGGCTTCATGGGTGTGCTGTTCTTCGTGGCCACTGTATCGGGTGTAGTGCTGTATGCGCCCTTCATGCGCAAGCTGGCCTTCGGAACCGTGCGGGCCAGCCGGTCCAGGCGCGTCCGATGGCTGGATTATCATAATCTTCTGGGCATCGTGACCCTGGCCTGGGTCAGCGTGGTCGGCCTGACGGGCGTGATCAATACGCTGGCCACCCCCATCGTCCAGGTGTGGCAGCGGGGTGAGCTGGCCGAACTGACGGGTGCCTACCGGGGGCTGGAGCCGATCCCGCATGATCGGCTGGCCTCCCTGCATGACGCGGTGGCGACGGCGCGGCGGGCGGCGCCCGGCAACTGGGTGCAGTTCGTGGCTTTTCCCGGTGGCGCGTTCAGCACCCAGCATCATTATGCCGTGTTCCTGCAAGGGGACACGCCCCTGACGCAGAAGCTGCTTACGCCTGCCCTGGTTGATGCCCGGACGGGCGAATTGACGGCGATGCGTCCGCTGCCCTGGTACGTGCAGACGCTGCTGATGTCGCAGCCGCTTCATTTCGGGGATTATGGTGGACTGCCGCTGAAGCTGCTGTGGGCCGTGCTGGACCTTTTCAGCATCATCATCCTGGGATCGGGCCTGTATCTGTGGCTGGCCAAACGCGGCATGGCGTCCGAAGCGCGCCTGCGGGAGATCGAGGCGTCGGTCGCGCAGGGAGCCGCGGAATGAAACGGCAATCGCTGTGGGCCGTGTTCGCGGCCCCAATCGCCATCGCGCTGTTCAGCACCATCGGGCTTGTCGCGGCCTTGACGGGCGATGACTGGCGCGACGCCTTGTCCTGGGCGGCGCTGGGCGTGCCAGTCCTGGCCGTGGCCTGGGCCATGAAGGCACGGCGTTCCTGAATTTTTCACCTTAAGAACGCGACTGACTGTCGCTTGCACTTTCAATCTTGTCCTTAAAGGGCGGCTGGGACGGCCGCATGGGGGTTTCGGATGCGTTTTCGTGCTTTGATCCTGGCAAGTGCTGCGGCGCTGGCACCGTTGCCAGCCCTGGCCCAGACGGCGGACAGCCTGTCGGAGATTGTGGTGACGGCCCAGCGGGGCAACCAGACACAGGTGATCCGGGGCGGGTCCGTCGGCGTGCTGGGCGACAAGGCGGCGGAGGATGTGCCGTTCACCATCAAATCCTATGGTTCCGCCCTGATCTTGAACCAGCAGCCGCAGACCCTGGGGCAGGTGCTGGAGAACGATCCCTCGATCCGCACCGGCTATGCGTTTGGCAATGCGGCAGAATTGTTCATCCTGCGCGGCTTTCCGCTTTATGGCGACGACATCGCGCTGGACGGTCTGTACGGCCTGACGCCGCGCCAGTTGATCGCGCCGGAACTGTATGAGCAGGTGCAGGTGCTGAACGGCGCCAGCGCCTTCCTGAACGGGGCTGCGCCCGGCGGGTCAGGCATCGGCGGTAGCGTCAACCTCACGCCCAAGCGGGCCGGGGCCAAGCCGCTGACCCGTGCCACCCTGAACTATACGGGGGATGAGCATGTCGGCGGCAGCTTTGACATTTCCCGCCGTACGGGGCCGGACGACAGCGTCGGCATTCGCGTGAACGGCGCCGCCCGCCGGGGCGAGGTGGCGGTGGATGGTGAGTTCCGCAGCGCCTATGTCTTGGGCGCCGGCATCGACTGGACAGGTGAGCGGGCGCGTCTGGGCCTGGATCTGGCCTATCAGCGCATGCATGTGCGGCAGTTGCGGCCCAAGGTGACGGTGTCCACGGCCATTCCCAAGGTGCCGGAGGCCGATGCCAATTACGGCCAGCCCTGGACCTACTCCACGCTGCGCGACCTGTATGGCATGGTGAAGGGCGAATATGACCTGACCGACGATGTCACCGCCTATGCCGCGTTCGGCGCGCGCGACGGGGCGGAGCGGGGGCTCTATGGCGGCATCACCGTCACCGATGTCGTGACCGGGGCGGCCACGGGTGACGGCATGTTTGTGCCACGCACCGACAATAACGAGGCAGGGCAGGCCGGCATTCGGGCCAAGTTCAAGACGGGCACGATCAGCCATGAGATGAATGCCGGCGCCTCCATGATCTGGCAGGTCAATCGCAACGCCTATGATTTCCTGCGGGGCTATGCCACCAACCTGTACAACACGCCGACCGCTACGCAGCCGGAGAGCTGGTTTGCCGGCGGTGAACTGGATGACCCATTCCCGCTGAGCCGGACGCAGTTGGGCAGCCTGTTCATCTCCGACACGATTGGCGCCTTCGATGACCGCGCCCTTCTGACCGTGGGCCTGCGCCATCAGGCAATCCAGGTTAAGTCCTATTCTTATGCCGACGGGTCGCGCACCGGTAAGTATGACGAGAGTGCCAATACGCCCGTCATCGGTCTGGTGATCAAGCCTACCGACGGCGTCTCTCTCTACATCAACCGTATCCAGGGGCTGGCCCAGGGATCGAGTGCGCCCATCGATCCCAAGCTGGTCAATTCTGGCGAGGTGTTCGCGCCCTACAAGTCCACGCAGTATGAGATGGGGGGCAAGCTGGCCGTTGGCGGTGTCGGCCTGTCGCTGGCCCTCTATCAGACGAAGCAGCCCAGCGCCTTTACCCGGCCCGTGGACCCGGCCAACCCGGCAGGACAGCAGATCTATGTCCTGGATGGCGAGCAGCGCAACCGGGGTGTGGAGTTCAGTATGGATGGGGAACCGGTGGAAGGCCTGCGCCTGATCGGCGGCCTATCAGTCGGCAAGGCGGAACTGCGCCGTACCGGTGGTGGTGTGAATGAGGGCAACTGGGCGCCCGGTGTGCCGTCCTACACCCTGAACGGTAATGTCGAATGGGACCTGCCTTTCCTGCCGGCGGCAACCCTGACGGGCCGTGTTGTGCGGACGGGGGAGCAGAAGGTGAATGCCGCCAACACCCTGGAAATCGGGTCCTGGACCCGGTTTGATATTGGCGCGCGCTATGTGTTCGAGATGAATGACAGGCCGGTCAGCCTGCGCTTCAACATCGATAATGTCGCCAACAAGCGCTACTGGGCGTCGGCCTATGACAGTTTCAGCAGCACCCTTCTGCAGGGCGCGCCGCGCACCGTGAAACTTTCCACGACGGTCGATTTCTAAGGATGATCGGGACCGGGATGGGGCATGATGCGCCGTCCCGGTCCCTGATATGCCCAATCGATGCCGACCTTGCCGTCCGAACCGTTTCCCTGGCCCTTCGATGGCGATGTCTGGCGCATGGCCATGGGGTTACGGGCGCAGGAGATGGAGGGCTGGCTGGCGCCTGATGCCGGCTGGCCGGAACAGTTGGCTGAACGCGCCCGCCTGATCCGCGACCGCAAATGGGATGTCATGGCCCTGATGCCAGAGGCGCGGGCGGCGTCGGTGGAGGTGATGGGCCTGCTGTTCGCCCATCTGACGGTACGGTTTCCGGACTGGTTTTGCCGGGTGGGGCAGGGTGTGGAAAGCCGGGTGGATGGTGCCCGCCTGGACCCCGCGGATTTTGAGCATCCGCTGCATTTGCTGGCACATCTGCTGCCCGATGATCTGTGCCTGATGACGCCGTCGCCGGGTGGATGGCGGCTGACGGGCGGGGTTGTGTGCTTTCCGTCGCACTGGATGCTGCCGCATAAGCTGGGCAAGCCGTTGCCCGGCATCCACCGGCCTGTCGCGCGCTATGACGCGATGCTGGCGACACCGGTTGACCGGTTCTTTGATACGCTGTCGCCGGGGCGGGTGGTATGGCGGGCCAACTGGACCCTCTCGGACGATCCCACCCTGTTCCAGCCGGGAACCAAGGCGCACGCGCCACCCGACGCCGACATTCATGAGGGGAATGCTGGTGAGCGGCTATGGCTACGAGTGGAACGGCAGACGCTGACCAAGCTACCCGAGAGTGGCGCGGTCCTGTTCACGATCCGCACACATCAGCGCCCGCTATCCGCCCTGACAGGGGCGCAACGGCACCAGTTCGCGTCGGTCTTGCGCTCGGTACCGGACGATGTGGCGGCATACAAGGGGCTGCGGCGGACCGGCCCCCTGGCCATGGGATACTGTGAGACTGTTTAGGTGAACGCCTTGAAGGTGATGATGGTGAAGGTGTCCTTCACCCCATCCAGGGTCTGAATCTGGCCCGTCACGAAATGGCCGATATCCTCCCCATCCTCCAGAAAGCACTTCATCATCAGATCGTACTGACCGGAGACGGAATGCACTTCCGACACTTCCGCTACGCTCTGCACCGCGAGGTCGGCCACGTCATAGGCGCGGCCGAGATCGCATTTGACCATGATGAAGATCGTCTGCATGGCTCAGTCTTCCGACGTTTCCGCCACGTCGACGGCGGGTGCCTTGGGCGGACGGGCGGCGCGCAGAATGAAGGCGGGCACGTCATCGCCAAAGCCGACGACGGGCGGGCCACGGTCATCATCCTCGTCCCGGCGGGGACGACGGTCGCGGCGGTCATCGCGGTCACGACGGAATTCGTCGCGGCGATGCTCATCGCGGCGGAACTCACCCCGGCCCTCATTGCGGACTTCGCCACGATTTTCAGCACGGGGCTCGCCCCGGTTGTCACTGCGGCCCTCACCGCGATTTTCACCGCGTGCTTCGCCACGGCCTTCACCACGATTCTCGTACCGGTCGCGATTGCGCTCACCGCGCGGCTCGCCACGGCTCTCGTGACGCTCACCCCGGTTGTCGGGACGCTCCCGCTTCGGTTGGTTCGCCTCAATCGCGGCCTCTACCACTTCGGGCTGCACATGGACATGCACCGGGCGTTCGGCCTTGGGTGCCCGTTCGCCGCGCTCCCGGCCACCCCGGCGGCCATCTTCCTTCTTCGGGGCACCCCGGCCACGGCGGCGCGGATCGGCATCGAAGGACAGTTCGGCGGTCTCGATCCCCTCAACGTTGAAGCGGGGGATTTCCTTGCCGATCAGCTTTTCAATGGCCTGCACCAGCTTGCCATCTTCCGGCGTGGCGATGGTGAAGGCGCGGCCCGTCTTGCCCGCACGGCCCGTGCGACCGATGCGGTGGACGTAATCTTCGGAATGGTGCGGCGTGTCGAAATTGAACACGTGGCTGACATTGGAAATGTCGATGCCGCGCGCCGCCACGTCGGAACAGACCAACAGATCTATGCTACCGGCCTTGAAGGCTTCCAGCGTCTCGGTGCGCTTGGACTGCACCATGTCGCCATGCAGGGCGCCGGCATTGAAGCCGTGCTTGACCAGCGAACCATGGACGACGGCGATGTCCTTCTTGCGATTGCAGAAGATGAAGGCGTTCTTCACATCGTCGGTGGCGATCAGGCGGCGCAGCGCCTCGCGCTTGTCCTGTTCATCCACGACCAGCAGATGCTGGGCAACCGTGGTGGCTGTGCTGGCGGGCGCGCTGACCGTCACCTCTTCGGGCGTTGTCAGGAACTTGTCGGCCAGACGCTTGATCTCCGGCGGCATGGTGGCACTGAAGAACAGGGTCTGACGCTTGCGCGGCAGCAGGCTGACGATACGCTCGATATCGGGGATGAACCCCATGTCGAGCATGCGATCCGCCTCGTCGATCACCAGGACCTTGATGTCGGTCAGCAGGATATTGCCACGGTCGAACAGGTCCATCATGCGGCCCGGCGTGGCGATCAGCACGTCAACGCCACGTTCCAGCTTCTTGATCTGGTCGCCAAAGCTTTCGCCGCCGATCAGCAGCGCCATGTTCAGCTTGTGGTACTTGCCATACAGCTCGAAATTTTCCGCCACCTGGGCGGCCAGTTCGCGCGTCGGCTCCAGGATCAGGGAGCGGGGCATGCGCGCCTTGGCGCGGCCACGGCCCAGAATTTCGATCATGGGCAAGGTAAAGGAAGCGGTCTTCCCCGTACCCGTCTGGGCGCAGCCCAGCACATCCCGGCCCTGCAGGACCCACGGGATGGCTTTTTCCTGGATCGGCGTCGGCGTGGTATAGCCGACTTCTTCAACAGCGCGAAGGACTTCGGACCCGAGTCCAAGTTCCGAGAACAGCATTAGGCCTTCATCATTCTGGAGGCGACGTCGAACAAAAACACCGTGACGTCGGCGGCGATAATGGATCGACCGCTGGCAACCCTGCGTCCCCAGCATTTGAATTGCCGGAACACAATGGAATACGGTCGCGCCTTCGATATCAATTTCGGCCTTTGAGAGCAAGGATTTCGGGCGATGACACCCCCCACGCCGCACGCAAGGCAGCCCCTCTATCTGTTGCCGGGCCTGTTGTGCGACGAAGCCTTGTGGGCGCACCAGATAAACAACCTGTCCGACATCGCCGATTGCACCGTTCCCGACCTGACACAGGCAGACTCGATGGCGGCGCTGGCCGAGGCGATTCTGGCGCGGGCGCCGGAGCGGTTTGCGTTGGCCGGGCTGTCCATGGGCGGCTATGTCGCGTTCGAGATATTGCGACGCGCGCCAGAACGGGTGACCCGTCTGTGCCTGGTCGACACATCCGCCCGGCCCGACACGGTGGAACAGCGGCAGCGGCGGGAGGCCATGCTGAAACTGGCCCGGATCGGCAAGTTCCGAGGCATGTCGCCGCGCCTTCTGTCTACGCAGGTGCATCCCGACCATGTGGCGGTGCCGGAAATCGGTGGTGTCGTCCTGGCCATGACGGAGCGGGTGGGCCGCGATGCCTTCTGCCGGCAGCAGGCGGCCATCCTGTCGCGGCCCGATAGCCGGCCCGGCCTTGCCGCCATCACGGTCCCCACCCTGGTCATTGTCGGCGCCGATGATGCGCAGACGCCGCCCGACCGGTCGCAGGAGATTGCGGCGGCGGTGCGGGGTGCCAGCCTGCATGTGATCCCCCGCTGCGGGCACCTTGCCCCGCTGGAGCAGCCGGAGCGGGTGACGGGGTTGATGCGGGAATGGTTGTTGGCATGATGGCCCGGTTGCGTCCGTCGCATCGCGCCGCTAGTGTGCCGCCGGAATTCGTTTTGGAGGATTTGATATGAGCTTCGTCGGTATCGGCCTGTTCTTCGCCGCCAGCGTTCTGGCCGTGATCTGCATCAGCGCCATCAAGGCCCCGGAAGGCGATGGTGGGCACGGTCATGGTCATCATGGCGGCCACGGCCACCACTGAGATCGTCAAAGCCCTGGACCGCATGCGGCGGGTGCCGTAAACCTGTCTGCGGCCACCTTATCTGGTGTCCCCACACAGATGTAACCCACAAGCCGTAGCGCCATGCCCGACGCCCTTGCCGAGACTTTCGCCCTGTCGCCGCTGGAGGCGGCCCAGGATGCGTTGCGCAAGGTCTGGGGCTATCCGGCCTTTCGCGGCATGCAGGCCGACATTGTCGAGCATGTCGTGGCCGGGGGTGACGCCCTTGTCCTGATGCCGACGGGCGGTGGCAAGTCGCTTTGCTATCAAATCCCGGCCCTGGTGCGGCCCGGTGTCGGGATTGTCGTTTCGCCCCTGATCGCCCTGATGCGCGATCAGGTGGATGCGCTGCGCCAGTTGGGCGTGCGCGCCGCCTACCTGAACTCTACGCTGGACTGGCGGGAGGCGCAGGAGGTGGAGCGGGCGTGTGAGCGGGGCGATCTGGACCTGCTCTATGTCGCTCCCGAACGGCTGGTGACGCCGCGCTTCCTGGAACTGCTGGAACGGTCGCGCATCGCGCTGTTCGCCCTGGACGAGGCGCATTGCGTCAGCCAGTGGGGCCATGATTTCCGCCCGGAATACCTGCAGCTCTCCATCCTGCACGAAAAATTCCCCGATGTGCCGCGCGTGGCGCTGACGGCGACGGCGGACGCGCAGACGCGCACCGACATCGCGGCGCGCCTGGGCCTGACCGATGCCCGGCTGTTCCTGGCCAGTTTTGACCGGCCCAACATCACCTATCGCATTCTGCCCAAGGATCAGGAGCGCCGGCAGCTGCTGGATTTCCTGCGCCGCCGGCCAGAGGACGCGGGCATCATCTATTGCCTGTCGCGGGGCAAGGTGGACGCCATCGCGCAATATCTGGCCGACCAGGGGGTCGATGCGCTGCCTTATCATGCCGGGCTGGACCCCGCCACGCGGCAGGCCAATCAGGACCGTTTCATCAAGGGCGAAGGCGTGGTGATGGTCGCCACCGTCGCCTTTGGCATGGGCATCGACAAGCCGAATGTGCGGTTCGTGGTGCATATGGACCCGCCCCGGTCCCTTGAAGCCTATTACCAGGAAACGGGCCGTGCGGGCCGCGACGGGCTGCCGGCGGAAGCACTGATGCTCTACGGCTTTGCCGATGTCGTACAGATGCGCATGATGGTGGAGGGGTCCGACAGTCCGCCGGCCTTCAAACGCACCGAACGGCAGAAGCTTGAGGCACTGCTGGGCTTCTGCGAGACGGCGCGCTGCCGGCGGCAGACGCTTCTGACCTATTTCGATGAGGAATATCCCAAGCCCTGCGGCAAGTGCGACACCTGTTTCCAGCCCGTCGAGACCTATGACGGGACGGTGGTGGCGCAGAAGGCGCTGTCAGCGGTGTACCGCACGGGGCAGCGGTTCGGGGTGGGCCATCTTGTCGATGTGCTGCGCGGGGTTGCCACCGACAAGGTGGTTGAAAAAAGCCATGACAAGCTGAAGACCTTTGGCTGCGGCACCGAACTGGGCAAGCAGGAATGGCATAGCGTGTTCCGGCAGCTGGTGGCCAACGGCCTGCTTTGTGCTGATCCGGAGGGGCATGGCGGCCTGATCCTGACGGAGACGGCGACTGCCGTCCTGAAAAGCCAGGAAGTCGTGCGTCTGCGCCGGGACCCGGCGGCGGAGGCCAAGGGGAAGGGCAAGGCCTCCTGGTCGGGCAGCGGCGGTTCTTCCAAGCCGAAGACATCCACCGCCGACCTGTCACCCGCCGACGATACGCTGTGGCACGCGCTGAAGGCGCTGCGCCTGGAACTGGCGCGCGAACAGGGGGTTCCGCCCTATGTCATCTTCCACGACGCGACGTTGATGGAGATGGTGCGGGAGAAGCCGACCGACCTTGACGAGCTGGGCACTCTGCAAGGCGTGGGTTCGCGCAAGCTGGAGCGTTATGGCGAATATTTTCTGGATGTGATCCTGACGCATTCATAAAGGTGCGGCCCCCCCGGTATCACTCCTCCCGCCAGCGATTGAGGTGACGTTCGATCGCATGGACTAGGCCGTCGGCATCGCGGGCGCGGATCATGGCCACCATGTCGCCATGGTCACGGTTGGAGCGTTGGATGGCGGAATTGGCACGCCAGCCGCGAACACCCGGAAGGCCGCGATGGCGCAGGGCCTTGATCTCTTCCATCATCACGCGGTTTCCACAGATGGCGTAAAGCCGGTCGTGGAACTTCGCATTGAGGGCGCGCAGCAGCGGCAGGTCGGCATCTTCCATATTGGCGTCGAATTCCGCGACGATCTGGTCCAGTTCGGCCACATCATCATCAGTCGCCCGCTCCACCACGCGCCGGGCCGCCGCCACCTCCAGCACTGTGCGCGCCTCAATCAACTCCTCGCGGTCCTGCTGCGACAGGCTGGCCACGCGGTAACCGCGATTGGGGACATGTTCCAGAAGCTGGCGTGTCTTAAGGTCCAGAAGGGCCATTCTGACATCGAAACGATGTGCGTCGTAATTTGTTTCGATATCGGTTTGTTTCAGCCATTCTCCCGGTCGGAACACCCCACCCAGCAGGTCCGCTTCCAGCCGGCTGACAAGGCTGGCGGCCTCGGCTTCTTTGTCCCTGGAGGTTTCCTTGGTCGTTGCCATGGTTGCGGTAGCCAATTTGTTATCTGATTTCTGCTCAACATATTAGCAGACCGCCAAACCAATCGCCAAGAGCCGGTTGTCCCGCGTCCTCACGTCTCAACCGATGCCAGAAAACCTTCCAGTTCCGCGAAATAGGCGTCCGGTTCCTCGTAAAAGGGCATATGGGAACTGTTCTCGAAGATGCGGATGCGACTGTCCGGCAGGGCCATATGCATGCGCAGCGAACAGGCGGGCGTAAGTTCATCGTGCTTGCCGGCCAGGACAAGGCAGGGGACCTTGATGGCGCCCATGGCGGGCACGCGGTTCCAATCCTTCATATTGCCGGTATAGGTGAATTCATTGGGCCCCTGCATGGTGACATAGGGGCCCATGTTCCAGTCGGCCAGCGATGCCGTCAGCGGTTCCGGCCAGATGCGCAGACGGCAGACATGGCGGTGGTTCAGCAAGGTGACGGCTGCCTGATATTCCGGATGGTCCAGGGTCCCGGCGGCTTCATGCGCCACCATCATGGTCACCGTCTCCGACCCCAGGGCCAGACGCAGGCGGTTCAGTTCGCCCACCAGATGCGGGATGTCGCAGGCGCCGTCGGCGATGATGTAGGATCGCACGGCCTCGGGACATGTCAGGCAGTATTCGGTGCCAAGCCAGGTGCCCCAGGAATGGCCCAGGAAATCCACCGGCCCCAGGTCAAGCGCGCGGCGGACCTGTTCGGCTTCATCCACATAGCGTTCCAGGGTCCAGAGGCCGGGATCAGTGGGCCGGTCGCTGGCGCCGCAGCCCAACTGATCCCAGCCCACAATGCGATAGCCCTTCTCCGCCAGCCGCAGATGCGGTTCACGCAAGTAGCGGTTGGG
The DNA here is from genome assembly GCF_052437035.1 of Niveispirillum sp. NCBI lineage: Bacteria > Pseudomonadati > Pseudomonadota > Alphaproteobacteria > Rhodospirillales > Azospirillaceae > Niveispirillum > Niveispirillum sp. The sequence goes on from NZ_JBQVOH010000003.1 coordinate 158,899, forward strand.
CAGGCCAGGGCCGCCATTGGCCAGGAACAGGGTCCGCTCACCCTCACCATGAATGTAAGCCACGACCTCGTGGCCTTCGCGCAGGGTGATGCGGCGTGTGATGGTCTGCATGGGTTTCAGGCTCCGATCCGGAACGGATTGTTGGTGACGGGGGAAGGGATGGCGGCACGGAAGGCAACGACCTGATCCAGGTCCAGGCTGGCCAACAGCACCCCCGGCTCGTCCCCCAGCCGGCCCAGAACCCGGCCCCAGGGGTCGATGATCAGGCTTTGCCCGTGCGAGCGGCGACCGGGGTAATTGTCGCCGCATTGCGCCGGGGCCAGCACGAAACAGCCGGTTTCGATGGCACGTGCGCGCAGCAGCACCTCCCAATGCAAGGGGCCTGTCATGGAACTGAAGGCGGCGGGCACGGTGATGATCTGGGCGCCCGTCTGGGCAAGCGTCCGGTGCAGATGCGGGAACCGCACATCATAGCAGATGGCCATGCCGATCCGGGCGCCATCCGGCCCATCCGCCACCACGGCCCGGTCGCCAGGGCGGTAGAAGTCGCTTTCGCGGAAGCGTGACCCGTCGGGCAGGTCCACATCGAACAGGTGGATCTTGTCATAGCGGGCGGTGATCGCACCATCCGGGCCGATCAGGGCCGACCGGTTGGCCATGCGCCCATCCGCCAGCTTCACCGACACCGACCCCGCCAACAGCCAGACCGACAGTTCCCGCGCCAGATGCGACAGCAGGATCAGGGCCGGATGCTCCGCCTCCGGCAGCGCATAGTCGCGAAGGGCCACGAAGGAGGGGTTCAGATAATCGAACGCTTCGGCCAGACAGATCAGCGTCGCCCCACCCGCCGCCGCCTGACGGATCAGCGGCGTGATGGCGGCCAGATTATGCTGTGGGTCAGATGTCGCCGTGCTTTGCACACAGGCGACGGGCAGGGGGGGCATCGCAGGCTCCATCATGGCGGAAATCTATATAGCCAAAATTGGCTACTATCTGTCGTGTGTCAACAGGCTTCGCTGTCGGGCGGCGTTATGGCGTCAGGGACAGGTGCAGGGTTCCACCCTCGTCGGCGGCGCGGGAACAGCAGGTGGTCATGCGGCCGGCGGCGTGGTCGTCTGGGGTCAGGATGCTGTCGCGGTGATCCACCGCGCCAGATCGCACAGTCACCACGCATTGCCCGCAAATGCCCCGGCGGCAGGAACGGGGGATGGCGATACCGTCGGCCAGCAGCCGATCCAGCAGGCTTTCACCGGCCCCAACCGCGATGGTCTTCCCATCCATAATGGCCGTAAAGGCAGGGCCGCTGGGTGTGGCGGGGGCGAAGGCTTCCCAATGTAGCCGGTCGGTTGACCAGCCCAAGCTGCGGGCCGTATCCAGTGCCGCCTGCATGAATGCATCGGGACCGCAGGTGTAAAGATGCGTGCAGGGTGCCTGTGCCGTTATCAGGGCGCGAAGATCGATGCGTCCATCCGTGGCGCTGTCATGCCAGCGCACGAAAGGGGCCAGGGGCGTGGTGGCAATGGCCCTGGCCAGGGGGCGGGCGGCGCGGTCGCGGGCGCAGACCAGCAGGATGAAGGGCCGCCCCGTTTCCCACAGCCTCCAGGCCATGGAGAGAAGCGGCGTGATGCCGATGCCGCCGGCCAGCAGCAGGACGGGACCGTTCCCGGATGCCAGCGGGAAATGGGCGCGCGGCAGGCCCAGGCGCAGGTGTGACCCCACGGCCAGATGGGCGTGAATCCAGGCCGAGCCGCCGGCGGACACATCCGACAGGCGCACCGCGATCTGCCAGGAACGGTGCCGTCCGGGCCGTCCACACAGGCTATATTGCCGAACCAGCCCGTTCGGCAGATGCACATCCACATGGTCCCCGGCGCCAAAACGCGGCAGGGGCAGGCCGAACCGGTGGCGCAGGGTGATGTGCAGCACGCCGGTGCCGTCGCGCGACAGGGCCGCAACCCGCATCGGCAGCGTTGCCGGCCCCCGCCGCCGTGACCAGAGATAGAGGCCTGTCGCCAGGAAACCCGGCAGGGACAGGCCGGTCAGCAGCATCAGGGCTGTGCCCGCGGGACCCAGAAGGCTGCCCGTATGCAGCGGATAGAACAGGTCCATGAACCGGTCCGCCGCTGCCCGTTCCGCCGCGCGGCGGGTACCCAGCAGGATGCCGGTATAGCCATCGAACCAGAATTGTTCATAATCCGGGCTGTCGGCCCGGCCCAGCATGACCATGACCACCCGCCCGTGCCCGCCGGGCAGGCGGATGCTGCTGGGCGTCGCCCCCTTCGCCCGGTCGATGATGCTGGATAGCGGCAGCAAGGGCGTGTCCGGACGCACCGGGACCTGTGGCGACGGGCGCGGTGTGACGGGCAGTGGTGCCGTCACGGTCGGGTTCCAGGCCATGCCGATGCCGGTCAGGGCCAGGAGCGCCAGGACGGGCACTAGATACAGGCCGGCGGCGCGGTGCAGGTCGCGCCAGCGGCGTAAGGGGGCAGCGGGCCAACCGGGGCGGAACAGCGCCTGCCACCCGTCCCGACGGGCCGTGCACGCCAGCAGCCAGAAACCCGTCAGGCACAGCGCCAACAGCGCCACGCCGATCCAGCCCACCACCTGCTGTCCCGTCGTGCCGGCGGCCAGCCGGTAATGGAACTGAAACAGCCATTCCATGGGCCAATCACCCAGCGGCGCCAGACGCAGCACCCGCCCGCCGCCCGCCGTCGCCATGAAGGCCTCTCCCGCGCAGGTGAGGTGGCAGAACAGCGGATCGGTGGCAAGGTCGGGCAGGTCGATGCGGTTGATGGTGCAGCCGCTGGCCCGTATGGCATCGACATTGGCGTCCAGCGCGGGGGGCGATGGTGTAAAGGCGGCGGGGTGCAGCAGGTGATTAAGGGGCTGCCGGAACAGCAGCAGCACACCGCCCAGCCCCTGCACGGCAATGAACAGCCCTAGGAACAGCCCGGCCCAGCGGTGCCAGCGCTGCACGGTCACGCCGCACCTGCGCGCCGAATAAGGTCGGAAGCGCCCGAGATATCGGCCAGCCTCTCACCCGCCGCCAGCCGGGCCAGCACCAGACGTTCGCGTTCCTGAAGGCCGATGGCGCGGTCGGCGGCGGCCTCCGCCGCGTCCGGGGGCAGAACGATGGCCCCGCTGTCATCGGCCAGGATCAGGTCGCCGGGATTGATCGCCACCCCGCCCACGCTGACGGGCACATTCATGGCGCTGTCCAGGGGCAGGAATTTCGTGGTCAGGGCCGATGGCCCCCGGCACCATACGGGCAGCCCCGCCTTCACGATTTCCCCGAAATCGGTGGCGGGGCCGTCGATGATGACCCCGGCGATACCGGCCAGCCGCGCGGCATTCGTCGTCACCCCGCCCCAGCAGGCATGGCGCGTGTCGCCGCAGCGGTCGATGACCAGCACGTCGCCGGGCCGCGCGCTGCTGACGGCATGGTGCAGCAGGGTGCTGTCAGGCCCCGCGATCCGTACCGTCACCGCCGGCCCCGCGATGCGCGCCCAGGGCAGGACCAGACGTATGGCGGGATCGATGAAGCCGTCATGGCGGAAATGGCCCACCGTCGCCGTCTCCACCTGCAACAGCTTGTCCAGAAGCGGGCCGGGCGGGATCGGCGGCATGGGATTGATGGTGAACATGGGGTCTGTCCCTGGTTGGTGCGGCATCCTTCAACGCGATGCCGGTGGCCCCGATCCGCCGTCCCTCCGTCAGCAGCCAGGCCAGTTTTTCCCCGGCCTGAGCGATGGAAAGCCCGTGCGGCGGGCGGATGTTGGAAACACAATTGCGTTCGCTGTCCATTCGTCCGGGGCGCGGATCGATCGTCAGATAGGCGCCCAGGCTGTCTGCTGCCGACAGGCCGGGCCGTTCCCCGATCAGCATCAGGGCGAAGCGGGCGCCCATGCTGGCGGCGATGGCATCGCCCAGCGCCACGCGGGCCTGATGCGCCAACACCAGCGGGGCCAGGGACCAGCCCGGCAACCGGTCACGCAGATCCAGCGCCAGGGCGGCACCATGGGCCTGGGCCGCGCGGGCCGACAGCCCGTCGCCGATAATGATGGACAGGTCGAACGGCCCCGCAGGCAACCCGTCCGCCGCCGCCAGTTCGCGGCCCAGGTCGGGGCGGCGCAGATAGGTGGCGCGGTCGGGCGCCTGGCTGCGGACCGCTATCACCGGCCAGTCGCTGGCCTGTGCCGTCACGCCATCTACGTCCAGCGGCGTCCAGACGGCATCGCGGGCGCGGGCATGGCCCAGGTCGAAATCCAGGCAGGCGCGGGTGGGCATGGCGTGGCCGGCCCGGCCCAGGCCGATACGGGCCTGGGTCGCGGCCCGCAGCCGGGCCAGCGGATCGTCGGCTGGCGGCTGGCTCATGGCGTCGTGAACCTCTGATCGGCGATGGCGCGGGCCAGTGGCAGGGTGGCGATCTCACGCGGGGCCACGCGGCCACGCGTGTCCAGCATGCCCATGCTTTCCAGCCAGGCCTCAAACTCAGGAGCCGGACGCACGCCCAGCACGTCGCGTACATAAAGCGCGTCGTGGAAGGATGTGCTTTGATAGTTCAGCATGATGTCATCGGCACCCGGTACGCCCATGACGAAGGAGACACCGGCCACGCCCAGCAGGGTCAGCAGGTTATCCATGTCGTTCTGGTCGGCCTCTGCATGGTTGGTGTAGCAGACATCCACCCCCATCGGCAGGCCCAGCAGCTTGCCCGTGCAATGATCCTCCAGCCCCGCCCGGATGATCTGCCGCCCGTCATACAGATATTCAGGTCCGATGAAGCCGACGACGCTGTTGACCAGCAGGGGGCGGAAGGCCCGCGCCACCGCCTGCGCCCGAACCTCCAGCGTCTGCTGGTCCACGCCGTGATGGGCGCCGGCGGACAGGGCACTGCCCTGGCCGGTTTCGAAATACATCACGTCATTGCCGATGCTGCCGCGTTTCAGCGACAGGGCGGCTTCCTGCGCCTCTGCCAGCAGGGCAAGGTCGATGCCGAAGCCGCGATTGGCCCCCTGCGTGCCCGCCACCGACTGGAACACCAGATCGACGGGGGCGCCGCGTTCGATGGCCTGCAAACTGTTGGTGACATGGGTCAGCACGCAGCTTTGCGTGGGAATGGCGTAGCGCAGGCGCAGATCATCGATCAGGCGCAGCAGGGCGATGGCGCCCTCCACATTGTCGGTGGCGGGATTGATGCCGATGACGGCATCCCCGCAGCCATGCAGCAACCCGTCCAGTATGGAGGCGGCGATGCCCGCCGGATCGTCGGTCGGGTGGTTGGGCTGTAACCGGACCGCCAGCCGCCCGCGCAGTCCGATGGAACTGCGGAAGCGCCGGACCACCCGGCATTTGCGCGCCACGGCGATCAGATCCTGATTGCGCATCAGCTTTGATACCGCAGCCACCATCTCCGCCGTCAGGCCGGGCGACAGGGCCGTCAGGTCGCGCGCCCGTACCCGGTCATCTAGCAGCCAGTCGCGAAATTCCCCCACGGTCAGGCTCGCCACGGGGGCGAAGGCGGCCTGATCATGGCTATCGATGATCAGGCGCGTGACCTCATCCTCCTCATACGGCACCACGGTTTCGGTCAGGAAGGTCTTCAGCGGCAGGTCGGCCAGGATGTGGCGGGCGGCCACCCGTGCCTCGGCACTTTCCGCCGCGATGCCGGCCAGTTCGTCCCCCGACCGCAGGGGCGTGGCCGCCGCCAGCAGCGATTTTAGGTCGGGGAAGCGGTGGCGGGTGCCCGCCAGGTCGATCCGGTACATATCCGCCCCTCCCGATCCGTCAGGCCCTGACCAGCAGCGTGTCGTCGACGGCGAAGCACAGCCAGGCCGTATCGCCCTCCACCCGCGTCTCCGTCTCCGCCATCACAACCATGCCATGGCCGCAATCCAGCGTGTAGAGCAGGCGTGCCCCCAGATACGCCCGTTCAAGGATGCGCCCTGCCAGGATATTGACATCCGGACCCGGCAGGGGCGGTTCTGCCGACAGCTTGACATGTTCGGGACGCACCGTCAGCAGGCAGCCGGCAGGCGGGGCGGAGTTGTCGGGCCACAGGGCCGTCAGCACATCCCCACCCGCCAGCTTCACCCGGCAGGTGCCGGTGATGGCGTTGCGATCCACCACATCACCGGGCAAGAAATTGCTTGCGCCCACGAAATCGGCCACGAAGGCGTTGGCGGGGCGGCGGTAGATTTCTTCCGGGCTACCCAGTTGTGACACACGCCCCTTCTCCATCACCACGATCCGGTCGGACAGGGCCAGGGCTTCGGACTGGTCATGGGTGACGTACAGTGTGGTCAGGCCCAGCTGGCGCTGCAACTGTTTCAGCCAGGATCGTGCCTTGATGCGCAGCTTGGCATCCAGGTTCGACAAGGGTTCGTCCAGCAGCAGCAGGGAGGGGCGGAAGACCAGGGTGCGGGCCAGGGCCACGCGCTGCTGCTGCCCGCCCGATAATTCGTGCGGGTAGCGGTCGATATAGGCGCCCATCTCTACCAGGGCCAGCGCCTCCTCGATCCGCGCATCCTGCTCCTTCTTTCCAACCTTGCGCAGGCGCAGGGGGAAGGCCAGGTTCTGGCGCACATTCATGTGCGGCCACAGGGCGTAGGATTGGAACACTAGGCCCAGATTGCGCTTTTCCGGCGGCAGTTCCAGGCCGCTGGCCCCATTGTAGAAATCCCGCCCACCCACCGTGATGCGCCCGCCCGATGGGCTGTCCAGCCCGGCGATGGCGAACAGGGTCGTGGACTTGCCGCAGCCCGATGGCCCCAGCAGGGTCAGGAATTCCCCGTCGGGAACATGCAGGCTGACCTCGTGCAGGGCCTGCACCGGGCCGTAATGCTTGTTCAGACGATCGACGACAACCTCAGACATCTTTGTTGGTCCTCAAGCTGCGGCGCGCCAGCGTCACGAACAGGGCCGTGATGGCGAGCTGGATGACGGAAAGGGCGGCGACCGGTCCTGTGCTGCCATTGGTCCAGAAGGTCAGCATCGTCGTGCCGATAATCTCTGCACCGGGGGCGAACAGGAACACGGCGGCGGCGTATTCTTTCAAGAAGGCCAGGAACAGCAGCACATAGGCCGAAAACAGCGCCGGCTTCATCAGGGGCAGGATGATCACGCGGACCGTGGTCCACCAATCGGCCCCCACCGACCGCGCCCCCTGGTCCAGTTCACGACCGATCTGGTGCAGGGTGGGCGACAGTGCACCGAAGGCCATGGGAATGCCGCGCATGGTAAAGGCCAGCATCAGCAGCCAGATCGTGCCTTGCAACACATGGGCGAAGGGCAGCAGCAGCATGGCCCAGAACATGCCGATACCCGCAATGATGCCCGGCATGGCGCGGGGATAGAGCGCCACGAATTCCAGGGCGCGGCGGAACCGGAATTCCGACCGGTGGGCCACCAGCGCCACCATGGCCACGAACAGGGTGGCCAGCGCCCCGCCAAAGGCCGCGATGAACACCGAATTCAGGATGGAGCGGCGATAGGCCTCGTACCCGAACAGAATCTCGAAATGGTCCAGCGTCAGCAGGTCGAAGGGTGACATCAGGGGGGTGAGGAAACTGGTGACCGAGCGCAGCACGATGCCGGCCAGCGGCAGCAGCAGCACAAGGGCGGTGTAGAGGCTCATCAATCCGCAGACGACCCAGCCGACCCGACCGATGGGCGCCAGTTTGGGCCGCTGGGCCTTGCCGCGCACCGTGACGAAACGCTTCGACTGGCGCAGCAGCAGGCCCTGGATCACCAGCAGAATGGAAATCACGACCAGCAGCAGGGTCGCCGCCGCCCCGATCAGCCCGTAATCCGGGGTGATAGCGCCTAGTCCCTCCATATAGAGGAAGGTCGTGAAGAACTCCAAACCCACCGGTTTGCCGAACACCAGCGGAACCGCCAGCATTTCCAGCGAGCCGATGAAGGTCAGCAAGGCTGCATAGATGATGGATGGCCGCATCAGGGGCAGGGACACGGACCAGAGCGCGCGCAGGGGGCCAGCACCGACGGAACGGGCCGCATCCTCCAGCGTGGCATCGGCCATCCGGGCGGATGAGGAGCAGAACAGATAGACGACGGGCGCCTGCGAGGTGCCGGCCAGCAGCCCCATGCCCAGGATCGTATACATGTCCCATAGCGGCACGCCGGCCATACGTTCCACCGCCAGAGTGACATAGCCGGACGGGCCGTAAAGGATGAACCAGGCAAAGGCCAACACCAGTTGCGACACATACATGGGCCAAAGGGTGAGGTTGCGCAGCCAGCCACGCCCCGGCATGTCGGTGCGTTCCAGGAACAGCGCGAAGGCCACGCCCAGAACCGTGGCGATCAGCGTGGACAGCAGCGCCAGCAGCACCGAATTGCCCAATGCGTCATGAAAGCGGGGATTGCCGAACAGCCGGACATAATTGTCCAGGCTGAACAGCGGGTCAGCCTCATACAGCGGGCGGTCCAGCAGCGACTGCCACAGCACGGGCACCAACGGCCCCAGCACCAGGGCCAGCGTCGCCAGCGCCACCGCCGCCTGGATCAGCAGCGCCCGGTCGGGCCGGAAAAATCGGGATTGGGGTTCCGCCAGGGACATGGGCCGGTCCGGTCCTTAATGTCAGAGGGTGGGGGTAGTGTTCGTTGCGTCATCCCGCTTCATCCACCGTCACCCCGGCGAAAGCCGGGGCCCAGGCGTAGAGGGGCGTCTGCCGCGGTAAGAGTCATATCGGCGCTGACCGCGCCTTACACTGGGCCCCGGCTTTCGCCGGGGTGACGGTAGAGAGAGCGGCCACCCTCACCGCCGCGCCTTGAACGTGGCGTTCCAGCGGGCGATGAAGTCCTGGTAATGGTCAAGCATGGTGGGGTCGTAACCGACATGGACGATCCTGTCCTCGCCGCCCAGCCGCCGGACCAGACCATCATAGGTCAGGTACGGCACCTCATCGGGCCGTACATCGGACCGGTAGGGCATCAACCCGCCTTGAGCCGCCGCTACCTGACCATCATGCGACAGCAGGTAATCCAGCATCAGCCGGGCACTGGCCGGGCTGCGGCTGCCGGCGGTGACGGCCATGCCGCGCGGCACCAGTACCGTTCCGTCCTTGTCCAGAGTCCAGTCCACGATCTCCGACCGGCCCTTGGTCGCCATCTGCGGCCAGACGGTGACGGCGGAGACATTGAAGCCGACCAGATATTCGCCCGTCGTGACCTTTTCCATCATAGCGGCCCCACCGCTTTCCACCCGTACGGCGGGCGAAAGGCGCTGCATCAGGTCCCAGCCGCCGGGGCGTCCGCTGGTGATGGCGGCCCAATGCACGGCATAGGCCAGCGCATGGGCGGCAGCGTCATAGGTGGTGACGCGTTTGCGGAATTTCAGCGGATTTTCCGCCGCCAGGGCCGCCAGCCGGTTCAACCCGTCGGGATACTGGTCGGGCTTCAGCAGAAGCTTGTTGTAGATCATCACCATCGGGTCAGCCGACAGCGTGTAGAGGCCGGGCATGGGCCGGCTCCAGGCCGGCAGGCTGGCTTCTTCCCGGCTGACATGGGCGCCGATGCCGCCCTTGGCCGCGAAGCGCATCCAGGCATCAGGTGCGCTGGACACGATGATGTCAGCCGAGGGCCGGTTGACGGAGGTTTCGGCGTAGTAACGCTCGAACACTTCCGACGGGCCCATGTCCAGGCAATTGACCTTGATCCAGGGATACAGCGCCTGGAACCCGCGCAGCAGGGGGCGCCAATTATACTCGGCCATGATCGAGTAGATCAGTAGGCCGTTTTCGGCCTTTGATACCGTGACCGGATCATCGGCGCGGGCCATGCCCGGCAACAAGGCGGCGGCGGCGATGCCGGCCATGACCTGTCGGCGCGACGGCATCGGGGGGGAAGGGGCGGCTGGTGATCGGTCCTTCATCATCTCTCCCCCTTCAACCCGTCTGGCCCAGGGCCAATCCGGCCCCCCGACGCAGAAAGGTGACATCGGCGCCCAGCGTGACGAAGCCATAACCACGATCGAACATCATCTCCGCCGTCTGGCCCGGCAGCGTGGTTCCACCCAGGGCCAGCCCGGCCTCCAGAATGCGCCGTTCCGCCGCTTCCAGAACAGCCTTGAATGCGGGGGCGTCATATTGTCCGGGCACGCCGGCGCTGATCGACAGGTCCAGCGGGCCGATGAACAGCATGTCCAGGCCTGGCACCTTCGCCATCTCCGGGATGGCATCCACACCCTTCACGCTTTCGATCAGGCCGATGGTCAGGGTTTCCGCCTCCCCGAATTCCGCCACCTCCCAGCTCCAGGCGCCCCAGCCGGCGGCGCGGGAGACGGTGTAGTGCGCGCCCCTGATGCCGTGCGGGGGATAGCGTGTGGCCTTCACCAGCCGGTCGGCGGCATCCGCACTTTCCAGGTTGGCGGCCAGCAATCCTTCGGCACCGGCATCCAGAAGGTGTCGGACGGGGGCAGGGTGATTGTCTGGCAGACGGGCCAGGACCGTGGTGCCGGTACCCGCCATGGCCCGCATCTGGTGGATGGCGGTTTCCAGCCCGCCCGGCGAATGTTCATGGTCGATGATCAGGGCATCGAAACCCAGCGGGGCCAGTGCTTCGGTCACGGCGGGGCTGCCCATGAACAGCCAGGCCCCGCGCGCCGGTCGCTTTTCCCGCAGCAGGCGCTTCAGGCGGTTAGGTCGAAACATCGCCACCCCCTTCCGCCGCCAGCCCGTTCAGGAAGGCGATGGCAGCTCCGACCAGGGCGTCACGGGAATGGCGGAACCCGTCCAGAATGTCCAGCTGCACATCAATGCCATTGTCCGTCAGGTTGGCGGCCAGCGTATGCAGCCGTTCGACCCGCGTCGCCCCGGCATCGTTGGCGCCTTCCATCCAATGGCGGGAGCCCGGCGTGTGGGTGATTTCCCAGGTGTCGGTATCATCCGACCCGACGGCCAGATGCACCCGCACCTTCCGCATGGCGTCTAGGTCCAGCGGCACGCCGAACCGTTGCTCCATATCGGCCACGCCCAGCCACCAGAGGCGGCCCGTATCCAGCAGCGTCGGCGAACCCGGTGCCCCGACCGACACGGCACGCAGCCGACCGGGATGCAGATAGAGAAAGCGATGGGCGAAATGTGCCCCGCCGGAGAAGCCGAACAGGTCGAACCGCCCGGCATCGACGCCATAGCGCGCCGCCACCTCCGCCACCATGTCCAGCAACAGATGGTCAAAGCGGATGCCCTGGTACTCAATGTATTTGTAATTGTCCCGTTCCTGCGGCTCGCCGATCCCACAGGGGAACAAGGGGGCCAGGATGATGCTGCCCGTTGCCTCGGCATAGGGGATGAACAGGTCCCGCAGCGCCTGATTGCCACGGTCCGTGCCATGGACCGCCGCCAGGATGCGCCCGCCGGCCGGGTTTTCCACCAGCCGGGAAGGTACATAGAGGCAGTAGGAGAAGCGCTGGTCGATACGGCAGGCCGTTGCCGGTGTCCTGCCGATATCATAGGGCGTGAAGCCCCGTTCCGCGCCGTTCACGGGCAGAGTCATTCTTGTCATCCATGTCGGGAGGGATCGGCCCGGTGCCGGGGTGCGGACAAAGCCGCAGGACCGGGACAGCCGGATCAGTATTCCGCAGACATCTTCAGGAAGAGGGTACGGCCCTCCGCCTTGCTGTACAGCTGGTCGCGGTTGATCATCTGGGACGTGACGGAATAATAGTCGTTGTTGAACAGGTTGTTCACACCCAGCGTGAACAGCAGTTTGTTCATGCTGTACTGGGTGGACGCATCGACACGCGTCACGGGACGCACACGGCCCGTGTAGAAGTCATTGATCTTTGCGGTCGGGAACTTGTTGCGCGAACCGGTACGGTTCACCTGCAAACGGCCCGTCCAGTCAGCGGTGAATTCCTGTTCCAGCCAGGCATTATACTGTTCCGGCCCAATGCGGCGCCCGGTCAGGGGGGTGTCGACCTTGCCGTCATGATTGGCGTCGCGCTTGCCCTCCGACCAGGCGAAGCTACCGCCCCAGCTGGTGCTGTCGCCGATCTTGCCGCTCAGGGTCGCCTCGATGCCGTGGATGCGTTCCTTCTCGCGCAGGGTCGCGGCCTCGGTCGGGTTCACGGTGTCGATCACGAAATCGGTGCCGTATTTCGACTTGCTGATGAAATAGGCGACCGTGTAGCCGATATCGAGAACCGATCCGCGCAGGCCGATTTCGTAGTTATTCACCAGCTGCGGCTTGGGATCGAAATTGTCCAGATTGCGTGCCGTCACGCGGCGCAGGGGCGCGCCGATATCGGGGATGGAGAAACCCTGGGAGAAGCCGCCGAAGATTTCCGCTTCGGGCAGGATATGCAGCGTGCCGCCGATATTGACCGGCGTGGCACTGTAATCCAGTTCGCCCGCCGCCACCTTCACATTGGTCAGGCCAGCCACGAAATCATCGATCTTCATCTTGAATTCGTCATGCCGGATGCCGGCGCGCAGGGTGAACCAGTCGGTGACCGGCACGTCCAGCTGAATGAAGGCCGCATAGTTCATCTGCTTTAGCGGCGGCGTGAAGGTGCGGCCATCGCCCGGCTTGTTGGTCAGCGGTATCAGCGGCTGTTCGGTGGTGTCGCGGGCAATGTCGAAGCCCCAGAGCGCGGTACCCCCGTCCAGGCCCCAATCATCCAGCTTGGTGGTGAAATCGGTCTGCCATCCGATCTTTTCCGAGGTGATGGTGGTCTGGGTCCCGCCCAGGCGCGCCGCATCGAAGGAAAAGACGCTGTAATTCTCCAGATAGTAGATCTTGCTATTCAGGGCAGAGCCGAGAATGTCGCTATTCTCGTAGGCAAGGGACGAGATTGTGTTGCGGTTTTCCGGGTCAAGGGCCCGGGGATCGGCCATGCCCTTGATCGCCGTTTCCTTGATGCCCCTGGCGATATTGCCGCTGACCGTGACGTAATTGGTGTCCTGCTTCTGCTGGTAATAATTGACCATCGCCTCAATGCGCTGGTCACCGAAGGAATAGCCCAGCTTTGCGAACAGGTTATAGATGTTGCTATCGGCGATGCCGCCGAAATTGTGCGGGTCGGGGGCCAGACGGTCGCCATCGGCGTCGAACTGGCCGTTCACCCGCTCATACGAACCGTTCAGGTTGACGTCGAAACCACCGATGGCGCCCGACGCACTTTGCGAAATGCTGGGCCGTGCGCTATCGGCCAGATGCTCTGTCGACAGGCTGGTCCCGATCTCCGTCTTGAAACGGAATTCCTGGGTCGAGGGCGCGTCCTTGGTGATGTAATTGACGATGCCGCCGGCACCACCCTGACCGTAAAGGGCCGAGGCACCACGGATCACCTCAATCGAGCCGATCACGGAAGGGGAGATCAGGCGCAGGTCGCGGCCACCGTCACGCAGCGGGTTGGACACGGGGATGCCGTCGATAAAGACGCGCAGGGGACGACCGCGCAGGCTCTGTTCGACATTCGCGGCGGTGCCGTTGGAGGCGGCGATGCCGGGCACCATGTTGGCCAGGACAGACCCGATATCAGCCGTCGTCGACAACTGATCCTCCAGATCTTTGCGGCCCACGACCGTGTAGGAGCCGGGGAAAGTCTCAATCGTCGCGGACAGGCGCGACCCGGTGACCACAATCTCTTCCAGGGCCATGTCCTGGCCATGCGCGGCGGGGACCATCCCGGCTCCCGCCGCGACACCCAGCAGCATCAGCCGCTTCAAATTCCTCATGTGCAGTACTCCCGTGTCCATGATGCCGGCTTGGATGTCGGCTGCCAAGAAATAGTAGCCAATCTCGGCGCCCAATGGTAGCCAATTTTGGATATTCAGGAGCTTAAAATTCCTGATTCTTAAAAATCCATATATTTCAATGTTTTGGTTCGGGTAAGCTGTCCTGTATCCGGGGCCTTGCCCCGTTAAGCCCCCTTCATGCCAGCATGGCGCCGGGGGCCAGGGCCAGTGACAGGATGATCAGGCCCAATGCCGGATATGCCCACCAGCCCATGCCGCGCCAGGCCCGGACCCAGCCATTGCTGCTTTCGGTCCCCGATGCGGCGGCGGCGCGAAGGCGCAGGCTGTAGATCATCACCCCGGTCACCGACAGGCCGGTCAGCAGGATGCCCGCCAGGAACCAGACAATCTTTGTGGCAAAGCCGCCCAGCGTGCCGAAATGCAGGGGGTCTGCCATTTCCGAGATGCGCTGATGGGCCGTCAGTTCCTCCCCCCTGCTGACCAGCAGAACCGCGCCGTCATCGGGGTTCAGCCAGACCGCGTTCGACCGGTCACGCACCAGCCAGGCATCGGCCTGCCCCATCAGCACCAGGCCTCGCCCACCCTTGGCCGTGGGATAGCGGATTTCACGGATATCCAGGCCGGGATAGGCGCGCAGGCCCGTCTCGATCAGGGCGTCAAGGGCCGGTCCCACCGGCTGTACCGCCGTGATGGAGAGGGCAGGGGCCTTGGGATGGTCAGGCGCGTCGCCACCCAGTGATTCCACCATGTACCAGACACCGGTCACCGCGATCAGGGCCACGAACCACAGGCTCCACAGCCCGGCCAGCCGGTGCAGGTCGCCTGACAATCTGCGCCCGTCCCCGCCGCGCGGTCGCTTGAAAAAGCCGCGCCACCATTTCTTGTAGGTGACGATGCCGCTGACCAGCGATGCCAGCAGCAGGAAGGCCAGGGTGCAGACGATGGGCACCCCCAGCTTCACGGGCAACATCAGATGACGATGCGTCTCCCGCAGGAAGCGCTGGATATTGTACCAGCCCACAACCCCCGTGACACGGCCCGTGTAGGGGTCCAGATGCACGCGGGTGGGGCGGGCGGTACCGGTGTCCAGCCAGGCCTCCGCTGTGAAGCCGGGATGCGGCGGCGCATAGATCTGTGCCAGCCGCCCACCGGGCACGGCCTCCCGCGCCGATGCCGCCAGCGTACCCCAGGAGGCCTTCGGTCCCTCCTGCGGCATCACCCGCATCGATGGCGTGACCAGCCAGTCCAGTTCGGCGGAGAACACGGCCAGCGTGCCCGTTGCCAGGATGAAGGTCATGAACAGGGATAGTTTCAGCCCGGCCCAGGCATGCACCGCCCACCAGACCGACCGCCGCTTCCGTTCTTTCGCCGCCGCCATGGTTTAGAAGGTCCGGCGCAGTTCGACGAACCAGGTGCGCGGCTCACCGGGGAAATGGCCGTTATGGGTGGTGAATCCCGACGCGGCATATTCCTTGTCGAACAGGTTCTTCACCCGGAACATCGCCTCTGCGAAGCCCAGATCCGTGATGATGGAGGCGTCGAAGATCGTATAGGGCTTCACCGTCTGGCCGTTCAGGCTGAGGCGCCTTGAGACATGTTCCCCACCAAAGGCGAAGCCGGTATCGATGGCCGGCACCTGATAGCGGGTCCAGAAGCCAACCTTGTGGCGCGGGGCATTGGCAAAGCGGTTGCCCACGGCATTGGTAAGGCTCTGCCCCGGCACCGTGCCCGTGATCTTGGTATCGTTATAGCCGTAATTGGCTGTGAACACCCAGTCGGGCGTGATATCGGCGGAAAGGTCCAGTTCCAGCCCCTTCGCTGTCACCTCGCCCACAGGGCTCAACTGGTTGACGCCATTGACGGGTGCCTTGGTGGTGTCGGTCTGCACCATGTTTTCGCGCACAATGCGGTAGATGGCGCCGTTGGCCTGGATGCGGCCACCCAGCAGCGCCGTCTTTACCCCAGCTTCCACCTGCCGGCCCGTTATCGGGTCAAAGGGACCGCCGGCATTTTCCGCCTGGCTGGCGATGGCCTGCGGTTCGAAACTGTTGGCGAAGCTGGCATAGAGAGACACTTCGTCGGTGGGCTTGTAGATCAGGCCCGTCCGCCATGTGTAGTCGCCATCGGAGAAGTCCGAGCCATTGACCCGGTTCACATCCTTGAAATGGTCGTAGCGGATGCCGGCCAGGGCGATCCAGTGCTGGCCCAGCCCCACCTGATCCTGCAGGTAGACGCCCTGGCGTTCGGCGCGCGTGTCCGTCCGGCTGAACGGCACATTGGACAGGTTGTAGGCGGCACCGGAGGTCAGGCCATAGACGCGGTTGGTCAGGCTGGCATCGGGCACGGGGCCGCCGGCATTGCTGGCGCGGGCGGTCCGCTGCAACAGGATCGCATCCTCGCGGTACCAGTCGCCACCGAACAGGAACTGGTGGTCCAGGCCTGCCAGTTCCGTGTCGGCGATGAAGTTGACGGCAGTGGCCAGGGCATCGCTGTCCCGCTTCTGGTCGCGGAATTCACGCCGGACCATGTCAAGGATACCGTCGCGGTTGCTGTCATAGGTGCCGCGCGGTTCGTGATATTGCTGCACCTCGTTGGATTTGAACCAGCGCACGCCGGCATCCATGCGGATGGCGTCGGTCAGCCGCGTATCCAGCTTGGCCTGCAGCACATCGGATTTCAGCTTCGAATAATCCGTCGGCTCATTATGGTTCCAGGTGATGGGGGCCAGATAGACGCCGTCGTCGGTGACGGGTATGCCGCGCAGGCGGTTGGCGGGCAGGTCCTGGTCATAATGGATGACCTGAAGCGTCAGCTTCGTCTCATCCGCCAGACGGATGCGCAGGCTGGCATCGCCGATCGCCGTCTCGTTACCGGCGCCGATCCGGAAACTGTCCATCTCCTCATAATAGGCGCCGACGCGGTAGGCGAAGCGGCCCTCCTCATCGATGGGACCCGTCACCTCCGCCGCACCGCCCAGACGGTCATAATTGCCGGCAAAGGCCCGCACCTCGCCCCGGAAATCGTCCTGGGGCGTCTTGGTGACATAATTCAGGGACCCGCCCGGTGCCGCCGGGCCGTACAGCATACCCGCCGGACCCTTCAGCACCTCCACCCGTTCGATGTTGAACAGCTGCGGTACGGCAAAGCCGATGAACGGGTCACCGCGCATCCCGTCATAATAGGCCTGTTCCTGGCGGAAGCCGCGGAAGGTGACGCCGGCATAGGTGAAGAAGGACAGGCCGGAAATGTTGCGGTACAGGTCTGTGACGTTGCGCGCGCCTAGATCCTTGATCAGTTCCGCGTTGATCACCTGTACCGACTGCGGGATGTCCAGGATGTTGGCGGGCACCTTGCCGATGGTGGTTCCTTCCACCCGGTACAGGCGCTGGACGCGGCCCGTGACGATGATTTCCTCCGTCATCGTTGCCGCCGGTTCCGCCATCGCGGCACCACCCATCAAAGTGGCGGCGCAAACGCCCATCATCCACCATGCCCGCATTTTTAGAACCCCCACTTGAAATTGCGAATAATTCGCAGATGCGATAGCGGGTGAAAGGCAGCGGGTCAACATGCATATGTGCGACACATGCATGCGCGCAGTTTCGACGGGGATGTATCCGATGCGTTTTCTGTTGCGGAAATGCAGACGGCGGCACAGGTGATATCCTGTGCCGCCGTCTGTGCGAGGGGGAATTGGGTCGCTGCTGATCTGGATCAGCAGCGACCATTCATCAGAACTTTGCCCGCAGGCCGACATAGTAGGAGCGGCCAACCGCGTCATAGACGGCGACATCGGTGCTGTTCTGTGAGCTGGCCACGATGGGCAGGCCACGGTCGAACAGGTTGGTGACGCCGGCGCGCAGTTCGATGCTCTCATTGACCCGGACATTGCCGAACAGGTCGAACAGGTTATAGGCCGGCACGCCGCGCGACGGGTTGGTGGGCGTGGTCACCGCCGTCACGTCGTCCATCGCCCCCTGATACCGCCAGCGCAGACCGACGCCGAACAGGTCGGAGCGGTAGCCGACGGTGGTCAGCGCCTTCCAGCGCGGCAGGGCGCGGCCCAGCGTGCTGGTATTCACATAATCCTGGAATGCGCTGCCGGGCAGGGTCTGGATATTGTAGTGGTTCACCCAGCCGATGACGGGCGTGACATAGATCTCGGCGCTGGGATCGCCGACATCGGCACCGATATCCGACAGGCTGGCCGACCAGTTGATCTGCACATCGATACCGTCGGTTTCCAGCCCGCCCAGGTTCAGGAAGGGCAGGCTGACATCCTGCAACTGACCCTGTGCATCGCGGGTCAGCAACTGGCAGAACTCGTTCGTCGCGGCATAGGTGGGGTTGGAACCGTCGAGATTGTAGCACTTGGACAGGGTGGTGAGGCCCGGCACGCCGGAGATCACCTCCTTGATCTTGATGTTGTAATAATCAACGGAGATGGTGGTGCCGCCATACCACGGGCTGTCGCCCGGCATGGTCAGGACGGTGCCGATATTGAACGTGTCGGCCTTTTCCGGGGTCAGGCCCAGATTGCCACGGATGGTGCCGCCGGTCGCCGTGGTGGGGAAGGTGTAGGTGTCGATGACGTTGGCCGGTACGCCCTGTGCGATGCAAAGGGCGCGGACCTGTGCCCCGCCTGCGCCCGTGCGGGCGATGGAGCGCACGTCGCAGGGATCACCGACAGAGGCCGGCGGTGTGCCGAACTGCACCTGCGTGCCCGTCGGCGGGGAGAACAGTTCCCCGATATTCGGCGCACGCACCGCCCGCTGATACGACCCGCGCAACATCAGCGCTTCAACGGGTTTCCAGCGCATGTCGCCTTCATAGGATTTGACGCTGCCCGTTGTGGAATAATCCGAATAGCGGGCGGCGGCACCGATGGCTAGTTCCTCTGCGAACTCCGCCCCGCTGATCAACGGGATATCCACCTGACCGGCAATTTCCTTCAGGTTGATATTGCCGCGTGCCGATGCCGAACCGGTCACCGCCTCGATATTCTGGGCGGCCAGATCGCTGTCGGGCGTAAAGCGATAGGTGTTGCGGCGGTAGGAGGCGAGCAACGCCACTTGCAACGGACCGGCGGGCAGTTCGACCACGGGGCCGGACAATTGCCCCTGCACCTGGCTCTGGGTCAGCTTTTCTGTGCTGAGCGCCGTCTTGGTCATATAGGTTTTGCAGGCGTCGGAGATGCGGGTGGAATTGCTGATCCCGAACGGGTTGAACCCGCCGGCGCACAGCGAATTGCCGCCATCCGCCGCGTTCAGCAGGTTCTGCACCTTGCTTTTCACGACGGCATTATACAGCGCCTGATCATGCAGGCTCTCGTCATAGGAGCTGTAGATATCCCATTTCCAGCTGCCGGCCAGATCGCCTTTCAGGCCCAGGGCAAACTGACTGACCTTGTACTGTTCGTCCCAGTTCTTGTCGGCGATACCGACATAACGCCCGTTCCAGGTGAAAGGCGCGTTGGGATTGGGGCGCGATGCCAGGATGGCGCGCAGGTCGGCGGGAATGAAGGGATTGGTGGTCGGGATCGTGGTCAGATTGCCGATCTGGGTCAGGCTGCCGCCGCTTTCCGTATTCACGACGCTATCGACATGCATGAACTGGCCATAGGCGGTGACGCCGTCGGCCACTTCATAATCGAAGGAACCGAAGGCGGTCTTGCGTTCCAGGGAGTTCTGGAACTGAACCTGCTGTCCCACGGGCATGCGGACATTGCCGGCGATAATGGCATAACCATTATCCGTCGGACCCTTGTAGTTCAGGGCACCCGTCTGCACGAACAGCGAACCGTCATTATTGAAGCCCAGGTTCAGCGTGCGGCCCACGGTGGAGGTAACGCCATATTTGGCAAAGACGCTGTTGATGGCGGCTTGGGTCGGCAGGTTGGCGGCGTTGGGCACATAGGTGCCGGTGCCGATGAAGGAGGAGGGGGTGACGAATTCGAAGAAGGAACGCTTGGACCCCTGCAGGCCCGGACGGTCCGTATAGCTGGCCGTCAGCATCATGTGGCCCTTGTCGTCGGCAAAGGCGCTGCCCAACGTGACGGACGCGGATTTCTTGAACACGTCGCCGCGTTCATCCTGACCGAACTGCACATCGGCGCGGACACCGTCAAAGGGCTGGATGGTCTTGAAATTGACCACGCCGGACATGGCGTCGGAACCATAGATGGCTGACGCACCGCCCGTGATCACATCGACGCTGCCGATGATGGCTTCGGGCAGGATGTTGATATCGACATTGCCGTTAATGTCCGACAGCGGCAGGCGCTTGCCGTTCAGCAGCACCAGATTGCGGTTGGAGCCAAGGCCGCGCAGGTTGAGGCTGGCGCGGCCACCGCCGCCCTGTCCGCCTGTGCTGGACGTGCCGGCGGCGGTGAAGGAAGGCAGCTGGTTCAGCGCCGCCTCAACCTCTACCTGGCCGCTTTCCTTGATGGATTCCGTCGATACGGTGGTGATGGGGCTGACCGCGACATTGTTGGGCCGCTGGATCAGGGAGCCGGTGACCACAATCTCTTCGATCAGCTCCGTCTTGCCAGCATCGGCCTGCTGTGCCAGCGCCGGGCATGCCAGCATCATGCCGGCGGCCAGCGACAGGGCCAGCGGCGAGGCCGTTTGCCGCAACAGGCCATGCACCGGCGGGCGCGTCTTGATCATCTTCTTGTCCACGTTTTCCTCCCCTTTTTGGCGTGCAGGGGTCACCGTTCCGGCAACGGCACGGGCCCCGGCTTTGCTTTTGCTGATTGTGCGACCGGTCCCCGTCAGCGGGGGCCGATTGCCGTCTGGATGAAATCAAGCGTGTCGGCCAGTGCCTGACGGCTGACCTCCACGGTGCGTTCGGGCTTTTCGGCGATCCAGCTATGGTTGGCACCGTCGAAAATGCGGGTCTTTACCGAGATATTGGCGGCGGCCAAAGCCGAGGCGAACCGGTCCTGCTGTGCCACCGGCACGACATTGTCGTCCCTTCCATGCAGCAGCAGGAAGGGCGGGTCCTTGGCATCGACATGCGCGATGGGCGAGGCCTGGCGCACCCGGTCAGCGTCACAGCCGCTACCCGTGCAGCCCAGGAACCGGCGCATAGGCTCCGTCGGCGGCGCATCCTTGTTCAGGTAGCTGGGCATGGTGGCCAGATCATAGATCCCGAACCAGGAGACGACCGCCTGTACACAATCCGACGCCTGTTCCACCCCGCCCGCACCCGTGGGGACGGTTTCAACGGTGGCGGGCCGGGCGGGGGCCGGTGCATCCTCTGCAAAGGCCGGGTCGGCGCAGCTGGCCCCCACCAGGGCCGCCAGATGACCGCCCGCCGACTGTCCCCAAGCGGCGAAACGGGTGGGATCGACACCGAACCGGGAACCATTGGCGCGCAGCCAGCGGATGGCGGATTTCACATCCTTGGCCGCAGCGGGGAACGGCGCCTCGCCGGAGAAACGGTAACTTACGGAGGCCACGACATAGCCCTGGGCCGCGATGGAGGCCAGAACCTTGGGCCAATCCTGGAAGGCCGCACTGCGGCGCGGGCCACCACCCATCCAGCCGCCGCCATGGATATAGACGATGACGGGCCGGGTCTTGCCATCCTGTCCCGCACCTGCCGGCAGGAACAGATCCAGCTTCAGCGGCCGGTAACCGGGCACGGTCTTATAGACCATATCCGGCATCCCCGTCACGCCACCGGCGAAGGGAACCGTGATGGTGGAAAAGGTATCTGCCCCCACCTGCTGTACCGAGGCGCCGACAGCGGCACTGGCCGCGACATCGGCGCCACCGGCATGGGCCACAGGCCCGATGGCCATGGCCGACAGGCACAGGAACGCGGATATGGCGGTGACGGAACGCTTCATTCTTCCCCCCGACCCTTATTTTTGATTTTGCGGGTCCCGACGGACGATGCCAGACGGCCCGACTTTTCTTTCGATGGAGTTAATGTACGAAACAGTTCGTACGTCGTCAATTGTGTTTGTTATGCCGCAGTGCGTTTCTTTGCGGATGCTGGAAATCCGTTATGGGGAGCGCCTTTCAGCCCTTGCGGCACCAGGTCATGACGATCTCCACCACCTGTTCCTTGCGTCGTGCCGCAGCCTCTTCGGACCCCAGCTCGTACCCGAAGATGGTGGAGAAGGTGTAGCGGTTGGAGACGTTGTAGAAGCTGAGCGCGCTGATGGTCATGTGCAGCTCGACCGGGTCGATATCCGCCCGGAACAGCCCTTCGGCCACGCCCTTGTCCAGAATGGCCTTCAGGCCCTGGATCACATGCTGGCTGCGGCGCTTGATGCCGTCGACATTGCCGATGAACGACCCGTGCAGGATGTTTTCGTTCATCACCAGCCGGACGAATTCCGGGTTCTTGAAATGGTGGTCGAAGGTCAGGCGGATATGGGCCTTCAATGCCTCTTCCGCGCCGACATCCAGGATGGGCAGGGCCGCCTCCGAATCACGGATGGCGATATATTCCTGTTCCAGGACAGCCTGATACAGCCCTTCCTTCGATCCGAAATGGTAATAGATCATCCGCTTGGACGTGTCGGTCTTTTCCGCGATCTCGTCGATGCGGGCACCCATCAGGCCCTTGTCAGCGAATTCGCGGCGGGCCACGGCCAGGATATTGGCCTTGGTCTCATCGGCTTCGGCGGCGCGGGGATTGCGGGCCGGGGTTGCCGATTTCGACTTGGGCGCCGGGGCGTTCATGGATGATCCGTTGGATGATGGAGGTGCGGGGCCACAGGATAATGCGGCCCCGCGCGTTTTGAAGCGAATTCAGCCTTCCGCCGCAAAGACACTGATGATCACGGCCCCGCCGCTGGGCACGGGCGTGATCCTGCCCACGAAAATGCGGCGGTTCAGCCATTCGTATTTGCCGGCGGGCGCGTGGAAGGCCGGCACCGTCATCAGGTAACGCGGGTCGGGGACCGACAGGCCCTTGTTATGCACAATGATGACGGCGCCATCATCGGTGCGCAGGGAATAGAGCGCCTCGATCTCCCGCACGCCGTCGGGTCGGTCGATCTGCCAGTCGGCACCGCCGGCCATGACCTCCCCCTTGATCCCATCACCCGTGAAGGTGCCGCCGGTGATGGGGATGAAGCGGCGCTTGCCATGGTCGCTCACCCCCACCTCCACCGCCGGATCGACGGTGACGCGGGCCTGCAGAACCAGACGCAGGCCGGGCGTGGGGACCGGTTCATAGGCCTGGATGGTTGTGGGACAGAGCAGTATCAGCAGCAGAAGCAGGTATTTCATCTCGGCCCTCCCTCAATCCCGCACGCGCGGCGTGCTGGCGGGGGGCGGGGGTGGTGCTTCCCACCCGGCCAGCAGGTCCAACGTGGAATAGTGCGGCCAGTCCGCCACCCGCACCTGTTCGCCCAGTTCCATCAGGCGCGGCTTCTTCGGATCGAAACGCGGCCAGTCGGGTGACGGGGCGGCTCCCTTGGCGAAGGACAGCAGCATGGATTGCATCTGGGTGGCGAGGTCCATATCCACCGGTTCCCAGTCGCGGGTGCGGCGGAACAGGTTCAGCGCGTTCAGCGTACCCAGCCAATAAGGCACGTCGCCGGTATGATAGGCGCCCACGGTCGCCGGATCATGGTCGGCGAAGCGGATGCCCGGCGTGTAGGGATGGCGGCGCGTGAACAGCCAGACATAGGCCGGCTGCGTCTGCGCGCGTGCCCAGGCCGCGACCTGGCGGCCCACGGTGGCGTCACGCTGGATATCGGTGATGGCGCGGGAAATGCCGCCTGTATCCTTGACGGCATAGGCCTTCAGTATTTTGTCTGCGACGCTGGGGAAGGATTGCCGGATCAGCGCCTCATAGGCGGGCAGATCAGTGGCACTGCCCAGCGTGCGGAAGCTTTCATCGCGGGTGAAGCCGATCATCACCGGCACGTCACTATGCCCGTCCGTCTTCATCGCCTGATCGGCCGGCAGCGGCAGCACCTTGCCGTCCAGAACGATGGGGGAGCGGCGGGGCAAGGGCGTGGCGATGATCCGGTCGCCGGCCACCGCGCGCATGTCGGCCAGGGAGCCGGCCTTCAGCGCGTCCTGCAACCGCTTGCCGTCCGCCTCCGCATCGGCGAGCGGGATGGGCGGCAGCAGGGCACTGAACGGGCTTCCGCTCATCCCCACGGCACGGTGGAACAGGCCCTTGGCCTCCGGACTGGCCATCAGCAGGCCGATGGACATCGATCCCGCCGATTGCCCCACCAGGGTGACATTGCCGGGATCGCCACCAAAGCCCGCGATATTGTCGCGGACCCAGCGCAAACCCTGGATCTGGTCCATCAGCCCGTAATTGCCGGAATGTCCCCCGCCTTCCGCCGTCAGTTCGGGATGGGCCAGAAAGCCCAGCGTGCCGACACGGTAGGAAAGGGCGACATAGACCACGCCCTGCTTTGCCAGAAACTCCCCGGAATAGTTGGGCATGCTGGCGGAGCCGACATTGAACGCCCCGCCATAGATCCAGACCATCACCGGATAGGGCTTGCCCGCCGGCGCCGGTTCTTTAGGTGCCCAGACATTCAGGTACAGGCAATCCTCGCTGATCGCCTCATGCCCGAAATAATGGTTGATGGTGGAACCACGCATGGGTTGCAGGCACATGGGCGCGAAACGGTCGGCATGCAGCACACCGTTCCAGCCCTGTACCGGCTGCGGCGGGCGCCAGCGCAGATCGCGCAGGGGCGGGGCGGCGAACGGCACTCCCAGAAAGGCGTTGACGCCGCTGTCCAGCAATTTGCCCTCAATCACACCGCCATCGACCTTCACGGTCTGGGCGGATGCCATAACGGGCAGGGACAGGCAGGCAACGCCCAGCAGCAGGCGGGACCAGATGGACATGTTTCCTCCGTGATTCTGTTGCTTTTAGTGGGCGCTGTTCCGCGCCTTCAATAAACGGTGTCGG
Source organism: Niveispirillum sp. (assembly GCF_052437035.1). Classification (NCBI taxonomy): domain Bacteria; kingdom Pseudomonadati; phylum Pseudomonadota; class Alphaproteobacteria; order Rhodospirillales; family Azospirillaceae; genus Niveispirillum; species Niveispirillum sp. The sequence goes on from NZ_JBQVOH010000003.1 coordinate 183,531, forward strand.
TGTTGAATCGGGACTGCGCCGCCAGTCGGACAGCGGCATTGGCGGCGCCGTACGCGTCGTACCCGCGCCGTTCCACGAATTCGAAGAAGAAGCGTTTCGCGAAGGCGCGGGAGTAAAGCTGGAAGAACTCCGCCTCGTCGGTCCGGTCATAGAGGATGTCATGTGCCGCCATCCGTTCCACCAGATCGGGGTCCAGGCCGAACCGCGCCTCGATATCATCATAGTAATTGCGCGGGATGGGGAGGCGTTCCAGCCCGCGTTCCTGCAACGCCTTTGCGGTCGCAAATATATCGCCGGTGGCCAGCGCCACATGCTGCACGCCCGCACCCAGATAATGGTTCAGGAAGCGCGATGTCAGGGTCTGTGCCGCCGCAGAGCCGTTCAGAGTCACACGGAACGAACGGTCGCCATTCTCGATCGCCTGACTATGGACGATGCCCAGCGGATCGGCGATTTCGAGCTGCGGCGTCTTGGTCACGTCGAACAGCGCGAAATAATAGAGCAGCCAGGACAGAAATTCCTCATACCCCATGGCCTGGGCGATATGGTCGATGCGGCTCAGGCCAACGCCGGGCACCGGCACCTCTGTCAGCGGCACGAAGTCATTGCGCCAGACCTGTTCCTGGGTCCCGTCCTCGATGAAATAGATCAGGCTGCCGCCCACCCCGCGCACGCAGGGAATATCCATTTCCCCCGGTCCCACGGCCTGGGCGAAGCGGGGGATGCGCAGGCTGTCGGCACGGTCCAGCGCCGCCGGCACATCATGCACCCGCAGGGCCAGTGCACAGACTGACGCGCCATGCACGATGGAATGGCTGTGGGCAAAGCCCTCCGTCTCTCCATTCAGGACGATGTTGATGTCGCCCTGACGCCAGCGGGTGACGGCCTTGCTGATATGCCGCCCCACCGGTTCAAAACCCATGGTGGCCAGCATGGCGCCCAGCGGCCCCGCCTCTTCCTCCGTTGCGGCGAATTCGATGAATTCTACGCCACGCACATCAATGCGCGGAGGCATGGTGGCGGGCCGCTTTAGCCGGGCCAGCGCCTCATCCTCCACCAGTTTCAGCGAGCGATAGCCATCCAGGGCGATGCCGGAGGCGGAGCCGGCGCGGAACCGGTCGTTGAAAATCTCCAGCGACAGCGGCCCGCGATAGCCTATGGCGATCAGCGCCTTCACATAATCGGTGATGGGCAGGTCGCCTTGGCCCGGCATATTGCGGAAATGCCGGCTCCAGTACAGGTGATCCATGTCCAGGCGCGGGGCGTCGGCAATCTGCACGATGAACAGCTTGGCCGGATCGATGTCGCGGATGCTGTCGATGGGCACATTGCGGGCCAGGGAATGGAAACTGTCCAGGATCAGGCCGATATTCGGATGGTTGACACGGTGGACAATGTCCCAGGCGTCGCGGTGATCATGCACATGCCGACCCCAGGCCAGCGCCTCATACCCCACGCGCAACCCCTGCGCTGCGGCCAGTTCGCCCAGGTCGCGGAAATCATCCACGATGCGCCCGCGTTCCGGCAGCGATTGCGGCGAGACGTTGGAACAGACCAGCAGCAGGTCGGTACCCAGTTCCGCCATCACATCGAACTTGCGCAGCATCCGTTCGAAGGTGCGGGTGCGCAGGGTGCCGGGCATGCCCTCAAAATCGCGGAAGGGCTGAAACATGGTGATGGTCAGACCCAGATCGGCCGCGATGCGCCGCACATCGGCGGGGCGTCCATCGAATGTCAGAAGGTCGTTCTCGAAAATCTCGACACCGCTGAACCCGGCCGCCGCCGCCGCTTCGAGCTTGCCGGTCAGGGTGCCACTGATCGACACGGTCGCGATGGATTTGGCCAGGCCGCCGGTCGGCAATTCCGCCCGTTCCATATGCCCCTCCCTTCTCGTGATTGCTGCTGATTATCGGGTCGTTGAAAGACGTGCCTTGACGTGAACGTACTATTTCGTACACATTCACGCAACGGCCAATCCCATGGGCCGATCAACGACAAACACCGCCTCTCACCGGGCGCAGGGGGGAATTTTGCCGGACCCTGTGGAACGAAAGCCTGTTCACATCCTGAACGGGCCCAATCTGAATTTGCTGGGCACGCGGGAGCCGGAAAAGTACGGTCGCCGCACCCTCGCCGATATCGAGGATAGCTGCCGCCAGCATGCGCAGTCGCTGGGCCTGTCGGTCATCTGCCGGCAGAGTAACCATGAAGGCGCGCTGATCGACTGGATCCACACGGCGCGCGGGCAAGCGGCGGGGATCATCATCAATCCCGGCGCCTACACCCACACCTCGGTCGCTATCATGGATGCGCTGCTGGCCTGCGCCGTTCCGGTGGTGGAGGTGCATCTGACCAACATTCACCGGCGGGAAGCCTTCCGCCACCATTCCTACGTCTCGCTGGCGGCGACGGGTGTCATTTGCGGCCTTGGTGCCGATGGATATCTGGCCGCCCTCACCTTTCTCGGCAACAGCCTGGGGAACAGCCCATCATGAGCGGGAAATCCATCCTCGCGGGCCTGATCGGGTCGGGGATACAGGCATCCCTGACACCGCGCATGCATGAACAGGAGGGGGCGCGTCAGGGCCTCCGCTACGTCTATCGCCTGATCGACCTGAAACAGTTGGGTCTGGATGTGACGGCCTTGCCCGATCTGGTGGCGGGCGCGCAGCGGTTCGGCTTCAACGGCCTGAACATCACCCACCCCTGCAAGCAGGCGGTGATCCCGCTGCTGGACGAATTGTCACCCGAAGCCGCCGCCATCGGTGCCGTCAACACTGTCGTCCTGAAGGACGGGCGTAAGACTGGCCACAATACCGACTGGTGGGGTTTCGCCGAGGGGTTCCGGCGTGGCCTGCCTGATGCCGATCTGCGCCATGTGGTGCAATTGGGTGCGGGTGGGGCCGGGGCCGCCGTCGGCTATGCGTTGCTACGGCTGGGTGCCGAACGCCTGTCGATCTTCGACGTGCAGTTGGCGCGGGCCACGGAGCTGGCTGACCGTCTGAACAGCCTGTTCGGGGAAGGGCGCGCCAGGGCCGTGCAGTCACCGGATGCGGTGCTGCCCCACGCCCATGGTCTGGTGAACACCACGCCGCGCGGCATGGCCGACTATCCGGGCCTGCCAGTGGGACAAGGGCTGCTGCGCCCCGACCTCTGGGTGGCGGAGATCATCTATTTCCCCATCGAGACGGAACTGCTGCGCACGGCCCGCCAGCTTGGCTGCCGCACGCTGGATGGTGGCGGCATGGCCTTGTTCCAGGCGGTGGGCGCCTTCCAGCTGTTTACCGGCATCGAACCGAATGCCGGTGACATGGGGGCGGATTTCAAGGCAATGCTGGGATAAGCAAAGCGGAGTGGCCCGATAGAAGGCCATGCGCGGTGCAGGGAGGAAAAGAATGTCGAACAAGCCGGGCCACAAGACCGACCGGGCCAGCGCCGAATTCCAGGCGCGTGTCGCCGCCCTGGAGGCGGCTCCCATGGGGCGCACGCGCCTGATCGTGGTGCTGCTCTGTTTTGTCCTGAACCTGCTGGACGGGGTGGATGTGGTGCTGCTGACCTATGCGGCACCAGTCATCGCCCAGGAATGGGGGCTGAAGGATGGGGCGCTGGGCATTGTGCTGACGGCTAGCCTGCTGGGCACGGCCTTCGGATCGATGCTGATGGGGCCGGTGGCCGACATGATCGGCCGGCGCAAGGTGGTGCTGATCGCCATCACCCTGATCGGTTCCGGCATGCTGCTGGCGGCCACGGCCCATGACATGGTGATGCTGGCCGTCTGGCGGGTGCTGACGGGGGTGGGTATCGGTGCCATCCTGGCCTCCATGGCCTCCATAACCTCGGAATTCTCGAATGCCCGGCTGCGCAGCTTCTGGGTTGCGTTCCTGCAGGCCGGTTGGCCAATCGGGGCCATCATCACGGGCTTTGCGTCCGCCGTCTTGATCCAGGCCTATGGCTGGAAGCCTTTGTTTGTCGGATCGGGCATGCTGTCGGTCATCATCCTGCCGGTTGTCGCCTGGCTGATGCCGGAATCATTGCAGTTCCTGGCCAAACAGGATGCGCCCGACCGGTTGGCGCGCATGAACCGTCTTCTGGAGAAACTGGGTCAGCCGGCCCTGAACGAAGCGCCGCCGCTGTCGGCCAAGCGTGGGGTGAAACTGTCTGCCCTGTTCGAGGGGCATCTGGCCCGCTCCACCCCCGCCTTGTGGCTGGGTATGACCATGGGCTGGGCCGGGCTTTACTTCCTGATCAGCTGGATCCCCCGCATCGCCGTCAATGCCGGCCTGCCGCTGGATCAGGCCATCATGGCGGGTGCCACCTTCAATATCGGCGCTTTCATCGGCAGTGCGGGCATCGGCCTTCTGGCGACCCGGTTGCCGTTGAACCGGCTGATCCCTGGGTTCCTGGGTGCTGCGACCCTGGCGATGCTGCTGTTCGGCTGGGTCTCCCTGCCGATCATGGCAACCTTCGCCACCATCCTGGTCCTGGGTGTGCTGGTACAGGGCGGGTTCAACGCCTTCTACCCAATGGCGGCACAGCTTTATCCCACGGAAATCCGCACCACAGGCATCGGCACCGCCATGGCCGTGGGTCGCAGCGGCGCCATCCTGGGTCCGCTGGCGGCGGGTTACCTGATGCAGAACGGTACCGATCGCGGCATGCTGTTCCTGATCTATGCGGTACCACTGGCCATCGCGGCCCTGGCGGCATGGCGGGTTGCGTCCAAGCCGTCATGAGGGGCGCCTTCACAACATTCACCGATTAACAGGTTTTTCGCGGCGGATATTCACCATTTCAGCCATTCACCAGACGGGGGCGTTCCCGCGATGATGCGCCATCACGCACATCAAGAACAGGAAACGCCCCATGAGTGCAGCAGTGGCCGAGACCGTATCCGCGTTCAAGCCGAAGAAATCCGTGGCCCTGTCGGGTGTCACGGCCGGCAATACTGCCCTTTGCACCGTTGGCAAATCCGGCAATGATCTGCATTATCGGGGCTATGACATCCTCGAAATCGCGGAGCGGTGCGAGTTCGAGGAGGTGGCCCATCTGCTGATCCATGGCAAGCTGCCGACGGCGGCGGAGCTGAAAGCCTACAAGGCCCGGCTGCGCGCCATGCGTGGCCTGCCGACCAATGTCCGGCAGGCGCTGGAATGCCTGCCCGCATCGGCGCATCCGATGGATGTCATGCGTACCGGCGTCTCGGCCCTGGGCTGTGCCCTGCCGGAAAAGGATGATCACAACATCCCCGGCGCGCGTGACATTGCCGACCGGCTGATGGCTTCGCTGGGGTCGATGCTGCTCTACTGGTATCATTGGTCCACGAATGGCAAGCGCATCGATGTCGATACCGATGATGACAGTATCGGCGCGCATTTCCTGCATCTGCTGCATGGTACGAAGCCATCCGCGCTGTGGGAGCGGGCGATGCATACATCCCTGATCCTTTATGCTGAGCATGAGTTCAATGCCTCGACCTTCGCAGGCCGGGTGATCGCGGGCACGGGATCAGACATGTATTCCGCCGTGACCGGCGCCATCGGCGCCCTTCGTGGTCCCAAGCATGGCGGCGCCAACGAGGTGGCGTTCGAAATCCAGAAGCGCTACGACAATCCCGACGAGGCGGAAGCCGATATCCGCGCGCGGCTAGAGCGTAAAGAGGTGGTGATCGGCTTCGGTCACCCGGTTTACACCGTCTGCGACCCCCGCAATGAAATCATCAAGCGGGTGGCCCACCAGCTTTCCACGCAAGCGGGTTCCACCAAGATGTTTGACATCGCCGCCCGGCTGGAGGCTGTGATGTGGGACGTGAAGCGGATGTTCCCGAACCTGGACTGGTTCAGCGCCGTTTCATATCACATGATGGGCGTGCCCACGGCGATGTTCACGCCCCTGTTCGTGATCGCCCGCACCTCCGGCTGGGCGGCCCATATCATCGAACAACGCCTCGACAACCGCATCATCCGGCCAAGCGCTAATTATGTCGGCCCTGAAGACCGCGCCTTCGTACCCCTGGACCAGCGGTCCTGACCGTACCGTCACAGGCTGGTTTAAGATCGGAAGTGCCATGAATAGTGATTATCGCAAACCGCTGCCCGGTACCGGGCTTGACTATTTCGATGCGCCTGCCGCCGTGGACGCCATCCGTGCGGGGGCGTGGGCGGGTCTGCCTTATGTTTCCCGCATCCTTGCCGAACAGCTGGTGCGCCGCTGTGATCCATCCCTGCTGACCGCAGCCCTGCGTCAACTGGTGGAGCGGCGGCGGGACATGGATTTCCCCTGGTATCCGGCCCGTGTCGTCTGTCACGACATTCTGGGCCAGACGGCGCTGGTCGATCTGGCGGGGCTGCGCGATGCTATCGCGGAACAGGGGGGTGATCCGTCGCGCGTGAACCCGGTGGTGCCGACACAACTGATCGTCGATCATTCACTGGCTGTGGAACATGCCGGCTTCGACCCGGACGCGTTCGCCAAGAACCGCGCCATAGAGGACCGGCGCAATGAGGACCGTTTCCATTTCATCGAATGGGCACGGCACGCGTTCGAGAATGTCGACGTGATCCCCGCCGGCAACGGCATCATGCACCAGATCAATCTGGAGAAGATGTCACCCGTCATCCAGGTGCGCGACGGGGTGGCCTTTCCCGACACCTGTGTCGGCACTGACAGCCACACCCCGCATGTGGACGCGCTGGGCGTTGTTGCCATCGGCGTCGGCGGGTTGGAGGCGGAAACGGTGATGCTGGGCCGCGCGTCGATGATGCGGTTGCCCGATATTGTTGGCATCCGGCTGACGGGACAGTGCCAGCCGGGCATCACCGCCACCGACATTGTCCTGGCGCTGACATCCTTTCTGCGCGGTGCGCGCGTGGTTGGTGCCTGGCTGGAATTCTTCGGGGAGGGGGCGGATGGCCTGTCCATCGGCGACCGGGCCACGATTTCCAACATGTGCCCTGAATATGGCGCCACAGCCGCCCTGTTCCATATCGACCGGCAGACCATCGATTATCTGCGCCTGACCGGGCGGGAACCGGCACAGTTGGCGCTGGTCGAAACCTATGCCAGGACGCTGGGCCTGTGGGCGGATGCCCTGCGGACGGCGGAATATGAACGGGTTCTGGAATTCGACCTGTCAGGTGTCGTCCGCGCCATGGCCGGCCCGTCCAATCCACACCGGCATCTGCCGACCACGGCATTGGCTGAACGCGGCATCGCCGGGAACCTTGGCCAGGCATTAGCACAGGAACAGGGCGGGCTGCTGCCCGATGGCGCCGTCATCATCGCGGCCATCACCAGTTGCACCAACACGTCCAACCCGCGCAATGTGGTGGCCGCCGGCTTGCTGGCCCGCAAGGCCAATGCCCTGGGACTGCTGCGCAAGCCATGGGTCAAAAGCTCCTTTGCACCGGGGTCCAAGGTGGCGCGGCTCTATCTGGAAGAGGCGGGCCTGCTGACGGAGCTGGAGAGGCTTGGTTTCGGAATCGTCGCCTATGCCTGCACCACCTGCAACGGCATGTCGGGCGCGCTGGACCCGGCCATCCAGCGTGAGATCGTGGCACGCGACCTGTACACCACCGCCGTTCTGTCCGGTAACCGCAATTTCGATGGCCGTATCCATCCCTATGCGAAACAGGCCTTCCTGGCCTCGCCGCCGCTGGTCGTCGCCTATGCGATTGCCGGCACGGTGCGTTTCGATATTGAACGGGATGTGCTGGGTACCGGCCCCGATGGCAATCCGGTCACGCTGAAGGACCTATGGCCCAGCGATGCGGAGATTGATGCCGTCGTGGCCGCCAGTGTCAGGCCCGAACAGTTCCGGCAGATCTATGAACCCATGTTCGGCGCGGGCCGGAAAGCGGTCACGAAGGTCAGCCCGCTTTATGATTGGCGACCGCAATCGACCTATATCCGCCGCCCCCCCTACTGGGATAAGGATGGGATTGGGGCACTGGCCGCCCATCCCCGGACGTTGAAGGATATGCGGCCGCTGGCCATCTTGCCCGACAATATCACCACCGATCATCTGTCTCCGTCCAACGCCATCCTGGCCCATTCCGCCGCCGGCGAATATCTGGCGCGGATGGGCGTGCTGGAGGAGGATTTCAATTCCTACGCCACCCATCGCGGCGACCACCTGACTGCGCTGCGCGCCACCTTCGCCAACCCACAGCTGGTCAATGAAATGGCGGTCGTAGATGGGGTGGTAAAAAAGGGATCGCTGGCTCGTCTGGAACCCGACGGCACGGTCATGCGGATGTGGGAGGTGATCGAGACCTATCTGGACCGTCGCCACCCCCTGATCATCATCGCCGGCACCGATTACGGCCAGGGATCCAGCCGCGACTGGGCCGCCAAGGGCGTGCGGCTGGCGGGGGTGGAGGTGATCGTGGCCGAGGGGTTTGAGCGCATCCACCGCACCAACCTGATCGGCATGGGCGTCCTGCCGGTGGAGTTCAAACCGGGCACGACGCGCCTGACCCTGGGTCTGGATGGCACGGAACTTTACGATGTCGCGGGCGACCGCCGGCCCCGTGCCGACCTGACCCTCACCATCCGCCGCCGCAACGGGGAACGGATGGAGGTTCCGGTCACCTGCTGTCTGGATACCGAAGAAGAAGTGTCGATCTATGAGGCGGGCGGTGTTCTGCAGCGCTTTGCCCAGGATTTCCTGGCCGCGCAGAACCTGCAGAAGGAGGCGGTCTGATGTCGGACACCCCCCAGGTGCGCATTCCCGCCACCTACATGCGCGGCGGCACCAGCAAGGGCGTATTCTTTCGGCTGGACGACCTGCCGGAACCCTGCCGCGTGCCGGGCACTGCCCGCGACCGCCTGTTTCTGCGGGTGATCGGCAGCCCCGACCCCTATGGTCAGCAGATCGACGGCATGGGCGGCGCCACCTCCAGCACCAGTAAATGCGTGATCCTGTCGAAAAGCACGCGTTCCGGCCAAGATGTGGATTATCTCTACGGTCAGGTCGCCATCGACAGTGCCTTTGTCGACTGGTCGGGCAATTGCGGCAACCTGTCCACGGCAGCGGGTGCCTTTGCCATCCATGCCGGCCTGATCGACCCTGCGCTTGTCCCGGAGGATGGCATCTGCACGGTGCGTATCTGGCAGGCCAATATCGGCAAGAGCATCATCGCCCATGTGCCTGTCGCTGGTGGCAAGGTGCAGGAAACCGGCGGTTTCATGATGGATGGCGTCACCTTTCCGGCGGCAGAGATCGTGCTGGAATTCCTGGACCCGGCGGAGGCGGGCGATGCCCTGTTCCCAACCGGGAACCCTGTCGATGAGCTGGACTTTGAGGGGCGGCGGCTGAATGCCACCCTGATTAATGCCGGCATCCCCACGATTTTCGTGAATGCCGCCGATATCGGCTTTCGCGGTACGGAATTGCAGGGTGACATCAACAAGGACCGGGAGGCGCTGGCCCGGATGGAGGCGTTGCGCACCGTCGGCGCCCTGCGCATGGGCCTGATCCGCGACGCGGGTGAGGCGGCCCGCCGCCAGCATACGCCCAAGATCGCCTTTATCGCCCCGCCCGCCGATTATGTGTCTTCCAGCGGCAAGGCCGTGCAGGCGGGTGAGATCGACCTTCTGGTCCGCGCCCTGTCGATGGGCAAGCTGCACCATGCCATGATGGGCACCGCGTCGGTCGCCATCGCGACCGCGGCTGCCATTCCCGGTACCCTGGTCAATCTGTCGGCGGGCGGCGGCACCCGCAATGAAGTGTGTTTCGGCCATCCGTCCGGCACCCTGCGCGTCGGGGCCGAAGCGGCCCTGATTGATAGCCGATGGCAGGTGACCAAGGCGGTGATGAGCCGCAGCGCCCGCATCCTGATGGAAGGCTGGGTGCGCGTCCCCGCCCGCATATTTGAATGATTGAAGGAAAAGCCATGTCTACCCGCAAGCAGCTCAAAGCCCTGGTGGAAGCCCGGCGCGGCGTGATCGTCCCCGGTGCCTTCAACGCGTTGTCCGCCAAGGTGGTGGAGGATCTTGGCTTTGAAGCCATCTATGTCACCGGGGCCGGCGTCACGAACATGTGGTTCGGCATGCCCGACCAGGGCTTCATGGGTCTGGCCGAGATCGCCGACCACACCGCCCGCATCCGCGACACGGTCAACGTGCCGCTGCTGGTCGATGCCGATACCGGCTTCGGCAATGCGCTCAACGTCTATCACACCGTCCGCACGCTGGAGCGGGCTGGCGCCGACTGTATCCAGCTGGAAGATCAGGTGGCGCCCAAGCGCTGCGGCCATTTCAACGGCAAGGATGTGATCTCTATCGAGGAGGCCGTGTCCAAGATCAAGGCCGCCGTCGATGCGCGTCGCGACCCCGACCTGTTGATCATGGCCCGCACCGATGCCGCCGCCGTGCACGGGTTCGAGGCGGCGGTGGAACGCGCCCAGCTTTTTGCCGAGGCCGGGGCCGATATCCTGTTCGTGGAGGCGGTGACGAAGGCGGAGGAGGTCCGCGCCCTGCCGCAACGGCTGGACCGCCCGCAACTGATGAACATGGTCATCGGCGGCAAGACCCCGATCTTCAACGCCACCGAACTGGCGGGTCTTGGGTATGGCATCGTGCTTTACGCCAATGCCGCCCTGCAGGGCGCGGTCATGGGCATGCAAAAGGCGCTGACCGTGCTGCGTGATGAACGGGAGGTGACGGAGGCCGGTGGCCTCGTCACCCCTTTCGCTGAACGTCAGCGCCTTGTCGGCAAACCGCATTGGGATGCGCTGGATAAACGGTACAGCTGACCCTCACCCCATGGCCCCCAGCCAACTGGGACCATCCTTCATCCCCGTCACGCCGCCTGGGTGCGCAGGGTCCGGGCGGCATTAACCATGCTGGCAAGGGCTGGCACAACCTCGCTCCATTGGCGCGTCTTCAGGCCGCAGTCGGGGTTTATCCACAGCCGTTCGGCGGGGATGCGCTGGGCCGCCTTGGTCATCAGGTCGATGATCTGGGCCTCGGTCGGGATGTTCGGCGAATGGATGTCGTAGACGCCGGGACCGATCTGGTTGGGATAGTTGAAACTGTCGAAGGCGTTCAGCAGTTCCATGTCCGACCGTGACGTCTCGATCGTGATGACATCGGCATCCATATCCGCGATGGCGGCGATGATGTCGTTGAACTCCGAATAGCACATATGGGTGTGTATCTGGGTGTCATCCGCCACCCCGTTGGCAGTGATGCGGAAGCTTTCCACCGCCCATGCCAGATATTCCCCCCATTGCGACCGCCGCAGCGGCAGGCCTTCGCGCAGGGCCGCCTCATCGATCTGGATGATGCCGATCCCGGCCTTTTCCAGGTCCAGCACCTCTGCGCGGATGGCCAGGGCAAGCTGATAGCAGGACAGGGATCGCGGCTGGTCGTCGCGCACGAAGGACCAGTTCAGGATGGTGACCGGACCGGTCAGCATGCCCTTCATCGGCTTCGCCGTCAGCGACTGGGCGTAGATGATCCAGTCCAATGTCATGGCGCGCGGGCGGCTGATATCGCCGAACAGGATCGGCGGCTTCACACAGCGCGAGCCATAGGACTGGACCCAGCCTCCTTGCGTGAAGGTGAACCCGTCCAGCTGTTCGCCGAAATATTCCACCATGTCGTTGCGCTCGGCCTCGCCATGAACCAGCACGTCCAGGCCCAGGGCCTCCTGCTCGCGCACCGACCGTTCGATCTCCTGCCGCATGGCCTGTTGATAGCCTTGCAGATCCAGGGTGCCAGCCTTGAAGGCGCTGCGCGACAGCCGGATTTCCCTGGTCTGCGGGAAGGAGCCGATGGTGGTGGTGGGATAGAGCGGCAGGTTCAGGCGAGCCTGCTGTTTGGCCGTGCGGTCGGCAAAACCGCCCTTGCGCCGGCCCATCGCGGCATCGATCCTTGCCACGGCAGCCTTCACTGCCGGGTCGTTGACACGCGCCGACGCACGGCGTGCGGCGATGGCGCCTGCATTGGCGGCCAGTTCCGCCGCGACCGCATCACGCCCCCGGCGCAGGGCCGTGGCCAACAGATCGATTTCGGCCAATTTCTGGACTGCAAAAGCCAGCCAGGATTTCACTTCCTCATCCAGCTTACGCTCCCCCGCCAGATCGACGGGAACATGCAGCAGGGAACAGGAAGGCGCGATCCACAGCCGTTGCCCCAGCCGCCGGGCCACCGGCTCCAGCCAGTTCAGCACCGCCGTCAGGTCGGTCTTCCAGATATTGCGGCCATTGACGACGCCCAGGGAGATCACCCGGTCATCCGGCACGGCGCGGATCAGCGCCTCAACCTCCTCACGGGCATTGATGGCATCCAGATGGATGCCCTGGACCGGCAGACCGGCAACCAGCGTCAGGTTTTCGCGCAGTTCGCCGAAATAGGTCGCCAGCAAAAGGTTGACGCCACTGTCCTTCAGGGCGGCATAGGCCTGTGTGAAGGCCTTGCCCCACGCCGCGTCCAGGTCGGTGACCAGGATCGGTTCATCGATCTGCACCCATTCCACGCCCTGGCCGGCCAGGGTCCGCAGCAGTTCGGCATAGACGGGTAGCAGGCGTGGCAGCAGGGAAAGCCTGTCGGAACCATCCTTGGTCTTGCCCAGGGCCAGATAGGTGACGGGGCCGACGATCACCGGCTTGGCCGGCACGCCCAGGGCGCGTGCTTCGGCAACCTGTTCCAGCAGGCGCGACGCATCCAGGGTAAAGCTTGTATCGGCGTCGAATTCGGGGACGATATAATGATAGTTGGTGTCAAACCACTTAGTCATCTCCCCGGCGGCGACACCGCCGCAGCAACCGGCGTGACCATCACCGCCCGCCGCCGAACGGCCCCGCGCAACGCGGAAATAGTTGTCCAGCGTATCACCATGGAAGCCGCGCACCCGTTCCGGCAGATTGCCCAGCGTGAAGCTCATATCCAGGATCTGGTCATAGAAGCTGAAATCGCCCACAGGCACCAGATCAAGGGCTGCCTGGTCACGCCAGTGGCGGGCTCGCAGATCAGCGCCCGTGGTGATCAGCGCGTAGCGGGAACTCTGGCCTTTCCAATAGGCTTCCAGGGCGAACTTCAGTTCGCGTTTGGCGCCGATGCGCGGGAAACCGAGATTGTGGGTCGTTACCATGGTTTTCGCCTTGGAAATGGGGAACGACCCGGACCATAGGATGTGAAAATGATGAATAAAAATGGTATGATTTCATGCATTGATGAAATCTGTTCATGCGTGAGTCGCCATGTCGATCCTGGAACGTATCCATCTTTCCATCATCCGTGAGGTGGACCGCCAAGGTTCGCTGACAGCCGCCGCCAGCCAGCTAAACCTGACCCAGTCGGCGTTGAGCCATTCCATCCGCAAACTGGAAGATCAGATCGGCATTGCGGTCTGGCACCGGGAAGGGCGCAGCCTGCGTCCAACCCAGGCGGGGGAATGGCTGTTGGCGGTGGCCAATCGGCTGCTGCCGCAACTGACCCATGCCGAGGAGAGGTTACGGCAGTTCGCCAAGGGGGAGCGGGGAAATCTGCGTATCGGGATGGAGTGTCACCCCTGCTATCAATGGCTTTTGAAGATCGTGGCACCTTATCTGGATGCCTGGCCGCGCGTCGATGTCGATGTCCGGCAGAAGGTGCAGTTCGGTGGTATCGGCGCGCTGTTCGGCTATGACATTGACATGCTGGTGACGCCTGACCCGCTATTTAAGCCCGGCCTGCGGTTCGAGCCTGTGTTCGATTATGAGCAGGTGCTGGTTGTCGGGCCGGACCACAGGCTGCGTGGGGCCGAGTATGTCGAGGCACGGCAACTGGCGGACGAGATACTGATCACCTATCCCGTGCCGACCGATCGGTTGGACATTTATACCCGTTTCCTGATGCCGGCGGGTGTGGCGCCGAAGCGGCACAAGGAGATTGAAACCACTGACATTATGCTGCTGATGGTTTCACATGGGCGCGGTGTCGCGGCATTGCCGCGCTGGATGGTGGAGGAGTTCGGGGGAAAGTTCGGGGTGTCGCCGGTGCGGTTGGGTCCCGACGGTGTCGGCAAGCAGATTTTCCTGGGTTTCCGGGAGGCTGATGCCGACATCGACTATCTGCGGGCCTTTGTGAACATGGCGTTGAGCCATCGTGAAGCATCGGAGGGGGCAGCCGGTATGGGCTGACATTCACTGTGATGGTGCTCCGTTCAATCCGCTTGCCAAGTGCGCCATCATTCTCAATATTCGCAAATTGAGACTGCGTCTGTTGATAAGTATTGCGAATATTTGCGCAGAGCGTTCTACAAGTTTGTGAATGATGCGAATGGTGTGGCATGCGTAAGCAGTTTGTGGGCGTCCGGCTGCGCCGGCTGCGGGAGGAGCGGGGGCTGAGCCAGGCGGCGCTGGCCCGGGCATTGGAACTGTCGCCCAGCTATCTGAACCAGCTGGAACAGAATCTCCGGCCGCTCACCGTTCCCGTCCTGTTGAAGATCAACGCGGTTTTCGGCGTCGATGTGCAACTCTTCTCCGAGGATGAGGAAGCGCGTCTGGTGGCCGACCTTCGGGAGGCATTGACGGAGACCGGCGTGAAGGAGGGGGTGGCGCTCGCGGAACTGAAGGAGCTGGCGTCCAGCATGCCGGCACTGGGCCGGGCGTTTCTGTCCCTGCACCGCCGTTACCGCGAGGCCACGGGACGGTTGGAGCAGGTGTCGGCCCGGCTTGGAGAGGATTGGCAGGCAACGCCAAAGCCCCTGATGCCGTTTGAGGAGGTGCGGGACTTTTTCTATGCCCGCCATAACCATGTCGAACCGCTGGACAGCGCTGCGGAGAAGATGCACCGCAGCGCCAACCTGACCATCGGCAACATGGCACCCGGGCTTCAGGCACATCTGGAACGGCGACATGATGTCAGGGTGGTGATGGTGGAACGCGGGCTGGAGAGTGATGGTGCTTCCCGCCGTTTTGACCGCTCCAGCCGCACGCTTTACCTGTCCGCCGATCTGACGGCGGGGCAGCGTGCCTTTCACATGGCAACGCAGGTAGCCTTCCTGGAGCAGGCAGAGGCGCTGGAACAACTGACGGCCCAGGCTGACTTCTCCGGTGAGGAGGCGCGGCGCCTTGCCCGGATCGGGCTTGCCAATTACTTCGCGGGCGCCGTCATCCTGCCCTACCAGCCCTTCCTGTCGGCGGCGGAAAGCCTGCGCTATGACATTGAGCGGCTGGAGCGGCAGTTTGGGGTGGGGTACGAGACGATCTGCCACCGGCTGTCCACGCTGCAACGCCCGGACGCGCGCGGCGTGCCCTTCTTCTTTGTCAGGGTCGACAGGGCCGGCAATATTTCAAAAAGACAATCGGCCACCGATTTCCACTTTTCCCGCGTGGGCGGCTCCTGTCCCCTTTGGAATGTGTATGAGGCATTTGCCCAGCCCGGCCGCATCTTGACGCAACGGGCCGTGATGCCGGATGGCCGCCAATATCTGTGGGTGGCGCGGACGGTGAGCCATGGTGCCGGCGGCTATGGCACCCCGGCCAAACAGTTTGCCATCGGCCTGGGCTGCGATATCCGGCATGCGGGGCGGCTAGTCTATGCCAAGGGAATGGACCTGTCGGATATGGATGCCGCGACGCCCATCGGTGCCGGCTGCAAGGTGTGTGAGCGGCGGGATTGCGCGCAACGCGCGTTTCCGGCTATCGGTCGCCCCCTCGCCGTTGACGAGACGACGACGCGTTTTACCCCCTATCGGGCGGAAACTTAGTGGCTGTCGCTGATATTTCAGACGTGGCTGGCCAGTTGCATGACGTCGAGGGCGGAGCGCGTCACGAAATCCGCACCGATACGCTGAAACGCCAGGGGCGAGGCGACGACGGCGGGGCCGCCGACGGCAATTTTCATCTTCCTGATCTTTGGTGTGGCCTGCACCCGACGGATCACTTCCGAACAGTTACGCACCTCGTCCACGCGGCTGACGGAAATACCCAGCAGGTCATAGGGTTTGTCGGACAGGCGTGTGTAAAGGCTTTCATCGATTTCAAGATCGCTGCCGCCTTCGACCGCCCACCCCATGTCGCGAAAGCAAGAGGCGACGATGGACACGCCGATCGTGTGCTGAGCGCCATGTGTGCGGGTCAACAGAATCCGACGCTGCGCCCGGGGTTCCACGGTTGAATGGGCGGCGGCATGGGACACATGGTTGACGACCATGCTGAGGCGTGTGGAGGCCACGGCAACCTGCATGAAATCAGCCTCATCCGTGCACCAGCGGTTGCCAAGCTCTGCCGCGACGGGCGCGAAAAGATGCACGGCAAGCGTACGCACGGGAACCGACGCGCGTACCAGTTCCTCAATGAAACTGCGGTGGCGGCGCGGATCTGCATCGATCAGACAGGCCAGAAGGCTGTCACGATAACCTATGGCTTGTTCAGCGCCCGGCATCTGGCGTGCCAGCGGATGATGTTCCGGATGCAGGGCGAGGTCATGCCCGTTGTTTGGCCCGTGATGGGGGGCCGTGCTGTCCGGGTGACTGGCGCCGACAATGCTGGAAACCGAACCACGGATCGCCCGCTCAAGCGTGCGATGATCGCTGCTACTAAGCTGCGGCTCTGTGGCGGCTGGTTTCGTATGTCCGGATCTGGCGGATCTCGCCGGGTTTTGCAACCCGTGCAGTCCGCTGTCATCATTCTCGGCCATGTCCCCCCCGGTGATTGGCCTGGGAAGTAAGCCTCCCTTATTTGGAAAGCTTACCGTATCCCCACGTTTCTGCAATTTTTTTCATCGATCGATTGATATTAGTCATTGATCGGCGCTGATTACTCACTCCGCAGCGATGGTTCGTGAACCGTTGACTGCGCCATTGGTCCCGTCATAGGGCAGGGGCAGCGCATGCCGCCGCCGGGAATGGGCCAATGCCCCCAGGACCAGACGTTCGATATGTTCAGCGTTCAGGCGCGCTGCCGCATACATCTCATCCGGTGCGGCGTGTGAAATGAAGCTGTCCGGCAGCGTCATGGTTCGCAGGCCGCAGCGGCCATCCAGCATGCCGCGGGCGGCGAGGTGGTGCAGAACAAGCGCCCCGAATCCGCCTGTCGCCCCTTCCTCAATCGTGACAAGCAGCTTGTGCCGGGACACCAGATCTTCGATCAGGGCCTTGTCCAGCGGCTTGGCGAAGCGGGCATCCGCGACGGTGACGGAGATACCCTGTGCCTCCAGCGCCTGACGGGCGGCAAGACATTGGCCAAGCCGCGTGCCGAAGGACAGCAGTGCCACCGTAGAGCCCGTTTCGATCACACGGCCTCGGCCGATGGGCAGAACGGTGCCGCGTGCGGGCATGTCGATGCCCGATCCTTCGCCCCGTGGATAGCGAAAGGCGATCGGCCCGGCGTCATGCGCGGCGGCCGTCGCCACCATATGGACCAGTTCCGCCTCGTCGCTGGCGGCCATCACCGTGAAGCCGGGGAGATTGGCGAGATAGCCGATATCGAATGACCCCGCATGGGTGGGGCCATCGGCCCCGACAAGACCGGCCCGATCGATGGCAAACCTTACTGGCAACCCCTGCAACGCCACATCATGGACAATCTGGTCATAGGCGCGCTGAAGGAAAGTGGAATAGATCGCGCAGAAGGGGCGCAATCCGCCGGCGGCAAGGCCCGCAGCAAATGTCACCGCATGTTGTTCGGCAATGCCTACATCGAATGTCCGGTCCGGGAAGGATCGAGCGAAAATATCGATGCCCGTGCCGCCCGCCATGGCGGCGGTAATCGCGACGATCCGGGGGTCCTGTTCGGCCTCTGCCACCAGGGCGGTTGCGAAAACCTTGGTGAAGCTGGGGCCGGTCGCGCGCGCCTTGGCCTGGGTGCCGGTCGTGACATCGAAGGGGGAAACCCCGTGCAGCTTGTCCGCTGCCCGTTCGGCATGGACATAACCTGCACCCTTGCGCGTTATGGCGTGCAGCAGGACAGGACCGTCGGCGGTTTGCCGCAGATGGCGGAGCGTGTCGAGGAGACCCGTCAGGTCGTGACCATCAACCGGACCATGATAGGCAAAGCCCATCTGTTCGAACAGACTGGTCACGCCAGCGGGCGCTGTGTCCCCCGAACCGGCCCGAACCGGCCCGGCCAGCCGGTCCAGATGGGTTGACAGGGCGCCAGTGGGTGGGGAGATCGACATCGCATTGTCATTGAGGATGACGAAGATCCGACGGCCCAGCGCACCTGCATTATTGATCGCCTCGAACGCCATTCCGGCGGAAAGGGCGCCATCGCCAATCACGCAGATCACATCACCAATATCAGCCCCGAGATCGCGTGCCACCGCGAATCCAAGCCCGGCGGAGATGGAGGTGGAGGAATGGGCGGCCCCGAACGGATCATGTGCGCTTTCGGCGCGCCGCGTGAAGCCGGATGCCCCGCCCTTTTTCCGAAGCGTCCGCATGGCTTCCCGCCGGCCCGTCAGCAACTTATGCGGATAGCATTGATGCCCCACATCCCAGATCAGCTTGTCCCGTGGCGTATCGAAAACGGCATGGATGGCCACGGTCAGTTCGATAACCCCCAGGCTCGAACCCAGATGCCCCCCCGTTTGGGAGACCACATCGATGGTTTCCGACCGTAATTCCCCGGCAAGGCACAGGAGATCGGTATCCGATAAGGCCCGCATGTCCGACGGTTCCTGAATGGCGTCGAGCAGCGGCGTCTGTGAATATAGGGATACAAGGCTCATTGCGTATCCTCCCGCGCATGAGCACCAACCGCCCCGCGCACGCAGGTGGTTCCTGCGTTCTTTTTGCGTGGACGCCAGAAGCCTTTATGGCAAGGCGTGACAAGATTGATTGTCAGGTAAACCAGCTTGTGTGTAAACTTTTATTTACACTTTTTGATGATTTTGGCGCCACCCGATAAACGGGTGGCGCCCTTTATGCCCTTATTTCCGGGGGCTGAACTGCTTCAGATAGGCGATCAGGTCGGCGATTTCCTTGTCGGTCTTCAGGCCGGGAAAGGCCATCTTCGTGCCATTGACCAGCGCCTTGGGGTTGGGGAGGTAGGTCTTCAGCAGCGCCTCATCCCAGGTTTTGCCGGCCCCGAAATCGACCATCGATTTGGAATAGGTGTAGCCTGCGACCGTTCCCGGCTGCCGCCCGAAAAGGCCCATCAGCGACGGCCCGACCTTCGGCTTGTCATTTTCGGCATTGTGGCAGGCCATGCATCTGTTGAATACAAGCTTGCCCGCTGCTGCATCGCCGTCATCGGCATGGGCGACCGTAGGCGTAATGGCCAGGGTCATCAAACAAGCGAGTATGAGGAATTTCGGCATACTTACCTCCCGAAACGTAGTTGCAGTTCTTGAGGCCGAAGGGCCAACAAGATTTTCAGTGGCTGATGGCCGATTACGGCAACAGCCCGAACACGTCGTTGCACAAACTCGTCATTCGTTTACTGTCGCAACTGCCTATCGGGACAAAGGAGCATTCCATGGCGGCGCTCGTCTTTATTTTGGTCGTATTCGCTGCCGCTTCCAGCGGGGCTGTTTTCAAGCCCGGAGAGTGGTATGAGAGCCTCCGCAAGCCATCCTGGACCCCACCTAAATGGGCCTTTCCGGTCGTTTGGACGCTGCTTTACATGGCCATCGCCTATGCCGGCTGGCGGGTCTGGACCCTGGCCGGATGGTCGCTGCCGATGGTTTTCTGGGGCCTCCAGATTGTGGTCAATGCCATGTGGTCATGGATGTTTTTCGGGTTGCGCCGGATGCGCCTGGCGCTGGCGGATATCATAGTTCTCTGGGCCTCTATTCTCGGCTTCATCCTGACGGCCTGGCCGGTTTCGGACCTCGCGGCACTTCTGTTCCTCCCCTATCTGGCGTGGGTCACAACAGCTGGATTTCTCAACTATTCCGTCCTGCGACTGAACACCCGTCCGTGAGACGGTGCGCGCAGCAGGATGTCAATGCCGTGCGCGACCAGAGAGCCTGCCAGCAAGACGAGTATCCAGATAGGTCCAACCCCGCGAAGGGCAAGCCCGAGAGCGGCAAGAAGGCAAGTTCCTGAACAGGCATTGGCCCAGAGGGCGCGAAACCGCCGCTGGGGTCGGCTGGACAGCAGGGAGAGGACCAGCGTTTCCACCCAAAGGATCAGGATGGCGATCAGGCTGATCCAGCCGTTCGCCAGCCCATCAAGCAACAGGGTCATGTCCACCTGCCCGGATACCAAGCAAGGCCAGCGTATCCTTCAAGAACACGCGGATATGGGCCAGCGGATCGCGCCGCACCAGGGCCTTGTTCAGGTAGGATTCCCAGGTCAGGCGCTGCACATCGGGGTCGGCACACATGGCGACGAATTTCTCCCGGAACCGGTCATTGCGGTACCAGACCGCCTGCATGATCCCGAGGATCAGGAAGACGCGGCCATGCGCCCCCATGAAAAGCCGCCTTGCCTGCCGCAACGCGGAGGCGTGCCCCGTTTCCAGGCTGGTATGGACGGCATCCGCACAAAGGCGCCCGCACAGCATGGCGTAATGGATACCCTCGCCCGAGGCCGGAGCGACGGTACCGGCGGCATCACCGGTCAACAGGACGTTGCGGCCATTATCCCACCGGCGCATGGGTTTCAACGGCAATGGCGCACCTTCGCGGCGGATGACCTTGCAGTGCATAAGACCGGCGGCACGTCGCAGATCCTGCGTCGCACCACGCAGGTCATGGCCCTTCACGCCGGATCCGCACCCGACCGATGTGTGGCTTCCATGGGGGAAAACCCAGCCATAGAAATCGGGGGAAATGCGCCCGTCATAGATGACGTCGCAGCGATCGGGCGCAAAGGCCCGGACCTCGCCATCGGGGGGGCTTTCAATGATCTCATGATAGGCAAAGACATAGGGCGGCCGTTTGCCGGCGGGAAACATCAGGCGGCGAACAGTGGAATTGGCGCCGTCCGCACCGATCACCATCCGGGCGGACAATGTAACTGGCACGGACGCGGGATCGGCACCCGTGGCGGTCAGGGTCAGCAGCAAGGTCTTGTCCGACCGCTCTTCCAGCCCCGCCAGTTTGCCGACAAACAGGCGTGCACCGGCCCGTTCGGCGCGGGCGCGCAGATAGGGGTCGAAGGTGGCACGGTCCACCATGCCGACAAATCCGATATCGCCGATCCGCATTTCGACCTCGCGGCCCGACGGTGCGATGATCCGCGCCGCGCCGGCGCGCGCCACCAGCATTTCCTCTGGAATGCCGAAATCACGCAAGGTGCGCGATGGGATGGCGCCGCCGCAGGGTTTGATCCGGTTGCCTGGATCGACCAGCAACACATCATGGCCCAGCTCCACCAGACGCTCTGCCGCCATCGCCCCGCTGGGGCCGCCGCCAATCACTGCCACATCGAACAAGGGTGGCCAGTCATTCCCAATCATGGTGTGGTTCGTGTGTGTACCAGTCGTAATCATCATCTACTCCGCCGCCTGGATGGAGGGGGAATGCGTTGTCGCCATGCCGCCGGACCGCGCGGCGCCCCGCCCGATCCGCAGGGCCACCATGGTGGAGGCCAGGAAAAGCAGCGCCTCCAGGCCGAAGACCAGACCGAAGGCACTGCCATCCGAACCGGTGATAAGCCGGCCCAGGTCCAGTGCGATGCTGCCCAGCAGACCGCCAAACCCGAAGGATATCGCCTGTGCTGCGCCCCACACGCCCATCCGCATGCCGGCATTGCCAGTCCGTCCGCGTGTCGCCAGTTGCATCATGGTGCCGATGGCGGCAACCGCGAACATGCCGTTGGCAAAGCCCAGCACGAAGATATGCGGGGCCAGCGGCCAATGCGGCGCGACGGTGGACGCCAGACAGAGCAGCGCCAATGTGGCGGCGGAGCCAAGACAGCCAGCAATGATGAACAGCCGGGACAGGCCCGGCACCCGCTTGCCCAACAGAAAACCACCAAGCCCGACCACGGCCATGCCGGCGAAAACGCCCGCATGCTGCGTGCCCGACAATTGCGTGGACTGGCCGGGTGACATGCCGAATAGCAAGCCTGCGAAAGGTTCCAGGATCAGGTCCTGTGTTGAATAGGCCAGCATCGACATGGCGATGAACAGCGTGAACAGCCGTGCCTCGCCATCGTGCCAGACCTCCCGCAGACTGTCGCTGAACCGGGCCGGCGGTCCTGATGCGGTCTGCATCGGCGTGATCGCCGGCTTACGCTCGATCCCCAGCACGGCCAGCCAGGCGATCAGGAAGGCGACGGCACCTGTGGCCGCCGTAACCTCGATCAAGCGCAGGTGGGAGTAGGGCTCCAGTGCTATCCCGGTGATGATGGATGTCACGATGATGCCCATGATCATCATCATCCAGGTGATCGTGGCCGCCGTCGCCCGCCGTTCCGGCGGGGTACGTGTGGCCAGCAGCGCCAGCAGCGAGGTGCCGCTGGCCCCAATTCCAACGCCAATCAGCACATAGGCGATAAAGGCGATGGTCAGGCCCAGGGCGTGGCTGTCTGCAAACAGCAGTGTGGTCGCCGATGCCAGCGTGCCCGACAATGCCAGCAGCGCCAGACCCAGTAGAATCCAGACAGTACGGGAACCGCCCGTATCCGAGCGATGACCCCAGAGGGGGCGCGTAATCTGGACGCCGTAATGCACACCGACCAGCAGACCCGGCACAATGGCAGCCAACCCCAGTTCGACAATCATCACGCGGTTCAGGGTTGAGTTGGTCAGGACCACAATGGCCCCCAGCGCCGCCTGGACAAGACCCAGGCGCAGGATATCGATCCAGCCCAGCCTGCCACTTGGACCTGTTTTCCGGGAACCGTCGCGGTGGGACAGGGCCTTTGCGCTCTGGCTCATTTCAGTATCCTCAACCGAGAGAGGGGTAGAGCGCGGCGTAACGCAGGCCGAAGGCGGTCACCATCATGCCAGTTACATAAAGGCCGACGCCGACCGCCGAATACCAGACGGCACGCCCCACCGGATCGCCCAGGAAGCGGCGCATGCACACCATCTGCACCGCCAGTAATCCCCCGACCGCCAGGGCGTGGTAGGGCAGCGACCAATAGGCCAGAAGCCCGACCACGGTCAGTTGCGGCAGCGCCATCACGATACAGGCGATGCGGGCCGCTGCCTGTGCGCCGTGCAGGACGGGCAGTGTCGAAATCTTCATTTCGCTGTCGCCCCGGATCGACTTGAAATCATTCAAGGTCAGGATGCCATGCGCGCCGATGCCATAGAGCAGGCCCACCATAAGGATGGGGTTCGCCGGCATCAGCCCTGTCATGGCTGTCGCTGCGGTGATCCAGGGCAATGTCTCATAGCTCAACCCGACAGCGGCGTTGCCGATCCAGCCATTCTGTTTAAACCGGAAGGGAGGGGCGCTGTATCCCCAGGCCAGTGCAAGGCCGGCCAGTGCCGCGATAAAAACCAGCGGCCCCAGCAAGGAGGCAACGGCCATCGACAGCAGCGACATCAGGATCGCGATATACAGACCCCATCGCCCGGGCATCCGGCCCGATGGAATGACACGATCAGGTTCATTGATGGCGTCCACATGCCGGTCAAACCAGTCATTGACGGCCTGGCTGGTCCCGCAGAGCAGGGGGCCGGCCAGCAGAACGCCCAGTGCCGCCGCGATGAAAGCCGCACTTAGCGGTTGGCCCGACGAAATCACCCCGCAGGCATAGGCCCACATCGGCGGAAACCAGGTAATGGGCTTCAGCAGCGCGAGCACCGCTGAGGGGCCCGGCCAGTCACGTCGCAATATCTCGGTGCGGGTGATTTCCATGGGGCGATGCTATGCCTGCCCAAAGGGAAGTGTCAACCTGAATTGACACTTCGCCGATTTGACACTTTTGCTGCATGCCATTGTCTGCGCACGCGCGCAGAAACCCCGGACCAGGAGGGCCGGGGGTGGGGAGTGGAGGGCGGATTAGGGTCAGTTGGAAGGGCGGTAATCTTCCAGACCGTGCCGGCGCAGCTTGATATAGAGGCTCTGACGTGACAGGCCCAACATCTCCGCCGCTGATGCGCGGTTATTGTTGGTCTGGTCCAGCGCCGCCTCAATACAGATTTTCTCAATCACTTCCAGCGACTCGCGCACCAGATCCTTCAGCGGAACGCGCCCGACAAGGTTGGCAAAGCCATCGGCCTGTTCCGGCGCGCCGGGGGCGGGTATGGACAGCCGTTCCGTCGTGACGACCGGTTGCGGAACAAAAATCACCTGGGTCAGGCTGGTTTCCGGATTGCGCCGCGCCGAAACCAGCACCGGACGATCACCGGACAGATTGTCGGTCAGGGTCGTGGCAAAGCCCCGCACCACCTGTTCTTCGGCCAATCTGGAATAGAAAACATGCAGGTCGAGCGATGTCTTGGAGAACCAAGTTCCCAGATTGCGTCCAACGACCTGTGCGATGGACGGTGCCTGCGCCAGATCCAGAAATAGGGTGTTGGCACCCACGATCTGGCCCTGATCATTGGTCTGGACTGCGGGTTCCGGCACATCGGTAAGATCGACCGGCCGCTCGTTCCGCTTTTCCACCTGCTGACGCCGGGCTTCCTGCGCGTCGCTACTCTGCCAGGCAGAGATGATGAGATTGGTGATGCCGTTCTCGCGGTAAGAACGCAGGGAGAGCGATACAGGTTCGCCCTTGACCGTTTTCAGCGTATCCAGCCGGACGGGACTGGCGCTGTGGCGCGCCTCGCCGATGGCATCGCTCAACGCGTCGCGATCCTGTTTGCGGAACAGGTCGCGGAACGGCTTGCCGACGATACCGGTCGAACCGCCGCCGACCAGACTCATGGCTGCGGCATTGGCGTCCAGCACCGTCTTACGCTCACCATCCAGCATGACATGCGCGATGGTTGAGACGCGGAAGGCGGTGCGGTACCGGGCCTCCGCCTCCTGCAGCTCGCGGTAATCAGCCTCCAACTCCATCTGGGTTTCTACCAGACGCTGCTGATCCTTCATCTGCTGGCGCAATTCACGACCAACCACCAGCATGTAGGGGGAATCGGCCACGGAAAAACCCGAATAGAGTACGGGCAGGTCCGGCTTGCCATCACAGCTATGGTTTACCTGGTAGCCACGGGCCTGCCGCGCGCTGTCCTGACCGGTCAGCATGGCGTCGATCTTGGGCACGGATTCCACAGTCACCAGATCCTGAAGCCGCTTGCCGACCGCCTTGGTCAGGCCATAGCTGCCCATATCAGGATCTGCAAAATGAATACGATGGACGGTATGATCCTGACCGACCAGCATGACGATATCGGCGCCCAGTCCAACAAGAGCCAAAATAGAATCGGCATCCAGCGATTTCAGCAGGCTGAGGGCAACTTCGGTGCCGTGCATCGCGTTCTTACCGTTGAGCGTCTTCATCTCAGAAGCCAATCAGGTCGTCTGTCATTGACAAGGACCCTTTGGCCAGATGCTTGTGCCTGATGGCCGAATGCTTCCAGCTCATAAAATTTCTCACATATCTTTGACGCGGAGTAAACACTGTCACAGATGCAGTCAATCCCCAAACCCACAAGAAAATCAACAAACTCTAATGCAGCGACCCCGCCTGCGACAATCGGTGTCCGCGCACCGGGCGACACAGCTCGCACCGCGACCACAATATCCTCGAATTCCTTCTTGAGCCGGTGGTTGCTCCACCCGATGCAGACGATGTCCGCCCGCTTCAGGGTGGAGCGCAGGTTCGCCCCCTGCGGATCGTTCCCTTCAAGGATCTGGTTGGACCAGCCCATGGCATCGAATAGCAGCCCTAGAATGTGGGAGCCCAATGTGTGCTGCTCGCCGAACGGAGTGACCAGCGCGACAAACGGCACCCAACTGCGTGGCTGCCGGCCACGGAACTCGAAGGAGAGCAGTCGGATAATCTCCTGAAGCCGGGCGGTGCCGATGGTTACATCGATGAAGTCGCAATCGTCATCGACCCATCTGCGGCCAAGAAGGCGGGCCACCGCCTCGATGAATAGGACCGAGACGATATCCGGCTGGTCGTGGGGGATTTCGCGCCGCATGAACTCGCGCAGGGCCGACGCGCGCACCCCCGGTCGGACCACCTGGGCGCAGAAATCCGACAGAGCCGCGTCGTAACGACGGTCATGCTCAAGTCCGATGTCATAGCGCGCTGCCAGCTTTCCGGCGGTCATTGGCGCCACGGTCCTTTGGATAATGCGGCGGAGCCCGTCCCGTTCGCTTGACGCTAGGTACCCTGGTTGGCCTTGGGGGGCAAGCGATACCCCTCCCATCGGCCCCTCGGCCCGCAGGGCCGAGCGCTCTTGGTAATGATGGTCGGTGTCTGCGAATATTCTGCCCATTTGTCCGCCGCGAGAACGCCCCCCTATCAACCCAGAGCCTGCGCGGCGCAAGGTGCGGGTGTGGTTCAGGGGACCAGCACACTGGCGAGCGTCCTCAGAATGGCCGGCTTGCCCGACGATGTAAATCAAAATTTACGTCAACTTAGATTGACACTTTTGCATTTCGATGGGACTGTTGCCTATCCCGAGAGCCCGATGGACAGCCGGACGGGGAGAAGGAGACAGCGTGATCGGTAAGATCAACCAACCTCATCCGGGCCCTGCTCTGTACACCGACGAGGAACGGCGCCGTCGCGACGCGAGCGGTTGGACTCTGGTCCAGGGCATACTTGCCCCTGTTCAGTTCCTGGTCTTCCTGATCAGCCTGGGTTTGATCATGCGCTACCTCGCCACCGGCGAAGGTCTGGCCATGGCGCAGATGTCGGTCGTGGTCAAAACCTTGACCCTCTATGCGATCATGATCACCGGTTCGATCTGGGAGAAGGAGGTGTTTGGGGTTTACCTCTTCGCCCGTCCCTTCTTCTGGGAAGACGTGTTCTCCATGCTGGTCCTGGCCCTGCACAGCGCCTATCTGGTGGCGTTGTGGATGGGTGGCCTGGGTGCTGCCGGACTGATGGTCTTGGCCCTGGCGGCTTATGCCACCTACATCGTCAATGCAGGACAGTTCGTGTGGAAGCTGCGCCTTGCGCGGCTGGACGCGGCACGGCGCGCCAATACGTTGGCGGATGGCAATCCCGGTAGCATTGAGGCGGTTCTGTCCGCCGCTGGGAGGGTGTCATGAGCGTGGCCCAACCTGTCGCCTGCAACGAGCCCGCCCCCATCCGTCAACGCGGCCAGCATGAGGTTTTCTGCGGCCTCACCTCCATCATCTGGCTGCATCGCAAGGTGCAGGACGCCTTCTTCCTTGTCGTCGGGTCGCGCACCTGCGCACATCTGCTGCAATCGGCGGCGGGCGTGATGATCTTTTCCGAACCGCGCTTTGCCACCGCCATCATGGAAGAACGTGATCTGGCCGGGATGGCCGACATGCATGATGAGTTGGACAATGTGGTTGCCCGCCTGCTGGAGCGCCGGCCCGATATCCGCATGCTGGTCCTGGTCGGCTCCTGCCCGTCGGAAGTCATCAAGCTGGACCTGTCACGGGCGGCATCCCGGCTGAATGCCGTGCATGCCCCCCGCCATCGCGTGATCGCCTATTCCGGAAGCGGGATTGAGACGACCTTTACCCAGGGTGAGGATAATTTCCTGGCCGCCCTGATCGCTGACAAGGCGTCGACCCGGTCGGCTGGTGAGGCCGCGAAGCTGGTGGTTCTGGGCTGTCTGGCCGATGTGGTGGAGGATCAATTCTCCCGCCTGTTCGCGGAGCTGGGCCTGTCCGGTGTCAGCTTCCTGCCGGGCCGGGATGCCATCGAGGGTCTGGTGGTCGGTCCCGAAACCCGTTTCATCCTGGCGCAGCCCTATCTGGGGGCCGCTGCCGCTGCGCTGGAAGCGCGCGGTGCGCGGCGCATCGACTCCATCTTTCCGCTGGGTGCGGAGGGGACAAGTGCCTGGCTGCGCGCCATCTGCATGACATTTGGAGTCGACATGGCCCTGCTTGATGCGGTGGTGGCACAGCCGCGCCGCCGCGCCGCAGAGGCCATGGCCCATTACCGGCCCTGGCTGGAAGGGCGCCGCGTCTTCTTCTTCCCCGATTCCCAGATGGAGCCATCGCTGGCGCGGTTCCTGTCGCGGGAAATGGGGTCGGAACTACTGGAGGTTGGCAGCCCCTATTTGCATCGTGAGCATGTAGCCGGTGAGTTGGCCCTGCTGCCGCCGGGTGTCACCCTGTCGGAGGGCCAGGATGTCGATGAACAGATCGATCGCTGCCGTACCGCCAACCCCGATCTGATTGTCTGCGGCCTTGGCCTTGCCAATCCGTTTGAGGCGGAGGGACGGGTCAGCAAATGGTCCATCGAGTTCAGCTTCACCCCCATCCAGGGCTTTGAACAGGCAGGCGATCTGGCGGAGCTGTTCGCCCGCCCCCTGATGCGCAATGCCATCCTGACCAATGGTGTCGAACGGCGGGAGGCTGTGCAATGAAGCTTTCCATGTGGACCTATGAAGGCCCGCCGCATGTGGGCGCCATGCGCATCGCCGCCTCGATGCAGGGCGTGCATTATGTGCTGCATGCGCCGCAGGGCGATACCTATGCCGACCTTCTGTTCACCATGATCGAACGGCGGCAGTCCCGCCCGCCGGTCACCTATACCACCTTCCAGGCCCGCGATCTGGCCGGGTCCACGGCGGATATCTTCAAGAAGGCCTGCCGTGATGCGGTGGCCCGCTTCACGCCGGAGGCGCTGCTGGTCGGGGCGTCCTGCACGGCGGAGCTGTTGCAGGATGATCCGGGCGGTCTGGCCCGCACCCTTGATGTGTCAGTGCCGGTGGTGCCGCTGGAATTGCCGTCGTACCAGAAGAAGGAAAACTGGGGTGCGGCGGAGACGTTCTATCGTCTGGTTCGTGCCTTTGTGGGCCGTAACCCGCGCCCCGACAACATTCCCGCCAACAGCTGCAATATTCTGGGCCCCACCTCGCTGGGCTTCCGTTGTCGCGATGACGTGACGGAAATCGTGAAGCTGCTGACGGAAGAAGGGCTGGACGTGCGCGTCGTGGCCCCGATGGGGGCGACGCCCGCCGATCTGGCGCGTATCCCGGAAGCGGCCTTCAACATCGTGCTTTATCCTGAAATTGCCGATGTCACGGCCCGCTGGCTGAAAACCGCGCATGGCATGCCGTTCATCTCCACTATTCCCATCGGGGTGCAGGCGACGCAGAGTTTTGTTGATGAGGTGCGGGCCATGGCCGGCCTGCCGGCGCGCGAGGGCCGCACCCGCGACCGCCTGACCTGGTACAGCCGCTCCATCGACAGCAACTATCTGACCAACAAGCGGGTTTTCATTTTCGGCGATGCCACCCACGCCATCGCCGCTGCTCGTATCGCGTCGGAGGAACTGGGGTTCCGCGTCTGCGGTCTTGGCACTTATATGCGTGAATTTGCGCGCGATGTGCGCGATGCCGCCGCCAAATATGGCGTCGAGGCGGTGATCAGCGATGATCATCTGGAGGTGGAGGCCGCGATTGTGGCCGCCCGGCCCGAACTGGTGCTGGGCACACAAATGGAACGCCATATCGCCAAGCGGCTGCGTGTGCCCTGCGCCGTCATCTCTGCGCCGACGCATGTGCAGGATTTCCCGGCCCGCTATTCCCCCCAGATGGGGTTCGAAGGGGCGAATGTCATTTTCGACAGCTGGGTTCATCCGTTGATGATGGGGCTGGAGGAACATCTGTTGCAGATGTTCCGGGATGATTTCGAATTCAACGACGGCGCGTCGGCATCGCACCTGCATCCGCAGGCACCGGCCATCAAGCCGGTGGAGGCAGCGCCGGCCCCGGTCGTGGCAGCCGCCCCGATCGGGGTGATCGCCACCTGGACATTGGAGGCGGAAAGGGAACTGCAGAAGGTCCCGTTCTTTGTCCGGGGCAAGGCCCGCCGCAACACCGAACTCTTTGCCCAGGGCAATGGGATTCATCCGATAACCGTGGAGACGCTGTATGACGCGAAAGCTCATTTCGCCCGCTGACAGCACTCCCGTTCGGGTGGTGCTGGTAACGCTGGACAATCACATTGTGGCGGCCGTGGACGCGGCCCGTCTGGCGTTGACGCGCGAATTGCCGGGTCTGACGCTGACGGTCCATGCCGCCACGGATTGGGCGGAGAATCCGGGCCGTCTGGCGGCCTGCCGGTCGGACATTCTGGCCGGCGACATCATCATCGTTTCCATGATCTTCGTGGAAGAACATGTGAAGGCCATTGCGGATGTGCTGGAGGCACGGCACCGCGAATGCGACGCCATGGTCTGCTGCATGTCCGCCGGCACGGTCATGAAATACACGACCATGGGCCGCTTCAGCATGAGTGACGAGCAGAAGGGCCCCCTGGCGCTTCTTAAGAAGCTCCGGGGCTCCAGTTCGCGTGGCGGGCGGGACAGCGGCAAGACGGCGGGCGAGCGGCAGTTGGCCATGTTGCGCCGCCTGCCCAAGCTGCTGCGTTTCATCCCCGGCACGGCGCAGGATGTGCGCAACTATTTCCTGACCCTGCAGTACCGGATCGCCGCGTCGGAAGACAATGTCGCCAACATGATCCGCCTGCTGGTCGCCAAATATGCGCGCGGCGACCGTAAAGGCCTGCAAACCCGCGTCACGGCGGGCGATCCTGTCGAATATCCCGATGTCGGCCTTTACCATCCGCGCCTGAACCCGCGTGTCACTACGCAGCTGTCGATACTGCCCGGCGTGCCGTCACCGCGCGGTACCATCGGCCTGCTGCTGATGCGCACCTATATCCTGTCGGGCGACACCGCCCATTATGACCGGGTGATCGCGGCGCTGGAGGGTCGGGGCTATCGTGTGGTGCCGGCCTTCTGTTCCGGCCTGGACATGCGGTCGGCGGTGGAGCGTTTCATGCAAACGGATGGCGGCGGTGTGGCCGTCGACGCGCTATGCTCGCTGACCGGCTTCTCGCTGGTCGGTGGTCCGGCCTATAGTGACAGTGCCGCTGCTGCCCGCACCCTGGGCAAGCTGGACGTTCCCTATATTTCCGCCTTCGTGACGGAGTTTCAGTCCAAGGAAGGCTGGCAGAAATCCGGTCAGGGCCTGACCCCTATTGAAACCACACTGATGGTCGCCATTCCGGAGCTGGATGGGGCCACGGGTGCCATGGTCATCGGCGGTCGGTCGGAGGGGGGCACCAAGCCCAAAACCTGCACCTGTGCCCGCCAGCTGGGCCAATGCCCAACCAACCGTGCCTGCATGCAGCCGGATGAGGAACGGGTAGAACTGCTGGCCGGTCGGCTGGCTGCCATGGTCGACCTGCGCCGCAAGCAGCGGCGGGAACGGCGCATCGCCGTTACCATCTTCAACTATCCGCCCAACAGCGGCAGCATCGGCACTGCCGCCTTCCTGGCGGTATTTGAAAGCCTGTATGCCACGATGCAGCGTCTGGCCACCGAAGGCTATGATGTTGCTGTGCCCGACAGCGTCGACACGCTGCGTACCATGCTGCTGGAAGGCAACGCCGCCCTTCACGGGACGGAGGCCAATGTCCATGCCGTGGTAACGGCGGATGATCATGTACGCCGCGAACGCCATCTGGCCGATATCGAGGCGCAATGGGGTCCGGCACCGGGCCGTATCCTGAGCAACGGGCGCGGTATCTTTGTGCTGGGCCGGCAGTTCGGCAATCTGCTGGTCGGGTTGCAACCCTCCTTCGGGTATGAGGGCGACCCGATGCGGCTGTTGTTTGAGGGTGGGTTCGCCCCCACCCATGCCTTCGCCGCCTATTACACCTATCTGCGCGAAACGTTCCGCGCCGATGCCGTGTTGCATTTCGGCACGCATGGCGCGTTGGAATTCATGCCGGGCAAGCAGACGGGCCTGTCGGCCACCTGCTGGCCCGACCGCATCCTGGGCGCCTTGCCCAATATCTATCTCTATGCCGCCAATAACCCGTCCGAAGGCTCCATCGCCAAGCGCCGGTCAGCGGCCACGCTCGTCTCCTACCTGACCCCGCCCATCACCCAGGCCGGGCTGTATAAGGGGTTGAGCGAGTTGAAGATCAGCCTCGACCGTTACCGCACGACCGAACCCGATGCGGCGGTGGAACGCAGCCGGATGATGGCCCTTATCCGGGTACAGGCCGAACAGTTGGACCTCAGCCCCGCTCCACCCGACGCCGATGAGGCGCAGGTGGTGCAGTATCTGATGCAGCAGATGATGGAGCTGGAATATGCCCTGATCCCCCACGGCTTGCATGTCGCAGGCCAGGGCATGGATCGGGCACAGCGGCTTGAACTGCTGGGTCATGTCGTGACGGGGATGGACGATGCGGCCTTCCTGCGCGGTGATGCCACCCTGACCACCGCCATTGTCGATCAGGATGCCCGCACCATCGACCTGGCGCTGCGTGGTGCCGACGACGCCAAGCGTGCCACCATTGCCCGCCTTTCGACCATGAATGCCGGTCTCGCACGGAATGAGGAACTGGACGGGCTGGTCCGCGCCCTGGATGGGCGGTTCATCATGCCCTCACCCTCGGGCGATCTGCTGCGCACGCCCGACCTGCTGCCCACGGGCCGCAATATCCACGGTTTCGACCCGTTCGGCATCCCCAGCGCCTATGCCTTGCAGGATGGGGAGCGGCAGGCGGCCCGCGTCCTGGAACGGTATCGTCAGATCGACGGACGTCTGCCGGAAACGGTCGCCATCGTCCTCTGGGGTACGGATAATCTGAAGACCGGCGGCGCGCCGATGGCGCAGGCCTTGGCCCTGATGGGGGCCCGCCCCCGTCTGGACGCCTATAACCGCGTCTGTGGGGCGGAATTGATCCCTCTGTCGGAACTGAAGCGTCCCCGCATCGACGCGGTTATGACCCTGTCGGGCATCTTCCGCGACCTGCTCCCCATCCAGGCCAGCATGCTGGCCGAGGCCAGTTACCTGGCCGCCACGGCGGACGAGCCGGTGGAGATGAACTTTATCCGCAAGCATGCCCTGGCCTATTGCGCGGCGCATGGCTGCGTGCTGGAGGCGGCAGCCTATCGCGTGTTCTCCAATGCCGAAGGGGCCTATGGCGCCAATGTGAACATGCTGATCGGCTCCTCCTCCTGGACGGATGATGAGGAAATTGCCGAGACCTATACACAGCGCAAAAGCTTTGCCATCAACCGCAAGGGCAAGACCAGCCATCAGGCTGCAGTGCTGGACTCCATCCTCAGCGATGTGGACATGGCCTATCAGAACCTGGACTCGGTCGAGGTCGGGGTCACCACCATCGAACATTATTTCGATACGCTTGGCGGCCTGACCAAGGCCGTATCGCGGGCCAAGGGAGAGGCCAACCTGCCGGTCTTCATCTCTGACCAGACGCAGGGTGAGGGCAAGGTTCGCACGCTCGGCGAACAGGTGGCGCTGGAAACCCGTACCCGCACCCTGAACCCGAAATGGTTCGAGGGGATGCTGAAACATGGTTATGAGGGCGTGCGCCATATCGAGGCGCAGGTGACCAACACACTGGGCTGGTCGGCTACGGCGGGTGGCATCGACCCCTGGGTCTATCAGCAGATGACCGAGACTTTCGTGCTCGACCCCGAGATGCGCCAGCGTCTGTCGAGCCTTAATCCCGCCTCTACGGCCCGCGTCGCGGCCCGGTTGATGGAGGCGCATGAGCGCAATTACTGGCAGCCGGACACAGAAACCCTCAATGCCCTGCGTCGGGCGGGCGAGGAACTGGAAGACCGTCTGGAAGGCGTGGCAAGGGAGGCTGCCGAATGAACATTCAAATCAATACCCGTAGCGTGGAACAGGATGCACGGCTGGTTCAGTCGCTGCGCGAGCGCGCCGACGGGGAGGGCAGCGTGCAGGTCCATCTCGATCCCACCATGGAGATCGACGGGGCCAAGGTCTTCGCCGTCTATGGCAAGGGCGGGATCGGCAAATCCACCACCTCCTCCAACCTGGCCGTCGCCTTTTCCAAGCTGGGCAAGCGCGTGCTTCAGATCGGCTGCGATCCCAAGCATGACTCGACCTTCACCCTGACCAAAAGCCTGATCCCCACCGTCATCGACGTGCTGGAGAAGGTGGGGTTCCATTCCGAGGAGTTGCGGCCCGAGGATTACATGGTCCAGGGCTATAACGGCGTGCAATGCATCGAGGCGGGCGGCCCGCCGGCGGGTACCGGCTGCGGCGGTTATGTCGTGGGGCAGACGGTCAAGCTGCTGAAGGAACATCACCTGCTGGACGATACCGACGTCGTGATCTTCGACGTGCTGGGCGATGTCGT
This sequence comes from Niveispirillum sp., assembly GCF_052437035.1. NCBI lineage: Bacteria > Pseudomonadati > Pseudomonadota > Alphaproteobacteria > Rhodospirillales > Azospirillaceae > Niveispirillum > Niveispirillum sp. The sequence goes on from NZ_JBQVOH010000003.1 coordinate 217,635, forward strand.
CTGCGGTGGCTTCGCCTCTCCGCTGCAGCATGCCGAACGGGCCGTGATCGTGGCGGCCAATGATTTCGACAGCATCTTCGCCATGAACCGCATCGTGGCGGCGATCAAGGCCAAGTCCAAGAATTACGAAGTGCGGCTAGGTGGCGTGATCGCCAACCGGTCACGGGAGACGGACCAGATCGATCGCTACAACGCCGCCATCGGCCTGAAGCGACTGGCCCATATCCCGGACAGCGATCAGGTGCGCCTGAGCCGCCTGAAGAAAAGCACCCTGTTCGAAATGGGTGACAGCCCGGAGATCGTGGCCATTCAGCAGGAATATCTGAAACTGGCCGAAACGCTATGGGCGGGGACGCCGGGGCTGCTGGTGGAGCCGATGAAGGACCGGCAGATCTTTGATTTTCTTGGGTTCGAGTGACAGGGAGCCCGCGATGACGCATGTCGATCACATACGCCGAACCGGAGAGATCGAACATTACTTCGATCGCACCGCACTGGACGCCTGGAAGAAGCTGACCGGTGAACAGCCGGTCAGCGGCATCCGCGCAACTGTCCGGCGGGGCCGGGACACCATGCGCCGGATCTTGATGGGCATGCTGCCGAAGGATCTGACGGGCTGGCGTATTCTGGACGCCGGTTGCGGATCAGGCGTGATGTCGCTGGAACTGATGGATCGCGGTGCCGATGTTCTGGGTATCGACCTGTCGGCACAGATGGTGGAATTCGCCCGTCAGCGCGCGGCGGAGCATCGGTCCGCTGGCGCGCATGTGGGCACGGTGCGGTTCGACAGCGGCGACATGCTGGATGTGCGGCATGGCCGGTTTGATGCCGTGATGGCCATGGATGTGCTGATCCATTATGAGGCCGCGCACGCGACGCGCGTCTTGGAACAACTGGCGGCACGTACCGACCGCAAGATGGTTTTTACGCTGGCGCCGGGTTCGCGCTTCTTGCGCACCATGCTGGCGGCAGGCCGGGCCTTCCCGCGCGGCAACCGTTCTCCTTCTATCTATCCGGTGGATACTGACGATCTTGTCGCCAACCTCGTCGCCGGCTCGGACATGGCGGGGTGGCTGGTGGGGCGGACGGAACGCGTCTCCATCGGTTTCTACAAATCCCAGGCCATGGAGGTCTTCCGGCCATGAGCATGGGCGCCGCCAACCGCAGGATTATCGGGCTCTGGCAAAAGCTGGGGACCCGTTACATGCCGTTCGCGGATGCGGCGTCTACGGAGATGCCGCTTTCGCGCCTGCTGAGGCTGGCCCTGTTCCAGATCTCGGTGGGTTGCGTCATGGTGCTGCTGAACGGCACCTTGAACCGTGTGATGATCGTGGAACTGAGTGTGCCGGTGGAACTGGTGTCTGCGGCCATCGCCATCCCGGTCCTGGCCGCGCCGCTGCGCCTGTTCTTCGGCTACCGGTCTGATGCTCATCGCTCCGTCCTTGGCTGGCGTCGCGTGCCTTATGTCTGGCTGGGCAGCCTATTGCAGTTCGGGGGGCTGGCCATCATGCCGTTCGCCCTGCTGTTGCTGCAATCGCAGACGGTGGGGCCAGAATGGGCGGGTGCGGTTGGCGCCTTCGCTGCCTTCATGCTGACCGGTTTTGGCATGCACATGTCACAGACGGCGGGGCTGGCGCTGGCCAGTGATCTGGTCCCGGCGGACAAGCGTCCGCGCGTGGTGGCCTTGCTGTATGTGATGCTGCTGGTCGGCATGATCGGGGCGTCTGCCTTCTACTCCGTGGCCTTGGTTGATTTCTCCGCCATGCACCTGATCCAGGTGATCCAGGGGACAGCGGTTTTCACCATCGTCCTCAATGTCATCGCCATCTGGAAGCAGGAGGCCCGCAATCCCGCCCGGGTCGCCGAACGCGGTACCCGCGCCGGCTTCTGGGACGCGCTTGCCCAGTATCGCAGCGATGCCGGAACGGTACGTCTGCTGCTGGCCGTTGCGGTCGGGTCGGCCGCCTTCTCCATGCAGGATATCCTGCTGGAACCCTATGGCGGTGAAATACTGGGCATGTCGGTGGGGCGCACGACCCTGCTCACCGGATTCTGGGCGATGGGCACAATGGCGGGTTTCGCCTGGGCCGCCAAAAGCCTGGGCCGGGGCGGGGAGATGTACCGCATCGCCGCACGCGGCCTGCTGATCGGGATCAGCGCCTTTTCGGTGATCATTCTGGCGGAGCCGCTGGAAATTCACGGCCTGTTCTATGTGGGCGCTGCCGGTGTCGGGTTGGGGGGCGGGTTGTTCTCCGTTGGCACTCTGCTGGGGGCCATGGCGGTATCGGCACGGTCGGAAAGCGGCATCGTGGTCGGTGCCTGGGGGGCGGTTCAGTCCACGGCCATGGGCTGCTCCCTTCTGGCGGCGGGTCTGATCAAGAATGGCGTCAACTCGCTGGCGCTTGATGGGCGCCTGGGTGAGGCGATGACGACCCGTGCTGCCGGCTATCTCACTGTCTACAGTTTTGAAATTATACTGCTTTTCGTCTGCCTGGCAGTGATCGGCCCCCTGACGGGCCTGCGCTATCGGGCGGTGGGTTCTGGTGACATGCGTTTGGGCCTGGCGGAGATGCCCGGCTGATCGCCGGCGCAAGCGCCATCAACTGGAGGGACAAAAATGACCGGTTCTCTCGGCGGCAGCCTTGATGTGGCGCAGATGGTGCTTTACGCCTTCTGGCTCTTCTTTGCGGGCCTTATCTGGTATCTGCGGCAGGAGGACCGGCGGGAAGGCTACCCGCTGGAGGAGGATGCGACGGGACGGTACAACAAGAACCCGTTTCTGTTCATTCCCCCGAAAAAGACCTTCGTTCTGCCGCATGGTCAGGGTGCCAGGCAGGTGCCGGACTTTGTGCGCGACACGCGCCCCCTGTCGGCCAAGCGTTTTGCCAAGGCGCCGGGTTCCCCGATCGAGCCGCTGGGTAACCCGCTTCTGGCTGGTGTCGGTCCGGGTTCCTGGGCGGAACGTGCCGAACATCCTGATATGACGGCCCATGGCGATCCGCGCATCGTGCCGCTGCGCCTGGCTGCCGGCTTTGCGATTGCCGAAGGCGAAACCGATCCGCGCGGCCTGTCCGTCGTCGCCTGTGATGGCAAGGTGGCGGGCACCGTTGCCGATGTCTGGGTGGACCGGTCAGAGCATCTGATCCGCTATTACGAAGTGGCCGTCGCCGCCGGTGAAACGGCGCGCAACGTGCTGCTGCCAAACAACTTCGTTGTGATCCAGACGGGTCGCGGTAACCGGCGTCAGCTTTATGTTCACGCCGTCACCGCGGCGCAGTTCGCGGATGTGCCGGCCACGGCGCAGGACGGGATTGTGACCCTGCGTGAGGAAGACAAGATCGCCGCCTATTTCGGCGCCGGTCTTCTGTACGCCGTCAGTGACAGACAGGAGTCGCTGCTGTGAAACAGTTCATTGCCCGCGAACATGAGATTGAGCCGGTCCCCGGCCTGCCGGGGAATCTGCCGGCAGGTGAGGAGATCCTCTGGCAGGGGCGTCCCTCTGCCCGGCTGGTAGCCAAGCATGTGCTCAAAAGCAACTGGATCGGCGGCTATTTCGTCATCCTGGGCCTGTGGGCCGCCGCTGCCGGTATGGCTGACGGCCAGCCGGCGGGCGGCATCCTGTTCTCTGTCGCTGTCCTGATCGGTCTGGCGGCGCTGGCGCTTGGCCTGCTGGAACTGTTCGCCTGGGCGGTGGAGCGGACGACGCTTTACACCGTCACCAGCGAAAGGGTGGTGATGCGGTTCGGTGTCGCCTTGTCGATGACCCTCAACCTGCCCTTCAGCCAGATTGATACGGTGGCCCTGGGCCGTTTGGGCGGTAAGGCGGGAACCATCGCCATGGCCCTGCGCAAGGGCTACCGGTTGTCCTGGATGGTGCAATGGCCGCATGTGCGCGGCTGGCGGTTTGCATCCCCGGAACCCAGTCTGATCTGCTTGGCCGACGCCGAAGCGGTGGCCGCCATCATGACCCTGGCCTATGGGCAGAATGCCAGCGCCCGGTCCGACCATCCGCGTCTGCGGGTGGCCGCCAATTCGGTTGATACCATCCCGCATGCTGTTGATGCGGAATAGGAGGGGATGATGCCATCCGCGCTTAGCCTGGGTTATCTCGACAGCCGGAAGCGGCGGGGGACGAACCGGTTCCCGCGCTGGATATTGCTGTCCACCGCCACGCTTCTGATCTTCGCCACTGCCGCCGTGATGTTCGGTCAGGAAACGGGCATCGGCGTGGTGCGGGAGGAGGCGAGCCGTCCTGTCGCGATCCGCGACATCACCATCACCCGCGCCGCAGGCGACAGGGTGATGGTCACGGACGCCACGACGGGTGTGGTGATCGCTGACTACCCCGTTGATGAGGGCGGGTTCGTCCGTGGCTCCTTGCGGGCCTTTGAACGGATGCGCGATGTGGCGGCGGCACCCAAGGACGCGCCCTACCGTCTGATCCGTTGGGAGTCCGGGCGGGTCAGCCTGTCCGACACCGCGACGGGCGAACGCATCTATCTTGACGCATTTGGCCGGGACAATGCGGCAGCCTTTGCCGCCCTGCTCGGCCTGAAAGGGGGAGCAAAGCCATGAACCCCGTCTTTGCCATGATGCGGCGGCGCGAGACCGTCGACTGCACTGTCGAGATCAACAATACGTTTGAGGCGTTGGGAGCCCATCTGCGCTTCGACAATGGTGTGATTGTCCATCCTGGTGATGAGGTCCTGGTGCATGGCGCGCCGGTGCAGGTGCCCTACGGCCAAAGCCAAAGCTTCCGGCGGCAGGCGACCATCACCCGCGCCGGTGCGCTGGAACGTGCCTGGACGCGGGCGACCGGTGACCTGGACATGCTGGAACTGTGCGAATTCAACTTCACGGAGAGGGCACTGTCATGAGCAACGCACTGAGGGCCGATCTCCACGACCATGAACCCTCGATCGAGGAAAAGCTGGCCGCGGTCAATGACACCACGCGCAGCGCGCTGGTCTCCACCATGCTGGCGCCGCGCTTCTACACCACCGACTTCGACGAGATGGATCGGATCAATGTGGAGCCGGTGCGCGCCGAATGGGACGCCCTGATCGCACAGATGCGCAGCGATCCGAACAGGGGCCATTTCCGCCGCAATGCCGACTGGGACAATATCGACATCAACGATCTTGAACCGGCGCTGCGCGAAGAACTGACCGATTTCCTGGTTTCGTCACTGACGTCGGAATTTTCCGGCTGCGTCCTTTACAAGGAAATGAAGCGCCGGGGGACTAACAAGGAAATCTGTGAGCTATTCGGCTACATGAGCCGGGATGAGTCCCGCCATGCCAGCTTCATCAATGACGCGCTGAAGGATTTCGGCATCGGCGTCAATATGGGCTTCCTGGCCAAGGCCAAGAAGTACACTTACTTCAAACCCAAGTTCATCTATTACGCCACTTATCTGTCGGAAAAGATCGGCTATGCCCGATACATCACCATCTTCCGCCATCTGGAAAAGAACCCGGATCGCCGGTTTCACCCGATTTTCAAATGGTTCAAGGAATGGTGTAACGACGAATTCTCGCATGGTGAGGCGTTCTCCCTGATCATCCGTTCGGATGAACGGCTGATGCAGGGCGTCAACAAGCTGTGGATCAAGTTCTTCCTGCTGGCCGTGTTCGCTACCATGTATGTGCGCGACCATATGCGCCCGGCTTTCCATGCCGCCATGGGCGTGAATATCGATGATTACGACATGCGCGTCTTCCGCCTGACGTCGGAGATTTCGCGCCAATGCTTCCCGCTGGTCCTGGACCTGGACAATCCCGCTCTGTGCGAGGGGTTCCGGCGCATGGAACGGATCAACCAGCGCATGATGGCGGCCAAGCAGCGCGGTGGCGTGGTGGGCGCGGTCGGCAAGGCTTTGTGGGGCGCGGCTGCGGGCGTCAACTTCCTGCGCATGTACATGATCCCGGCAAAGACGAACGCGATCCCCGCGACCTCGCGCCTTCAGCCGGTCTGGTAGGGCGCCATGGAAGTCGCCAACCCGGTCATCGTTGTGCTGATCGCTATCGGGGTCTGGTGGCTGTCGACCGGGCTTGTGCTGGCCATGGTCCATCGGACCGAACGTGGTGGCTGGGGTCCGGTGCAGGTCATGCCGCTGATGACGCTGTTCGGTGTCGCCGGCGTCGGTCTGATGTGGATCGGGGCGCAGGAGAAAACATCCTTCGGGTCCTATGCCGGGTTCTTTGGCGCCCTGCTGGTATGGGCTTGGCATGAGGCGGCGTTTCTGACCGGCGTGCTGATGGGCGGTCGGTCTGGGGAATGCCCGCCGGCCCTGTCTGGGTTCGCGCGGTTCCGCGCGGCGTGGGAGGCGGTCTGCGATCATGAGATCGCCATCCTGATCACGGGGCTGATACTATGGCTGATGCTGTCGGACAGTCCCAACCCGTTCGGTCTGGCGGCATTCGGGTTGCTGTGGGGGATGCGGATTTCCGCAAAGCTGCTGATCTTCTTCGGGGCGCCCAACGCGATCAGCGAATTGATGCCAAGCCGCATCGCGCATCTGAAAAGCTACTTCAAGACCGATCACCTGACGCCGCTTTTCTATCTTCTGATGGGGGGGGCGGTGGCCCTGTTCGTCCTTCTGGTCATCGCGGCCAATGAGGCGACACAGGATCATTCGGTGGTCGGGCACTCACTGCTGGCGACCTTCATGGCGCTGGCCATCCTTGAACATCTGGTTCTCGTCCTTCCCGTTTCCGATACGGCGCTCTGGCGCTGGGCGGTACCGGGTGGGGTTAAACATGGCCGGCCGCCCATCGTCGGGCCGGCAGCCGACAAGCAGCAATAATTCTGGGACACAGGGACGGAAAGGGGATTAAAGATGGACGTTTTCGCTCATATGCAGCAGGCATTGCGCGACTTGAAGACAGCGGGCAATTACCGGGTCTTCGCCGAACTGGAGCGTCAATGCACAGCCTTTCCCAGGGCGACCGTCCACCGGGCCGATGGCGAGACAGGCGAAGTGACCGTGTGGTGCTCCAATGACTATCTCGGCATGGGCCAGCACCCGAAGGTGACCGCCCGGATGACAGAGATCATCGCCAAGTGTGGGGCAGGGGCCGGCGGCACCCGCAACATCTCCGGCACCAACCATTATCATGTACAGCTGGAGAAGGAGCTGGCCGACCTGCATGGCAAGGAAGCGGCCCTGATCTTCACCTCTGGCTATGTCTCCAACTGGGCCGCGCTGGGCACCCTGCTGTCGCGTATTCCGGGGATCATCGTCTATTCGGATGCGCTGAACCATGCCTCCATGATCGAGGGTATCCGCCATTCCGGCTGTGAGCGCCGCGTGTTTCGCCACAATGACTATCGGCATCTGCGGCAGTTGATGGCCGCCGACGATCCCAAGCTGCCGAAAATGGTGGCGTTTGAATCCGTCTATTCCATGGATGGCGATATCTCGCCGATGCGTGAGATTTGTGACGTGGCCGATGAGTTCGGCGCCATCACCTATCTGGACGAGGTCCATGGCGTGGGCATGTACGGGCCGCGTGGCGGTGGTGTTGCCGAACGCGAAGGCCTGATGGACCGGATCACGGTCATCGAAGGTACGCTGGGCAAGGCCTATGGCTGCATGGGCGGCTATATCACGGGCACCGAGGTCTTGGTGGATTTCGTCCGCTCCTTCGCCTCGGGCTTCATCTTCACCACGGCCCTGCCGCCGGCGTTGGCCGCCGGTGCAACGGAAGCGATCCGCCATCTGAAGGACAGCCAGGTCGAGCGTGCCCGCCACCAGGCCGCCGTCGCCAAGGTGCGCCAAGCGCTGGACGCTCGCGGCATCCCGCATATGCATAATCCCAGCCATATCGTGCCGGTGATGGTGGGCAATGCCGCCAAGTGCAAATGGATTTCCGATATCCTGCTGGATCAGTTCGGAATCTATGTGCAGCCCATCAACTATCCCACCGTACCGGTCGGCACCGAACGCCTGCGCATCACGCCGACGCCGCTGCATACCGATGCTGAGATTAAGCATCTGGCCGATGCGCTGTCGTCGCTCTGGTCGCAATGTGCCCTGGCGCGCAAGGTCGCCTGATCACGGGAGGCGGCCATGGGCATGATTGATCGACAAATCGTCATCCCGGCGGTGGCCGCCGACGGATCGCTTTATCCGATTGAAAAGATGCAGGCCCATATCACGGGCCAGCTGCACTTGGCGGTGTCGGTCTTCGTCTTTGACGGGGACCGGCTGCTGCTGCAGAAGCGTGCGCAGGGCAAGTATCATTGCGGTGGCCTCTGGGCCAATACCTGCTGCTCCCACCCGCATTGGCGGGAAACGGTAGAAGATTGCGCCGCCCGCCGTCTGACGGAGGAACTGGGGATCACGCTGCCCCTGCGGCGTCACCAGACCGTCGATTATCAGGCCGATGTCGGCGCCGGCCTGCGCGAACATGAGCGTGTGACGCTGTTCAGCGCATCGGCCGACCGGACCTGTCTGGTCCCATTTCCCGACCCGGAAGAGGTTGAGGCCACCCGCTGGATCAGCTTGGCCAACCTTCGGCGCGAAATCACGCGCGATCCGAACAGCTTCACACCGTGGTTGCGGATCTATCTGGACCGGTTTCCCGACCTGTCCTTCGGCCAAGCGGCCTGATTTTCAAAAACGCAGTTCAATGCGAGCACCGGCAGCCCATCTGCTGGCGTAAAATCGTGTCCGCCTTGTGCCATGCCTGTGAAGATGCCGCACAAAAGAAATCAGGGGAGGCTTTGCGGCCTCCCCTGAAGTTGTCGCCGTCATGGGGGAACGACGGCCCATGACAGGGAAGCTGCGGGACCCGCCCGCAGGCCCTTTAAGGCTGGGTAACGGGCGTGGCGGCGCTGCCACCCAGCACTTCGGTCTTGCCCGGAATATAGGTGCTGAAGTTCGGGACGTCGGTCGAACCCTTGACCGCGACCGCGTCGACATAATCCTTCAGCATGGACACACCATAGAGCGGCTTCTGCACGCCGTTATGGCATGTCGCGCAACCGATCTTCAGGACATCGCCCTCCGGACCCTTACGATTGGCCGGAAATACCGGGGTGAGACTCTGCATATAGTTGACGTTCAGATGACGGGCCATCTTGATGCCGTGCCAGGCGGTTACCCGCTGCGGCGGGCTCTGGTCCCAGTCATTGAAGGCGCGGGTATTGTGGCAGGTTGTGCAGTTTACGCCGAGCGATTCCGACATGTGCACCATCAGCGCCCATGTTTCCTCGGTTTCCTTGGTTCCGGCGGGGTTCATGCCCGTGGGAAGGGCCGTTGTGGAATGGACCCGGATCGGCTTCTCACCCAGCAGATAATCCGACAGGGCGTTCTGCGGCAGGGAAGTCTTGCCGGCATTGACCGCGACGACATTCTGGCCGCTGCGGTTAGAGGTCATGTTGCCCGCCGGCTTGGGGTCCAGGGTGGTGCTCCACACCTGTGCCGGCACACCCTTGCCGCGATGGCACGTGTAACAGGTGACGCCCGTTTCCGCGACATGGGCCTTCCAGTCGACATTGATCGACTGGGTCATCTGGATCATGCGGCGGGCGACGACCTTCTGATAGATCTCGTCCGACGCCATATTGTCCGGGTTATGGCAGTAGTTACAGCCAGCTTCCGGCGCCACCCATTCGGTGATCGACGCCATGAACTGGTTGAACTGGTCGCCCGACAGATTGCCCAGGACCTGGACATTCTGATAAAGGGCAGAGGCCTTGTCACCTGACGGATCAGCTTCCCACGGGGCGGGCGGGGCGACGTTGGCGGCCTTCAGGGCAGCCTCCGTCTCCACGTCGCGGTGGTGATACATGCCGGTTCCGCGGAACCCGAGCTGATCGGTGGCGACAGGCGGTGCATCCCAGCCGGCCCCGACGAAGCTGGCCACGGCCAGCAGGGCGCCGGCGGAGGCGGCGAATGGTAACCAGAGTTTCATGGTCCTCCCTCCCTTATTGCGCCGGATCGACGACGTTGGGCCACATATCGGGCAGCGGTGAGACAAGCCCGTGGTTGACGCCCCACAGGTACCAGTTGTCGACCACGGTGCCGGTCAGCAGGATGCCGATGCCGCCCGTCAGCGGGGTCAGGATGGCGAACCACCAGGCCCAGCGGTGAACGGATTCCATGGTTGCGTTGAAACCCATCGTCCAGCGCCAGAACAAGGCCGCACGTTCCGAGGCGGTGCCCCGGTCGGTGATCTGTTCCAACTCACGCTCGCCGCCATACTTGCCCACCGCAAGGATCGTCGCGCCATGCATGGCGAACAGCAGGACGGATCCGTACAGGAAGACGATGGAGAGGCAGTGGAAGGGGTTGTAGTAGAGATTGCCGTAGCGGATGGAGAAGGCGGCCGTCCAATCCAGGTGCGGGAAGATGCCGAACGGCACGGCCTCGGAGAAGTTGCCCATCAGCAGCGGGCGGATGAAGCCCAGCACCAGGAACAGCCAGATGGCCGCCGCAAAGGCCCAGGCCACATGCGTGCCCATCTCCAGCTGCCGGGCGCGGCGATAGACCCGAACCCACCAGAGCAGGACCGACAGGGTCAGGAAGAAGCCGGCAATCAGCCACCATCCCCCTTCCGCCAGCGGCGGCAGCACCTTCAGACCATATTTGGCCGCCGGCGGTTCCAGGCCCAGCCAGAATAGCTGCCGGACAAACTCAATCGGGTCCCACCCGACTGAGGCCAGCATGTTGAGGCCGATGATCTCAAAGCCGATGAAACCGAAGACCAGCGACAGGGTACCCAGATATCCCAGATAGATCGGCCCGATCTGGGCATTGCCGATCATGCCGAACAGACGCACGAAGAACGGTTTACCGGTTCGCGGACTGTCTCCCCGGGGCAGCGGCATGCCTTCTTCGGCGGGGCCGCTGACTTGGATCGGGGTGATGATGTTCTGATATTGTGCCATCACACTTCCTCCTCAGCGCCAGATCGGAAGTTCAAGCCACCAGCTCCACCACTGGGGCCAGCCCTTGTTCCAGAAGGGCCCACTAATGATGATGCAGACGGCACTCCAGAAGCCGGCGTTCAGCGCCAGGACAAGGCCCAGACGGTGGATACCCAGCGTGCCGATCGAATAGCCGATGATGTCGCGGAAGAAGGTGTCTTCATATTCCGGCGTCTTCACCTCTGCCTGTTTACTCGGCTCGTCGAGCGAGGCGCCGGGATTGGCGGCGGACAGGATCAGACCACCATGCAGCGACAGCGCCAGCGTCGTCGTGAAGAAGAACGACACGGCGATCATGTGTGCAGGATTGTAGTGGAAGTGCAGATACTGGTACCCGACATTCGACACCCAGTCGAGATGACTGAAGATGCCGTATGGGAAGCCGTTCCCCCAGGCGCCCAGCAGCAGCGGGCGGAACACCACCAGCGTTGCATAGGCGAAGATGGCGAAGGAGAAGGCGAACGGCACGTGGTACCCGATCCCCAGCTTTCGGCAGATTTCCACCTCGCGCAATGCCCAGGAGCAGAAGGCCCCCAAGGCGCAGACGGTGATCAATTGCCAAAGCCCCCCTTGTTTCAGCGGCGCAAGCGCCAGCCCATAGGACAAGTCAGGGGGAGCAATGGAAATCTGCCAGATATTCCATGTTGGCCCGATCGCCGCCCCGTACAGGATCAGCGCCGTACCCAAAGCGGCGAAAAAGGCGGTGGTGACGCCGAAGAACCCGACATAGAAGGGCCCGACCCAGAAGTCGAACAGGTCGCCGCCGATCAGCGTTCCACCGCGCACGCGATATTTGCGTTCAAAACTGAGCAGCGCCATGTACGTGCCCTCCGAGAGAGGCCAGCCAGTTGGTCATCCAGTTGGCGATGTCTTTTGGTGAAAGTTGGCGGCGGGCGGGGCCGTCACCGGCCACGCCTGCTGCCGTCTTGAGGTTCTCAGCCGACGCTCGGTTGATCCGCATCCAAGGAGAGCGAATGTTCGATCGCGCTGGTCTTGAGGGGCTTGCCCTCCAGCCAGTTGAACCGTTCAGTGCTCAACAGGACGAAATGGATCAGGATGGCGAGCGTGAACAGAAACACGGACAGTGCGACCAGCGCCTTGCGCGGATCGAACATCAGCCAGATTCTCCACATGTCGCTTTCTCCTTAGCCGATCATCGGCAGCAGTGATTGTGCCGTTTGGCCAATGCCTTCCAGAGAGGCATAACCATTGGGCCCAGGGATCCACGGGCGCCACATCCAGACCAGAACATGCGCGGCGATAGCGATCGCCGTGAAGATCAGGAAGCCTTGGATGAAGAACGAATGGACCTCGCGAGCTTCGCTTTCGGTCAGACCCGAAAGTGAGACGTTTGATGAGTCAGCCATCAAATCCACCTCCTAGTCTCGAATGCCGCGGCGCCCCCGCGGCAGGGTTCCGGCAGTGCCACCAAGGCAGCATTACCGGGTTTTTGACGGTGTCGAGCACACCGGCAAGGAAGCGGTTACACGTTAAACGCGTAACCAATAGCGGCGTGGGCCGACGAACGGGCCTCAGCAAAGATGGACTGCACAGGGCGGGCGGCCCGGCGGTCAAAAATGTGGGTAATCCGGCTGGCCATCGCGGCCACCAGGCAGAGCGGATAGGAGATCAGGAAGACGAGGCGCATTTCCGCGCGCTCCAACTGGCGGCCCCTGGCGCCCCCATGTCCAATGCTGAACATCATTTTGTCCTCCCCGCTGCCATCCCCTGACGGCATCCTCTGATTACTTCTTCAAGCGTGTACCTTCGCCGCCCCGTCGAAATGACGCAGCGTGACTTCCGGCGCACCGTCGCGGCGCGCCTCACGTTCGGCTGCTTCGCGCATGCGCTTGGCAGCTGAAATCCGGACCAGAACAGGTTCCGCAAGGATGCGACGCTCCAAAAGCGCCTGCGCATCCGCCGACCAGGGCATGGCGCCGCTCCGGGTGGTTGTCGGTTCGATGGCATCCAGTTCACCTGCCCGGGGCAGGATTTCGAACAGCATGTCGAACAGGGCGTTGCAGACTTCCTGGATCAACCAGGCTGCACCCGAATAGCCCATGACCGGCGTGCCGATATGGCGGCGGACAATGGCACCGGGATAGGAGAGTTGGATGAACTTGCCCCGCTGCCCACGTTCGCCCATGTACATGCGTTCATTGAAAGAACCGAACATCACCATCGGCGGCTTGCCGGTGATCAGGTCCTGGACCGCATCATTATCGGTCTTCACGCCCGGCTTGCGCTGCACCGCGAAGGCGCAGGGCAGGCCCATTTCCTCTTCCAGGAAATTGCGCACGCCGCGCGTATAGGTCTCACCCGCCACGATGGCGAAGCTGGCCGTGCCAAAGAAATCCTGCGTCACCGACCGCCAGAGATCCCAAAGCGGCTTCAGTGTCGTGTGCTTTTCACGGCGGATGAAGGGCTCCGGGTCCAGGCCCAGCATCTCGCCCAGCTGGCGCAGGAAGGCCGTGGTGGAATGGATACCGATGGGGGCCTGCAAATAGGGGCGATCCAATGTCTCGCATAAAAGGCGCCCGAATTCCCGGTACAGGCAGATATTGGCATCGGCATCGGCCAGCTTGCGCACATCATCGACATGGCTGCCCAGGGGGAAGACCATGTTGATCTCGGCCCCCAACCCTTCGACCAGACGCCGGATTTCGGCCAGGTCGGATGGCATGTTGTAGGTGCCATAGATCGGGCCGATGATATTGACCCGCGGTTTGGCCCCTTCCGGGCGGCGGCGCGGGGCAGGGACCTTGCCGCCCTTGGGCCCGAATTCCGTCCACAGCCATTTCATGGCGCGGTCGGCACTTTGCCACTGATCCTCGTCGATGGTGCGCGGCAGGAACCGGACGATGTTCGATCCTTCCGGCGTCACGCCGCCGCCGATCATCTCCGCGATTGATCCGGTCACCACCACGGCGGGAAGGTTGGGGTCCAGCGCCTGACGCGCCCGCTTCATCGCCCCTTCGGTGCCATGACGGCCCAGCTCATCCTCCGACAGGCCGCTGACGACAATCGGCAACTCATGCGGGGGCAGGGCATCGGTATAGTGCAGGACGGAGGTGACAGGCAGGTTCTCGCAGCCTACGGGGCCGTCGATGATCACCTGCAGCCCCTTGATCGCCGTGAAGGCGTAGACGCTGCCCCAATAGCCGCCGGCTCTGTCATGGTCGAGGATCAGCATCCGACGCTATCTCCATTCTCGACCGCATTGCGCGATTGGTTGACACGGGCACCGTATTTGCGGCGGAACGCGCTGCGGTCCTGGGGGATATCTTCCCAGATGCCGGCGGCATCACCGGTGCCAACCCCTTCGAAGAAGGCGTTCATGGCATCGAAGCGATGCTTGTTGGCAATGGCCGCGTTGATCACCGGTGGCAGTGATCCTGGCCCCGCCGGACCCATCAGGGGACGGGCGGAGATCAGGTTGGTGAAGTAAAGGGCCGGCGTTCCCGCTTCCTTGGCCTTCTGGACCACGGGCGTGGTGCCGATGGCCAAGTCGGGTTTGAACTCGGCAAAGGCCGCAAGATCCTGTTCCAGCGAGGCGCGGAAGCGGACGATCACGCCCTTGGCCTTCAGCCATTCCGCATCTTCGGCATTGTACGGCGTCTTGGGACAGGCCGTGCCGACATAGCGCAGGTCAGCCCCCAGTTCGACCAGCAGCCGCCCGACCAGCAGTTCCGACCCTTCATAGCCTGACAGGGTGATGCGGCCATTGATGCGGTTGGCGGCAAGACCCGCCATGATGGCCGCGCGCATGGTGTTGCGCGTCTGATCGATCCGCGTCTGCGGCACGCCGCAGCGTTGCCCGATGGCTGACAGCCAGGCATCGGTACCGTCAAGCCCGATAGGGGCCGAGCCGACGATGGGCCGTCCGGCGGCTGTGAACTCCCGGAAGGTGGCCGTATAGAAAGGGTGGATGGCCGCGACGGCGGCACAATCCAGCGCGGCATAGAGATCACGCCATTCCCGCACGGGAATGGTCGCCCCAACGGCCAGACCCATCGGGTCCAGCATATTGCCGATCACCACAGGATCGGCGGGGAACATTTCCCCCACCAGCGTTACGGTGGGCTTGTCCTTGAGGCCCGCACGCGGCATCTGCACCGGGCCGGCTTCTGCCTCCTGCCTCGCATAGGCCAGCATGGCGCCCGACAACACATCCTTGGCTTCTGCATGCGTGGGCACGCCAAAGCCGGGGACATCAATGCCGATGATGCGCACCCCGTCAATCTGCTTCGGCAGCATTTTCAGCGGCACGCCGGAGGCTGTGGGCACACAGAGATTGGTGACGATCACGGCATCATATTTGCCGGGATCGGCCATCTGATGCACCGCCTCGACAATATCTTCGTACAGCTTGCCGGTGACCAGCGTCTCCGAACTGAACGGCACATAGCCGACGGAGCGCTTGGCACCGTAGAAGTGCGAGGTGAAGGTGAGGCCATAGACGCAGCAGGCCGACCCCGACAGAATGGTCCCCACCCGCCGCATGCGCAGGCCGACCCGCAGCGACCCGAAGGCCGGGCACATGGATTGCGGCTGATCGTGCGGCCCCTTGGGGTAATCGCGCTCCAGCCGGTCCATCACCTCGTCATTACCGGCCGCACGGGCGGCGGCACGCGACAGTTCGACACCACCATGGCACCCGGCGGCAGTAGCAGAGTGTCCGTCGTCCCCCGAAAGGGCCGTCTCGCCGGCAGCGTCGCGTGTGAAGTCCAAAGGCTGGTCGTCCATCTTGTGTGCCCCTCAGACCCGGTCGTAGATGACTTCGAGCGAGGCGCGTTTCAGCGCACCCGCGGGGCACATATCTTCCGGCGTTGCCGGCTCCAGCTGGAAATTGCCACCCGTCTGGCTGGCATCGAACAGGCCCAGCAGGCCGTCCTGATCCAGTGGGCGTGGCAGCACCGGCGGGGCTTCCGCCAGATTGATGGACAGCGCCTCAAACAGCGGACCCCAGCGGTTATCGGGCGTGCCGATGATCTGGTAGTTGGCGCTTTTGCGGCGGATATCCTCATCTTGCGGGATGGAGGCCAGGACCGGGATGCCGACGGCGTCCGCAAAGGCCTGTGCCTCACCGGTGCCGTCATCCTTGTTAATGACCAGACCGGCCACGCCGACATTTCCGCCCAGATTGCGGAAATACTTCACCGCCGAGCAGACATTGTTGGCCACATACAGCGATTGCAGATCGTTGGAACCGACAACCACCACCTTCTGGCACATGTCGCGGGCAATCGGCAGGCCGAAGCCGCCGCAGACTACATCACCCAGGAAATCCAGCAGGACAAAGTCGAAGTCCCATTCATGGAACCCCAGCTTCTCCAACGTCTCAAACCCATGGATGATGCCGCGACCGCCGCAGCCACGGCCAACTTCCGGCCCGCCCAGTTCCATGGCGAACACGCCATCGCGCTTGAAGCACACGTCGGAGATGGACACTTCCTGGCCCGCATCCTTGCGGCGCGAGGCCGTCTGAATGATGGTGGGGCAGGCACGGCCACCGAACAGCAGCGATGTCGTATCGCTTTTCGGGTCGCACCCGATCAGCAGCACCTTCTTGCCCAACTGTGCCAGCATGTAGGACAGGTTGGCGAGCGTGAAGCTCTTGCCGATGCCGCCCTTGCCATAGATGGCAATAATCTGGGTTTCCTTGGTTACCTTGCCGACATGCGGCGCATCGGGTTCGATGGCCGCCTCTTCACGCAGGCGCCTGCTCATAGTTTTCGGGCTGCTGCGGACGTCCAGATCAAGACTCATGCGGCTTTCCTCCAGTCGATCACCATTTTCAGGCAGCCGAGGTCGTTGAACGCGGTTGAGTAGGCGGATGACGCCTGGGCCGGTGCGGCCCGGTGCGTCAGCAACCCGTCGAGGGACAGGCGCCCGGTTTCCACCAGCGCGATGACGGCGGAAACATCCTCCGGGCGGAATTCCGCCGCGATGGACAGAGTCAGTTCCCGCATGAAGGCCGGCGCGAAGGCATAGCCAACGCGTTCTCCGTAGAAACCGGCCAGAACCAGCTCCGCCGGCTTGCGCAGGCGTGTGATGATCCCGTCGATGGCGGCGGCATCGCCGCTGGCATCAATGGCGGTGCCGTATCGGGCATCGCCGTCATCGCCGGGATCGGTCACTGTGTAACCGGTGGCACCGGGACGGCGCACAGGCGCCTTTTCCCAGACAGTCGGTGCCGCAAAACCAAGGGCCATCACAATGCGGGCGATCAACCGCCCCAGCACGCCATGGCCGACAACCAGATCAACCGGCCCCCGTGCCCGCATCACCGCGTGGTGCGCGGTTGCCGCCAGGGCCAGCAGCACCCCATTCTCTTCCAGGGCCGGGCCAACCCTGAATACCCGTGCACCCGACACGATCAGTTGCGATGCATTGGCCCCAAACAGGCCCGCCGCATCGGCATAGCAACTGGCACCCGGTACAAACACCATCTCGCCAACCTGATGCCCGGACAAAGGTCCGGCCTGAACCACGCGGCCGACGGTCTCGTACCCAGGGACCAAGGGATAGGCCATGCCGGGAAAACGCGGCATGGTCCCCTGGAAAAGCATCTTCTCCGTTCCTGTGGAAACGCCGCTGGCAACCGTCTCGACCACGACATCGGCGGGGCCGGGAACGTGGAGATCCAGCCGCCGAACGGCAACTTCTCCCGGTTTCTCGAACACGATGGCCGACGCGTACATCTTGTCGCCTCCCCAAGGCATAGCTTCTGATTACGCAAGTGTCATATTAAGTTGACACATATAACTGTCAATCAATATTTACACTTTTTAACCGTCTGGCCCCGCCTTGCTATCGGCGGGCGGTGACCATAGTGGCGATCAGCGGGTTCGACGTGGTCACCGTGCGAACCGCCTGAAAGCCGGCGGATGACAGAAAGCCGGCGATTTCCTGCGCGCTACGGCAGCGCCCGGACCCCATGGCCAGGAAATAGAAGCCGAAATAGGCGGCGCTGAGACGCGCGCCTTCCGACTTTCCATCCATGGCTTCAGCGATGATCAGCGTCGTTCCGGGGCGCAACGACCGGTGGAGATTGGCGAGAATGGCCGCCACCCGCGAATCATCATGGTCGCAGAGAATCCGGACCAGGGTGACGCAATCGGCATCATCGGGCAGCGGATCGCGAACGAAATCCCCGCCATGAACTCGTGTGCGCGCGCCCAACCCCAGTGATTCCAGATGGTGGACGGCACGGTTGGCGACGGCGGGAAGGTCGAACAGCCGAAGTTCCAGGCCTGCATGGCGGTCGGCTGCGGCTGCCAGGAACGCGCCGTCGCCACCCCCGACATCCAGAAGGATGTGCGACTGTCCGAAATCATAGGCTGTCAGGATGCAGTCTGCCATCATGGCCTGGCTTTCCCGCATCAGCAGGGAATAGCCATCGACCTCTGCCGCCTGTGGCCCCCCGGTCCCCGTATCCCGGACATAGGCCCAGTATTGGCGCAGTTCCGTCTTTGCGCCGGCAGTGCGCAGCAGATGGTCGGGTTCGGTCAGGTCGCGATATAGCATGGCATGGTGCAGCACCATGGCACCGAGTCCCCGGTCACTGGCCAGCACTGCCCCGGCATCATCCAGCACCCAGAGGTCGGGTGCCGGTTCAAGCAGAAGGCCCAGGGAAACGCTGGCCCGCAGCAGCACGCGCAGGCGCCCCTCCGGGATGCCCAGACGCGCGGCCAATGCCCCGGTTGTCGCCGGCGCGTCCTGCAAGGTCTCATAAAGCCCCAGCCGGACACCGGCTAGCAGCACCTGGGAGAAGATGAAACCGCCGGTCAGGCGGAACAGGTCATTGGCCTTGCGGTTGCCGATACTGCGCAACAGCGGCAGCCGGGCAATCAGCCGGCGGAAACGGGGCGAGGCCACAAGCCGGTTGCGCCAGAGCCGCAGGCGCAGGGCAAGCGGCAGGCTGTCCGTCAGGACCGGCGGGATAATCTGGCTTTTGGCGGACTGTGCCGACATGCCTGTGTCAAGCTGCGCTGACAGAGAGCGTCTTTGGCATCAGCCGCGTCGCCTCGTTTCGGATCATCGCGCGGAACGCATCCCGACCGGCACAATCGGGCACACTGTCCGCAGCCGTTTCCACCAGGGTGCGCAGATGGTTTAGCACGGCGGGAATGCCGAGCGAGATTGCGATGTTGGGCTTGCCATTGCGCCCATCCTGGCCGACCGGCTTGCCCATGCTGCCCGTCAGGCCGATGGCATCATAAAGATCATCCGCCACCTGATAGGCAGAACCCAGGGCATCGGCCAAAGTCAGCCAGTCCTGCGGGCTGCCGCCGGATGCCAAGGCGCCGGCAGAAACCGCGCCCGCGAACAGCGACGCCGTCTTGGCGCGATGATACTGGGTGATGTCGATCTCCGGCTCACTCTCCCACGCCTGGCCGGCGACAAGCCCATAGGGTGACCCCACGGCCTTGGCGATGGTGGCAATCAATGGTGCCGTCAGGCGGGGATTGTGCAGGGTTTCCCGCGCCACCGTCTCAAACGCCGCCACGATCAGGCCGTCACCCACCAGAAGGGCAATATCCTCCCCGAACTCCATATGCACGGATGTCTGTCCCCGGCGGGTGGCGGCATTGTCGAAGCAGGGCATGTCGTCATGCACCAGGGAGGCGCAGTGCAGCAACTCAATCCCCACAGCCGCCGCGTTGGCGGCCTGCGGGTCCCGGTCACCGCAGGCCGTCGCCACCGCCAGACACAGACGGGGCCGGATGCGTGCGCCGCCGGGGAAAACCGCGTGACGCAGCCCCTTGGCCAGAAGTGGAGGGCAGCCATTGGCCGTTGACAGCCGCAGGGCGAGCTGCAGTCCGGTTTCGATGCGCTCGGGCAAATCCATGGGGCCGTCTCCTTGCACTTATTTGTCAATTTCATTTGACGATAAAAAGTGTAAATCTAAATTGACACACCTTAAGCGAATGTCAATCCGCGAGGGACGGGCGTGAGCGGCGGAACTGAAAATGACGTGGTGATTGTTGGTGCCGGGATGGGCGGCCTGTCGGCTGCCCTGGTTCTGGCCAGTGCCGGTTTCAGGGTTGTGGTGGTTGATGGCGCGGCGGGGCCGGGCGGAAAACTGCGGCAGGTCGCGGCTGGCCGGCAGTCATTCGATGCCGGGCCGACCGTTCTGACCATGAAGTGGGTGTTCGATGCGCTTCTTTCCCGATGCGGCACGGCGTTGGAGTCGGAGGTTGGATTGGTCCGCTCCGACCTGCTGGCCCGGCATTACTGGCGGGGCGGTGAAGGGTTGGACCTGTTCGCGGATCTGGACCGCAATGCCGATGCCATCGGCGATTTCGCGGGCGCGCGAGAGGCTGCTGGCTTCCGACGCTTTGCCAATGACAGTGCCCGCATCTATCGATTGCTGGAACGCAGCTTCATTGATGCGCCCCGGCCCAATCCCTTATCGCTATCGGCCCGTATCGGGCTGCACCGGCCAGGGTCGTTGCTGGCGCTGAAGCCGTACAGCACGCTGTGGTCGGCGCTGTCGGACTATTTTGCCGATCCGCGTCTGCGGCAATTGTTCGGGCGCTATGCCACCTATTGCGGTTCGTCGCCGTTCCTGGCACCGGCCACACTGATGCTGGTGGCGCATGTGGAACAGGATGGCGTGTGGATCGTTGAGGGCGGCATGCATCTTCTGGCCCGGCGCCTGATGGCGGTGGCGGAGCGTCTGGGGGTCGTGTTCCGGTTCGCAGAGAATGTCGTGTCCATCGATAAGGACCGTTCGGGCCGTGCCGTTACGGGTGTCACGACCGACCAGCAGCGGCAGATCGGGGCGGCATCGGTGATCTTCAATGGTGATGCAGCGGCCCTTGCCCCGCTGCTGGAGCCGGGCGAACTGCCACGCCGGCGGATGGGGCAGCGGTCTTTGTCGGCGCTGGTGGCCTGCGGTTCGGCCATCCCGTCGGGCGTACCGCTGGCCCATCACACAGTTTTCTTTTCCGACGATTACAAGGCGGAATTCGACGCCATCCTGCATCAGCGACGCCCACCGGCGGACCCCACCATTTATGTCTGTGCCCAGGACCGCACCGATGCCGGCGCCTTGCGTGGGACGGTGGCGGGGGGCGGGGAACGGCTTTACAGCCTGATCAACATGCCGGCGGACGGCGATGGCCATGCCTATACGGAAAGCGAGATCGACCGATGTCTGTCTTCGATGGAACGTCGTCTGGCCCGCAACGGGCTGACCCTGCCGTTCGACAGGCGGGTGATGTCGATCACGGCACCGGACGGGTTCAACCGTCTGTTTCCGGGTACGGGCGGCGCGCTGTACGGGATGGCATCGCATGGCGCCATGGCGTCCTTCCGACGGCCATCGTCGCAGGGCCCGATCACGGGCCTGTATCTGGCGGGGGGCAGCGTGCATCCGGGACCAGGGGTACCGATGGCGGCCCTGTCGGGCAAGATCGCCGCCGAACGGTTACTGGCGGACCGGGCTTTGATCGACCGGTCCCGCCCGGTGGCTATCACTGGTGGTATGCCGATGCGGTCAGTGATTGCGGACACTACGCCCTGACCATCATTGCCTTCATCGGCTCCGTCTTCTCCCCCTACTATCATTGGTCCGGGCGGGAGCGGCCGGAGGATCATGTCGCCTTCAACGTCGCGCTCTATGGCCCGAACGGCAATATCTGGTGCATGACCGAACGCGGGCAGGCCAGTCTGGACCGTGGGCGGGATCACCTGCGGATCGGGTCCAGCGGCATGGCGATGCACGATGGCAGGCTGGTGATCGATTTCACGGAAACGGCCCTGCCCTGGCCGGGGCAGCGCCTGTTGCCACGCCGGGTCACCGGACGGGTTGAGTTGCACCCGGATATTGTCAGCGACGGCTATGTTGACCTGGATTCGGAGGGGCGGCACGTCTGGTCCCCCCGCATGCCCAAGGCCACGGCAATTGTCAGCTGCGATGCGCTGCCGGACGGTGGCTGGCGGGGGCGTGCCTATCATGACATGAATTATGGCCAGCGCCCGGTTGAACAGGATTTCATCGGCTGGGACTGGGCGCGGGGTAATGTGGGTGCCGGCGGCGATGCCGTCATCCTTTATGATGCCACACCGTGCATTGGGGCGCCCCGCCGTCTGGCCCTTCGCTACAGCGCTTCAGGAACGCCTGACATCCTTGACCTGCCGGCGCGTCAGGAACTGCCACGTGGGTTCTGGGGCGTGCGCAGTGGTATTGCCTGTGACGCGGACTGGTCCCCGACGCTTATCACGCGGCTGGAGGATTCGCCCTTTTATACACGGGCCTGTGTAGAGACTACGCTGGATGGACAACGACTGGAGATGGTCCATGAGACGCTGGATTGCCGCCGGCTGTCCAACCCATTGGTGCGGTTGATGCTGCCCTTCCGCATGCCGCGTCGGGCCCGGTCGGGGTGAGGTCACGGGGTATTGTCATCTGTCTTGGCCTGCTTGGCCTCCCGCGCGGCGCGATCCTGCTTTTCATATCTGCGCAGGTCACGCCGCTGCCAGATGTAGAAGGCGATGGCGAGGCCGAAGACCATTCCCGCCTCGATCAGCCCGAAATAATTCTCAGCCAAGATGCGCCACCTTTTGCCAGCGCTGCAGCCGTCGCGCACGCCGGTCTTCAATCCGCCGCCGGTGGAGATCCATCAGGATGCTGGTTACCCGCTCAATCTGTGATCCCTGACTTTCCGTCGCCACACGCTGCCTTTCCGCCAATGCAAGGGCGTCGGCTGCGGCGGCAACAAGGCGGGCAACCGATGGATCGGCGGGCGCCGATGCGGCCATGGCGACCTTATCCGGGCACAGGATGACAGGCCGGCTGGCCCGCAATACCAGGGACAGTTTGCGCAACAGCGTGGTCCGGGCGCGCTGGGACACACTGTCATAGCCGTTTTGGGCGATGCAGCGCCCGATATCCTGATAGGTCAGGGCGGCGGTGCGGATGGCGTGCCGGCAGCCGGCGGGCAGGCGGGCAATGCCGGCATGGCCCAGCAGGTAATGGCGATCCGCCTCGTCCAACAGCCGTTTCACCACCCCGGCCAGCGCCGGCGTGAAACGGGGATCGCGCAGAAATGCATCGCCCTCTATGCCGGCGTCGCGCAGCCAGTCCAACGGCAGGTAGAGCCGTCCATTGCGTGCATCCTCCCCCACATCGCGGGCGATATTGGTCAACTGCATGGCAAGGCCCAGGTCGGCGGCCCGCGCCAGCGTCCAGGCATCGCCGGTCCGCATGACCAGCGACATCATCAGCCCGACAGTAGAGGCCACCCGCGCCGCATATTGTTTCACCTCCGCAATGCTGCGGTACCGCCGGTCCACCATATCCATGGCAAACCCGTCCAGCAGGGACAGCGGTATGGTCTTGGGAATGCTGTGACCACTCACAATGCGTTCAAAGGCGCGGTCACAGGCATGGTCGCAGGGCATGCCCTCATAAATCCTGTCCAGCCGTTGCCGCAAGCGCAACAGGGCGTCGGGCCGCCGGGCCTGATCATCGATCAGATCGTCGGAATGGCGGCAGAAGGCGTAGAGCGCGTGGGCCGCCTGACGTGTGCCGCGTGGCAACAGCAGGGAGGCGATGTGAAACGATTTCGATCCCCGACGGATGGAGGCGGTGCAGGCATCCAGATCCACCCCGTCACCGGTAAAGCCGTAATTCATGTCCACCGTCCGGCGCGGGGCCAAGCGGGCCTTGTCAGGGCCGTCGGATGAAATCCCGATATCGTCGCAATCATTGGCGGGTAGTCTGTCCCTCACGGTCGATTACTCCCCCTGCCGTGACCAGTGACCGCAGCGGCATCCGGAACCAGCCCATCCACGATCCGCGCGGACGACAGAACACCGGGCAGCCCCGCGCCCGGATGCGTACCGGCCCCGCACAGGAACAGATTGTCCAATTCCTCGCTGCGGTTATGGGGGCGGAACCAGGCGCTTTGCAGCAGCTTCGGCTCCAACGCGAATGCCGCCCCCTGCCAGGACAGAAGCCGGTCGCGGAAATCCAGCGGCGTGGCCATCTTGGACACGACGACATGGCGCTCCAGATCAGGCAGAAGCGTGCGCGACAGATGGGCGGCGATCCGCTTCCTATAGGTTTCCGCCATGTCCTGCCAATCTGTGGTCCCGCCCAGGTTCGGAACCGGGCTCAACACATAGAAGGCGTCGCAGCCGTCAGGTGCCACGCTGGGGTCCACAGCGCTGGGGCGGTGTAGGTAGAGGCTGAAATCATCGGCCAGATGCTGCCGCTTGAAGATGTCGGTCAACAGGCTCTTGTACCGGGGGCCGAACAGCATGGTGTGGTGATAGACATCGTCATAGCGACGGTTGGTACCGAAATACCAGACGAACAGCCCCATCGAATAGTCGCCGCGTGCGATCTTTGCATCGGTCCAGCGGCGGCGGGGATGATGGCTCAACAGCTTGCCATAGGTGGTGGCCGGGTCACCGTTGGAGATGACGATATCCGCCGGTACAATCTCTCCCGATTTCAGGCGTACGCCTGTGGCACGGCGCCCCTCCGTCAGGATGGTTTCAACCGTTTCCCCCAACCGGATGACACCGCCATTGCGGCGAACGAGATTGGCGATGCCATGGACCAGGGCGTTTGTGCCTCCCATGGCATAATGCACCCCATACCGCCCCTCCAGATGCGCGATCAGGCAATAGAAGGAGGTGGCGGAAAAGGGATTGCCGCCAATCAGCAGCGGATGAAAGGAGAAGATGTTGCGAAGCCGTTCGTTCCTGAAATGCTTGGAAACAACCGAATAAACCGAGCGATACCCGCCCAGGCGGACCAGTCCTGCCAGGGTCTTGGCGGTGAAGGCCAGGCTGTGGAATGGCTGGTCGGCCAGTTGTTCAAAGGCCACCTCATAAATGCGGCGGCTTTCATCCATGAAGCTGCGATAACCCGCAGCGTCGCGCGGGTCGAAACGCGCAACCTCCGCCTCCATGGCCGCCGGATCGCCGGAATAGTTGAACCAGGCGCCATCATCGAAACGGATCTTGTAGAACGGGTTGCAGGGCCGGATCTGCACATCATCGGACAGGCGTCCACCGCAATCACGCCAGAGATCTTCAAACATCCAGGGCGCGGTGATGATGGTTGGTCCGGCATCGAAGATGAAACCATCCTGCCGGTGGGCGTAGGCCCGGCCCCCCGGTGCATCCAGCGGATCGATGATGGTGACGCCATAGCCGCGCGCCGCCAGCAGGGCGCCCGCCGACAGGCCGCCCACACCTGCACCGATGACCACGGCCTGTGGCCGTGACGGGTCGGGTGCCTGGACGTCGGGCCTGATATGGGGGGTGATCATGTTCATGCGGCATCCACCCGGCTGGCGGGTCGGGCCTGTATGGCGTCGGCAATCAATCCCGCGACCATCTCGGCCCTGACTTCATGCACAAGGTGACCGCCACGATCCACCAGCCTAAGCCGGGCATCCCGCGCGATATCCCCCGCATGGCGAGTGTCTGACCAGGGAACCATGGGGTCATCCTTTGCGGCGATCAGTGTGGGCGGGACGGGTAGGGCCGCTAGCAAGGCATCGAACCGTGTCAGATCCCATGCCGCCATCATGCCCAGCGCACCGCGCACATGACCGGAGGAAGTGAGCAGGCGGCGATAGAGCACTGCCCCGGTATTGTCGATCTGCGATCCTGTGGCCGTCAGCAGGTTGTCGCCGAACCAGCCGCCCCGTGCCACCGCCGCGAACAGGCTGGCCGACAGGGGGGCGGCGAACAGCGCCTTCGCCAGGGGGGAGAAGATCCGGTCCCCCCGGATGGGCCGAAAGGCGCCATTGATGGTCACCACCGTGGGGGGCGGCTTGACCGCGTCGCCCGTGCCCAACGATACCGCGATGGCCGCACCCGCCGAATGGCCGATGATGACCGCCGGCACAATGCCAAGGGCGGTGATCAGCGCCTGCACCGCCATCCGCATGCCGTTCAGCGACAGGTCGGGCCAACGCTGTGGCCGCGTGAAGCCATGACAGGGCAGATCAGGAGCCACGACGCGGTGTGTGGCGGCCAGGACCGGCAGCAGATAACGCCAGGAATGGCTGGCGGCACCGGTCCCATGCAGCAGCAGCAGGACCGGCGCGTCGGCAGGCCCCATTTCCTGCACATGCCAGCGCAGCCCGGCGACATCGACAAAGCGGCTGGCCGCCCGATGGGGCCAGTCCAGTCCGTCCCTGTTCCAGTCCAGCCAGCTGCCGTCCATCATACCGGTGGCCCCCGATGCATGGAGGCGCGGACAATTTCCGACATGTGGGCGGCGTTGGCCTGACGCAGCAGATGCAGATCCGCGCCCAGCAGACCTGCCAGATTGGTGACGCTTTCACGCGGCCGCCGCGCAATATCGATGCAGATGGATTTCAGGCCCTGTGCACGATAAAGCCGGGCGATGGTTTCCGTCTGACGTCCGGCCAGCGCCCGGTCGGCAGTACCGTCCAGGGCAATATTGCCGCTGCCATCGGTCATGACCACCACGACCGGCGTGCTGCCCCGGCGGCGCGCGGCCAGCGCCATTTCCAACCCGCGCTCCAGCCCGGAGGCGAGCGGCGTCGGTCCCCCGCCCGGCAGCGCCGCCAGCTTGCGTTTGGCAGCCACCAGCGACCGTGTCGGCTGCATCAGGATTTCAGCGGCCTTGCCCCGGAAGGCGATCAACGACACCTCATCCCGGCGGACATAGCAACTGGCCAGCAATTGTTCGATGGCCCCCTTGGTTTCACCCAACCGTTCCAGTGCCGTGGAGCCCGAGGCATCCACGACGAAAATGGCTGTCGATGCCTGTTGATGCTTCCGCCGGCGATAGCGGAAATCCTCCTTCCGGATCAGCAGGGCGGGGGGAGCGGCCCCGGTCTGTGCTGCCATCAGGCGGGTGCGCAGCCTCTGCCAGGGGGCGGCGGCGCGGAGGGTTTCCACCAAATCGGGTCGGGCGTCGGGAAAGGGGGGCGTGCTGCTGCTTCCAAAGGGGCGGCCGCGCCGGACATTGCGGGCCGTTGCCCCGCCCTTGCCGGTACGGCTTCCCTGCCGCGCTGCCCGTTCACCGACCGTCAAAGTCAGACCGTCCACCGCCCCCTGTTCCACAGCGGCAAGCAGTTCCGTCAGGCTGTCCAAATCTTGCGGCGTTCCATTGCCCTCGCTTTCGCCGGCATCTCCAAGTGGGGGCTGGCTCTGTGCGTCACGCGCGGCGGCGGGTTCCGGTGGTGGTGGGGCCTGATCGGCTGAAGGCTGGGTTTGCGTCAGTCTGACACCCAGGCAAAGACGCAGGGCCGCTACGGCATCCTGTGCCTCCGCAACCACCCGCCCGCCAAGGGCCGCATGGATGCGGGTTACCTTCGATACGTGATGGAGGACACGGACAGACATGTGGCCGGTTGCACTGCTGATGGCGCAAAGCTGCTCCATCATGCCATCGTCCAGGCGAACCGAGCGCCAGTCCGTTACAGGCGCCGGCGCCGTGTCCGGCACCACCGCTTTAATGGTTTTCAGCATCACGCCATCCAACTGGATATGCAGACCCAGCCGGTCGGACAGGCAGGACGGTATCATCTCCTCCGGTGCCGATGCCTCGTCCAGGGCCACGATGGTGACGCGGCTGGGGTGCCGTGCTTCGTTGGCGTTTGGCCGCAAACGGGGGCAGGTGCCTGTGTCCATTGCTTCGGCGATCATGGCCGCCGCCCCGGGGTCAAGCCGTTCGGCCATGGGAATGAACAGGATGCCCGCATCCGCTGCAGCCAGGATGCCGCTGTCCCAGACAATGCGCCCTGCCGCAGTGGAGCGGGCAATATCCAGATGCCCGCACAGCGCCGTGGCGGTGGTGCCCGGCGGCAGCCTTGTCGCCCGGCGCGGCTGGTTCAGGGTGCAGAGATGATCTAGGAAATGATCACGAATACCCGAGGCCCGCGCCGTCAGCCAAAGGCCCCCGATGTCCGGGCCTGCAACAGCCAGAATCTGCGCTGCGGTCAGGGCGTCGCGCCAGCGATCCTCGCTTTGCCGCTGCAACGCGCCAAAGGGTCCGTCGCCATCCTCATGCATGGCCGTGCCCGGCATCAAGCGCCGCCAGGGCGCGTTCGATCCGGGGGGCGGTTCCCGCCTCGTCCATTGGATCGCGGCGCAGACGATGGCAAAGCACCATCGGCGCCACCTCCTCGATATCCGTCCAGTTTACCTCCAAGCGCCCATCCAGCGCCGCCGACGCACGCCCCGCCCGCATCAGGGTCAGTTCACCACGCATCCCATCGATGCCCAGCCGCATGCATAGCTGTGACAGGCGGAACAAGATGGCATCGGGCACCGCTACCTGCCTCATGATCTTGCGCGCGGCCACGACCCGGCTGCGGATGGCGGTGTCCCGCTTGGCCCAGCTTGCCACGAATGCTTCCGGATCAGTTTCATAGGCATCGCGGCGACGGATCACTTCGATCCGCTGCTTCAGGTCCATGATGGTGCGTACTTCCACCGACAGGCCGAACCGGTCCAGCAATTGCGGTCGCAGGTCGCCTTCCTCCGGATTGCCGCTGCCGACCAGCACGAAGCGGGCGGCGTGCCGGATACTCAACCCTTCCCGTTCCACCACGTTGACGCCGGATGCCGCCGCATCCAGCAGCAGGTCAACAAGGTGATCTTCCAGCAGGTTGACCTCATCAATATATAGAAAGCCGCGATTGGCGGCGGCCAGCAGGCCCGGCTCGAACGCCCGTTCCCCCGCCACCAGCGCCTTTTCAATGTCCAGCGATCCGCAGACCCGGTCCTCCGTCGCACCCAGAGGCAGGTCGACCATGGGCGTGCGGATCTTCACCAATGCCGGCTTTTCCGCCCCCGCAGCCTGACAGCGGGTGCAGGCCGGCTGCGGGTCATTCGGCTGACAGTTATATCGGCAATTGGTGCGCGTCTCGATCTTCGGCAAAAGCTCGGCCAGGGCGCGGACAGCGGTCGATTTTCCTGTGCCCCGGTCACCCATGACAAGCACCCCGCCCAGCAGCGGTTCAACCGCCGCCAGCAGCAGCGCCTTCTTCATATCCTCCTGACCGACGATGGCGGAGAATGGAAACGGCTTAGGCATGGGACACGTTTCCCCAGAAGAGTGTCAATCAACATTGACACTTTCCCGTGCCTTTATGAAGGGGAAATTGACACCCCGGCCAATAAATCGCCGTCGGGAGAAGGGATACAGGAGTGCCTAAGCCTGAAGGGCCCCCAGGTGGGCTACCGCCTCCTCCAGCCCGATGACGTCGGCATATTTGGCGTGGAGGTCGAACAGGTTGGCCTCTTGCACACGCGCATCACGGTCACCCACGGCCTCTCGCACCACCAGGGGCACAAACCCATGCTGGCAGGCATCCAGTGCTGAGGCGCGGACACAGCCCGAGGTGGACAGGCCCGCGATCAGCAACGTGTCAATCCCACTGGACGCCAGGGTGGATGCCAGGGAGGTGCCGAAAAAGGCGCTGGCATATTGCTTGGTGATGACGGGTTCCCCTGCGATGGGTTCCAATCCCTCCGCGAAGGATGCCCAGTGCGGATGCAGGCCGCGTTCAAAGCAGGACAGGGCCTTGACCTTGCGGAAGAAAACGCCGCCGTCCACACCGCCCGGCGTATAGGCGACATTGGTGTGGAGGACCGGGATGCGCGCTGCGCGGGCCGCCAGCAGCAAGGTTGCTGCCTGACCCCGTACCTTTTCCACGCCGGCATAAAGGGGGCAGGCGGGATCCAGATAGGCATTCACGAAATCGATGATCAGAAGTGCAGGGCGTTTGCCCCAGCCCAGCCGATTGCCGAACCCCGCCTGTGCATAATCAGCATCCAGGTCCTGTGCCATGGTCAGATGATCCCTGCGGTTTTCAACTCGGCCAGACGGTCTTCGCCCAGCCCCAGAATTCCACCCAGCACCTCGACCGTGTGTTCACCCAGTTCCGGTCCCGGATGGACCACACCGCCCGGCGTATCGGACAGGCGCGGGGCCACATTCTGCATGGCCAACTTGCCGAAGATCGGATGTGCCACCTTGATGATGTTCTGCCGCGCTTTGAAATGCGGGTCTTCCATCATTTCCGGCGCGCGATAGATGCGACCGGCGGGCACCCCATGCTTTTCCATCAGGTCCAGCAGCAGGCTGGATTCGACCGTACGGGTCCAGTCGGAGATCAGATCATCCAGTTCCTGCTGCACGGCACCACGCGCCGAATGGGTGGCATAGCGCGGGTCGGTGGCCAGTTCCGGGCGCCCCATCGCCTCGGCCAGCCGCTTGAACACTGTGTCCTGGTTGGCGGCGATCAGGATCATCTGCCCGTCGCTGGCCGGGTAGACATTGCTGGGCGCGACATTGGGCAGGATGGGGCCGGTACGTTCACGAACGTAACCAGTCTGATCATATTCCGTGACCAGACTTTCCATCATGGCCAGTACCGCCTCGTAAATGGCGCTATCCACCACCTGACCCCGACCCGTGCGTTCGCGCGCATGAACCGCCATCAGGGCGCCCAGGGCGGCATAGGTGGCAGCCAGGCTGTCACCGATGGAAATGCCCATGCGCGAGGGCGCCGTGGACGGATCACCTACGACATAGCGCAGACCGCCCATGGCCTCCCCGATGGAGCCATAGCCGGCCTGGGACGAGTAGGGGCCGGTCTGGCCAAAGCCGGTGACACGCACCATCACCAGCTTAGGATTGATCTGCGACAGCACATCATAGCCCAGGCCCCAGCGTTCCATGGTGCCGGGGCGGAAATTCTCGATCAGGATGTCGGACTTGGCCACCAGATCGCGCACAATCTGCTGCGCCTGCTTTTCGCGCAGGTTCAGGGTCACCGACTTCTTGTTGCGGGCGACCACGGGCCACCATAGCGACTTGCCATGCGGCTTTTCCCGGCCCCATTCGCGCATCGGGTCACCGCTGCCGGGCTGTTCCAGCTTGATCACCTCCGCCCCGAAATCCGCCAGCAGCTGACCACAAAAGGGGCCGGCCAGAAGCTGCCCCATCTCGATCACGCGCAGGTCCGTCAGGGGGCCCTGGCGCTTGGCCACCTGTCCCGTGCCGTCATTGGTGTCGATGCCCTGGTCCGTCACCATCATCTCCCGATCAATGTATACATTCGGTTTTATCGGTCAGCAGGTCCGCCGGTGAATGGCGGGCGACTGGAATTCCGCTAAAAGATGCACATATTAAGGCCTGATGGCAAGGGGTGGTGGGGTTTAAATCTGCTGTTTAAATCCTCTTGTCAGGGTCGCGTCTCGCATGGTTGTATACATTTGAGTGTGATCAGGGCGCGTCGGGCGGCAAGCCCGCATGCCTGTAGCAAGGAAGCAGCGGATGCCTTCCCAGGTGGAAATCGTCGAGGTCAGCCCTCGCGACGGATTGCAGAACGAAGCCACTCCCGTCAGCACCGATCAGAAGGTGGAACTGATCAACCGCGCCATTGCGGCGGGTGCAAGGCGGATCGAGGTGACCAGCTTCGTGAACCCCAAGCGCGTGCCGCAGATGGCCGATGCCGAGGCGGTGCTAGCGGCGTTGCCGCGTGGCAATGGCGTCTCCTATATCGGGCTGGCCATGAATGGCCGTGGGTTCGATCGGGCGCTGGCCGCCGGGGTGACGGAGGTCAACTACGTCCTGGTGGCGTCCGATACCTTCAGTCAGCGCAACAATGGCGCGCCCACGATGCAGACCTTGACGGGCTGGGCAGAGGTGGCGGCGGCGGCCAAGGCTGCAAAGCTGCCAACCAGTATCACCATCGGCGCGTCCTTCGGCTGCCCCTTTGAAGGGGAAGTGCCGGTGGAACGCGTGGTGGAGGTGGCGAAACGCGCCGCCGACCATGGCGTGGATGAAATTGCGCTGGCCGACACGATCGGCGTCGCCAGCCCCGCCGATGTGGTGGAACGGTTTGCCGCCGTGTCGGCGGCGCTGCCCGGTATCCGGCTGCGTGCCCATTTCCACAATACCCGTAACACCGGTATCGCCAATGCCTATGCTGCCGTGATGGCCGGTGTGGGTGTGCTGGACAGCTCGCTGGGCGGCATTGGCGGCTGCCCGTTTGCACCGGCGGCCACGGGCAATATCCCGACCGAGGATCTGGTCTACATGCTGAACCGCATGAAGATCGGGACAGGCATCGACCTTGCCGCCGCCATCGAGGCCGCTAGTTGGTTGGAAGGGATCATCGGACGCCGGAACCCGGCAATGCTGGGCCGGGCGGGTATCTTCCCGCCGCCGGCGAAGACGCAATAGCGGCGGGAAAAATCCACGCCGCATCAAAAGCAGAAAACATTCGGGAACAGGAGTTTTAGGATGGCTTACAGGCTCGGCGTGGACGTGGGGGGAACCTTCACGGACCTGCTGCTGATCGAGGATGAGACGGGTGAAACCTTCCGCGACAAGGTGCCGTCCACCCCGCATGACCCGTCGGTCGCTGTCGTCACCGGCACCCTGAAAATCTGCGCCAAGGCGGGTATCGACCCGAAGGATGTGCAGCTTTTCATGCACGGCACCACGGTTGCCACCAACACGGTCCTGACCAGTACCGGCGCGCGCGTCGGTCTGGTGACCACCGACGGCTACCGTCAGGTGCTGCATATCGCCCGCAGCTTTGTGCCGGGCGGTCTGGCCGGCTGGATCGTCTGGAACAAGCCGCCGCTGACGGCCCCGCTGGAATGCACCGTGGAGGTGCCGGAACGTATCGGTGCCGACGGGTCCATCGTCACGCCGCTGGACGAGGCCGCGCTCCGCACTGCCCTGGAAAGGCTGAAGGGGGAGGGGATCGAGGCCCTGACCATCGCCTTCATCAATGCCTATCGCAATGACGCGCATGAGGTGCGGGCCGGACAGATCGCGCGGGAATTGTTCCCCGACCTACCGGTGTCGTTGTCGTCCGAAGTCTTGCCGGAGATGCAGGAATATGAACGCGCCCTGACGACCGTCGCCAATTCCTATGTCCGCCCGCGCGTGGCCAATTATGTGCGCAACCTGAAGGCCGAGCTTAACAAGGCCGGCATGAATGGGCAGATGAACCTGCTGCGCTCCGACGCCGGGTTGATGAGCTTTGAGAAGGCGCAGGACCATCCCGTCAATCTGCTGATGAGTGGGCCTGCCGGCGGTGTGGCAGGCGCCCTGTGGGTCTGCGGCAAGTCGGGCTTCAAGAACCTGCTGACCGTGGATGTCGGCGGCACGTCAACCGACGTGGCGTTGATCGAAAATGGTCAGCCGCGTCTGGCGCGGGAGACGGAGTGCGGCGACCTGAAGGTGCGCGCCACCTCGCTGGATATCCGTACCGTGGGGGCCGGCGGCGGGTCCATCGCCTTTGTCCCGGAATTGACCAAGGCGCTGCGTGTCGGCCCGGCGTCGGCTGGTGCCGTGCCCGGCCCTGTCTGCTATTCCCGTGGCGGGGACAAGCCGACCGTGACAGACGCCAATGTCGTGCTGGGTTACCTGCCGGAGGAGTTGCTGGGCGGCACCATGCGGCTGGACCGGCCAGCGGCGGCGGCATCGGTACAGGGGATTGCCGACACGCTGGGCATTGATCTGTCGGCGGCGGCCAATGGCATCTATTCCATCGCCAACGAGACGATGATGGGTGCCCTGCGCCTGATCTCCGTCCAGCAGGGCTATGACCCGCGCGATTTTGCGCTGGTGGCCTTTGGCGGGGCGGGTCCGCTGCATGCCAATGCGCTGGGCAAGCTTCTGGGCAGCTGGCCCGTCATCGTGCCGCCCAGCCCTGGCGTGCTCTGTGCCTTCGGTGACGCCACCACGCGTCTGCGCGCCGAACG
This sequence comes from Niveispirillum sp., assembly GCF_052437035.1. NCBI lineage: Bacteria > Pseudomonadati > Pseudomonadota > Alphaproteobacteria > Rhodospirillales > Azospirillaceae > Niveispirillum > Niveispirillum sp. Next base: position 251,316 of record NZ_JBQVOH010000003.1, read on the forward strand.
GGCCAAGTCGGTGGGCAAGGTTTTTGCCGATGTCACCAATGGCGATGTTGCCGGCCTGCTGGCCGACCTGCGTGCCGCCGTGGCGCGGGAACTGCTGGCGGAAGGCGTGGCCGAAACGGACCAGGAAATCACCTTCGAAGCGGGTGTGCGCTATTCCGGTCAGGCGTTTGAAGTGTCTCTGCCTGTGGCCCTGGACGGGTTTGCCGATGGCGGACTGGAGGCATTGGCTGCCGCGTTCGATAAGGAACACGAGCGGCTTTTCACCTTCTGCCTGGACAGTGACCGCGAACTGGTGACGGTGCGCGCCACGGCCCTTGGCAAGGCGTCGGCCATCCGGCTGGAAAAGCTGCCCAAGGGTAATGGCGATCCGTCGGCGGCCAAGGTGCGCGACCATGCGATATGGGCCGATGGCAAGGAGCATCCGGCTATAATCTATGACCGGGCCAAGCTGAAGGCCGGGGATTTCATCACGGGTCCCGCCATCATCTGTGAGATGGACAGCACCACCGTGCTGCTGCCCGACCATGGGGCGGAGGTTGACGATTACGGGCTGATCCTGATCCGCCCGCTCGCCACCGCCTGACGATACTTCTGGAAAGAGGGACAGACCCATGGTTGCCAAGATCATCGAAACCAACCCCACCCCGTTTCAGAAGATCGCCATCGACCCGATCACGCTGGACATCATTGAAAACGCCCTGCGCAATGCGCGGGCCGAAATGGACGCCACCCTGTTCCGTACGGCCATGTCGCCCGGCATCCGTGAGCAGGGCGACGCCTTCCCCCTGATCGCCAACAACGAAGGCAAGATGGTGGTAGGGCAGTTCGGCTCCTTCCTCGGCGGCTTTCTGAAGAACTACAAGGGTACGATTGAGGACGGGGACATCATCTGGCTGTCCGACCCCTATTCGGTAGAGGGCGCCATCAGCCATCTAAATGACTGGCTGGTGATCCTGCCGGTATTCAAGGATGGTAAGCTGGTCGCCTGGACCTGCCATTTCGGGCATCAGACCGATGTCGGCGGCAAGGTGCCGGGTAGCCTGCCCACCGACGCTACCTCCATCTTTCAGGAAGGCATCCGCATCCCGCCCGTGAAGCTTTACCGCAAGGGTGTGTTGAACGAGGATCTGCTGGAACTGGTGCTGAACAATACCCGCACACGGGATTGGTGCCGGTCGGATCTGAACGCCATCATCGCGTCCTGCCGCATCGCCGCGCGGCGCATCACGGAGCTATGCAGCCGTTTCGGAACCGAGACGTTCGTTTCTGCGACGGGAGAGTTGCTGGAGCGGAACAAACGCGCCATGGCCAAGCTGATCGCCACCTCGATCAGTGAGGAGAAGGTCAGCTTTGAGGATTATATCTGCGACGATGGCCGCGGCTATGGCCCCTACAAGCTGAAAGCTACCATGTGGCGCGAGGGGGAGAAGGTGATCCTGGACTGGGAAGGCACCTCGCCCCAATCGGAAAGCTCCATCAACTTCTACCTCAATGAAAACATGCTGAAGATGTTCTTCGGCATCTACATGATCATGGTCTTCGACCCGCAGATTTTGTTCAATGACGGCTTCTACGATCTGGTGGAAACGCGCATTCCGGAAGGATCGCTGCTGAAGCCGAAATATCCCGCCGCCCTGTCCTGCCGTACCCATGGCATTGGCCGTGTGTTCGACGTACTGGGCGCGCTTTTGGGCCAGCGCACGCCGGAATTCCTGAACGCGGCCGGCTTCTCCTCCTCCCCGCATTTGATGCTGTCGGGCAGCTATCGCGGGTCGGGGAAATATTATCAGCTGTTCCAGATCGGCTTCGGCGGCATTCCGGGCCGGCCCTTTGGTGACGGGCCTGACGGGCATTCCCTGTGGCCCAATTTCACCAATGTGCCCAACGAGTTCCTGGAAGCCTATTTCCCGCTGCGGATCGAGCGGTACGAGACCATCCCCGACAGTGGGGGCCCTGGCCTGCATCGCGGCGGCAATGGTGTCCGCATCGCCTATCGCTTCCTGGAGCCCGGCGCCATCGCCATCCATGATGACCGCTGGTTCACCTATCCATGGGGCGTGAATGGCGGCGAACCGGGCTGGCGCTCCCGCCGCGTTCTCATCCGCGCTGATGGTACGGAAAAGGTGCTGGCCGCCAAGATCGACGATATCCAGGTCCGCCCCGGCGACCTGTTGATCTTCGACACCTGGGGCGGTGGCGGCTGGGGCGACCCCCTGGCCCGCGATGCTTCTTTGGTGGCGGGCGATGTGAAGCGCGGGCTGGTGACGGTGGATGGCGCAAAGCGTTATGGTGTGGTCCTGGCCGCCAATGGGGGCGTGGACATGACTGCGACGGAGGCATTGCGCGACAGCCTGCGTAAAGCACGCGGTGACACCAGCCTGTTCAATTTTGGCGCCGGTATCGAGGAACTACGCGAACGCTGCCTTGCCGAGACCGGCTTGCCAGCCCCAGTCGATCCGGCGATGCAGGAGAGTGTGCGGGCTGCCTGAATGTGTTGATTGGCGGGGTCGCTTACAGCGGTCCCGCCGTTTACTCCGCCGCTTCCCTCGCCCCCACCGCCTTCTCCGCCCGGCTCGCCTCAATCGCGTGCCAGGCGGCGGCGATGTGGCTACGCATGACGGAGCCGGCCCAGGCGCCGTCGCGCACCTCGAACGCTGATACAATTTCCATATGGTGGCGCAGGCTGCGGCGCAGCGCCTCGGCGTTGTAGCGGTGGAAGGTGCGCAAGACCAGCGGGACCTCCACCACCTGCGCCATCATCAAGGACAGGCGCTGTGTGCCGGCGGCCTGGATGATCAGGCGATGGAATTCGCCATTGGCCTCCGCGATGCGGGACAGCGCGTCGGGTGTCCCCTTGGCTTCCAGTGCCAGCATCTCCTCCGCCAAATGGCGCAGGCGTACCACCTGTTCCGGGCTGGCGCGTTCGGCGGCGCGTTCGACGGCGTAGCCTTCGAGCATGGCGCGCAGATCGAAGATTTCCTTGATCTCGTCCAGCGACCAGTCGGCGACGAAGGCACCGTGGTTGCGCATGAACTTCACCGCCCCCTCGGCATTCAACCGGCGCAGCGCCTCGCGGATCGGCGTGCGGCTGACGCCGATCAGGTCGGCCAGTTCGCCTTCCTTCAGGTGCGCGCCGGGGGGGAATCGGCCGGCATGGATGGCGTCGCGGATTTCGGCATAGGCCTTTTCGACGGCATTACTCATCGCTGTATGTCCTGGTGGGTTCCGTCCCGGCGGTGTGACGCTTGTTCTTAGCGCAAGGAACCCTGTTCGCACCACCCATCCGTTCTGCCGGGCCGGTACGTTGAGTGACAGATCCCTGCGCTGCGCAGCCTTTGGGGGCCAGCGCGGCTTTCGCGTCACATTCCATCCATAAAGTATACAATGTCATGCATCGGTGCTTGCCGAAAGCGGAATCTCATATAAGTTTTTGCTGAGGCGAGCGGTACGGCGAATAGTCGGGCCAACCCCGGAAAATCAATAAAATCCATAGAACAGCGGAGACAAGAGATCATGCGCAACGGTATTTCCTTAGGCCACCTGCTGACCGGCACGGCCATCTGTGCATCCATGATTGTATCCAATATGCCGGCCCAGGCGCAGAACGCCCCGTCGGCGGGCGCCAGCAACCCGATCATGCTGGAGGAGATCGTCGTTACCGCCCGCCAGCGTAACGAGACGGCGCGCGAAACCCCGGTTGCCGTGGCGGCCTTCACATCCGAGACCATTGAAAAGGCAGGCATCTCCGGCCCGGCTGATTTCCTGGCCCTGACGCCCAATGTCAGCTTCCTGCAGACCACCAATGTCGGTGAAAGCCAGGTGCATATCCGCGGCGTGATCCAGCCGCGCGATGCCGAACCGCCCTTTGCCTATGTTCTGGATGGCGTGCTGGTGCCCAATCCCAACGCCTTCAACCAGGAAATGGTGGATATTGAGCAGATCGAGGTGATCAAGGGGCCGCTGGGGTCGATCTATGGCCGCAACGCCATTGGCGGCGCCATCCTGGTCAACACCAAGAAGCCTGGCGACACGCCCGAGGGTCAGGTGCAGGCGGGTTATGAGTTCCGGGGCAATGAATACAAGGTAGGCGGCTATGTCGGCGGTCCGCTGGTGGAGAACAAGCTGTTCGCCCGCATCACGGCGGTACACAAGGATCGCAAGGGCTATTACGACAATATCACCTTGAAGGAGAAGGAAGATCCCTTCACCGAGAGCTTGGTGCGCGGCCGCCTCGTCTATAAGGCGACGGAGGATATCGAGGTCGATCTGTCGGCTGGCTATGGCGAGATCGAGGGCTATGCCTTCAATTTCAACAACCAGACGGCAGGCACGCCCGGCTTCGTCAATGGCGTGAACATTAAGGACACGTCCATCCCCTATGCCGGCAATGTCCGCAGCTTCAACAATCAGGAACGTGTCGACCTGTCGGGCAAGATCGACTGGAACGGCGATGCCGGCACCCTGACCTTCACCGCCGCCTATCATGACCTGAAGGAGAATATGGGCGGCGAGGGTGCTGTCGATCTGGCGCTGTTCGGCGTGCCGTTCCCCGGTGGGCCGGCGCCGACGGATTTCTTCACCAATCCGGCCCTGATTGAAGGTTACGGCCCCACCCTGCGTGATGGTACGCAGTATCAGGAGCGTAATCAGGACGATACGTCCTTCGAACTGCGATTTACCTCTCCGGGCGAGAACCGCCTGCGCTACATCGCCGGTGCCTATTACATCAAGTTCAACCGCGAGGTCGTGCTGAACCGTGGCAACGATCTGGGGCAGGGTGTGATTGTATCCGATCCGCTGGGCGGTCCCGCCAACCCCATCGTGGCCGTCACCTGGACCGACAATGCCAACGAGGCCTGGGCCCTGTTCGGTCAGTTGGCCTATGACATTACGCCCGAACTCGAAATATCCACCGCCATGCGGTACGACAAGGAAGACCGCAAGTCCAAGAACCTGACGCCGGCCGCTTACTCCCCCATCCCCAATGTCACGGGTCTGGTCCGGTCGGATAATTTCAGCGCCGCACAGCCGCGCGTCTCCCTGCGCTGGAAGGCCACCGATGACGTGTCGCTTTACGCCACCTACGGCGAGGGCTTCCGTTCGGGCGGTTTCAATCCGCTGGGCAGTCGTTTCAACATCATCAATGTCGATGGCGTTCGCAACACCACGGTTCAGGATGCGTTCGGCAAGGAGACGTCGTCGTCTTATGAGGCGGGTGTGAAAAGCCGCCTTCTTGATGGGCGCCTGACCCTGAATGTCGCGGCGTTCAGCACGAAGGTCGAGAATGCACAGTTCTTCCAGTTCTTCCCCTTCTCGCTGTCGCGCGTGATCTCCATCGTGGACCGCAATCAGATCAAGGGTTTCGAACTGGACGGGCAGGCGCGAATTGCTGAAGGCCTGGACCTGTTCTTCGGCTATGGTTACCTGGACAGCGAGATCAAGAAGAATGCTGAACTGCCGCAGACCGTGGGCAACCGCTTCCCCTTCACGGCCAAGTATGACGTGATCCTGGGTACGCAGTACACGGTCCCGGTCTTCGCCGACTATGACATGTCGGCGCGTGTGGAGTATAACCGCACCGGCCCGATGTTCTTTGACACGCTGAACACGCCGGGCACGGAACGTCCGGCCCTGGACCTCGTCAATGTCCGTCTGGGTGTGGAGAACGAGACCTGGGGCGCCACGCTCTATGCCCGTAACCTGTTTGACAAGCGGTACAATGTCGATGGTGTGGTCCTGGTCGTGCCCAACACCACCGTCTTCAACTTCACCACCAAGGCCCCGCCGCGCACGGTTGGCGTGGAATTGAAGGCCCGGTTCTGACCAAGGTCCTGCTTCCGGGTCGGTTCGCCGACCCGGAATGTGGGCCTATCGCGTCAGCAATTGTACCGGTCCCAGAAGACCGGAAGGCAGCAGTTGGGCATCCGCACCATAGGCGGGGGCCTGGGTGTAGGTGATCTTTTCTGCCCCCGGCTGAGCATCGCCGATCAGGCGATTGACCCAAAGATTGGTTACCTTCACCTCAATCCGGTTCCGACCCGGCGCCAGGTGCGGTGTTATCTCAATCCGGTAAGGCGGATGCCACAGCAGGCCCACGGGTTGGCCGTTGATGCTGATCTCTGCGATGTCCCGCACCACGCCCAGATCCAGCAGCACCGGTTGGCTTTGCCCGATCCGGCCCTTTGGCATATCAAATGTCTGGCTGTATTTGGCTGTGCCGGAGAAATAGCGGATGCCCGGCTCCGTCCGTTCCGTCCATGACATAAGCCGGTCGAAGCGGCTTTGGGCGGGGGCGCCGCGTTGGGCCTGGAACTGCACCTCCCATGGCCCCTTCAGTTCAAGCATGGGCCGCAGGGGTGGGGTTTGCAGGTCCAGCTTGTCCGACAGGGAGGCTTTGCGGAACAGCACGAAAAATGCCTCGTGCCCATCCATCGTCAGCGGCAGATATGTGCGGTCCTCTGCGATCCGGTAGGATACCGGATTAATAATGCCGGTTTCGGCCCGCGCCAGTTCCGGTGCCTTGCCGCTGATCCGGAAGCTGATCTCACCGTTGAGAGGTTCCGCCCGGCGGTTGCTGACGAAATAAAGGTCGCCATCGGGCAGACGGCGGTGCAGCACCTGTATATCCCCCGCCAAGGCACCGGAATCCCAGTCCGGTGTCAGGTTGCGGGTCTTTAGGGCTGTGTCCAGATCGGGATGAATGCGGCCTGACGCCCAGAGCTGATCGGCCAATATCCGGAACGTACCGGCATCATCGGCAAGGCTGGGCGTGCCCACGGGTTTCTGCCCCACGATGGTGGCACCCGCCGCCGCGAAGGCCGCGATCCGGCGCAGGACGGACAGCGTCATCATCCGGCTGGAACCGCCCAGCACCAGAATGGGATAGCGCACGCCGCTTTTGCCCACCAGATCCCCGTTTTCGACGGATAACTGGTTCAGCAGCCCATCCGCCCCGACGAAGTCGAACGCGTATCCGGCGGGGATATCGTTCAGGAAGCGCTCACCATAAAGCCCGGTGATTGGCGCCTCCTCCCCATAGAAATAGGCGATATCCCGCTGCGACTGCCCCTGTTGCAGCAGGTAGGAGGAGCGGGCGAGATAGTCGGTCCAGCCCCGCGCCTGTTCGGCCCAGGTTTCACCCCGGCTGAAATACTGGCCCAGTACAGTGGCAAGCGCCAAGCCGGGGACCCGCCCGTCGGTGAAGGGCTGATGCGGCGAGGTGTGGATGACCGGCCGGTTGACGCCCAGGGCGAATAATGTGTCTGCGGTCGGTTTCAGGTCGCGCGGGGAAAAAGCCCAGGGCTGCCCAAAGGCCGTGAAGGATTCGGCGGCCACCAGTTTCTGACCATAAATGTGGGCGACCGATGCCGCACCCTGGAGGTCGGCGACATAGGTGGGCTTGGGCTGTCCCCCCTTGGGCAGTGTCCACATGGCGCCCATGGGAATATCGGCATGGCACCGCATCTCCATATCGTCGCCAAGCTGCGGGCGCTGGTCCTCCAGCGCTTCAGCGTAGTAGGTCAGCCCATGGTCCCGCGCGGCCCTGGCCAGTACGCCATAATGGTTCTCGGCCAGCAGTTCGGCGATGGTACGGCGGAAATCCCAGAGGAAGCGGTCGCTGGCCTCCGCCCCGCCGATGACCGCACCGGTCAGGGTGGGCAGCCAGGGCAGGGCGTCATAGCCGCGCCGGGACCGGAATTCGGCCAGCATAGTCTCGGTCCAGTTCTGCGGCCCTGACTCGATACTGTCGGAGAGCAGGGCGCGGATGCCCTTCTCCCCCATCAGTTCCGCCCCGACCGCATCGCGGTACATGCCGAAATACCTGTTGGCATAGTCCCCGACATGCTGCGCATTCAGCTTGTCCACCTCCAGCCCCGTCGCTTCCTTCGGCGCCGGTGCGTTCTGGTGCCCGGTCAGGGAATATCCCAGCCGGACTACACGCCACCGCCCGGCGGGCGGAGCCCACTCCAGAATGCCATCGGGCCGCAGATGACGGGTCAGATCGATCACATTCCCCGGCGGCGGTGCGCCACCGACGGCTTCGGCGGGTGTGGCGATGGCGTAATAGTCGGGAACGGTGGCATACCCGGCCTTTTCCTCTGCCCGATGGACGCGCGGGGCGCTGTCCAGGTGGAATTCGGAAAGGCGGTAGTTTGCCGGGGGTGCCGGAAAGCGGGGCAGGACGACACCCGATGCCAGCGGGGGCGGACCGCCGGCGGATGATGCCTCCACCGACAGGGTAAGACGGAAATGCCGTGCCGTCACCGGCGCGAAGGAGGCGGAGCGAACGGGAGAGCGTGTGGCGGGCAGGGTGGTAATTTCGCGGAAAGCGACGCCGTCGTCACTGGCCTCCAAGCGGACCAGTGGCGGGACGGGTGAACCGAACCCGCGCGCCCCCGGCTGTCCGACCACGACAGAGCGGATGGTGACCGGTTTTTCAAAACTCTGCATGACCCAGGCGGCTGATGTGGGACCACCGAAGGGCAGGTCGATTGTCTCGCCATAGCGTTCGTCATTCATCAAGTGGGCGGGAACCGTGCCGCTGCTGGCCGTCAACCGCGCCGGGGGCAGGGGATCGGTCTGCGTCCGCCAGGCCAGGACAGCAATATCCCGGTAGAAGGCGGGTCCATCGCCACTGCCCGGCTTGATCAGGTTTCGCGGAACGTCCTGATAAGGGCCTGCCACGTCTGGCGGCTTTGATAAGGAAATGCGCTGCTTTCGCCCGCCCGTAACGGTGGTGCCACTCCATACCAGCTTCTTCATTGCCGCTTCGGGCGTGACCCAGGGGCCGCCCGTCGCACTCCATCCGGGGGAAGAGGCGATGGCGACATCCAGCCCCAGTTCCTTTGCCTTCGCGACAGAACTGCGTAGGGCCGCCTTCCAGGCTGGCGACATGTAGATCAGCCGTTCAGGAACCAATTGCGGCGTTTCCAGATTGCCTTCGAAAATCTGGACACCGCCGATCCCGGCCCCCTTCATCCATTCCAGATCAAGCTTCGCCCCGTCGGCGCTGACATTCCCATTCATCCAGTGCCACCAGACATGCGGACGTGCCTGGGCCGGTGGGTTACGGAACTGCTGGTCCAATGTGCCATCCGGCTCCCCGGCCAGCACCGGGGATACCAGCAGCAGGGTTGCGGCCAGACGAATGGCGGAAAGGCCCTTCGGCGTGATCATGATGTTCACTTTCCAAAGCCGGGGATTGTTCTAAGGCCTGCGCAGCGTGGCGCCTGCGCTGGTCAGTTCTTCAGATAGGAACTGATCATCTTGCACAGTTCCTGGACGACCCAGTCCGGGTGCTGCTGTGGCTTGGTCGGGCGCTGGGTTTCCGGTGTCAGCTGCCAGGCCAGGGCGAAGAAGATCATATGCAGCGCATAGGATGCCTTCAGGTCGAGATCGCCCGGAATGTCACCCGCGAACCTTTTCAACGCCTCATGCAGCCGTTTTGCGGCCCGCTGCTCATGCAGGTCACCCAGCGTTGCGGCGGCCGGGTCCGTGGCGGCGCGGCGGATATTGAGGCGGATGAAAAGGGAGTTGCGCTTCAGTACCTCAAAGAAATCAAGAACGTAGAGCTTGATGAACTGATCCAGCGAGGATGAGCGGTCAAGCGACTGCTGCTGAACCAGTGTTTCCGCGGCCTCGATCTCATGCATTTCGGCTTCAAGGACGGCACGGACCAGTTCGTCCTTGCTGCTGAACCGATGATAGATGGAACCGATGGAGACGCTGCCGGTGCTGCTCACCTCGTTCAGGGTGAATTCTTCGCCATCGCGTTCCAGCATCAGGTCGCGGGCGGCGGCGAGCATGCGTTTCAAGGAGGCCTGACTGCGCCCCTGCACCGGCTCTCGGTCCAGGCTGAGCGGAACCGGATCGCCCGATGGCACGGAAGCCCGGCGGGACCGCGCCGGGGATTGTCCGTTTTCAGGCGATTTCAGCTGTTTGACCATAAGCATTGCTTACTCCGAAGACGGCACATTTCGCAACGTCCGTTGCGAGGGATTTTCTGACCCTTGATCCGCCGACATATCTGATGCCGCCGGTTCCAACCCATGGGCTGTTTCTCGGGATGGGTAAGGGAGTTATTTCAGATCAATGACTTATGCTGTCATCCCCGCCCCCGTCGCGATCTGTCGGCCTTTTGGAGCATGATTTATTCGGGGGGCAAACAAGGGCACTTGACATCGTCCTTCAACAGCCATACTAAAATTATATTCCAATTCGAGTTTGGTGCAAGGGAATTGCGGCGGCCGGCAGTCGGCCCTGTCTCTTGATGGAGGTGATGTTTGGTTCCGGCCTGCTTCCGGGGCTTTGCGCCGTCACGCCCGAATTGGGGCTCACAAAACCAAGATAAAATTAGGGAGATGCAAGAATGAGAACGTGTCAGTCGATCAAGATGCTGCTGTTGGCCTCGTGCGCCGCCATGGTCCCCGGTCTTGCCCAGGCGCAGGCCCCGGCGGCATCGGCCCAGGATGATGTGCTGGCCGAGATTATCGTGACGGCGCAGCGCCGCAGCGAAAGCGTGCTGAAGGTGCCGACCAGCGTTGCCGTGGTGTCTGCCGACCTGCTGACCTCCAACGGGGTCAATGACCTTGCCTCGATCACCAAGCTGACGCCCAGCCTGCAGACCGGCATTGATGACACCTTCTCCATCCGCGGGATCGGCACCAACACCTATGCGCCGACCGTTGAGTCCACCGTGTCGCAGGTTGTTGATGACGTTGTGCTGGGCATTCCCGCCTTTGCTGCCAATGCCTTCTATGATGTTGCGCGGGTTGAGGTTCTGAACGGTCCGCAGGGTCTGCTGTTCGGCAAGAACGCCTCTGCCGGTCTGGTCAACATCACCACCGTTAATCCGGTTCTGGGAGAGACAAGCGGCTTCATCGACGCGGAGGGCACCAGCCGTTTCCGGCCCGGATCGAACGGCCTGGGCATCCGCAATCGCGCGGCCCTGAATGTTCCGGTCACGGAAACCAGCGCCCTTCGTATTGCCGGCACCTACAGTTCACAGGACTCGCTGGTCCGTAATGTCACCAAGCCTGCGGGCCGCTATGAGGATGATGTCGAGGAGAAGGGTGTCCGCCTCAAGTTCCTGAGCGATCCCGGCAATGGTTTCACCATCAATCTTGGCGGCGACTATTTCAAGCGCACCGGCATCTCGGGTTTCTGGGATACCACCTACCGGTCGCTGGGTGCCAATACGCAGTACCGGACGATCCTTGGCGGGGCCGGCGTTGTCCCCAGCGCTGAGAACCTGGAAATCGCCCAGGACGGCCAGTCCTGGCGCGATATCGAGATGGGTGGTGTCCAGGCAAAGCTCGCCTATGTCTTCGATGACGGTATGGAACTGTCCAGCATTTCGGCCTGGAAGAAGATGGATCATTCCTACGCGAATGACTCCGATCAGACCCCGGTCAATTTCCTGAACGTCAATACCAACAGCACGCAGTACGACCAGTTCTCCCAGGAAGTACGTCTGGCGCTTCCCGATGATGGTCCCTTTGGCGGTCAGGCGGGGCTATATTACTTCCAGAGCAATACTGACAATCAGGTACAGCGGGGAGGCTTTAACAATCTGCCCGCCGCGGCCCTGCCGCGCTTCCCCTTCTGTGTGAACGCCACCGTCACGGCGGGGCCGCCGCCGGCGTGCAGCGTCAGCAACCTTTACTTCCTGGGGCAGGATTCACGGCTGGAAAGCCAGGTGCGCAGCTATGCCGCCTTTGGCCAGTTCAATTACGCCCTGACCGAGCAGTTGAAGCTGACCACCGGCGGTCGGTTGACCTACGACAAGGCCTCCATCGATCTGGTGGAAAACACCAAGAAGTATTTCGTCACGCTTGGCGTTCCCAACAATGTCAGCAAGGGCGATGTCGATAACACCAACTTCAGCTGGAAAGTTGGCCTGGACTATGATCTTGACCCGAACACCCTCGTCTATGGCTTCTATGGTCGTGGCTATAAGGGGCCGGGTTTCTCCAACGCCTCACCGAAGGCGGGCGCTGATATCAGCGTGCGTCCTGAAATCTCGAAGGGCGGTGAGGTTGGCATCAAGTCGTCACTGCTGGACCGCAAGCTGATCATCTCCGCTTCGGTCTTCCACACCCGCTTCACCGACCTTCAGGTTCAGTCATTTGACGAGGTCTTGCAGGCCAACACCCTGAACAACGCCGCCACCGCGACCACCAAAGGGGCGGATCTGACCCTGCAGGCCCGTCCGGTTCGGGGCCTTACCCTGGGTGCGTCGCTTTCCTATACGGATGCGAAGTTCAATTCCTATCCGGGGGCGCAGTGCTATGTGCTGCAATCCAATGCAAGCTGTGCCGTGAATAACACGTTCGACGCCGGCGGCCTGCGGGTCCCGCTATCGGCCAAGTTCACCAGCACCTTGACGGCGGATTACACGGTGCCGGTGACCGACAGCCTGGATGGCGTCACTGGCGTCACCTATTACCACCGCTCGCCGCTGAATTCCGGCTTTGCGCCGGGGATGACGGTTCCCACCACGGATCGCTTCGACGCCAATCTGGGGATCAAGGCGGAAAGCTGGTCGGTCAGCCTGTTCTGCAAGAACTGCTTCAACCAGATCAGGCCCTACGCCATCGGCAATGACGCCGGCGATGCCGTCAATGCCAAGACCCTGTCTCTGACGCAGCGGTTCAACTACGACTCCGTCCGCACCGTTGGCGTGCGCATGGGCGTGAACTTCTGATCCTCACGACCCCCGGGGGAAGCGGGCGCTTCCCCCGGGGGCGATGACGGAAATCCTGACCAAGAGGGAGTGCAACGCCTTGAGCGCGTTCAAATACGGGGTGTCGCTCTATAGCTACACCGAAGATCTCGGTACCGTGATGAGCTTGGAGGATGCCTTCGATCATGTCGCGGGTACCGGTTCCACGGGTATCGAAATCCTGGGTGAAACCAGCATTCCCACTTATCCGGAGCCGACATCGGCCTGGCTGGATAACTGGTTCGCTCTGCTGGACCGATACCAGTTGGAGCCGACCAACATGGCGGCCTGGGTGGATACCCGCATCACCATTGGCCGCAACATGAGTGAGCAGGAGGGGACGGCGCAGATTGCCCAGGACCTGCGGCTTGCGCACCGGCTGGGCTTCAAGTTCCTGCGGCCCAAGTTCGGGGTGATCGATGGCGACCTGACCCCCGATCCGATCTGGGAGCCGGCGGTTGAGCGCAATCTTGATCTGGCCCAGCAGCTGGATATCGTGATCCTGCCGGAAATCCATTCCCCGACACCGATCCGCCATCCGGTGACCGATGCCTATATCGCCTTCATCGAACGGACCGGCACGAAGAATTTCGGTCTGATGATCGATACCGGCATCTTCCAGGACCGTCCCCTGAACAAATGGGGCGGCGGGGAAACGGACGAAATCCGCAAAGGTGCACTGAGTTTCCTGAACGGTATCAAGGTGCCGGTGGAGCATCTGGTCGACGTCATCAAATATGTGCCCTTCATCCAGGCCAAGTTCCACCATATCGACGAGACGCTGCACGACCACCACATCCCGTGGGACCGGATCGTGCCCATGCTGAAGAAGCTGGGTTATGCGGGTTACCTGTCGAGCGAGTATGAGGGCGCGCGCGATCCCTGGGTATCCATTGAGCAGGTGCGCCGTCAGCACGCCCTGATCCGCAAACTTGAAGCCGAATACGATGCCGCCCACGGGGGGAACCGCCATGCTTGAGCGCAGCCATATCCAGAGCACGGGTTTCCACAATATCGGCCCTGTCGGTGCGCGCACCGGCTTTGAGGTGCGTATCCGTCAGCCCAATTACCGCAGCTCCCGCCTCAGCCTGATCGAAGGGGTCGATCTGGTAATCGACGGGGTGGAATATCCCGCAGAACAGAGCCGCATCCGTGTTGGCGACCAGGAATACAGCCATGCCGAGATGGCCGAGGAAACGATGGCCCGCCTCTATGTTGGCACCTTCTTCACGGTGATCGTGCCCAAGGCCGGTGGTCTGGCGCCGGGCGTCCACCATGTCGCCAGTTCCATCCGTTTCCGCCACCCCTATTTCCCGCCGCAGTTCCAGCCGGTTTTCGTGCGCGATGCACGGCACGCCACGATCATCCTGCCTTGATGGGCTGATTTTATGGGGAGGGCTGAATGCATTTACACATCATCGCATCTATTGTTTTTTTCCCTCTCCTGGCTGTCGCTGCGTATGCCGACGATGTGACGGTGCGGGTGGATACGGGCACGCTGGAAGGTGTGGCGCAGGATGGTGTCCGCACCTTCAAGGGCATTCCGTTTGCGGCACCGCCGGTGGGGAACTTGCGCTGGCGTGCGCCCGCCCCTACCGCGTCCTGGACAGGCGTGCGGCAGGCAAAATCCTTTGGCAATGATTGTCAGCAATTGCCGTTCGCAGGGGATGCCGCTCCCCTGGGCGGTCCCTTGGGGGAGGATTGCCTTTACCTCAATATCTGGGCACCGGCGGACGCGAAGCCGGGTGTCCAATATCCGGTGATGTTCTGGATTTATGGCGGTGGCTTCGTCAATGGCGGCACCTCTCCGGGTATCTATGATGGCAGTGCCTTTGCCCGCAGCGGTGTGATCCTGGTCAGCGCCAATTACCGCATCGGCCGGCTTGGCTTTTTCGCCCATCCGGCCCTAACGGCGGAGGCGGCCGATGGCCCCACTGGCAATTTCGGTTTCATGGATCAGCTTGCGGCGCTGAAATGGGTTCAGCGCAACATCGCTGCCTTTGGCGGCGACCCGGCGAACGTCACGATCTTCGGTGAATCCGCCGGTGGCCGGTCGGTACATATGTTGCAGTCGCTGGATGCTGCAAAAGGGCTTTTCAGTCGGGCCATCATGATGTCGGGCGCCGGGCGCCCCGGCAGCGTGATGAGCATGACGGATCGTAAGGCGGCGGAAGAAAAGGGTGTGGCTTACGCCCGGTCCGTTGGTGTCACCGATACCGGACCCGCCGGTCTTGCGGCCTTGCGGGCGCTGCCGGCATCCACGCTGGGCGATGCAAGCATGGCGAGCCTGCTGAAAACCGGCGATCAGTTGATGATCAACCCGCATATTGACGGGCGGTTCGTGACGGATGAGCCGGAGCGGCTGTTGGCGGCGGGTCATGGCTCGCCCCACATTCCCGTGATGGTCGGTGCCACCGGCATGGACGGGTTTCCCCTGGACCGCGACCCGGCGCGTGCGCTGGCCAGCTTCGGCGCCAGGGCCGATGAAGCCAGCCGCCTTTATGCCAGCCGGAATGATCTGATCACGGTCTGGAAGATTGCCGGCGACCGGGGGTTCATCGAACCGGCGCGTTACGTCGTCCGCGCGGCAGCAGCGCGGAACGCCACCAGTTACGGGTACCGTTTTTCCTATATCGCACAATCGCAGCAGGCAACCGCAATGGGCGCCATGCATGCCAGCGAAATTCCGTTTGTCTTCCGCACCATCAATGTCCGGTTTCCGGGGCAGGTGACGCCGGCGGACGAGGCAACGTCAAAGGCCTTCCACGATTACGTCGTGTCCTTTGCCCGCGACGGTGTGCCCAGCGCAACGGGGGGGCCAGATTGGCGCCCCTATGACCCTGCGGCGGACAAGATACTGGATTTCACCCTGCAAGGTCCGCGGTTTATCGATGACCCCTACCGTGCCCGCCTGGATCTCGTGGAAAGCACGGCACCGTGACGGGTCACGCGAAATCGTAAAATGAAACAAAATGAATGAGGGAGTTAGAAACATGCTCACGAGGCGGCAAATCGGTTTGGGTCTGGCTGGACTTGGCGTTGCGGCGGCGGCCCGCCCCTTACCCGGTCTGGCGTCAACCGGCCAGCGTCAGTTTCCCCACGGTTTCCTGTGGGGTGCCTCCACTTCTGCCTATCAGGTGGAAGGCAATAATATCAATTCCGACGTCTGGACGGCGGAACGCGCCCCCGGATCGCCCTATGCCGATGTGGCCGGCGATGCCGCCAACAGTTTCATGCTGTGGCCGGTCGATCTTGATCTGGTCAAGAATATGGGCCTGACATCCTATCGGTTCAGCCTGGAATGGGCGCGGATCGAACCACGGCAGGGTGAGTTCTCTATCGCCATGCTGGACCATTACAAGCGCATCATTGAGGGCTGTCACGCGCGTGGTCTGACGCCAGCCGTGACCTTCAACCATTTCAGCAATCCGCTCTGGTTTGCGTTGGCGGGCGGTTGGCACAATCCCGAAGCACCGGATCTGTTCGCGCGTTTTTGTGCCAAAGCCGCCGCTCATCTGGGCGACGGTATTGCTTTTGCCATGACGCTGAACGAGCCGAACCTAGCGGGCAACCTGCCTGCGGTACTGCCGCCGGCGGTGGTCAACTGGCTGGTACCGGCGGACAAGGCCGCGTGCGAGGCGGTGGCCAGGCGCTTCGGCGTGCCGCTGTTCCTGACCGGCAATAACATCTGGTATCCCGACCCGGTTGCCGTGCAGGCCAATCTGCTGAAGGGCCACGCGCTGGGCCGGCAGGCGATCAAGGCTGAACGTGGCAACTTGCCGGTCGGCTTGACGCTGGCCATGATCGATGATCAGGCGGTGGGCAGCGACACCAGCATGCGCGACAGCGTGCGGGAGCGGCTCTATAATCCCTGGCTGCGCGCAGCACAGCAGGATGATTTTATCGGCGTGCAGAATTACGAACGCGCGCTGTGGGATGCCAAGGGCCGCGTCAACCCGCCAGCCGGCGGTGACCGCAACATGGGCGGGGCGGAGGTTTATCCCGCATCCTTGGCGGGCGTGGTCCGTTATGCCCATTTCATTGCCAAGGTGCCGGTGATCGTGACCGAGCATGGTGTGAACACCCCTGATGACGCTGTGCGCCAACGTCTGATCCCGGCGGCCCTGACGGAACTGCACAAGGTGATGGCCGAGGGCGTGCCGGTGAAGGGCTATTTCCATTGGTCGCTGATCGACAATTTCGAATGGGGCTTCGGGTATAAGCCGCAGTTCGGGCTGCATAGTCTGGACCGCCAGACCTTCGCCCGCACGCCAAAGCCCAGCACCGCCGTTCTGGGTGCCATCGCGCGCGCCAATGCCTGCTGATGAATTCACCGCCGGCGGGGCCGATGGTGCCCAGAGCCGGCGAAAACGGGAATGTGATCATGACCGACGCGACAAAAGCCGGTCAGGGGACTGTGGCCAAGGGCCTTACCCTGATCTATGCCCAGATTCTGCCGGTGATGGCGATTGTCTCGCTGTTTCCCGCCATTCCCAAGCTGTTTGCGGAATTTGGGTCCAATCCCAATGCCGGTTTCCTGATCCCCGCCATCGTCACGGCGCCATCGCTCTGTGCCGCCCTGTTCGCCCCGCTGGCGGGGATCATCGCCGACCGATATGGCCGGCGGCGCAGTTTCATCGGCGGCATGGCGCTTTATGTGCTGGCCGGTCTGGTCCCCTTGTTCGTGGCCGATCTGGGCCTGATCATTGCCAGCCGTGCCGTGCTGGGCATTGCCGAAGCCTTTGCCATCACCATTTCCAGCGCCTTGATCGGCGATTATTTCGGTGAAAAGCGTCACCGCTGGACCGCCTGGGTCGGCGTTGCCACCTCCGTGGCGGGGACGGGGCTGATTGCGGCGGGTGGTGCGCTGGCGGATATCAGTTGGCGTGGCCCGTTCTCCATCTATCTGGCGGCCATCCCCGGTCTGATCATGGCGGTGCTGTTCATTGATGAGCCACGCCCCACGGTCAGCGCACAGGGCGGCACCCGCCGCCAACTGGCGTTCCCGTGGAAGGAGGCGCTGCTGATCGGCACCGTCACCCTGATCAGCTCCGTTCTCTACTATGTCGAACCGCTGAACATTGCCCGTGTGCTGGATGCCAAGGGGGCCGGATCATCGACAGAGATCGGCCTGATCCAGGCGGCGACCAGCCTCACCTATATCGCCGGCGCCTTCCTGTATCGTCGCCTGCATCACTGGCCCATTGGCCGTCTGCTGGGGCTGGCGGCACTGCTGATCGGTGCGGGACAATTGGTCATCGGTATGGGGCCGACCTGGCAGGTCGTGTCGGTGGGTGCTGCCATTCAGCAGCTTGGCGGTGGCATGGTGATCCCGGCCCTGCTGGCCTGGGGGCAGGCGATCCTGCCACTGGAACAGCGCGGGCGTGGCATGGGTATCTGGGCAACCGCTTTCTTCAGCGGCACCTTTGCCTGTGGCGCCATTGTCGCCCTGGCCACCAGCCTGACGGGTGGTCTGACCCCGGCCATGACGGCGCTGGGTGTTGTCACCCTGGTCTTCGCCTTGCTGGCCCGCCTGATCCCGGCGGGAAACCGCCCCACCCCAACCGTGAATAGCTGATCATGACCGACACCGTTTACGACTACATCATCGTGGGGGCGGGTTCATCCGGCTGCGTCCTTGCCGACCGGTTGAGCGCCAGTGGCAGGCACAAAGTCCTGCTGGTGGAGGCTGGTGGCCGGAACGAGACCGAACTGGTCAACATGCCACGCGCCTTCATGAAGATGTTCGGCAATCCCACGCATTTCTGGCATTTCCCGATCAAGCCGCAGCCGGGCCGCCCGGCGGGAGAGGTCTGGCCCTATGGGCGGGGGCTGGGCGGGTCCAGTTCCACCAATGGCACCTGGTACCTGCGTGGCATGCCGGCTGACTATGAAGGCTGGGGACCGGAATGGTCCTGGACGGAGATTTCGCGCTGTTTCCAGGCAATGGAAAGCTATCGCGGGCACGGGGCACACCCAACGCGTGGCCTTGATGGGCCGTTGCAGGTGACGCAGCTTCCCTACCGTTCGCCCGCCATTGCCGCTTCAATCGAGGCGGGGGTGGAAATGGGCCTGCCCCGGCTGAGCGATATCAACACGCCGGGCACGCTGGGCATCGGCTATACCCAGGCGAGTGTGGATCGGCGGGGCCGGCGGGCGTCCAGCTACCGCGCCTTCCTGAAGCCGGCTTTGTCGCGCCCCAATCTGAGCGTGCTGACCGATACGCTGGTGGAACGGGTGGAACTGGAGGGAGCGCGCGCCACCGGCATCACGATCCGTACCGCCGAGGGGACCCGCATCATCAAGGCGGGGCGGGAGGTGATCCTGTCCGCCGGTGCCTTGCAAAGCCCGAAGCTGTTGCAGCTATCGGGCATCGGTCCCGCCGATCTGCTGATCCGTGCCGGGTTGGCGGTGCGGCATGATCTGGCCGCCGTGGGGCGCAATCTGGCCGACCATGCGATGTTCTCCATGTCATACCGGCTACATAATGATCCAGGCTTTAACAGGGAATTTTCCGGCTGGCGCCTAATGACCCACGTTCTGCGCTATTACCTGACGCGCAAGGGTCTGATGGCCTATACCTCGCCAGAGGTGACGGCGCTGCTGTCCCTTCATGGTCGTCCCGACTGGCCCGATGTGCAGTTCGGCATCGGCCCCTTCTCCATGCGCTCGTCAGAGGAGATCAAAGCCGATCCGGGGCGCGGCGCGCTGGAGGACAAGCCGGGTATCACCGTCAATGCCATCGCCCTGCGCCCCAAAAGTCGGGGCAGCGTCGCGATCCGCAGCGCCGATATCGCCGACCAGATCGACGTCGATGCCAACTGGTGGGGTGACCCGGCAGACAAGGCCTTCATGGTGGAGATGGTGCGACTGGTTCGCCGATACATGCGCCAGCCCGCCTTGAAGCCCTTTGTCGGGGAGGAGATCGTGCCCGGTCCCCGCATCGAAAGTGATGAGCAGATTGCTGACGTGCTGGAATGGCTGACCAGTCCGGGCGTTCACGCCACAGGCACCTGCCGCATTGGCAATCCGGTGGACAGTGTGGTGGATGGTTGCCTGCGGGTGCATCGGGTGCAGGGGCTGCGCGTCGTGGATTGTTCCGTCATGCCTGTACCACCCGCCGGCAACACCAATGGTCCCGCCATGGTCATCGGCTGGCGTGCCGCGGAAATGATCCTGCGGGATGTGGTGTGATGGCGGAGTGGGGCGGCCTGGAAACATTGGTTGCCGGTCCGGTCATCCCGGAACATAGATGGCGCTGATCCGGTTCAGGCCGTCTGCCCGGTAGAAGCGGACCTGTTCGAAGCATCGCTTGATGATGCCGAGCCCGCGACCGGAGGTGGCATCAGGCGCTACGTCATCCGTCGCATTGTCATAGCGTTGCTTTCGACGTCGGGATGGATGGCGAAGACCTTATCCATGCGCGTCAGGGAGAACATGGTCTGAACCGATTTCTATAGGCCGCAGATGGTGGGCCGCTGCTTCAGGCCCAGGGCCTTGATGATGGAGATCAGGGCGCCGAGACCGCTGGAATCGATGAAGGCGACGGGGGCCAGATCGATGACGATGCCATTCTCGGCGGCCGGCAGCTGTTCCAGGAACTGCTGCCGGAAGCGTACCGCCACGGCGGCGTCGATGCGAGGCAAGGCAACGGTGGCGACGGGGACGGAACCGATATGTCCTGATCTCAATCATCATTACCTCAATCTCTTATCGCGACTTCAAAGGCCAGTACGCTGACATCATCCTCGAACCTCTCCCCACCCTGCCACGCGGTCAGGGTTTCATAGAGCAGGGGTTCCAGAGCGTTTAGGGGCCGATCCTTCGCCTTCTCCAAAAGGGCATGTAATCGATCTTGACCGAAATGCGTGCCGTCCGGGTGGGCGCATTCGGTCGTACCGTCGGAATGCAGAATGATGCGTGATCCGCGTGGCAACGGGACCGTCACCGCCGTGTAATCCTCATGCGCCATCACGCCCACGGGAAAGCCGCCATCACCGATCAGTTCAGCTGGCTGACCGGCCTGGATTAGGATCGGGCTGGGGTGCCCCGCCTGGCAGAAGGTCATGCTGTCGCCCGCTGGGTTCACCACGCCACAGACCATGGTGAAATAATCCAGCATCTCGCCATCGGCCCGGGTGAAGCGTCGGTTCAGGTCCGCCACCACCAGATCCGGGCGGGGTGGTCCGCCATCCGCCCCCGACAGAAAGGCCGCTTCGTCCAGCAGATGGTTCAGTGTCACCGACATCAGGGCGGCCCGCGCCCCATGTCCGGCAACGTCGACCATATAGAAGGCGACCGATCCGTCCGGCAGTTTCAGGTAATTATACATGTCACCCGACACCAGCGCCGATGGCAGCAGGCAGGAGGCGAAACGCAGCCGCCCGATTTCCTTGTAAGGCTCCGCCAGCAGGCAGCGCTGGGCCATTGCTACGGCCTCCATATCCTCCTTCAGCTTGGCGTAGGCCACGCGCAGCTGATCGGTCAGCAGCTTGTTCTTGCTCTGCAGGCGGTAATGCAGGCCCAGAAGCCGCTTCACCACCTACAGCCGCGCTTTCAGGATCGGCGGACTGATCGGTTTCAGCAGGAAGTTGTCGGTGCCCGCCTCAATGGCTGCGATGAAATCATCCTGCTGCTGGCGGGCGGTCAGCAGGATGAAGTGGATATAGTTCGGCAGATGCGTCTGCCGAACCGCCCGACACAGTTCAACACCGGTAATACCCGGCATTTCCCAGTCACTGATGATCAGATCGACCTCCTGGCCGGCCTGGATGAGGCCCAGGGCGGCGATGCCGTCGCCCGCATGGGTCACCTGGAACTCGTGCTGACGGATCAGGGCCGTCAGCAGTTTCCGCATCAGAGGGTCGTCATCGACAACCAGAACATGGATAGGTCGTTCCATATATCAGGTTCCAGTAGGATCCAGGTGATGAAGCGGATCGTTGGACGGGTCGACGGTGGAACTTCCACCATCATGCCGGAACGGATCGGTAACGTGTAGCCCATCCGAAAGCAGTGCCCCATCAAGGCCACCTGTATCGGCACCGCCCATATCCGGCATCGGGGCGGCCATCATGGCG
This sequence comes from Niveispirillum sp., assembly GCF_052437035.1. Lineage (NCBI taxonomy): Bacteria > Pseudomonadati > Pseudomonadota > Alphaproteobacteria > Rhodospirillales > Azospirillaceae > Niveispirillum > Niveispirillum sp. The sequence continues at coordinate 273,120 of NZ_JBQVOH010000003.1, forward strand.
GCCATGGCCGATCCGCCATTGCCCATACCATGATGCAGATCATGGTGGCCTGCCGGGATCACCGCACCCGCCTGATCATAAAGATCGATGGAGATATCCCGAATGCCGCCCTCCGATCCGGGTTCCAGCGACAGGCTGCGCAGCACGGACTGATAGACCGACGCATCCGCCGTACCCGACAGGATCAGCGTATGGCTGGTGCCATCGAAGCCACCATCCAGCAGTTCGATATTGGTGCTGGCGATCATCACCTTGCCCGTGGCCGTCGTCTTCAGATGCAGACCCGCCAGCGACAGGCTGTCGCCCTGATGGAAGTCCAGCGGATCCAGGCTGATGATGGCCCGCGACACGCTTTGCCCACCCAGCAGGGACAGGTCCATGCCGGACGCGACCAGGATATCGTCGGACAGGGCGCCCGTATCGGCGGTCATGGCGACGGACAGGTTCGCGGACAGCGACGCCCGGCCGTTATCCGCCCCTTCCACCGCTGTGGCGGTGACTGTCAGGTTGACGGTGCCGCTGCTGCCATCGGGGGCCAGCAGCGACAGGTTGGGCAGATCGCCCGGTGCCAGTATCCAGGTGCCGTCATGATTGTCGGTCCCCGCGGACAGCAGGCCCCCCACCGGCACGCCGGCGATGGTGACATGCAGCGCCTCCGACCCATCCAGATCGGTCAGCGCCGATTGGATGTTCAGCGGGATGCTATGGCCGGAAACGCCCACCGCAGCGGCGACATTCAGGCTGGGCATGTCCGCCACCGGCAACACGGTGACATGCAGTTGCGCGCTGACGCTGCTGTCGATGCCGGCCAGACCGGTAACCTTGGCCGTGACGCCCAGGTTGAAATCGGCGTCGCCGTTGGCCGGCGGCGTCAGCTTCAACCCGGTCAGCTGTGCTGCCGTCAGGGTCCAGGTGCCATTGCCATTGTTGGTGCCCGCCGACAGGCACTTCACCACGAAGGACAGGGCCTCCGACCCGTCTAGATCGCCCAACACCCCGCCCAGCGACAAGGCCACCCCTTGATCCTCCGTTCCCGCTGCCGCGGAGAAGGTGACGGTCGGCAGATCGGCCACGCCTTCGACATTGACGTTCAGCAGGCCGATCTGCGTGGTAATGCCCAGAATCTTGACCGATATGCCCAGCTGGAAATCACTGCTGTCATTGGTTGGCGGCGTGATCTTCAGCGTGGATAGCAGGCTCTGCCCCACGGTCCAGGTGCCATCGGCATTCTTGGTGCCCCCAGACAGGCTGGCGCCCACCGGGACGCCGGTGATGGTGACGGCGAGGACCTCACCCGTAGCGGCGCCCACCAGCCCTGCGGCGATGGAGAGCGACACCGGTTGATCCTCCAGCCCGATGGCCGAAGAGATTGTCAGCGAGGGGGCAGACAGACCCGCCCCGGTGCTGCCTGTGCTGCCGGTGTTGGAGCCAGTGCCCGTCCCGGTGCCGGTTGAGCCAGTGCTGCCGGTGTTGGTTCCGGTGCCCGTTTCACCCCCCGTCGTTTGTGTTGTCGCGGGGCCGGGGGTGGCGAAGCTGGTGGATTCGGCGGGGGCGGCGGCGCTGCGGATGGGGGTGGAGCTGGTTTGGGCCTCGCCGGCGCCGGGCTGTGCGACAAAAGATTGGGTCGGTGTGACCGGGCGGCCATTGTCGGCAAGCGAGGGGGGCGTCGTGTCGGTGACCTGGGCGAAGCCACCACCGCCGCCGCCGACATCCACCATTCCGGCACCACCCTGATCCGCGATCACGTCCGTGCCTATGGCCAGGTGCTGACGGAAATCGCCGATGGTGGCGGTTCCGGTCGGCGCGGCGCCGCTGCCCCCTGGTGTCACGGGTGCCAGGGAAGCGATACCGCCGGTGAAGCTTTCACCGATCCCGCCTTCCTGCTGGCTGCCATGATGCACGGTCCCCGGATAGGCCTGACCCTGCTGCGTCTGGCGCACAGTTTCGGCGACGGGGCGCTCCAGAGCCTTGAGTGGGCGGTCGGGGGCATCGGCGACGCTTTCCCGCACGAAGGTGGCTTTGGGGGCGGGGGTGGGCTTGTCGCCGTTGGACGGGGCCATGGGGGTATCTCCAGCCGAGAAGAGGTGGGCGGGGGAGCAGGGATTGGATCAGCGACTTTTCACCCGTGGTGATGTCGGCCTGTACCGTCATGCCGGCCACGAGCACATGGTGGAGGTCGGCATTGCCGACATGGTTTGTGCCCAGCCGCACACGGGCCTGGTAATAGGGCTGCTTCTGTTCATCCAGGAAGGTGGTGGGCGACACGCTTTCCAGCGTGCCTTCCACGCGCCCGAACCGGGTGTAGTCGAAGGCCTGGATCTTCACCTTCACCGGCTGTCCGACCTTGACGAAGCCGATATCGCGCGGGGATACGCGCACATCGGCGACCAGTTCGTCATCCAAGCGCACCAGCCGCGCCACAACGCCGCCGGGGGAGATGACGCCACCGACGGTCTTCACCGGCAGTTCCTGCACGATGCCGCGGGCCGGCGCTGTGGAGACAAGGCGTTCGACCCGATCCTCCTGACCGTCCAGCATCTTTTCAAGTTCCGCCAGCTCGGTATTGACCGCGCCCAGCTTGTCCAGTGCTTCCTGCCGAAGCCGTCCGTCCAGCTCTGTCAGGCGGGAGGCATTGCCGCTCAGGTTGCTGCGCGTGCCGGCGATGACGCCTTCCAGCCGCTGCCGCTCCGACATGGCGGCGGCGCGTTCTCGTTCCGCCTCGATCAGCAGCAGTTTGGAGTTCAACCCCTTCTCCACGAGGTCGGCGCGCAGCGCCACCTTGCTTTCGGCAAAGCCCAGGTTGGTGTTGACGCTGGCCAGCTGCGCCTGACTGGATTGCAGCAGCGAGCGCAGCTCCTGCGCCTGATCGGCCAGGATCTTGCGCTGGTTGTCCCATGCCTCGATCTGGCTGGACAGCAGTCGGGCATTCTCGGCCATCAGGTCGGGATTATCGCTGAAGGCGGAGAAGTCGGGCTCCCGTCCGTCGGCAAAGGCGCCCAGACGTTCGGCCTGGGCCCGCAGCGCCCGCTGACGGACCAGCATCTGGTCACGGCTGGACTGGGTGGCGGCCCCCTGGAAGCGCAGCAGCGGCTGGCCAGGCTCCACCATTTCACCCTGACGGACCAGCATTTCGGCGACGATCCCGCCCTCCAGATGCTGCACGATCTGCACGGCGCCGGCAGGCACGATCTCACCGAAGGAGACGGCGACTTCCTGCACGGGGGTCAGGGAGGCCCAGGCGATGAAGGCGGCGACGCTGACGCCGGACAACAGGATGGCGGCGCGGGTCAGGGGGCGGACGCCGGGATCTTCCACCATCTCGTCTGTGGCGAAGGGGGGGGCGGGCATGGACAGGGCGGGGGCGGTGCGCATCAGATCATCCCCCTCGGAATACGGTCCCGGACCTTGTCCGCGGTGCCGAAATAGCGGGTGGTGCCGTGTTCCAGGATCAGCACCTTGTCGGCGATCCCCAGATGGTTGCGGCGGTGGGTGACGAAGAAGACGGTTGCCTGCTGACGCAGCGTTTCGATGGCCGACATGAAGGCGAACTCACCCTCGAAATCGAAGCCGCTGATCGGTTCGTCCAGTAGCACCAGCGGGGCGCGGCGCAGATAGGCGCGGGCCAGCGACAGGCGGGCCAGGACAGCCGTCGGCAGCGGTTTCTCATGCAGGTCGAAGCGGGTCTGAAGCCCATCCTTCAACCGGCGAACCGACTCCAGTGCACCCGCCCGGTCCAGCGCGTCCATCAGCTCATTATCGCTGGCGGTGGGGGCGGCCAGGCGCAGATTGTCGGCCAGCGTCCCCTGGAAGAACTGCGGGACCTGCGTGACAAAGGCGATGGAGCGGCGCAGCTGCACCGGATCGAACTGCCGGATGTCGCGCCCATCGATCTGGATGGAGCCGCCCTGCGGGGTGTACGGGCCGCTGACCGGCAGGTAGAGCAGGGGCAGGCGCCGATCGCGCCCGCGTACCGTGCAGCCGGGCCAGTGTCTTCGGGCTGAAATAACCCCCAGCCAGCCCAGCACGTCACGCAGGTCATTCGCCGGGTCGAGGCCGGGCGTAACCGGCATCGCTTCCGCTACCTGCCGGGACGTTACCGGCCAGCCCAGATGCTTCAGCAGGAGCGAAAGACCCTCAAAACAAGGGGTCATAACGGGCGATACCGTGGCATTGGCCGTTCCGGCATTGGTGCCCCAGATGAAATCGGGGGGATGGGTCTTGGTGGCCTCCAGTGACAGGGTCATGCCTGGCACTCCTGTGTGAGGTCGAGCTTGCCATCAGCAAGGCTGTAGATGCGGTCGGCAAGTTTCAGGACTGCCGGGCGGTGGCTGATAAGGATGACCAGGGATTCGGAACGCACTTCGTTCAGCAGGGCGAAAAGGCTGCGGTCGCCATCATCATCGACTGCTGAATTCGCATCATCGAACAGGATGATGCGGGGGCGGTTCATCAGGGCGCGTGCCACGGCGATCCGTTGGGCCAGGCCACGGGGCAGCGGCTCGGTCGCGCCGTCACCTACATAGGTTGAAAAACCATGTGGCAGGGCGTGGATAAGGTCTAGAAGGCCCGCCCGTTCGGCAGGGGCCATGTCCGCCTCCTCCAGTTCGGGGCAGAACATGGTGATATTCTCAGTGATAGTATCGCGAAACAGTATTCCGTGTTGGGGAAGCAGGGCAATCGCGTGACGAAGGCTTTCCTGATCATATTCGGTCAATTCTCGCCCATCGAGAAGAACCTTGCCCTTTGACGGCGCGTAAAAGCCGGCGATAAGGGACAGAAGTGTACTCTTGCCGCTGCCATTCGCGCCGACCAGGGCCACAATCTCCCCCCGGCCAACCTCAAGGTCGATCCCGTCCAGTAGATTGTTTCCATTATCGAAACCGTAGTGAATGTTCGACAGCTGCAAGCGGGGTTCGGTTGCCATGGCGTCGGCTGTGCCGGTGCTGCGGGCGGCCAGGGGCATGTCATGGATCTGAGCCAACTGCTGGCGGGCGATGGAGGCGGATTGCAGCAGCGACCAGAATTGCATGATGCTTTGCATCGGTGCCAGGGCGCGCCCGACAAGCAACATGCAGGCCGACAATCCGCCAACGGACAGGCTGCCATCCAGGACCATCAGGCTGCCGAAGCCGACCGTTGCCAGACCGGCGATCTGCACCGCGAACTGCCCCTGTTCGGCCAGATGCTGGCCGGACAGTTCGGTTGCCTGATGTTCGGTCAACCGATCTTCCTGCAAGCGTTCGTATCGGCGCAGAAGCGGCTGTTGGTTTTGTCCATAAATGATTAATGAACTCCACAATAAATGAAGAATCCGCACGCCGGCCATGGGATGGGTTTCTTACCTGTCAGCCGCAGGCATTTGCCGCGTTTAGGAGGGACGTTGATGATTGATTGCCGGGCGCGGGCCGTGTGCGCATGCCTTGTCGGCAATCCCCGCCTGCCGATGCCGTCGCGGCGAGGCGGCAATCGATTGCAGAATTCTGATTGCCCCTGTTAATTGTTATGCATGATAGTGAAGTGACGTGGTCAGCCAGGTTGTGAATGCCGGGGGAGATGCGGTCATGATGACGCCCGAATTGCAGGAAGCGACAGGCATCCATCATTATGTCCCGACCAGCCGCGCCCTGCTGCTGGCGGATCGCCTTGAAATGTCGCTGATGGATCGGGGCTGGCCTGTCGGTCACGTCCTGGGGTCGGAGATTGATCTTGCCCGCGAGCATGGCGCCACACCACCGGCCATGCGTCAGGCGCTGCGCGTTCTGGAATGGCGTGGTTTGGGCCAGATGCGAAGGGGGGCGTCAGGCGGCCTTCTTATCCATACGCCGTCACTGGCCGTCACGGGGCGCCGGCTTATGGCCCTGCATCTGATGGCGCGCGGTGTTCCGGTGGAAGCTGTGCGTGCCGCCCGCACAACCCTGCTGTTGCGTCTTCCCATCGGGCAGATTGATCTGGCGCCGGCGCGGGCCTTCGTGGTGGAGCTTTTCGGACATATCGAAGGCGCCTGGCAGGATGTGCAGGCGGCCCAGCCATCCAACAACCGCGCCCTTCGCATCGCGCACCGTATCCTGCGTGACGGATGGGGCGGTGGCGTTGAACTGGGGACCATCGATGACCTGATGGAGACCCATTCCGCCTGCCGCGCCATCATCATCCAATCCCTGCGGATTTTGGAGAATTTGGGTGTGGCCATCTCTGTCCGTGGCCGTACCGGCGGGTTCAAGCGGATTGATCCCACGCCTGGATCGCTGGTTCGGTCGACATTGCCGCATTTCGTGGCCCACGCCATGGATATCGAGGTCTGCAACCAGTTGATCGGCATCGTGAACGAGATCAATGCCGCTCAGGCGGCAGAACGGGAACGGGACCCGGAGCGGCTGCGGATGCTGGCCGGTCGGCTGCAGGTGGAGGAATTACGGCGCGGAAACGTCGCCTCGCATGTGGCGCTGCTTCGGCATGTCGCGACCAGTGCGGGGAACGAGGTGTTGCACATGCTGGTCCGCTGCCTGTGGTACTACTGGCACCACAAGGTCATGCGCAACGCTGCGCCGCCGGTGATCCTGAGCACGGCGCTGGCGGGGGAGATGATTGCCGTCACACAGCGGATTGTGGCCGAAATCCTTGCCGGCAAACCAGATGACGCCCGTTTCGCCATGGCGGAGTGCGGCGAGGTCGCCCGTGCTATCCATGGCGTCGTCAACCGGGAGCAGGGAAATTGCTGATGCCAGAGCGGCGGGGCGGTCCATTCTGAACGCCCCGCCGCTGACCTTCATGGTGCCTGACAGGTGAAGTTCTCTGCCTTCTCCGCATCCCCGGTTCCCTTGTAACGGACCGTGGTGGGATAGGCGCAGATGGGCCGCGTGCGGCCCGGCCAGGGCGACATCGGGTTGGCGATGCCGGTCAGCCGGTCTGGGGCCTTGCCTTGTTCAACCCAGGCAACCAGGGAGCTGAAGGCATCAATCCCATCGGTTGCCGGGCCGCCGGCGCAATGACCCATGCCGGGAACAGGGAAGACACGGACCGTCTGTGCCGCCTTCCCGCCTGTGCGCTGATTGACCTCCTGCCACCAGGCGGTGGTGTCATTGACGGAAAAGACCGGATCGGAAACCCCATGGGGCACGATCATTCGCCCACCCCGCCGCGCGAATGCATCGATATCGGGTGAACGCGCGCCGATATCGGTCCAGGCGGAGCGGACAAAGGCCCCGCCCGTGGCATTGATCTTCGATGCATCCCGGTCGAAATCAAACGCCAGCGCATAGTCCATCAGGCCTTGCAGGCCGGGTGGGGGAAGGGTGGGCGGTGTGGTGAAGACCATGGCCAATGACGGGGCGCCCATCATGACATTGATGGCGGGGATGCGCCCGTCGCCGGAACCCAGCTTCCAGACCCGCCACCCCATATCGGCCCAGCCGGCGTCCCAGGGGAAGGAAGCGTAGAGGCTTTCCCCCTTGCTGTTGCGTGCCCCTTCCTGCACCCGGATCAAGGCATCGACCTGGGCATTGCTGAGGCACCCCGCCTGCTTGTCGCCGGTACAGGTGGCCTTGCGCAGAACCGGCATCACCTTCTGCGGGGTGCAGGCGGGATAGTTCCCGATCAGCCCATCCCCCAAGCCATCATCGGCGTCGCAGGCATCCAGGACGGCACGGGTGACAAGCTTCAGGTCGCCATCGCTGAAACTAGCGGCCAGGCTGGCCGGGGTGATGGGCTTGGCGGCGACGGCGGCTAGGCTTTGCGTGTCCCAGGCCTCCGCAACGGCGGCACGGGGCAGGGACATGCCGGGGGCGGCGGCCACGATGCCGTCGAACAGGTCGGGATAGCGCTGTGCGGCCATCATCCCCTCCTGCCCGCCCTTGGAACAGCCGGCGAAATAGCTGTAGCGCGGGTTGGCGGCGTAGAAGGCGCCGATCAGCGTCTTCGCGGCCCCAACTGACAAAGGCAGGGAGGAGCCGCCATAATCCGCCCGCGCCTCGGGGTCGAAACCAAAGGCCGGCGCGCCGCCGCGTTCCGGTGCGGCATTGACGGCATTGTCATGCCCGGAATCCTGCGACAGGACCGCGTAGCCCTGGGCCAGGGCCGGCGCCCCCGGTCCCGTGCGGCCCAGCGCGTCCCCCAACTCCCCGTTGGTTCCGCCGCCACCCTGCATCAGGAAGCGCTGGTTCCAGGCGGCAGGCAGGCGCAGGTGGAAACGGATGGCATAGGGCTGTCCATCAACGCCCGTCCGTTCCTTCATGACGCCCACGATTTCGCAATGGGCCGGCAATTGCGGCGGCGGCCCCGGCGGTGGCGCCATGGGGTTGGGCGGCGGCAGCTTCGCGGGTCCCGCCTCATTATAGGTGGCGGACAGGATGCGTGCACCATTGCCCCCCGTCCAGCCTGCCAGTGCGGCGCAGCGGCTGGCTGGTTCGCCTGGTCTCATCGGCGCGCCCTGCCCCCAGGCGGCCGGTGAGGCCATAAGGGCAATGGTCGCTGCCCCCATCATGAACATGCGCTGCATTTCGTTTCCTTTCCCTTAGAACCGTACAGAGGCGCGGATACCGTATTCACGCGGGGCGCCATAAAGTTCGTTATTGCCGCTTTGGCCGCTGACATAATCCTTGTCGGCCAGATTGCTGCCATAGGCCTCCAGCGTCCAGTCACCCATGGCCAGCGTAAGCTGCGCCGACAGCAGGCCGCGTGCCTTCAGGTAATCCAGCGTCGGGGTATAGAGCAGGTTGGTCCAGCGCGGCCCGACATAGGCATAGTTCAGGCGCGGGGTCAGGACCATGTCCGGCCCCACATCCATGTCGTACTGCACACCCAGATTGTAGCTCCATTTCGGGGAGAACAGGTTGTCCCCGCCACCCGCCGTCGTCAGGTAGGGCCGGAAATCAAAGCAGACGGGCGGGTTGGACGCAGTGCCGGCGGGGCATTGCGGCCCATACTGCGCCAAGGACGGCAGGGTGCGGGTATTGACCAGCGTCAGCTTGTCCAGCTTGCTGTCGACATAGGCAAGGCCGCCATCGATAGAGAAGCCGCCCGCCTTTGCCTGAACCTGCAGCTCCGCCCCCTTGATGGTGGCGTTGGCGATGTTGAACACGCCCGACTGACCGGTGGAGGTGTCGCGGGCATCGAACTGGAAGCCCTTGTAATTCATGTAGAAGATGCCGGCCTGGGTGCGCAGGTGCCCGTCCAGCAGGGTCGATTTCACGCCCGCCTCATAGTCCCACACCGTTTCCGGCCCGAATTCCGACACGGCGGAATTCGATCCCCCCGGCTTGTAACCGCGCGCGGCGAAAGCGTAGACCATAGTCTCGTCATCGGCTTGCCAGTTCAAACCCAGCTTGCCCGTGACGCGGCCATCCTGGTGGCTGCCCTTCAGGTCCGCAACCTGTAGGCCCGCCGGACCAAAAATGGCGGACCCGGCACCGATCACGACGCTGCCTTCCTGTTCGGCCTTGAAATGCGAGTAGCGAAGGCCCGCCTGAAGCTCCAGCGACGATGCCAGTTCATAATTGCCCTGGGCGAAGACGCCGGTCGTCACCTTGTCCGGATACTGGTTGATATCGGTGGGATCGACGGGTGATCCGCTGCGGGTCTGGATATCCACGTCGATCTTGTTCCGCTGGTAATATCCGCCCAGTATCCAGTCGAAGACGCCGTCAGTGGGGGAGATCAGGTTGAATTCCTGGCTCCACTGCCGTTCGCGGACATATTGATCCTGGGTTTGCGTGGCGCTTTCGCCCGCCGGGGCCGTGATGGCCGCATCTGTGTCATAGAGATTATTGATGCGTTTGTTGGTGAAACCGCTGACCGACCGCAGCGTTAGGCCATTGTCGAATTCCTGGCGCAGTTCCAGGCTGGCCAGCAACGCCCGCTCATGGTTCTTCGTGGGCGCGTTATAGGTCAACTCGCGGAAATCGGCGCGGCGGTTGACCGCAAAGGTCGTGCTGGCGATGGGGCGATAGGCATAGCCGCCGGTTTCCTTGTCGATCAGTTCGATCTTGCCCAGGGCCTGGAAGCTGCCCGGCTCCCATTTCACACCCACGCGCCCCGCCTTCTCGTCCAGGCTATCGGGCTTGTTGTTGAAGCTGCCGACATCGTCGTAATAGCTGTCGCGCTTGCGATAATTGCCGGCTACACGCACTGCCAGCGTGTCGGACACCGGCACATTAACGGCCCCCTGACCCGTCACCTCGTCATAGGTGCCGTAACTGGCCTGGGCATAGCCCTTCACGCGGTCGGTCGATGGGCTTTGCGTATTGATGAAGATGGCCCCACCGGTGGAGTTAGAGCCGACCAGTGTGCCCTGGGGCCCGCGCAGCACTTCCACATTCTGGATGTCGTAGAAACTGCTGGTGGTCAGGATCGGAGGCTGGAACACGCCATCAATATAGGTGGCGACACCGTTCGCGACGGCTGGTGATCCGCTGGCGATGCCGATGCCGCGGATATTCACCGACTGGGTCAGGCCCTGATCGGTGATGGACAGGGAAGGGGCCGCGAATTGCAGATCGGCCAGCCGTTCCACCCCCTTATCCTCCAGCGCGTCACCCGTCAGGGCCGTCGCGGCGATGGGCACGGATTGCAGGTTTTCCGACCGGCGCTGTGCCGTCACTACGATCTCCTCCAACCCATCGAAGGAAGCGGGGTCGGCGGGGGCCTGCGCCCCGGCAATGGTCGGCAGGGCTGTACAGGCCGCGACGGCAACGGTCGCGAGCAGTTTTGACTTCATCTTGGTCAACCTCCCCTTTTTGCGAAGGCGCGCACGGATTTCGTGTCTGCCACCCTCGGCGTTTATTTTGTTATGAGACATTCCAATTCGGTCGGAAAAAAGCTACCGAATTGATGGTGGTGCGTTTCGGCGCCGATGATTGACAAGCAGGGTTGTGGAACCGTTCGATGGGAGCGTTCGGTTCAGGCGGAGGTGCTTTGTCATGCTGTACCATTTTCCCCCCGGCCTTCAGGCCCGCGTCACAAAGGCCTACACACGACCTTATGATGATCCGATCAATGTGTGGGCGGGTGAGGCGGTGGAGATTGATCCGGGCAAGAGCGCACAGACCGACCTGTTCGGTTGGGTTTGGTGCCGGGCGCCGGACGGGCGGGAAGGCTGGACGCCGGAGGCGTGGCTGGAGGGGGCGGGGAACCAGCGCACCCTGCTGCGGGATTTCAATGCCATTGAACTAACCGTCGCTACCGGCGACAGGGTGCTGCCGCTTTACAGCGAAAGTGGCTTCATCTGGTGCCGTACCGATGATGACCGTCAGGGATGGTTGCCAGATGCCTTCCTTGCACTGTCAATGTAGAGCCACAGCCATATCAATTTTTTATGGCCTGATAAAAAATGACCATCACATTGCATGCATTTCGACTTGGCCGATAACCTGCCCTTCGAAACAACGAAATGGCGGTGCTGCGTGAATGGCGCCGCCCATGGACAGAAGGGGACCGGTGATGAGCCTTGAACGTGCGAAGATTGCGAAACTGACCCTGGCGGCCTTGCTGCTGACCGGTACGGCGCCCCAGGCAATGGCGCAGGGCAGCACCGACGACGCCGGCATCCTGGAAGAGATCGTGGTCACCGGTTCGCGCATCGCCCGCCGCGATGCGACGGCGGTGGGGCCCATCACCACCATGACGGCAGAAGACATGGTCTATGCCGCCCCCACGTCCGTCGGTGACTTGCTGCAAAGCCTGCCTAGCGTCGGCGTCTCGCTGAATTCCAACGGCACCCAGGGGACATCCTTCGGTGTTAGTTCCATCAATCTGCGTTATCTGGGCAGCGCGGAAGGCAGCGGCAATCGCACCCTGGTGCTGGTGGATGGGCATCGCTGGGTCAATGCCGTCGGTGGGCGCGGTTTTCGCGACTTCGTGGATCTGAACACCATCCCGCTGGGCATCATCGACCGGATCGAGGTGCTGAAGGACGGTGCCTCGGCCATCTATGGCGCGGATGCCATTGCCGGTGTGGTGAATATCCACACCAAGCGCAAGGTGGAAGGCATTGAGGCCAATATGCGCGCCGGCATCACCGAGCGCGGAGATAATGAGAATGTCAGCGCCTATGTGAATGCCGGTCACGGCTTTGACCGGGGCCATGTGCTGCTGTCCGCCAGCTACACGAAATCCGAACCGATCCTGACCAGCGATCGCAAGATTACGCGCCGTGCGCTGGCCCCGCTGACGGCACCGCCGACCAGCCCGCGTGGCCTGTTCGTGCTGCCGGGTCTGGCCAATAACAGCTATTTCGGCACCCCCGCCGCCTTCGCCAACAATGCCGCCAACGCGATCACCCTGATCCCCGGTACCAGCAGCATCGGGGCCGGGGCGGCGGCCGATAGCAGCTTCCGCGTCGCCACGCTGGTGGCCGATGATTACAACACCATGACCCAGGGCATCTATGCCACGGGTCCGGCAGAACGGGCCGGCCTGTTCGGGCGCCTGACCTATGACCTGTCCGACAGCGTCACGGCGCGGGTGGAGGCGCTGTACAATAATCGCAAATCCAGCCAGCGTTTCTCGCCCTTCCCCCTGGATATCCGCGGTTCCAACGGTTTCAGCATCTCCCGTGATCAGGCCTTCAACCCATTCGGCACGGCCAATGGCGTGCCCACCGCCAATGCCCTGGCCTTCTCCGGCTCCACCTTCCGCATCCAGCGGGTACCGCTGGAGGTGGGTAACCGCGACAATATCCAGGAAGTGGATACCTATCGTTTGGCCGGCAGCCTGGAGGGCCAGTTTGATCTGGCCGGTGAATGGCGTTGGGATGCGTTTGCATCCTATGCCAAGAACAAGGCGTCGTTCGATGCGGTCAACCAGATCAATCTGGAAAATGTCTACCGTTCGCTCGCCTCTCCCGCCATCTGCGCGGCGGCGGCTGGATGCGTGCCGCTGAATATCTTTGGTGCCATCACGCCGCAGATGGCGGACTATATCCGCTACAACGCGCATGATGAAAACGGCGCCAGCCAGTATGATCTGGCCGTCAATGTCTCCCGCGAACTGTGGGAACTGCCCGCCGGCCCGCTGGGCTTCGCGGCGGGGTATGAATACCGCAAGGAAAAGGCCTACGATCTGCCTGACGCCTTCGCGGCCAGCCTGTCGACCGTCCTGCCCCTGGTGTCGGGTGCGCGGCAGTCCCCGACCACGGCGCAGTCGCGCGACCCCACGCGCGGTTCCTATGACCTGCATGAGGTGTATGGCGAGGTGAATGTGCCGCTTCTGGCCGATCTGCCGGGCGCCTATCGCCTGGATGTCGATGCCGCTGTGCGCTATTCCGACTATTCCACGGTGGGTGGCAAGGCGACGACGAAGTTCGGCGTCTCCTATCGCCCGGTGGAGGATCTGCTGGTCCGGTCCACCTATTCCCAGGGCTTCCGCGCCCCCTCCATCCTGGAACTGTACCAGGGCCAGCGTCAGACGAATTTCCAGGGTGTCGATCCCTGCAATGGGGGCGGGGCGGGCAAGACGGGCTGCACCGGCGTTCCCACCGCCTATAACCAGAACCAGTTCAATGGCGGCCTGATCGCCGGCATCACGGCGGGCAACCAGAACCTGAAGCCCGAAACGGCGGATACCTACAGCGCCGGTTTGGCCATCACCCCGTCCGGCCTGCCGGGCCTCACCCTGACCGCCGACTGGTTTGAGATCAAGGTGAAGGACGCCATCGCGTCCCAGACCGCCACACAGATCCTGACTTCCTGCGCCAATACCGGCGTGTTCTGCGATCTGGTGACCCGCGCCGCCAGCGGTGAGGTCACCCGCCTGACCCAGGCAGTGGTCAACCTGTCCCGGATCGAGGTGGAAGGCATCGACGCCACCGCCCGCTATGAATTCACCACCGATGTCGGTGATTTCGAGGTTGCGGTCGATGTCTCCTACCTGGAGAAGTACCGCACCTTCGTGCCGCAGCCCGATGGCAGCGTCGCCGTGGATGACCGGGCTGGCAAGGGTGATCAGCCGCGGTCCACCTTCCCCCGCTGGAAGGGGCAGGCATCGGCCCGGTACAAGGTGGACAGCGTCGATCTGGGCTGGAAGGCCCGCTATATCGGCTCCTCCACCGATGTCGCCGGCAATGCCATCAATGGCGGACGGACCAAGAGCATCACCTATCAGGATCTGCAATTGGGCTACACGATCCCCGACAGCGACACGCGCGTGGCCTTGGGCGTCGACAATGTCCTGGACCGGCAGCCGCCCTTGTCCGCCGCCAACAATCCCATCAATTTCGACATGTACACCTACGACATCCGGGGCCGGTACTTCTATGCCACCCTGTCGACCAAGTTCTGACATGCTGCCCGTCCGCCGGATGTCTGAAGGTTACATCATGCAGTCCACGCGCAAAGATGACCGTCCCGGTTGGTTGGACCGGGTTGAACGCTGGGGCAATGCCTTGCCCGACCCGGTGTTCATCTTCCTGGGCTTCATCCTGCTGGTCATCGCCCTGTCAGTGCTGGCTGCCAGCGTCGGGTGGAGTGCCGTTAACCCGGTCAGCGGCAAGCTTTTACAGGTTGAAAGCCTGCTGACAGAGGCGAACCTGCGCCGGCTGCTGGTCGGCATGCCCACGACGCTGACGGGCTTTCCGCCGTTGGGTCTGGTGCTGGTGGTCATGTTGGGTGCGGCGGTGGCCGAACGATCGGGCCTGTTCACGGCCTTGCTGTCCGGGTCGATCGGCAAGGTGCCGCGCTGGGCCCTGACACCGTCGGTATTCATCATCGGCCTCTTGTCCCATCACGCGTCAGATGCCGCCTATGTCGTGTTCATCCCCCTGGCAGCCCTGGTCTATGCCGAGGCGGGGCGCCATCCCATGGCTGGCATCGCCACGGCGTTCGCCGCCATTTCCGGCGGCTTTGCCGGCAATGTGGTGCCGGGACAGGTGGATGTGCTGCTGCTGGGCATCACGGAGGCGGCCGCCCGCCTGATCGATCCGAAATTCACCATGAACCCGCTGGGCAACTGGTGGTTCAGCATCGGCATCTGCCTGGCCTTTGCACCCGTTGCCTGGTTCATCACCGACCGGATCGTGGAACCGCGCCTGGGTCCCTGGCGGCCCGATGCAGAAGCCGCTGCCCTGGTCGTGCCGCATGAAGGGCTGACCAAGATGCAGCGGCGCGGGCTGGCCCATGCGGGGCTGGCGGCGCTGGCCGTGATCGGCCTGTTCGCGGCCTTCACCTTCTGGCCCGGCTTCACCCCGCTGCTGGATCGCGCGGCGGAGGGGCCGCAGCGGACCACTCCCTTCTACCGCGCCCTGATCGGCGGTTTCATGCTGCTGTTCCTGGCCTGCGGCTGGGCCTATGGCCGGGCCGTGGGCACCGTGAAATCGCATCGCGATATCGTCGCCATGATGGGCCATGGCATGAAGACCATGGCCCCCTATCTGGTGATCGTCTTCTTTGCCGCCCATTTCGTGGCTCTGTTCAACTGGTCCAACCTGGGTCCCGTCATCGCCATCAAGGGGGCCGAGACGCTCCGGACGCTGGACATTCCCCGGCCCCTGCTGCTGGTCAGCCTTCTGCTGATGTCGTCAGGTTTCGACCTGTTCATCGGGTCGGCATCCGCGAAATGGAGCGCCATGGCGCCTGTGGTGGTGCCTATGCTGATGCTGCTGGGCATTTCACCGGAAATGACCACCGCCGCCTATCGCATGGGGGACAGCGTCACCAACATCCTGACGCCCTTGATGTCCAACTTCCCCCTGGTGCTGGTCATCTGTCAGCGGTGGAACAAGGGGGCGGGTGTCGGCTCCGTCCTGGCCCTGATGCTGCCCTATGGTCTGGCCTTCCTGGGGGCGGGGTGCCTGCTGGTGATGGGCTGGGTCGCCCTTGAACTGCCGGTCGGGCCGGGTGCCGCCGTGGCCTATCATCTGCCCGTGGTGTCGCCATGACCATGATCGTTCTGCGCGATGTGATGGTGGCGATGCGGGATGGTGTCCGGCTGGCGACCGACATCTACTTGCCGGGACCCGGTGCCTGGCCCGTCATTCTGGAACGCACCCCCTATAACAAGCGCGGCACCAACCATGCCGACCGCAGCCTGGCAGAGCCGGCCCCCCGTTCCAAACCCGACATCGCGGCAGAATTCGCCGCCGCCGGCTATGCCTATATCCTGCAGGATTGCCGGGGGCGGTTCGGATCGGAGGGGGAGTTCACGAAATATGTGAACGAGGCCGAAGACGGCATCGACATGCTGGACTGGTTGCGGGGTCAGCCCTGGTGCGATGGCCGCATCGGTACGCTGGGCCTGTCCTACAGCGCCCATACCCAGGCGGCGATGGCCAGCCTGGGCGCGCCGGGCGTTGGTGCCATGATCATGGATAGCGGTGGTTTCGCCAGCGCCTATCACAGCGGCATCCGCCAGGGTGGCGCCTATGAGCTGAAACAACTGACCTGGGCTGTCAAACATGCGGCCCTGTCCCCCCGCACAGCGGCGGACCCGGACCGGAAGGCGGCGCTGGCGGCACAGGACATCCGGCATTGGATGGCGGTTAATCCCTGGCGCACCGGCCATTCCCCGGTCAGTGCTGCGCCTGAGTATGAGGATTATATCGTCCGGCAATGGGCGGACGAATGTTTCAGCAGCGGCTGGCAGCGACCGGGCCTCTATGCGTGCGGCTACTATGATGTCTTTCCCGACGTACCGATGCTGCATGTCTGTTCCTGGTACGACCCCTATGCCCTGTCCACACCGCAGAATTTCCAGGGCTTGACGGGCGGGGGGCGGCAGGCGCCGGGCCGGCTGATCATGGGGCCCTGGACGCATGGACAGCGGTCCGTCACCCATGCGGGGGAGGTGGATTTCGGCCCGGCGGCGACCCTGGATGGCAATCTGGCCCCCGATTACACGGCCCTGCGCCGGGCATTCCTGGACTACCACCTGCTGCGCCGCGCCGATGTGCCCGACCCGCTGCCCCAACCGGTCAGCCTGTTCATCATGGGCGGTGGCCCCGGCGGGCGGAACGGGGAGGGGCGGTGGCGCCATGGCGGGCACTGGCGGTCATTCGCCGCCTGGCCGCCGGCGCAGGTGCGCTCAACTGCCTTCCACCTGTTGCCCGATGGCACCTTGTCGGAAAGGCCCGGTACACCGGGCACCCGTTCCTGGGACCATGACCCGCACAACCCGGTCCCCAGCATCGGCGGGGCGGTGGCCAGCGGTGGGGCCATCATCCCCGCAGGTGCCTATGATCAGCGGGAACGTGAGGGCTGGATGGCGTGCCCACAGCCGGGCCGGGCGCTGGCCGACAGGCCCGATGTCGTGGTTTTCCGCACACCGGCCCTCGAAAGGGACATGACGGTTGCCGGCCCGATCAGAGCGCGTCTCTACCTGTCATCCAGCGCGGTTGATACCGACATCGTGGTAAAGCTGGTGGATGAGTATCCGGCGGGCGCGGACGGCACGCCCGGCTTTGCCATGAACCTGTGCCATGGCATCATCCGGGCGCGGTTCCGTGACGGGTTTGAACAGCCGCGCCTTATGCTGCCGGGACAGGTCTATGCGTTCGAGATTGAGATGTTTCCCACCGCCAACCGGTTCCAGGCCGGCCATCATATCCGGCTGGATGTGGCCAGCAGCCATTTCCCACATTTCGATGTCAATCCCGGCACCGGTGCGCCAGCGGGTCAGGACCCCGGCATTCCCGTCATCGCGCGCAACAGCCTGCATATGGGGCCGCTGCACCCGTCCCATATCATCCTTCCCATTCTGCCCGATGATACCTGACAAGGGGGTTCGGGTATGAGCAATGATGGCCCTGATTTCGGCCTGCGGGCGCTGCGTGCCTTTCATGCCATCGTGAAGACGGGATCGGTAACGGCGGCGGCGACCGACATGGGCCTGACCCAGCCCGCCGTCAGCCGTCTATTGGCGCAGTTCGAACAGACCATCGGCTTCGACCTATTCTACCGTGACAAGGGGCGGCTGGTGCCGACGCCGGACGGGCTTTTGCTATTTGATGAGGTGGATCTGGCGCTGGGTAATGTCGAACGGGTGCGCGCCCTGGTGCGTGACATCGCGGATTTCCGTGTGGGTCAACTGCGTCTGGTCGCCCCGCCCAGCTTTGCTGAAGGTGTGCTGCCCGACATTATCGACCGGTTCCTGACCCGCTTTCCCAAGGTTCACCTGACCATCGATAGCCGCAGTGTGGAAACGGCCAAGACCCTGATCGCCACCCGCGCTGTCGATGGCGGCTTCCTGAAACTGCCCCTGGACCGGCCCGACCTGACTTCGGTTCCGGTGATCAGCAGCGGTACCGTCTGTGTGCTGCCCGCCGACCATCCGCTGGCGGCGCGCGCCTGGCTGGACCCCAAAACCCTGAAGGGCGTGCCGCTGGTCCTGCTGGGTCTGGGCCGGCTGTCGCGCGCCCATATCGATGCGGCCTTCGCGCGGGCCGGTGTGCGGCCAGAGGTGCGGGTGGAAACACATACGATCGGTTCCGCCTGCGCCCTGGCCGCACGCGGTATCGGCATTTCCATCGTTAATGAGATGCTGGCCCGGTCCTATCTGGGGGACCGGCTGGTGGTGCGGCCTTTCCGCCCCGACCTGCGCCACGACTATGCCTTCGTGACTTCGTCCCTGGTGACGCCGTCCCGTCTGGCGCAGGAGTTTTTGCTGGAGGTGCAGCGATCCCTGGTCTGATAAAGATCGCCTCATGCAAAAGCCCGCTCCGGATCGGAGCGGGCTTGTCTTTACCTGCGAATGTAAGCGCCGACTGGGGTCAGAACTTGTACCCCGCCGTCAGCGTCCAGGTGCGCGGCTCCGCCACTGCGATGGCGGCGTTGCTGGGCGCGGTGGTGAAGTAGCTCTCGTTGGTCAGGTTCTTGGCCGCCAGCGTCAGGCTCCAGCTGTCATTGTCCGACACCAGGGCAATGGCGCCATTGACCAGACCCACCGTCTCCGTCTGGATCAGGTTGGCGACGGTGGAATAGTAATCGTCCTGATACTGATAATTGGCCGACAGCCGCACCCGCGCCTGATCCTGCCAGAAGGCAGGGGTCTCGTAGGTGAAGCCGGCCTGAACGCTCCACGGCGACACCAGCGGCAGATGCTTGGCCCCGGCGGTTGCGCTGTCGGACAGCGGGTTCTTGGACTTGTACTTGTCGTCCATCAGACCCAGATTGGCAAACAGGTCCAGCCCTTCCGCAGCCTTCAGGGTCAGTTCCAGTTCCACGCCATCGACGCGGGCATTGCCGATATTCTTGATGGCATAGGAACCGGCGGCGACCTGTTCGGTCTGCTGCAGATCGGACAGGTCGTTGCGATAGACGGACAGGTTGGCGCGCATGCGCCCATCCAGCCCCGTCACCTTCAACCCGCCCTCATAGGCCCAGACGGTCTGCGGATCATAGACGGTGCCGAACACCACCGGGTTGGCGACGGCCAGCCCGTTGAAGCCGCCGGCCTTGAACCCGCGCGAGACGGTGGCATAGGCAAAGACATCGCCGGTGATCTTGTAATCGGCGCCGACCTTGGGCGACCAGGAGCTGAATTTCGGCTCCCGCTTCACGGGCACCAGGGCGATGGCCGGGCCGGGCGCGAAGGGCAGGTAGTTCTGGATGGTGCCATCCAGCTTCTTCTTGTCCTCGGTATAGCGAAGGCCGCCAGTCACGGACAGGCGGTCATCCACCTGATAGGTGCCCTGGACAAAGGCGGCGTAGCTGTCAGTGGTGGTGTCGATGGTCTGCGGCAGGACGGGCATGGTGAAGAACTGACCCAGCACCAGCTGGTCCTTCAGCACCTGATGGCTTTCCTCCCGGAAGTAATATAGGCCGGTGATCCAGTTCAGCTTGCTGTCCAGCCCATCGCCCTGGAACTGGATTTCCTGGCTGTACTGATCGGTGCTGCCGCGCCCGTCACGGACCAGACCGTTGGGGCGATAGGTGCCGTCAGGATTGCGGATGCCGCCCGACAGGTCGAAGACGAACCCGTCCTGTGTACCGACAAAGGCGGAGATGGACCGCACCGTCACATCGCCCCATTCGGCACTGATATCCAGCGATACTGCCGTTTGGTCGGTGTAACCGTCCGGATCGGTGGTCGACAGGCTGACAAAGCGCGACCCGGCGCGCGGGGTGGCGTCGGTGGTGGAAACGGCGTTGGCGGCCAGCGTCGGATAGGTGCCGGCGAAGGTGACGGGGATCAGGTTGGCCGGGCCGTCATTGCGGTCCTTGGTGTGGGTGACCGACAAGGTCGCCTTCAGCCCTTCGCGACCATAGAAATGCAGTTTGCCGCGCAGGGCCAGGTTCTCCTGCCCGAAAACATCCTTGTTCAGGGCCTGATTATGTACATAACCATCCTGGTCGCGGTACAGGACCGACAGGGACGCGCCCAGCGCATCCTCGATCACGTCGCCGCCCCAGGAGGCGGAACCATAGACCATGTCCTGCGACCCGATGCCGCCCTGCACCTCCGCCCATTCATCCTCGCCCGGCGTGCGGGTGACGATCTTGATGGCGCCTGAGAAGGAATTGCGGCCATAGAGCGTGCCCTGCGGCCCGCGCAGAACCTCGACCCGCTGAATATCGGCCAGTTCCATGTTCGACCCGGCCAGACGCCCGCGATAGACATCATCGACATAGAAGGCGACGGCGGATTCGGAGGTGACAAGGCCGCCCGACTGTTCGGTACCGCCGCGCAGGCCGACCTGCAGGGTGGAGCGGCTGGCCGTGACGGGCATCATGATCAGGCTGGGCACGATTGCGGCCAGATCCTCGGCACTGCTGACATTCTGTTCGGCCAGGGCGTCGGCGGTCAGGGCGGTGACCGCGACGGGCGTGGTCTGGAGCGAGGTTTCGCGGCGCTGGGCCGTGACGATGATCTCATCCAGAACCAGAGTGTCGCTCTGCGCCAGGGCCGGCAGTGCGGTTGCGGCGATGGTGGTGGCCAGAAGCAGGGAACGGCCGGAATTGCGGGTGCGGAACATCAGGTGTCTATCCTTGGTCGAAGGGTCACAATACCGGCAGGTCACAGAACCATGCACACGGTTTTGATTTCCAAGTAATTTTCAATGGCGCCGGCCCCGCTTTCGCGGCCCCAGCCGGATTGTTTGAAGCCGCCGATGGGCAGCGCTACATCCCAGAAGGAATGGCAGTTCACCCAGACCGTGCCAGCGCGGATGTCCGACGACAGTCGGTGCGCCGCCGACAGGTCCTGGGTCCAGACGCTGGCCGCCAGCCCGAATTCGGTGTCGTTGGCGGCGGCGACAACTTCCGCCACGTCATCGAACGGGGCGGCGACCACCACGGGGCCGAACACTTCCTCGCACACGATGGCGGATTTGGGATCGGCATTAATGATCACGGTCGGTTCGATGAAGGTGCCTGCCGGCCCCTTCTGCCCGCCGCCGGTCACCAGGGTGGCACCATCGGCCACGGCCTGATCGATATAGGCTTTCACGCGGTCTGCCTGCCGCTTGCTGACCAGCGGGCCCATCTGGGTATCGGGCGACAAGCCATGGCCCAGGCGGATGCTGCGGGCGATCTCCGCCACACCGGACACCAACTTTTCGAAGATCGACCGGTGGGCATAAAGGCGCGAACCGGCCACGCAGACCTGTCCGCCATTGAAGAAGATGGCGTTGGCGGCCCCGGCGATGGCGGCGTCCAGATCGGCATCCGGCATGATCACGACCGGCGATTTGCCACCCAGCTCCAGCGTCACCTTCTTCAGATTGCCCCTCGCCCCGTCCAGGATGGCGCGGCCCGTCTGGGTGGAGCCGGTAAAGGCTACCTTGTCGATGTCCTTGTGTGCCGCAAGCGCCGCCCCGACGACGGAGCCCAGACCGGTCACGACATTGACCACACCTGCCGGCACGCCCGCTTCGACCAGCAGTTCTGCCAGACGCAGGGCCGTCAGCGAGGTTTCCTCCGCCGGTTTCAGCACCACCGTACAGCCGGCGGCCAGCGCCGGGGCCAGCTTCATGGCATGCATGATCAGCGGCGAATTCCAAGGCGTGATGGCGGCCACCACGCCCACCGGTTCCTTGGTGGTATAGGCCGCGATGCGCTTGCCCGCCGGCTGATAGTTGATGCTGGATGGGATCGTATCGCCCGTCACCTTGGTGCACAGCCCGGCGAAAAAGCGGAACTGTTCGGCGGCCATCGGGATTTCAGCCCAGCGCCCGACATACAGCGCCTTGCCCTGGTCCAGCGTTTCCAGTTCCGACAGTTCATCAATATGGGCGTCGATCAGGTCGGCGATGCGCCACAGCAGCCGGGCGCGCAGGGCCGGCGTCATCGACCGCCACTCGCCATCATCGAACGCCTTGCGCGCCGCCGCGACGGCGCGGTCCACATCCCCGGCATCGGCGGCGGCAATCTCCGCCAGAACCTCACCGGTGGCTGGATTGATAGTGGGGAGCGTGCGCCCCGCCGCCGGGTCCACCCATTGCCCACCGATCAGCAACTGATGGCGCGGCTTCTTCAGCCATTCGCGGACAGTTTCCTGTGCCGGCGCGATGTTTTCGATCTGCATATCCCGTAACTCCCAGGTTCCGTCACAGCTACCATGGCCGGTGCTGTCGTTCTGGAAGGTAATTGTGGGTAAGGAAACGCAGTGTGGCAGGTTCAATCTCTCCTTTATCCGCTGTGTGGCGATAAATGTAATTGTGATCTTTTCTGTCCAAAGCCTGCGACAAATTTGACCATCAATTGTCCATTATTCGTCTGACCACGTGGCGGATAACCGGTGCGGTCATTCTGACGACGGTTTCTTTCCATGGCAGGCTTGAGGAAACTTCAACAACCGAATGATTGGCGTTGCCGTTATTCCTGCAAGAGGGAAGTTCATGTCGAAAAACCGGGTACTGATGCCGTTCGTGGCTGCCAGCCTTTGCTTGGGCAGCCTTTCCTGTTCCGCTGTCGCTTTGGCGGCGGGGGAGGGCTGGCGCAATCCGTCACTGTCGCCGGATGAACGGGCCCGGTTGCTGGATGCGGAACTGACGCTTGATGAACGGATCGGTCTGCTGCACGGGCCGATGGCCCTGACCTTCCCTGGCGGTCCGCCCATTCCGGCGGGGTCGGTCGGTGGGGCCGGCTTTATCCCCGGTGTGCCACGCCTGGGCATTCCGGCGCTGACGGAAACTGACGCCAGCCTGGGCATCAGCAATCCCGGTGAGGTGCGGCCCGGCGATACCGCCACGGCCCTTCCGGCCAGTCTGGCCCTGGCCGCCAGCTTCAATCCCCGGCTTGCTTATGAAGGCGGTGCCATGATCGCCAGGGAAGCGGCGGCGCGGGGGTTCAACGTGCTGCTGGCCGGTGGCGTCAATCTGGCCCGCGACCCGCGAAATGGCCGCAATTTTGAGTATCTGGGGGAGGACCCATGGCTGGCCGGCATTCTGGCCGGTGAAAGCATCAAGGCCATCCAAGACCAGAACATCATCTCCACCGTCAAGCATTTCAGCCTGAACGGGCAGGAGACGGGCCGCTTCTACGCCAATTCCATCATCAAGGAGGCCGCCCACCGCGAAAGCGACCTGCTGGCCTTCCAGATCGCCATAGAGCGGGGCCAGCCCGGCTCCGTCATGTGCGCCTACAACCTTGTGAATGGCGACTATTCCTGCGGCAACGATCACCTGCTGAACGGCGTGCTGAAGGGGGATTGGGGCTATAAGGGCTGGGTCATGTCGGACTGGGGGGCGGTCCACGCCACCGACTATGCCATCAAGGGTCTGGATCAGCAGTCGGGCGAGCAACTGGACAAGCAGATCTGGTTCGGCGAACCGCTGAAACAGGCGGCCCTGGCCGGCACGGTACCGGAGGCGCGCCTGTCCGACATGTCGCGCCGCATCCTGCGTTCCATGTTCGCTGCCGGCCTGTTTGACGGCAAGCCGGTGAAGCCTCAGATCGACGCCGCTGCCCATGCGGCGGTGGCCAAGAAAGTGGCCGATGAAGGCATCGTGCTGTTGGCCAACAAGGGTATCCTGCCGCTCAAGGGTGGGGCCGGTAAGAAAATCGTGGTGATCGGCGGGCAGGCGGATGCCGGCGTGCTGTCGGGTGCGGGTTCATCACAGGTGACGGGCATCGGCGGCAATGCCCGCGTGGTGCCGATCGGTGGCGACGGCCCCATGGCCATGTGGGGGCGGCAGGTTTTCCACGCCTCCTCCCCGCTGAAGGCCCTGCGCGCCGCCCTGCCGGAAGCCACAATTACCTTCGCAGACGGGCGTTACCCGGCGGAGGCGGCGGCCGCCGCCAAGGCCGCCGATATCGCCATCGTGTTCGCCAACCAATGGATGGCAGAGGCGCTGGACGCCTATGACCTGTCGCTGCCGCAGGGCCAGGATGAGATGATCCAGGCGGTGGCATCCGCCAATCCCAACAGCATCGTGGTGCTACAGACCGGTGGCCCGGTCCTGATGCCCTGGCTGGACAAGGTTGGGGCCGTGGTCGCCGCCTGGTACAGCGGGCAGAAGGGCGGGGAATCCATCGCCGATGTGTTGACCGGTCGGGTCAACCCGTCGGGCCGCCTGCCGCTGACCTTCCCGGCCAGCCTGGACCAGTATCCGCGCCGCGATCTGCCCGGCTGGGGACTGCCCAAGAAGCAGCAGTTCGACGTGGTCTATGATGAAGGGGCCGATGTCGGCTATCGTCGCTTCGCCGCCTTGGGCATGAAGCCTTTGTTCCCCTTCGGCCACGGCCTGTCCTATACGAGTTTCGCCTATGACAAGCTGTCGGTGAAGGGTGGCGACACGCTGACCGTCAGTTTCCGTGTCACCAATACCGGTGCCGTGGCCGGCAAGGATGCGCCGCAGGTCTATCTGACCGGAGCCGGGGGCGTGAAGCTGCAACGTCTGATCGGCTTCGACAAGGTCGATCTGACGCCGGGGGAGACGCGCGTGGTAACGCTGAAGGCTGATCCGCGCCTGCTGGCGAACTTTGACGAGGCGGCCCGGCAATGGCGGGTCGCGGGCGGCACCTATGAGGTGACGGTGGGGCCATCGGCGTCGACGGTCGCCCTGACCGGCACCGCCAAGGTCACAAAACGCGTGATGAAGCCGTAAACATTGGAGGGGCCGGCGATATTCCGCCGGCCCTTTTCATTTCAGCACTTCGCCAACTGCGCAATCGCCTCCTCAATACCGATGACATCGGCATATTTGGCGTTCAGATCGAACAGGTTGGCCTCATGCACGCGGGCATCGCGGTCGCCCACGGCGTCGCGCACCACCAGCGGCACGAACCCATGCTGACAGGCATCAAGGGCCGAGGCGCGGACACAGCCGGAGGTGGAGAGGCCTGAAATCAACAACGTGTCGATGCCGCTGGACGCCAGGGTGGAGGCCAGAGAGGTGCCGAAGAAGGCACTGGCATATTGCTTGGTGATCACCGGTTCCCCCGCCGCCGGCTGCAGCCCATCGGCAAACGATGCCCAGTGCGGATGCAGGCCGCGTTCGAAACAGGACAGGGCCTTTACCTTGCGGAAGAATACCCCGCCATCCACGCCGCCTGGCGTATAGGCGACATTGGTGTGGAAGACCGGAATGCCGGCGGCGCGTGCGGCAGTCAGCAGCGTGACCGCCCCCGCCAGCGCCTTTTCCACCCCGGCATAAAGCGGGCAGGCGGGGTCCAGATAGGCATTCACGAAATCGATGATCAGCAGGGCCGGGCGCTTGCCCCAGCCAAGGCGGTTGCCGAACCCGGCCTGGGCATAATCGGCATTCAGATCGGTGGCCATGATCGGCGATCCCCTGTGCAAAAGAAAACGGCCTTCCCCGATACGCGACGGGGAAGGCCGTGACTTGTCTGTTCGCTGCGTCTGACCGTCAGTTGAACAGAAGCGGTGCGATCTGTTCCAGATAGGCGCGCCAGTTGGTCCAGGTGTGGCCGCCGCCGCTTTCGACATAGGTATATTTGATACCGTAATCGCCCAGGATCTGGCGGAAGGGCGGTGCCATCTGGATGACGAAATCCTCCTTGCCGACGGCATAGAAGACCAGACCGCCAGCCTTGGCGCGGGCCTTCAGGGCGGCGTCATTGACCTTGCGGTAATTCGCCGTCTGTTCCGCCGACAACATGCCGATGGAGAAGACGCCGATGGAGCCGAACACGTCCGCGCGCGGCAGGCCGAACTGGATCGTGTGCGCCCCGCCCATCGACAGGCCGACCATGGCGCGGGTCTTGGCCGCCGCCTGGGTTCGGAAATGCTTGTCGATGAAGGGGATCAGGTCCTTGTGCAGGTCGCTGCCGAAATCGGTATTCTCCATGCCCTGCACGCCGTCACGCGTCGGCGTGTGGCCATAGGGCATGACGATGATCATCGGCTTGGCCTTACCCGCCGCGATCAGGTTGTCCAGGATGTAATTGGCGTTGCCCTTCATGGTCCAGGCATCGTCGCTGTCGCTATAGCCATGGACCAGATACAGCACCGGATAACGGTCCTTACCCCCCGCCTCATACCCCGGCGGGGTATAGACATGGGCGCGGCGCGTGATGCCCAGGGTGGAAGACGGATACTCCACGACTGACACGACGCCGTGCGGCACCTCGGCCTTGTAGAACTGATTGGACTTGCCGTCACCCGGCAGCTGCACAATCGATTGCACGCCACCCAAAGCTTCGGCAAAGCGGGTGCCGCGCGGATCGGCGATGCGCATGCCATCGACCTTGAAGACATAGGTATAGACGCCGGCATCGACGGAGCCAGTCGTGGTAACCGACCAGTAGCCATCGGCATCCTTGGTCATGGGCAGGCCCGGCGGCTTGCCATCCATACCCATGGGGACGCTGTTCATTTCCTGCGGCAGGGCGACGACTTCCTTGGCGTCTTTGGCGCACAGGCGGAAGGTGACGCGACCGTCGGGCAGATGTTCGACCGACTGATATTCCAGCGGCGGCTGGAAGAAGGTCCGGGCCTCACAGGCGGGCTGGGCCGCTTGGGCTGGCAGGGTTGCCAGGACAAGCGGCAGGGCGGCAACGGCGGACAGTAAAAGCTGGCGCATGATCGCTCCTCGAAGGGCGTGGCGTGGGCCTGAAACACATTACCCCTAGGGACAAGGTTGTCCCCAGGGGCGTGACTTTATGCTCAGAACTTGTACTTCGCCTGGACGCCCAGGGTGCGGCCTTCACGCAGACCGACATTCAGCGTCGAGTAGGTGAAGGACGGGGCCGGCGTGAACAGGATGTTATTGTTCACCGTGGTGTAACGGCGGCTGTCGAACACATTATTGGCGAACACATCGACCGACACAGCACCAACAGTGACACCGGCCCGGGCATTAAAGATATGGGTTTCGGCCGTCTTCACGACGTTGGCCACATCTGACCAGACGCCGGACTTGTAGTTATAGTCGACGCGCGCGAACCAGTTTGCATCTTCCCACTGGTCAAACTCGCCATTGAACATCACACCGCCGGAGGCGGAGTACTTGGACGTCGACGGCAGTTCATTGCCGGAGAAATCGCTGCTGCCAACCAGGAACGTAACCAGCGGGGCGTTGTAATCCTTGATCTTGCTGTCGTTCAGCGCGCCTGCTGCCGTCAGCGTGATCATGTTGGTAACACGGAACGACCCGTCGAACTCCAGACCCTTCATGTCGGAATTGCCGCTATTGATGGTGCCGAACACGCTGCCGAAACCACCGGTGGGCGTCACGAAGGTCTGGATGACCTGGTTCAGCTGATCCCGCCACTGCGAGTAATAGGCGGCAAAGGCATAGCGCAGACGGTTATCGACGGCGGTGCCCTTCAGGCCGATCTCGTAGGTCGTGACCTTTTCCGGGCTGACGAACAGGTCGATGCCCAGCGTCTTGGCAATGGTCGCGGCCTGACCGGTATAGGTGGTCACACCGGAATTTAGCGATGCCGGGTTCACGCCCTTGGCCACGGAGGCATAGGTCATGACCTGATCGGTCCACTGATACTGGGCGATCACGCGGGGCAGGAAGTTCTTGTAGGTCTGTTCCGCCAGCTTCGACCCAGCCTTGTAGGTGCCAACCGGTACGAAGGTGGGGTCGGTGACCACGGCATCGGCCAGCGGCGAGATATAGGCGAACAGTTTGTCGATCTGATAACGGCCTTCGACGCTGGCGGTCAGCTTGTCGGTGATGTCGTAGGTGACGCCGAAGAAGCCGCCATAGGTCTTGGATTCCGTCTTGCCGGACGGCGTGACCTGCTTGTTCAGGATCATGTTATCCAGGGTGTCGACGGTCCGCTTGCCGTTCGCACCCAGATACGACACGCCGGCGACGAAGCGCAGCGCCTCGCCATCATCGTAGCTGGTGCGCAGTTCCTGAGAGATGTCCTTGGAGACGTTTTCCACCAGATAGGCCGAACTGAAATAGGAGCGCAGGCCGTTGGTGGCCGTATAGGCCGGGTTGGCGATGCCGGAGCTGTCGTAATTGCCGATATCCGACAGCGAGCCCCATTCCTCGTGATTGATGCCGGTCAGCGAGCTGATGGTGAAGTTCGTATCGGGGATTTCATAATCCACCACCAGATGGGCGTGGCGGTAGTCACGCACCAGACCATAGCTGTCAACGCTGTCATTCGGGTCGATCAGACGGTTGGTGGTTACGGCCAGCGCGTTGCGCACGAAGCTGTCGACATTGTAGTTGCCGGCGGGCGTGGTGGCGGGCAGGGACGGAACGGTGCCGCACATGAACGGATTGAACCCGCCCAGGGTGCAGTTCGCCTGTGCCGGCACGACGACGCGGCCCGTGCTGTCCGTGATGGCGCGCGCGCTGATCAGACCCAGGGCGGCGGGGCCGTCCTTGTCATGGGACAGGATGCCGAACGCCTTGATCGTCAGGTTCTCGGTCGGCGTCGCCACCAGCAGCAGGTTGGCATTGCGCGACGACTGGTCACCCAGGGTCATGGACGGGTTGGCGTAGTTCTTGTACGTGCCGTCCTTGGCGTTGTAGTCGCCGGCAACGCGGAAGGACAGCTTGTCCTCCACCAGCGGGCCTTCCAGCTCGGCCTGAACACGGCGGGTGTTGCGGGTGCCGATCATGGTGGTCAGGCTGCCGGCATAATCGTTGCCCGGCTCCTTGTTGACGACGTTCAGGGCACCGGCAAAGGTGTTACGCCCGAAATAGGCCGACTGCGGCCCGCGCAGCAGCTCGATGCGTTCCGGGCTGGATACGCTCATCACCGCGGTGGGAGAGGAAACCGGAACGCCGTCGATGAAGGTGGCAACCGGCGTGCTGTCGGTCGTGGCTGGCGTGAAGCCGCGCAGGATCAACTGCTGGAACGACCGGTCGCCGCGGCCGCTGCTGTTATTGTTGATGTTGAAGCCGGGCGTCTGTTCGGACAGGTTCTGAACGGACGTGATGCCCCGCTGCTCCACCTCTTCCGCCGTGACGGCGGTGACGGAAACAGGCGTCTTCAGGATGTTTTCGGACCGCTTGCGGGCGGTCACGATGATTTCCTCCAGCTGGATCGTCTCACCGTTGCTGGTCTTGGCTGTCTCCTGCGCATGCGCGCCGGATACCAGCACGGATGCCCCGATGGCCATGGTGATGGCCAGGCGTGATGCGCCGGACGGGGGCTTAAACTTCACTTCCTTCATTCTTGTCTCCCAGTCGAAACATGGTCCCAGAAAGCATGCCGGGCACTTGTCGGCCCGCCTTGCACGCAAAGCTCCGCCCCTCCGTGAAGAACCGGGGTTCCACGGGTTTTTTTCAGGGATGGATCGGAACTTTGAGCGTTGGTCGTTCGGCGGATGATGTGTTTGGCCTGGAAACCGCTCAAGCCTGACACCACGCCTGTCCACCACGCGGTCGCGATGGGGCTCAGGCGAGACACGCGGCGACGGCCAGCACTTTTGCCGCGTCTCGGCCCATCACCTGTACCGACAAGGGCAACCCGTCGGGTGCCATGCCAAAGGGCATGGCGACGGCGGGGCAGCCGATGAAATCGGCCAGTGCAGTGAAATCCGCCTGATTGGCCGGTACTGGGGTGTCAAAGGGAAACGCGGTCTGCGGTGCCGTGGGCAGCAGCACCACATCCACCTCTTCCAGCCAGGCGCTGCCGCCAGTGCGGATTGCATCCAGCCCCTGATAGGCAGCGGCCAGCTTCGTTGCCGGCTGCCGCCCGCCCCAGCGTAAAAGTCCCAGGAATTCCGGTGAGAAACCATCCTCACCCTGGGCCAGCCGGTCGGCATGGGCGTTCAGCCCTTCCACCTCCGACACCAGCAGGCCCAGGCGGCGGGCCTGGCCGGGCTGGTAACCCGGCATGTCCGACATTACCCGTTTCAGGCCGTTCAAAAGCAGCAGGGTCGCCGCTTCCTCCCATGCCTTCCAGATGAAGTCCGGTGCATCGACACGTGCGTGCCAGTCCGGAATGGCAAGGCGCAGGCCCGCAATATCCACGGGCAGGAGCGCCCGCCGGTCCCCGGCATGGGCAGCCAGCAGGGTGCAGTCGGCCAGCGACCGCGCATGTACCCCGACATGGTCCAACGTGGTGGAAAGCGGGATGACGCCATCCAGGCTGATGGCATGCCGCGCCGGCTTGTACCCCACGATCCCACAATAGGCGCTGGGAATGCGCACCGACCCCATCGTGTCGGACCCCAGCGCCGCCGCCGCCAGCCCGCCGGCCACGGATGCCGCCGATCCGCCGCTGGACCCACCCGCCGTATACCCGTCGCGCAACGGGTTCTGCGTGCGCCCGAACCAGACATTGTCGGTCGTGGCGCCCAGGGCCCCTTCATGCATGTTGACGGTTCCCAGGATGACAGCACCCGCCGCGCGCAGTCGCGCCACGCAGTCGGCATCCTGTTGTGCCACCCGGTCGCGGTATGCGCCGATACCGGCGTGCCAGAAGGCACCCTCCACGGCGATGTTCGCCTTCACGGCCACCGGTGCCCCGTCAATCGCCGACAGGGGCTGGCCTTCCTGCCAGCGCCGGGCCGATGCCGCCGCCGCCGCCAGGGCACTGTCGGCCAGCACCTGATTATAGGCGCGGATATGCCCGTCCAGGGCCGCGATCCGGTCCAGATAGCAGCGGGTGACCGACAGGGCGTCGGCGTCGCCCCGCCGGTACAGGTCGGGCAGGCCGGTAATGCCGGCGGAAAGGATGGCGTCGCTCATTTGTACCGCTCATCAATCAGGCGGATCGGCTTCTGCCGCACGTCGATCTGGGTCAGGCCGGCGGTGGCGCGGTGATCGACCAGTTCGACCCCGACTTCGATCCCGATCTTCTGTTTCAGGACGGCGCGGCTGCGTTCTGCCACGTCCTGACGGTCATTGCCGGCCGCGTTCGTCTCGGCGATGACAATGAACTCATCCCGCCCGGCGGCATCACGCACGGCCTTGCAGATATACTCGCCCGTAATCCCGGCCACGCCGTTCAGCATGGGGCCTATGGCCTGCGGGAAGATGTTGATGCCGCGGATCTTCACCATATTGTCCGACCGGCCCAGGAACCCCTCGATCCGCTTGAAACCGACACCGATGCTGGATGAACCGGTACGCACCTGCGTCACGTCATGGGTGTTGAAGCGGATGATGGGGTGGATATCGTCCTTGTAGATGCAGGTGACGACCATGTCGCCCAGGGCGCCATCGGCCACCGGTGCGCCCGTGTCGATGTCGCAAACCTCCAGGACCTGCGCATCCTCCATGACGTAAAGACCATCACGGTCCGGCCCTTCGCCGGCGATACAGCCCGTATCCCCCACGCCGTACCAGTCAAAGCATTCCGCCCCGCCCCAGGCCGCCGACAGGCCTGCCTTGTCCTCCTTGCCCAGATGGCCGGAGATCATGCGGATATTCAGGTCGCGGACAGGGTCGATCCCGTTCTCCCGCGCCACCTCGGCCAGCTTCTTGATGTAGTCGGAGAAGCCGACAATCACGGTCGCCCCGAACTCCTTCATCAACTGCACCTGCTGCGCCGACCGTGTTTCCACGCCCGTGCCTGCCGACATGAAAATGGAGGAGGTCCAGTGCAGCACGCTTTCGCGCACATAATGGCCACCATTGATCATGCCATGGCCATAGACGGAATGGACCACATCGTCGGGTCGCATGCCCTGGAACCGGTAGAGCCGGCCCAGCAGCAGATTCTGCGCCTCACGCCCCCTGGCCCCGAACAGCAGGACCTGCGGCTTGCCGGTGGTGCCGCTGGTCGTGTGGAACACGACGGGCGGACGCTCCCCGGCGGGGTAGCTGGAGAAACCGGAGAAGTCACCGAAGGGCGGGGCGACTTCCAGGCTGGCCATGATGTCCGACTTGTCGAACATGGGCAGACGCGGCAGATCGGCGATGGAACGGATGTCGCCCTTCTCGATCCCGGCCTTGCCCCACAGGCGCTGATAGAAGGGGGTGGCCCAGGCACGGGCGACGCAGCGCATGAACAGGCGGTTCTGATGCGCGGTCAGTGCGTCCCGGCTGGTCTGCGTGGCAAACCGCACGAAATCGTCACCGATCGGATGGTCCTTCTGCAGGGCATCCCAGTCCACGGCGTTGAAATAGGTTTTGTGCCCGTCCATGGCAAAATTGCTCCCTTGATATCAGTCTGACAGGCCGGCGGCCCGGCGCAGCAGACGGGCCATGTCGGCCTGGTCCTGAAGATCGTCGATGGCCTGGATCAGCGGATCAGCCAGATCGGCGGCACCGGCGAAATCCAGACAGGCGCGGAACTTCCGCAGATGCTGTTCCCGGCTGAGCGGGCTTATGGGACTGCCCAACTGGCTGTCGATATGGGCCCTCACGATGCGCCCATCGGTCAGGACGGCCTCCGCGATGCCGGGGGTGAAGGCGGCGGGGTCGGGATTGTCGTCCGCCACCACCTTGATCCGGCTGCCCAGCGCATGCAGTGCCGGGTCCGACAGCCGGCTTCCCGCGAAATCCGACAGGCCGACGGTGCCGCGCGTCAGTACGACCGCGCCCAGCCAAGCAAAACAAAGCCGCGCGTAATTGGCCGTCAGTGCCGCCGGATACGCGGGCAGGGGACGGCCCACCAGCCGCTGGATCAGCGGCGGCGCGGTGTAGATCAGGCTTTCCAGATTGGCGGCTGTCACCCCATGGTCGCGCATCAGCGTCTGTAGGGCGACGATCCCCCCATGCGCGGCGCGGCCCGTGGGAAAAGGCTTGTGGCTGACCTCTGCGATACGCCAATCCTTGCCCAACCGGTCCAGCAGCGGCGGCAGGTCGGTTGCTGCTTCGAACATCGCCAGATAGCCGAACGGACCGTCGATGCTGCCCGCCGTGCCGGGTATGCCGGCCATTGCCAGATCCAGCGCCATCAGGCTGGCTTGGGCGGCATGTGCCACCTGGATCGGCAGGCCGGGCTTGCCCTCCACATGCGCCTGCATGGTGCCCGACGCGAAGGCGAGGGCGTGGCCAAAGGCGTCGCATGTCGTATCGACATCAAGTCGCCGCAGCCGGGCCATGGCCGCCACACAACCGAAAATCCCCGCCGTGGCCGGGCGGAAGAATTTAAGGGGCGTCTTGGCGGCAAGGCCCAGTGTCACGGCGATATCGACACCGGCGGCCAGTGCCGCACCGAACTCCGCCCCCGTCACGGGCAAGGGCTGGCGTGCCGTGTCCGCTATCATGGCGGCCAGGATGGTGGCCAGCGGATGCAACACCGCCACCTCATGCACGCAGTCAAATTCCTGGGCATGTATCTGAAAGGCGTTGATGAAGGCCGCCTGCGGCGCGCTCAATCGATATCCGCGCCCCAGGATGGGGGCTTGACCATCCCCGCCCCATGCCTGCGCCACGGTACCGATCTCTGGCGCAAATGGCGCCCTGGCCCCCGCGATCCCCACCCCCAGCGTATCCAGAAGGAAGGTGCGTACCGCGTCGCGCGCCGGTTCAGGCAGGGTGACCCATTCCACCGACAAGGCGTGACGGGCCATGATTTGCGAGGCGGTCATGCGGCTTCTCCCGTCAAACGTCCCGGCCATTGCGTGGGCAGGGGGCGGCCTTCCGCCAGTTCCAGGCATTCCGTCACCAGCATGCCAATCTCCGCCGCCCCCATCCCCGCCGCCTGCATCAGGCCACGCGCCTTGTCGATGGTGCGGTCGATGGAGAGCGGGTTCTCCGGATCGCCCAGGGCGTCTGGCTGCTCATGCACCAGCAGGTCGCCACTGATGAGGTTGAGGACCACCCGTGCCCCGAAATGATTAGGATAGGCCCCGGCATAGGGTTCGCCCACCGTCACCTTCACCCGCGACCGCAGTTCGGCCACGGTGGGGTCGGTAATCATCGGTGGATCGAAGGCCGAAAGCGGCGGGGGACCACCCAACAGGCTGACAGCCACCGCATGCTGGAGCGAGAATTTTGCCTCAATCACAGTGCGCGGTGCGGGCCGGTCGCAAAAGCGTATGGCATCGCCATAGGTCTGAATGGCAATCCCCCGCACCTCCCGCAGGTCCAGCCCTTCGCGACCCGTTTTGGACAGCAGGGCCAGGGCCGCGTCGATCACCGGATGGACGTGGCGGCAGGCGGGCCAGGGCTTCAGGCTGACATCGGTGATGCACCATCCCGCAGGACTGACCCCGGCCAGAAGGTCGGCGGGCGTGGCACCGGGGGCCGTGGCCGCGAACAGCCCTTCCTTGCCCTCCAGTATCTGTGACGGCCCCCGCAGGCCGGCGGCGGCCATGCGTGCGGCCAGCAGCCCATCACCGGCGGCCTGGGCATTGTGAACCTGTTTGGCGCTGGACCGCGGGTCGTTGCGTGTCTCCCACAGGCCGCCGGTGCGCGTGATGGCCAGCGCCATGGCCTGGGCCATGCCGTCGCGGTCAAGGCCCAGCAGGCTGGCGCAGGCCGCCGCCGCGCCGACGGTTCCGGCACTGGCAGTGGTATGCCAGACGCGGTAATGCCCGTCGCCCAGCGCGCGGCCCAGGCGGATCACCGCCTCATACCCGCGCACAATGGCATCCAGAAGGGCATCGGCACTGGCGTTCGTCGCCTGGGCCAAGGCCAGGGCGGCGGGGATGACTATGGGGCCGGGATGCACCCTTGCCCGCTTGTCCACGTCATCCATTTCATAAATGTTGCCCAGTGCGCCGTTATACCGTGCAGCCGCTTCCGCGCCCGCACCATGGGCGCGACCGATCACGGTACAGGGACCGCCTGCACCATCCAGGAAGACAGCGGCAAGCGTGTCGGCAACCGGTGTTGCCGCCCCGATCACGGCACATCCCGCCCAATCCAGAAGATGAACAGCCGCCCGCCGCCGCATCGCGGTGGGAACCGGGCGGGAAAGATGGTCGGCGAACTGGGCGATCAGCATCATCATGACCCTATTTGTCCGGACAAAACTCCGTACCATGCTTCCCGGCATCAAACAGCCATGCGATGGCGGGACGGGATGGATTTCATGCCGCCCGTCCGACAGGTGGAGATGCGGAGTCCCTGTCACGGTTGACGAAGCGGCCTTGCGGGAGGTTTCATCCCCCGTCCGCAGATAAGGAAAGTGCAGCGTGGCCGTTCCCCGATACCAGCAGATCGCCCAGATGCTGCGCGCCGCCATCACCAGTGGCACCTATAAGGTCGGCGACCTTCTGCCGACGGAGCAGGAGCTTTGTGCCACCCATGGCATTTCCCGCCACACGGCCCGCGATGCGCTACGCCTGTTGACCGATGCCGGTCTGGTGACCCGCAAGCGCCGGGCGGGCACCGTGGTGGCGGCCAGTGCGGAGCCGGCCCTGTTCGTGCAGCCGCTGGGGGGATTTCAAGATCTGCTGCAATATGCCCGCACGGCCCGGCTGACCATTCTGGCTTATGTTCCCGCACCCACCGACGGCATGGCCCGTGATCTTGGCCTGATGCCGGGGGACTGGCGGGAATTGCGCGGCCTGCGCCGCGACGGGGCGAAGGTGGTGGGTCTGACCCGCATCCTGATCCGCACCGATTGCGCCCCCTTGCAGGCGGAGATTGAGGAGACGCCAACCGTGGCCGACGCGATCGAGGCCCGGTTCGGCCTGACACCCAGCCGTATCGACCAGCAGATCAGCGCCATGGTGCTGGACAGCCGGAACGCGGCCCTGCTGGGCTGTGAACCGGGCACAGCGGCCCTGCGTACCCGCCGCACCTATCACGATGCCAAGGGCGTGCTGTTCCTGGCCAGCGAGAGCATCCATCCCGCCGACCGCTTCGTCTATTCGATGAGCTTCAACCGGGAGCGGGAGTGAAGCCTTTTACCCAAAGGTAAAGTTCGGTTTGCGCTTCTCCCGGAAGGCATTGCGCCCTTCGATGAAATCCTCACCTTCGATGGCGTCCAGGAATTCTGCCACCGTGTCGGGATCGTCGGTCAACTGCCCGCCCAGCACGCGGTTGATCATCCGCTTGGTGGCGCGTGCCGTGTACTGGCTGGCCGCCGTGATCTGTCCGGCATAATCCAGCACTGCGCCTTCCAGCGCATCCACCGCCGTCACCCGGTTGACCAGCCCCATGGCAAGCGCTTCGTCGGCGCCCAGCAGACGGCCCGTGAACAGTAGGTCCTTGGCATGGCTTGGCCCCACCGCCTGCACCAGCCGCTTGGTATCGCCCAGCGGATAGACTAGGCCCAGCTTGCCCGGCGTGATGCCCATGCGGGCGTCGGATGCCGCAAAGCGCAGGTCGCAGGCTAGGGCCAGACCCAGCCCGCCGCCCACACAGGCCCCCTGGATCATGGCGATTGTCGGCTTCACGAAATCGGCCAGCCCGTCCATGGCGCCCGCAATGTCGCCAGCATAGGCGGCGGTGCTTTCGCGTGTTTCATAGGCGGCTTCGAATTCGGAAATATCGGCCCCGGCGGCAAAGGTTCCTTCCGCCCCCTGCACCACCAGCACGCGGATGGCGGGGTCAGTCGCCGCCTCACCCAGACGCACGCGCACCAGCCGCCACATTTCCTGCGACAGGGCATTACGCTTGGCAGGATGGTTCAGGATCAGGCGACCGATGCCATCGGCGTCGCGGCGCAGAATAACCTTGTCGGACATGTCACACCTTGTCTTTGTCTCTCACCCGTCCGCGCGCCAGCTTCCGGCGGATTTGCGGGTGGAACGCATGTGGTATTTGAAGCGGTCTGGCCGGTAATGGGCGTGGATCAACTGCACCGCGCGGCCAGCCTTGTCCCGCATCACCCGTTCCACCCGGAGTAAAGGCGATCCGGAGGCGAGGTCAAGGGCGGCCGCCATCTGCGGTTCGGCTGCGACTGCCGTGATCCACTGCTCCGCCTCATGCGGGGTGGCGCCGACCCGTTCCAGCAGGACCAGGGTGGGGATGCTTTCCATCTCCTCCCGGCTGATGCGGGCGGCGATATCGGTGGGCATGTACTGGATCAGATAGCTGAACGGCTCGCCCGACAGTTTGCGCAGGCGTACGGCGCGCTGCACCATTGTGCCGGCTTCCATATCCAGCAGTGCCGCCACGGCGGGCGGGGCCGGCATATCAGCCAGTTCCAGCACCTGCACCTGTGTTTCCAGCCCCATGGTCTTCAGGCTGTCGATCAGATTGTCGAAACTGCCATGGACCTGGGGCAGGGCGGCGGATGCGGTGACCAATGTGCCACGCCCGCGATGCCGGCTGACCAGATCATGGGCCGCCAGTTCGTTCAGCGCGCGTTTCACCGTGATACGGGACACATCGAACAGCCGGGCCAATTCCTGTTCGCCGGGGATCACCGAATGGGCCGGGAATTCGCCCGTGCGGATTTTCTCCCGCAGCACCAGATAGATCTGGTGATAAAGCGGGACCGGTGTGCTGGGGTCCAGTTGATCCGGGCTCAATCCCGCCGGGGTCAATTCTTGGTCCATGAAGGGGCGTCCAGGGGGCATGGGAAGGGAATGCTCCCGACTTATCCGCATCTTATGCCTGCCGCACAAGGATGGCGTTGCGGTCGGAAGCGTTCTGTCCTCATGCCGACAGGGTGCGTGTCAGGTCGTGCGGCGTCACCCCGGCGGCCCCGGCGCGGTCCAGCACGCCCTTCAGACTGTCGCCCAGTGCTTTGACGCGATAAGGCAGGCCGCTGACATAGGGGCGCACGGTCAGGGTGAGAAGGCGCGGGCTGTTGAACCTGCCCGCCTCGTCCAGAAGCCAGTCGGCGGCATCCGCCACCTGCGTGGTCCATTCATGCTCAGGCCGTGCGTAGTTGATCAGGATCTGCCAGTCGTCCAACTCATTGGATAGGGGCAGGGCCGCCAGATCGCCGGCTTCCGTCCGGAACCGGGTCGGCAGATCGTCATGCGCCCAATCCGCGAACCAGCTTATCCCCTTGGCCGCCAGCCGGGCCGGTGTGGCAAAGCCCTCGGCCCGTGCCGGGCTCAACCACCCGTCGGTGCGATACCCGCAGGCCGTCTGGACCGCGTCCAGGGTGCGGGTGATGTAGCCATCCTCCACCTCTGCCGACAGGCCGGAATGGTGCAGGCTGTCCGTATCCCAGCCATGGGCGCAGATGTCATGCCCGTCGGACAGGACATCCCGCACCAGCCCGGGATAGCGTTCCGCGACCGCGCCTTGTACCGCGAAGGTGGCGCGCAGTCCCAGTTTGCCGAACAGTGTCAGCAGACGATAGGCACCGACCCGGTTGCCATAATCACGCGTGGTGTAATGGCGCAGGTCCGGATAGGGCGTCTGCATGGCACCCGGCGCCTTGAACGGCTGCCCCGATGGGTTCAGGGTGAAGAATTCCAGCGGGACCACTACCCACAGGCCCAGCTTCGCCCCACCCGGCAGGGTGATGGGCGTGCGGTCGATAATGGGGGATGCCGGATAATGGTCATGGTCCGGGCCGGCATGACGCTTGGCATAGGTGAAATAGCTGTCGGGCAGGATGCTCATCACAGGCCCCCCTGCGGATTGAAACCGGTGCCAGGCCGCGCATCGCCGCGCCGGGCGATGTCGGCCAGGGTCTGGTCGTAATGGTTGGCCATATAGAACTCGGCGATTTCCTTGGCCGTAGTCACCCAGACATCGTCGCGGTGGCTGGTGATATAGCGCAAGGCCTCCCGGAACGGGCCAATACGATGCGGATGGCCGACCAGATAGGCATGAAGCGGGATGCACATGACGGTCCCTGTCTCCGCCCCTTCCTCCAGCAACTGGTCGAAATGGCGCTTCAGGGCATCGGCATAGGCGCGTGGGCTCTGGTGATAGATGCCATAGGTGATGACGTCATTGACCTCCAGGCTGTAGGGCATGGAAATCAGGCGGTTGTCGCCCTTCACCTTCACGGGTTGCGGCTGGTCGTCCTGGAATAGGTCGCAGCTATACCAGAAGCCATATTCGGCCAAGAGATCGAGCGTGCGTTCGGTATGGGTCAATGCCGGTGCCAGATAGCCCCGGATGCGCTGCCCCGTGGCATCCATGACGGATTTGATGCTGTCTTCCAGCACGGCGCGTTCCTGCGCCTCCGTCATGTTGTAGGAATAGCGGGTGTTGTAGATGCCGTGGCTGAAGAATTCCCAGTCACGGTCCACGCAGGCGCGGATGATTTCCGGGTGATGGTCCAGCATGGCGACGGACAGGCTGATGCTGCCGCGCACATTGAACTCGTCCATCACTTCCATCAGCCGCCAATGCCCGACCCGGTTGCCCCAGTCGCGGGCGGAATAGGGCACGATGTCGGGATGCGGCCGGCCCCAGGGCTTGCGCGACGGGTTGATGGGCGGGTCCAGTTCATAAAACTCGATATTCGGCGCCACCCAGAATGCCACCTTCTTGTTCCCCGGCCAGGTGATCTTGGGCCGGTCGCGGTAGGGCCAGAAATCGTACAGGTTGGGATCGCTGTGCATCACTTCCGTCCTCCCGCTCAACCGGCCAGGGCCGCCAGATGGGCGTCCACTTCCGCCACATTCACGACGTCGGCATATTTCAGCAGAAGGTCGGTCAGGTTGGCGTAGTGGTAGCTTTCGTGTTTATCGGCCACGCATTCCTCCGCAACGATGGTGCGATAGCCGCGGGACAGGCTGTCCACCGCCGTGGCGCGGACGCAGCCCGATGTGCTTCCGCCTGTCACGATCACCGTATCGACTTTGTGCCAGACCAGATAGCTGGGCAGCGGCGTTTCGAAAAAGGCGGATGGCATGCGCTTGTCAAAGACGAAGTCCACGGAAGGATCGATCTCCACACGCGGGTCGAAGGCGTGGCGGTCACTGTCGGCCTTGATGTTCTGCAGGCTGTCAGGCGTGTTTGTGCGCGTGCCCCAGACGCCGGCATCGCCCGCGTCGGGCTTGTACATCACGCGGGTCCAGATGACAGGCATGCCCAGCCGGCGGGCGGCGGCACTGATCCGGTTCACATGCGCGATCTGATCCGGGTCGGTGACATAGGCCGTCTTGGGGAACAGGTCGGGCCGCGTATAGGCCTGCTGGAAATCGACATTCACGATGGCGACCCTGCTGCCGAAGCCGAACTTCGCGCGGGTCGGATTGGCCTTCACCTGTTCAAACAATTGGCGGGCCGTCTTCTCTTCCCGCACCATCGTCGGCTCGAACCGCATCGTATCGTCTTTCCGTCTGGTAAGTGAACTGACCCTGTTTCCAACAGACCGGCGGGTTTTGAAATGGCCGGCGCCGCATTCATCTGTCAGGTGGACAGGGATGGCCCGTCCTGTGGACGGATGAAGGGGCCGCTGCTGCAATTGGCAGCGCCGCCACTGTCCGCTGGGTGGATGGGACGATGAAAACTTTCCGCCGGCCAGCATTCCCATTGGTGAAGGCTGATGGTGTCATGATAAAGACATATCATTATACCATTTAAAGCCGGGGGCGTGCATGTCTGTCGATCGGTCTGAATTCAGGCAAGGCTGGAAGGTGGTCGCCGCCTCCGCCCTTGGCATCGGTACCGGGCTGTCGCCCATTCCCTTCTACACGATGGGTGTCTTCGTGGCGCCGCTGTCGGCGGAATTCGGCTGGGGCGTCGATCAGATCATGCTGGCGCTGATGATCATGACCCTCGGGGCCATGGTCATGGGACCGGTTGCCGGCATGGCGGCTGACAAGTTCGGTGTGCGGCGTGTCGTGCTGATCTCCGTGGCGCTGTTCGGCGTGACGCTGGCCGGCTTCGCGCTTTCGAACGGGTCGCTGACGCTTTTCTACATCAACTGGATGATGATGGCGGCGCTGGGGGCGGGCACCCTGCCTATCACCTGGACGCGGGCTGTCAATAACTGGTTCAACGCCAATCGTGGTCTGGCCCTGGGACTGTCGCTGCTGGGCACGGGCCTGTTCGGGGCGTTCGCCAAGCTTTATGCCAATTACCTGATCGGCGTGGTCGGATGGCGCATGGCCTATGTCGGCCTGGCTTTGCTGCCGTTGTTGCTTGCGCTGCCGGTTGCGTTCCTTCTGTTCCATGACGTGACGGACAAGGGGGCAACGGGGGCGCCGGCCAAGGTGGCGCATCGCGGCTTCACCCTGCGTCAGGCACTGCGCACCTACCGGTTCTGGGTGCTGGCCATTGCCTTTGTGCCCATCGCCTTCGCCGTTGGCGGCCCGATCCCCAATCTGGAAAAGATCCTGGGCTCCAAGGGGCTGGATGCGCAGCAGGCAGTGCAGATTGCCAGCCTGATCGGCCCGTCCGTCATTGCGGGACGCCTGATCGGCGGCTGGCTGATCGACCGGTTCTGGGCACCGGGCGTGGCCTTTGTGCTGCTGGCCTTGCCGGCGGCGGCCTGTCTGCTGCTGACGGGTGACGGCGTTACGGCCACGCCCGCCATTGTGGCGGTATTGCTAATCGGGTTCGCGGCGGGTGTCGAATATGACATCCTGGCCTTCATGGTCAGCCGCTATTACGGCATGCGGTCCTATGGCGCCATTTACGGCATGATGTACGGCTTCTTTGCCTTCGGTGCGGGTTTCGGTCCCTTCATTTTCGGGCGGATGTTCGTCCAAAGCGGCCATTACGACACGGCCCTGCTGTATGGCGCCATCGCCCTGCTGACCGGTGCGGCCCTGCTGCTGACCATGGGACGTTACCCCACATCGGAAAGCCTGCCCGGCGATGATGCCAGGCCCGCGACGGGGGGGTGAGGAAATGGGCCTTTCCCTTGTGGAGAAGCTGTGGGCGCGTCACTGCGTGGCCGATCTGGGCGACGGTACCGACCTGCTTTATATCGACCGTGTGCTGCTGCATGAGCGCACCGGGTCCATGGCGCTGAAGGGGTTGAAGGAACAGGGGCGCGCCGTACGCCATCCCGACCGCGCCTTTGTCTGCATGGATCATATTGTCGATACGCTGCCGGGGCGCAGTGACACGACCATCATGCCCGGCGGTACCGCCTTCATCCATGAAACGCGGGCGGCGGCGGCGGAAGCCGGCATCCGCGTCTTCGATATCGGTGACGTCCGTCAGGGCATCGTGCATGTTGTCTCCCCCGAACAGGGTATCGCCTTGCCGGGGGCCACGTTGGTCTGTCCCGACAGCCACACCTGCACGCAGGGCGGTCTGGGCGCCCTGGCCTGGGGCATCGGATCAACGGAAGCCGCCCACGCGCTTGCCACCCAGACGCTGGTGGTCAAACGGCCCAAGACCATGCGCGTGCGGTTCGACGGGGCGCTGCCCCCCGGCGTGGGCGCAAAGGACATGATCTTGCACCTGATCGCGGCCCATGGGGCCGGCGGCGGGTCGGGCTACGCCATCGAATTTGCCGGATCTGCGGTGTCTGCCCTGTCGGTTGAGGCGCGCATGACCCTGTGCAACATGGCCGTTGAATTCGCGGCCTGGACGGGGCTGGTTGCGCCTGACGCCAAGACCATCGACTGGGTGAAGGGCCGCCCCTTTGCACCCAAGGGCGATCTTTGGGATGCCGCCATTGCCGACTGGCAGGGGCTGGTCAGTGATGCGGATGCGGTCTTCGACAAGGAAATCCGCATCGACTGCGCCGCCATCGCACCCACCATCACCTGGGGCACCAGTCCGCAGCATGCGGTGCCGCTGACCGGCTATGTGCCTGATCCCGATATCGCTGCCGATGCTACAGCGGCGCAGGCGCGGCGCCGGGCGCTGGATTATATGGGCCTGAAGGCGGGTGACGCCCTGGTCGGTCTGCCCATTGACGGGGCCTTTATCGGCAGCTGCACCAACAGCCGCCTGTCGGACCTGCGCGCGGCGGCTGCCGTGCTGAAGGGGCGGAAGGTCGCGGCGGGCGTTCGCGCCATCTGCGTTCCCGGCTCCATGCAGGTGAAGGCGGCGGCAGAGGCTGAGGGGCTGCATCTGGTGTTTCAGGCTGCCGGCTTTGAATGGCGTGAAAGCGGCTGTTCCATGTGCTTCTTCGCGGGCGGCGAACATTTCGGCAAGGGGCAGCGTGTTGTCACCTCCACCAACCGCAATTTCGAAAACCGCCAGGGGCCGGGCACCCGCTCGCATCTGGCCAGTCCCGTGACCGTGGCGGCCTCTGCCATCGCCGGCCATATCGCCGATCCACGGTCATTTCTGGGGGAGGGGTGATATCATGCAAAAGTTCACCCGCCTGACCGGCATCGCCGCCCCGCTGTTCCGCGCCAATGTCGATACCGACGCCATCATCCCCTCACGCGAGATGAAGAAAGTATCGAAGGAGGGGTTGGGCGAGGGCATGTTCGCCGACTGGCGCTATAGCGATGTGGCAAACAGGGTCGAGAACCCGGATTTCATCCTCAACTGGCCCTGCTTCCGCAAGGCGCCGATCCTGCTGGC
The DNA here is from genome assembly GCF_052437035.1 of Niveispirillum sp. NCBI lineage: Bacteria > Pseudomonadati > Pseudomonadota > Alphaproteobacteria > Rhodospirillales > Azospirillaceae > Niveispirillum > Niveispirillum sp. The sequence continues at coordinate 316,633 of NZ_JBQVOH010000003.1, forward strand.
CGGTCCCAACTTTGGCTGTGGCTCGTCACGCGAACATGCCGTCTGGGCGCTGCAGGATTACGGCATCCGCTGTGTGATTGCGCCCAGCTTCGGGGCGATCTTTCAGGGCAATTGCGTGCGCAACGGCATTCTGCCGCTGGTGCTGCCGGAACCGTCGGTGGCGGCGTTGGCGCAGGCGGCAACGCCGCAGCTCCTGACCGTCGATCTGGCCGCGCAAAGTGTGCGTGTGCCCGACGGCACCGAACTGCCCTTCACCATCGCGCCCGCCGACAAGGAAATGCTGCTGGAAGGGCTGGATGCCATCGGCGTCACCCTGAAACGGCTGCCCGCCATCAGGGATTTCGAAGGCAGCTACCGCGCCCGCAATCCCTGGCTTTTCTTCTGACTTTCAGCGTTCGAGGTTTCTCATGTCGCAGGACGACAAGACCGCCACCCCGTTACCCCTGGCTGGATTGAAGGTGGTGGAATTCACCCACATGGTCATGGGTCCCACGGTGGGCATGGTGCTGGGTGACCTGGGCGCCGATGTGGTGAAGGTGGAACCGATCGGGGGCGACAATACCCGTCGCCTTCTGGGCTCGGGTGCGGGCTATTTCCCCATGTATGGCCGCAACAAGCGCAGCCTGTCGGTGGACCTGAAATCGCCGGAAGGCAAGCAGATCGCCTTTGACCTGATCGATAAGGCCGATGTCCTGATCGAGAATTTCCGCCCCGGTGCCATGGATGCGCTGGGTTTTGGGGAAGAGGCGCTGAAGGCGCGTAATCCGGGCCTGATCTATTGCTCCGCCAAGGGTTTCCTGTCCGGTCCCTATGAACATCGCGCCGCGCTGGATGAGGTGGCGCAGATGATGGGCGGCCTTGCCTATATGACCGGTCCGCCGGGCCGCCCCCTGCGCGCCGGGGCGTCGGTGATCGACGTGATCGGCGGGCTGTTCGGGGTGATCGGCGTGCTGGCAGCGCTGATCCAGCGCGGTACGCTGGGCCGGGGCCAGACCGTGAAATCGGCCCTGTATGAGAATTGCGTGTTCCTGGTGGGACAGCACATGGCCCAGTATGTCGTGACCGGCACCGCCGCGCGCCCCATGCCCGTGCGTATCTCCGCCTGGGCCATCTATGACCAGTTCCAGACGAAGGATGAGCAGACCGTCTTTGCCGGTGTCGTCACCGACGGGCAATGGGTCGGCTTCTGCAAGGCGTTCGGTCTGGATGATTTCGCCGCCGACGAGACGCTGGCCAAGAATAATGGCAGGGTGCAGGCCCGCGACCGGATCATTCCGCGCGTGCAGGACCTGTTCAAGAGTTTCACCAAGGCCGAGTTGTTGGCCAAGCTGGAGGAGATCGGTTTGCCCTTCGCGCCGATCAACCGACCGGAGGATCTGTTTGATGATGCACATCTGGCGGCCTCTGGCGGGCTGCTGGACCTGCATCTGCCCGACGACCAACGCCCGATCCGCCTGCCGGCCTTGCCGGTCGAGATCGACGGTCAGCGCCCCGCGATCCAGCATGATCTGGCCAAGCCCGGTCAGCATACGGGCGAGGTGCTGACCGAACTGGGGTACGACCCGGCCCGCATCCAGGACCTACTGTCGCGCGGTCTCGTCGTTCAGGCGGAGGGGTAAGTCATGACCGGTACCTTCATCGAGATTTCCGAGGTCGGTCCCCGCGACGGGCTGCAAAGCATCAGCCCGATCATGCCGACCGAGGCCAAGAAGGCCTGGATCGCCGCAGAGGCGGCGGCAGGGGTGCGGGAGATTGAGGTCGGGTCCTTCGTTCCGGCCAAGATACTGCCGCAACTGGCCGATACCGCCGAACTGGTATCCTTCGCCCGCACCATCCCCGGCCTGACGGTCGCGGTGCTGGTGCCCAATCTGAAGGGGGCGGAGGCCGCCGTGGCCGCTGGCGCACACAAGATCACAATCCCGCTATCTGTTAGCGAGACGCACAGCCTGCGCAATGTCCGCCGTACCCATGCCCAGATGCTGGAAGAGACCGCCGCCATCGCCGCCCTGATCAAGGCGCAGCCGCAGGGCGGCCGGCCCAAATTTGAAGGCGGCCTCTCCACAGCCTTCGGCTGCACCCTGGAAGGGGTGGTGCCAGAGGCCAAGGTGCTGGAAATCGCCGAGGCATTGATGAAGGCCGGCTGTGATGAGGTCGGCCTGTCCGACACCACCGGCTATGCCAACCCGGCCCAGGTCAAGCGCCTGATCCGCGCGGTACGTGGGGTGGTGGGGCACCACGCCTGTTCCGGCGTTCACCTGCACAACACACGCGGCCTGGGTCTGGCCAATGCGCTGGCGGCACTGGATGAAGGCATCACCACCCTGGATGCATCGCTGGGCGGGATTGGCGGCTGCCCCTTCGCCCCCGGTGCGTCCGGCAATATCGTGACCGAAGATCTGGCCTTCATGCTGGCCGCCATGGGCTATGAGACCGGGGTCGATCTTGAAAGGCTGCTGGCCGTGCGGGATATCGTGAAGTCGGCCCTGCCGGACACGGAGATGTACGGCTTCACCCCGGATGCCGGATTGCCGAAGGGGTTCCAGGGCGCCTGGGGCGTGTGACCGCCCGTCACCCTGGATGCCGCCCGGAACGGGAAAACGGCTGAAGTAGCCTCAAACCGGTGGTGCAGCCTTAGCCTTAGCCCCTGCTAATCCCGGGTCCGTCAACCCGCTGCCCGATGGCTTTGGGCAGCGGGGGAATTTTGAGCCAGCAAGATATTCACTAGCTTGTGAGTTAATATTTGATCCGGTATATAGGGCCAGGGATAAAACAGGGAGGTGCCACGAAATGGCGTTGAAGGACCGTATCGCGATTGTCACGGGTGCTGGTGGTGGATTGGGCCGTCAGCATGCGCTGTTCCTGGCCCGGCAGGGCGCCAAGGTTGTTGTCAATGATCTCAGCCAGGAAGCAGCCGATGCCGTGGCTGCGGAGATTGTCGCGGCGGGTGGCGATGCCATGGCCGTTGCCGGATCGGTGACGGATGAGGCGGCGGTGGCGTCGCTGGTGTCCCGTACGATGGCGCAATGGGGCCGGATCGACATACTGGTCAACAATGCCGGCATCCTGCGTGACAAGAGCTTTGCCAAGATGGGGCTGGATGATTTCCGTATCGTCCTGGATGTGCATCTGATGGGTGCCGTCATCTGCACCAAGGCGGTGTGGGAGATCATGCGGACCCAGCGCCATGGCCGCATCGTAATGACCACATCCTCCTCCGGTCTTTACGGCAATTTTGGGCAGGCCAATTACGCGGCGGCCAAGATGGCGCTGGTCGGCCTGATGCAGACATTGGCGATCGAGGGGGAGAGGTACGGCATCCGGGTCAATTGTCTGGCCCCAACCGCCGCCACGCAGATGACCGATGGCGTACTGTCGGGTGACAGTCTGGAACGGCTGCACCCGTCCCTGGTCAGTCCGGCCCTGCTGCCGCTGGTGTGCGATGACGCTCCGACGCGGACCATCCTCTGCGCTGGCGGCGGCAATTTTGCGGCAGCCAACATCACCCTGACCCAGGGTTGCTATATCGGCAGCGATCCTGAAACGGGTGCCAGGGTGGTGGCCCGCTTGGACGAGGTCACGGACCGCACCGGGGAGATCGTGCCGGGATATGGTTTCATGCAGGCCGAACGCGAACTGGCCGCCAGCGGCTGGAGCCAGCCGGTCATGGCCGTGGCGCGGTAAGCCATCACTACGGGAGGGGCATCACCCCTCCCGCACCTTGCAGACTTCCTTGAAGCCGGCGGCCATGAAGGCGGCCATTCGGGCCTTCACGGCGGCGAAATCATCGGATTTGCAAAGACCGCCCGACAGCTTGTCGATACGCCCCGTGCGCGCCAGGGTCAGCAGCAGCGCCCCTGTCACGAAATGGTAGCCCCAGAAGATATCCTCCTCGGTACAGCCGGGCAGGGCCTTCTTCAGCAATTCGATCAGGCGCAGGACGACCGGATCGAAATGCTTGTCCATCAGTTCGGCCCCCCATTCTGGGGTATTGGCAACCTGCGCGCCCAGGGCGGCGTAGTTTTTCCAGCCCTCCCCCCCCTCGATATAGAGGTCAAGGTCGGTGTCCAGGAAGGCGTGAAGCGCCCCCTCGACCGTGGGCTTGCCGGCGGTTGCCTTTTCATATTCGTCCAGCACGGTCATCCGCCGCTCGCTGGTCACGGCGGCACGGCGCGCAAAGACGGCGTCGAACAGCTTCTTCTTATCCTCGAAATAGTAATTCAGCAGCGTATGGTGGACACCCACGCGCTGCGCCACATCCTTCAGCGTGACGCCATAGAGACCGTGCTTGGAGAAAAGGTACTCGGCCTCGTCGAGGATCTGTTCCATCATCTCCGCGCGCTGCTCCGCCTTGGTGGAGCGCCGGCGGGATTTCACCTGTTCAGACACCGGTTCGTCTTTCCGTCATTGCCAGTACTGTGGCGGAAGACGCGTGGGGCGCCTCCACCAATTCAACCGCCACCATATTGAACCCGCAGGCGGATTTTGTCGATCTTGCCGGTTCCCGCCAGCGGCATGGCATCCAACCGGATTACGGCATCGGGCAGCCACCAGGGGGCGACCTTGCCATGCAACGGGGCCAGCAGCCCTTCATCATCGATGCTGTCCCGTGTTTCCACCAGCAGGATGGGTCGTTCGCCCCATTTGGGGTGGGACCGCCCGATGACGGCGACCAGCGACACCTCCGGCAGGGCGCCGACCAGCGCCTCGATCTCTGCCGGATTGATCCATTCGCCGCCCGATTTGATCAGGTCCTTGGCCCGGCCCGTGATCATCAGGTTGCCGCGCCCGTCAATGCGGGCCAGATCGCCGGTGGGGAACCAGCCTTCCGCATCGGTGGCTGGTGTATCCTGTCCGAAATAACGGTCGATGACGGCGACGCCGCGTACCCGCAGATGCCCCTCCATCCCCCGCTGCTGGGGCAGCGGCTTGCCATCCGCGTCGGTTAACAGCAGATCCACCCCCACCGATGGCCGGCCAGACAGGGCCGCGTCACGCACCCCATCGGTGGCAGGGGCCACGGTACCGGACGGGGATAGTTCGGTCATGCCCCAGCTTGTCTGCACGATGACGCCCAGTCGCCGTTCGATCCGTTCCATCAGGGCCGGGGGCAGGGGGGAACCGCCGACGATGATGCGTTCCAGACTGGGCACCTCGCCCCCCGTCGCATCCAGATATTCCACCAGACCCAGCCAGACGGTGGGTACACCGACACCCACCGTGACGCCTTCGGATGCGATCAACCGGGCCAGGCTGGCCCCGTCCGTCTGCCGCCCCGGCAGCACCAGCCGCCCACCCACCGCCGGCACGGCAAAGGGCAGACCCCAGGCATTGGCATGGAACATGGGGACGGCGACCAGCACGCTGTCGCGCCCCGACAGGGCCATGACATCGGCCTGCAGCAGTTTGAGGGTATGCAGGAAGCTGGACCGGTGGGTGTAGGTCACGCCCTTGGGCGCGCCCGTCGTGCCCGATGTGAAGCACAGGCCCGAGGGCGCGGTTTCCGCAAACCCGCCCCACGCCGCATCGCGCGCCGCCCCGTTGATCAATGGGTCCAGCGCGGTGGCCAACGGCCAGTCATCAGGGGCGGCGCCATCAATCACCAGCACCTGGATGATGCCCAGCGCCTGTGCCGCCACCTGCCGGGCCAGGGGCACAAGGTCGGCGCTGACCACCAGGATGCGCGCCTGCGACTGATCCAGCATCGCCGCCAGCTGTTCCGCCGTCAGGCGGGGGTTAAGGGTGTGGCAGACGGCACCTGCGCCCATGATGGCGTACCAGACCTCCACATGCGCTTGGCTGTTCCAGGCTAGCGTGGCCACCCGGCCGCCCCGCCGCATGCCATAGAAGCCAAGGATACCGGTCACGGCCAGACTGCGGTCCATCAGGTCGGCATAGGAAATGCGGGTCGGCTTTCCCCCTTCGCGTGCCGTCACCAGCATGGCATCGGGGTGCCATTTGGCGGCATGGCGCAGGAACTGATCCAGCGTCAGGGGGAAATCCTGCATGGTTCCGTCCAGCATCAGCAGACATTCCCCTTGGACGGCAGCACGGGTGAGGCGACGCCGGTATTCCAATTCCAAGCCAGGGTGCCGGCGGCCCGGCGGCGGCAGACCGTGGTCTCATGCAGGGCGAACATGCCCGGTCGCATCCGCACCCCCGGCTTCGGCGTGCCGGCAAAGGCCATATAGCCCTCATCCTTGCCGAAGACGGGCCATGCCGGCTGTCCATCCGCCACCGGCGTACCGGTGCGGGCGAAACTGGCCCAATAGCTGTTCATGGCCGCCGACAGACGGCGTTCGGTCGCATTGTCCGGCACCTTGGGCCAGAGCGGCGGGGTACGGTCGGCGGTGCCGAACACATAAGGGATTTCGGCGGCGTGGAACGCGTGCAGCCCATGTTCGTCGGCCGCCGGATAGCCATGGTCGAAGATATAGAGATAGGCGCTCTGGCCCAGCGCCGTCTGGTTGTGGGCCAGCCGTTCCGAGGTCCAGCCATACAGCGCGTCGCGGGTGGTGGCCAGCATGCTCTCCTCGATATTGCTGGCCGGGTAAAGCCGCAGGAACAGGTCAGCCAGATCGCCATACCGTTCGCGGATCATCCCCTCATAAGCGGCGGCATCCGCAGGTTTCGGCGGCAGCAGGAACCGGAGGGAGCGGATTTCGCCGCTGTTGAACCCGGTCAGGATGGGGACGGGCGCCTGCTGTCCCTTGTCGAAAACCTCGACCAGCTGTGCCGGCAGCACCTTGCCATCGACGGTGCCGAAGGGGATATAGCCGGCCTTCACCGCTTCCGCCGTCAGGGTTTCCGGGTCCATGGCACGCAATGCGGCGACATCGGCGGCCCCGACCTTGCCGGCCACATAGGCACCAATTCCTTCCGCCGCGAACTCCCCATTGCGGGGCTGTTTCAGTTCGGGCGTGGAGATCATGTAGGCACTTTGCGCGATCGCCTTGGCAAACAGGCCCTTGGCCTGGGGTGAAGCCATCAGATACATGACCGACAGGGCGCCAGCGGACTCTCCTGCCACGGTCACATTGCCGGCATCACCACCGAAGGCGCCGATATTGTCGCGCACCCAGCGCAGGGACGCGATCTGATCCAGCAGGCCGTAATTGCCGGAGATGCCGTCCGGGTTCTCCGCGCTCAACCCCGGATGCGCCAGATAGCCCAGGATGCCCAGCCGGTAATTGATGGAGACGACGATCAACCCCTGCTTGGCTAAGCCCGATCCATCATACATTTCCTCATGCCCATACCCGCCCGTCAGCGATCCGCCATGGATCCAGACCAGGACCGGCGCATTCTTCGCCCCTTCCGGTGCCCAGATATTCAAGGACAGGCAATCCTCTCCCATCTCCTTGGGCGGGTTGGCGTAGATGCTGGCCAGACGCGGGCGCGGCTGCACACAGGCGCGGCCTGGATCACCCGCATCGCGCACGCCGGTCCAGGTGGGCAGCGGTTCCGGTGCCTTCCAGCGGCGGTCGCCCACGGGTGGTTGGGCGTAGGGAATGCCTTTGAAGATGGTCAGCCCATCCTTGGCGCGGCCCACAACCGCACCTGCCGGGGCGGTGACGGTGGGATTGTCCTGCGCCATGGCGGCAAAGGACAGAAATGCGGTCGCCGCGCAGGCGCCCAAGCGAAGGGAAAGGCGCATCAGTGGCCTCCGTTCCGGTGTGCCATCCCCTTTAACACCCGCGCCAGCATCAAAAACATGCCGATGGCCAGGAAATAGAAGGGGATCAGGCTGTAAAAGGCGATTTGCAGGGAATTGTCCGGGTTGGCCGCCCGGAAATAATCGCTGGCCGCGCCCAGATATGTCGGCCCCAGGCCCAACCCGATCATGTTCATGACCAGCAGCAGCAGGGCACCCGACATCACCCGCTGATTGGGGCGCACCGCCTCCTGCACCAGGGCCACGGCGGGCGACAGGTAGAAGTAGTTGAAGAAGGTCGGCCCGATCAGGAACAGCAGCGCCAGCTCCCAGCCCGGTGCCCAGACGAAACCGGCAAAGAACGGCACCGCCCCCACCAGACCCACCGCCGGGATTAGGGCATAGGCCTGCCGGTAGCGCACGGAGTACCGGTCGATCAGGCGCCCCGACGCATACATGCCCAGGCTGATGCCCACCCCGATCAGCAGCGCGTAATAAAGCGCCACCTCCTGCAGGCTCATGCCTTTTTCCCGCATCAGGAACAGGACGGTGAAATTCATCACGGCATAGGTGACGAACTGTGTGGCGCCACAGGCCAGCGACAGCAGCACCAGATCCTTGCGGCCAAAGAACATGGAGACGGTTTCCATGAATCTGGCCTTCTCCATCGGGGCTGGTGCGGTGCCCGGTGCTGGCAAATCCAGCCCGCCACGCTTCGGCTCCCTAATGGTCAGCCATACGATGGCCGCCGCCACGATGCCAACCACGCCCAGCACGACAAAGGCGCTGCGCCAGCTATAGGCGGCGGCGATGGAGGCGCCGAAGGCAACCCCCATGGCCTGACCCAGCGGCGGACCCAGATTGAACAGGCCCAGTGCCGTGCCCCGCTGGCCCGGCGCGAAATAGTCGGTGATGATGGCGTAGGAGGGGGGAACGCCGCCGGCCTCTCCCACCCCCACCGCCATACGCGCCGCGACCAACTGCGGGTATGTGGATGCCATGCCGCAGGCGACCGTCGCCGCACTCCACAGCGCACATGCAATGGACAGCACCTTCACCCGGTTCGCCCGGTCGGCCAGCCACGCCACGGGGATGGAGATGGTGCAATAGAACAGGGCGAAATACAGCCCGCTGATCAGGCCCAGCTGCCCGTCGGTCACCCCCAGATCATCCTGGATAGGCTTGGCCAGGATCGACAGCAACTGCCGGTCCAGGAAGTTCAGCACATAGACGAAACACAGCGCACCCAGCACGTACCAGGCGCGGGCGTCCGGCGGCGGGTGGGCCACCGGACTGTGCAAGGGGGAAGGCGCGGCATTCATGGCTTAATACTCATAGCCGATGCGGACGCCCACAGTGCGCGGCCGCATCGTGCCGAAGCGGCTGGCCAGGAAGGCCTCCGGGTGGATGTAGGTGATCGAATGATCGTCGAACAGATTCTCCACATACGCGGTCGCTGTCCAGTTCCCCTTGGTCAAACCGAAGCTGGCATTGACATTGCTGTAGCTGTCGGTCTTGCCATAGGTCGGGCTGACGCGGTTCGGCGCGCCCGGCACATTGGGGAAGGAGGAGGGGAAGGAGCCCACATGCTGCCAGTTGGCCGTGGTGAACCCATCCAGCTCCGGTGCCAGATTAAACCAGTATTGGGCGAAGACCGACCCCTGGAAGCGCGGCGACGACAGGCGGGCCCCCTCCACGGCGCCGGAGATTGCGGCCTCCGCCGCCGACAGCTTCGTCACCTTGGCGGTGTTGACCGATCCGTTCAGGCCGATGGTCAAGCCCGTGGCCGGCACGGCGGCGATTTCAAACTCGATACCCTTGCTGCGCGCCGCCCCGATATTGGTGGCGAACTGCACGCTGTCGGATGTTCTGTTGGCCTGCACCTGGATATTCTTCCAGTCGATGTAATAGGCGGCCAGATGCGCCGTCAGCTTGCCGTTCAGCCACCGTCCCTTCAGCCCCAGCTCATAGTTGGTCAAATCGTCCGAACTGGCGCCATAGGGGATGATGAGGTCGTTGGCGTTCACCACGCTGGGCCGCCCAGCATAGGCATTGACCACGGGCGCCCGGAAGCCGGTGGAGACGCTGGCATAGGTGGTGATGGGGTCATTGACGCGGTATGAGGCGCTGACCTTGTAGGAGGGCTTGGAGCCCTTGGCCTTCACCCCAGTGGCGGCCGGAATGGGCACCGTGGGCAACTGCCCGGACTGTCCTGTCAGGGCCCAGGTCAGGTAGGCGGAGTTATAGCCGCCTTCCGTAAAACCCTGCGCATCCAGCTTTCCGTAGCGCAGACCGCCCGTCAGCCAGAATTTCTCATTCACATGATAGGTCAGCTCACCGAACCCCGCCAGCTCGTGGGAGATCGTGTGGACATACTGGCGCTGGTAATATTCATCCGGCAGGCCGGTGATGCGGCGTGCCGCCAGGAAGGCGGGCGACGAGCGGTAGAAATAATCAACGTCATGCCGGCGATCCAGATAGAAGCCGCCGATTGTCCAGTCCCAATCCCCGCCGGGATCGGATGCCAGCCGCACCTCCTCCACGAACGTGTCCTGATAGCCATTGGCATCCAGTCCAAACGCGATGGCCTGATTGAAGGTGCCGGCCAGATCGACCCAGAATTTCTGATCGAACGTGGAATATGTCGATGAACTGGTCAGCTTGGCGCCATCGAACTGATAATCGATGGTGGCGTTATAGCTGGTCAGCACGCCGGAATAGAGATCGGGCCGGTCGGAGATACGCTTCTCCCGGCCCAGCGACGGACTGGTCAGCGAACTGTCGCGCGGGTTGCTGTCTTCGCGCGACGCCAGCACCCTCACCGACATCCGTTCCGACGGCTTCCATTGCAGAATGGCCCGCCCGCCCCAGCTTTCCAGCGTGTTGGAATTGTGGATGCCGGTACCGACATTATCCAGATAGCCTTCCTCATGCCGATAGAAGCCGACGACGCGCAGCGCCAGCTCATCTTCGACCAGCGGCGTGTTCAGCATCAGGTTATAGCGCTGCCGCAGGCTGTCCGACCCCGTCAGGCCGTAATCCACCTGACCCGCCGCATCAAACTTCCGCAGATCGGGGCTTTTGGTCAGGATGCGCATGGCGCCGGACAGTGAGCCGGAGCCGAACAAGGTCCCCTGCGGTCCGCGCAGGAACTCCACCCGCTCTACATCAAACAAGGTCGGGTCCAGCACGGTGGTGTTGCCGATGGTGGAAATGGGCAATTCGTCGATATAGACGGCCACCGTGCTTTGCAGATTGGCGCCATAGCCGTTGGTGGCGATGCCGCGTGCCGTGAAATTGTTGAAGTTGGCGCTGGGCCGGTTCAGCACCACACCCGGTGTCTCCCGCGCCAGCCCCTCATACCCGACCACGCCCTTGATGTTCAGGTCTTCCTGCGAGAAGGCGGTGATGGACAGCGGCACTTCGCTGATATTCTGGGCGCGGCGGGTGGCGGTGACGATGATTTCCTGCAACGCATCTTCCTGCGTCGCGGCCTTGCGGGCGGGTGCCGTATCCTGCGCCAGGGCATGGGTCGAAATCGTGGTCAGCGCGACCGCGCAGGCGGAAGCGAGCAGCTTGGCCCTCATGTGAAGCGTTCTCCCTATTGGCCGCCGGTCGTTTCGCCAGCGTGCTTGAAGGGGAGAATGGGGCAAGCACTTGCCCCTGTCAACATTCACTATCGTGTGTGTGAATATTATTGATAAAGAAGCCCGACCATGCCCGCCCCACTCCTCTGGAGCATGGCATGCGGGCGATTTACGAAGAAAGCGGGGGCATGAAATGGAACCGGCGGAACGATGAAAATCGTCCCGCCGGACCCTGTCAGAATGTTGAACGTGGCACCCAGTCCCGGTTGGAGGCCTAGTAGGACCCGTCCCTAACCGCCTTGATGTCGCTATCCGACAATGGCCGCAGGGCGATATTGCGGAAGCTGATTTCCGCAGCCTCAATCTCCAGGGCGATACGGCCATCGGTAAGGGACCGCCATTCGGCGGGATTATCCTCCCGCCGTGTGCGCATCGCGAAAAGGGTCGTGACGATCCGGCCATTCACCAGATGCGCCGCCTGATCCCCAAACGCGATCAGATCAAGCTGGTTCCAACCGTCCAGCCGCTCGAAATCGCCCGTCTTGCGGAACCATTGCCGCTCAATGGGGCCGGCTTTGATGGGAGGTGCATATTCACGCGGAAAGCTGGGCGGATAGTTGGGCCACAGGGCCGTGCCGCCCAGGTTCGGGCCTTCCAGGGCCTGGGTATTGATCATGATGGCATCGCCGACATCCGTTTCCTCCACCTGGAATTCAACGGAATCGGGGTAGAGAACACCGCGTGTGGCCTTCATATGGTAGAGGATGCCGCTGTTGCGCTTAGCCAGACGGCGCGGGGCGAACCGTCGCTTGCCCCATTTGAATTCCAGGCGCAGATGGTAGTTGCCATATTCCTGCGTGGTCGCCAGATGGCCGAAACCGACCTTGCCATCCCCCCGGAATGTCGGCCCAAGCACATGCAGGGTCCCATCCTGGATATCCAGCACACCACCGGTATCCGTGTCGCCCACCCCGTCTTGAAAGAAGGTCCAGCCGGACAGGTCCTTGCCATTGAACAGGGGTGTCCAGCCGGCCTCCTGACCAGCTTGCGCGTGACGCATCGCGATGGGGGCCAGGGCAGTGGCAAACGCACCACTCATTCCCATCCCCATCAGATGGCGGCGACATATCGGCTGCGGCATGGCTGGCTTCCCTGGCAAGGCATGGGCGAGATTTGCCACCATGCGTGATTACGGGCGAAGGCGATCGAAATAGGTGGCGGCCTGATCGGCTGTCAGTTCCTGTTTCAAATCCCAATGTTCCCGGATCAGGCCATCCTGCCAGCGGAAGATATCCATCACCGCCGCCCGTATCCCGGTGCCGACACGCACATCCAGCATCACGATGGACAAGGCACCCTGATTGATGGTGCTGACGGGATTGATCAGGAACTCCGGGCGCGCAAACATCGGTTCCAGCACCTTGATGGCGGCCTCCCGGCCCTGCGCCATGCCGTTGCTGTGCTGAATGTAATCGGCGGCGACGTACCGTTCGAAGGCCGCCCGCACCTGCTTCTGCCGATAGAACAGGGTGCAGAACATGTCGAGGGCAGGCGGGGCCATGGCCTGCGCCCCGCCTGCGGCCACCAGGGGCATGATACCGGCCAAAGACAGGAACTGCTTTCGGTCCAGCATGGCGTCATATCCGCCCTTCCTTCAGCATCTTCACCGCCGTGTCACAGGCCCTGGCCGTCATGGCCATATAGGTCAGCGACGGGTTCTGACAGGCGGACGACGCCATGGCGGCACCATCGGTCACAAACACGTTGGGCACGTCATGCAACTGGTTCCAACGGTTGGTGACCGACGTGCGCGGATCATGGCCCATCATGGCTCCGCCCATTTCATGGATGGCGCTGCCGCCCACGCCCGGACGGTTCAGCGACATGATCACCTTGCCGCCAGCGGCGGTCAGCATGGCGCTGGCCTCCTTCCCGGCGTCGGTCAGGGCCTTGTGCTCATTCTCGCCATGGGTGAAATCCACCTGCAGCAATGGCGCGCCGAACGCGTCCACCTTTGCCGGGTCCAGCCGCAGGCGGTTCGTTTCCCGTGGCAGGCTTTCGGCGAAGGTGACCAGCACCATGCGCCAGGGGCCGACATTGCGCAGGTTCTCCTTGAAGCCAGCGCCAATGCCGGGTTCCCGCTTGCCGCGTGTCCAGGCACTGCGCAGCGCGCCGCCCTGGAAACTGTAGCCACGGACGAAATCCCCTTCCGCATGGTCACCCAGATTGCGGAACCGGGGGATGACGATGCCCGTCGGCCGATTGCCGAAGGTGGTGCGGTCTTGGAAACTGTCGAACAGGGCGATGGCCCCCACCGTGCTGGCATGGTCCATGATATGGGTGCCCAGCCGACCGCTGCTATTGCCCAACCCGTTGGCAAACGCGGCAGAGCGGGAGCGCAGCAGGACATGGTTGGTGTTGAATGCCCCCGCATTCATGAAAATGATGCGGGCGGCATAGCGGCGGCGCTCCCCCGTCTTAACATTCAATACCGACACGCCGCTGGCGCGCTTGGTCTTGGCGTCATAATCGACGGTTTCCACGACCGTGTCGGTGATCAGGGTCAGGTTGCCCGTGGCCTGCGCTGCCGGCAGGGTGGAACTTTGTGTGCTGAAATAGGCGCCATAGGAACAGCCGCGCTGACAGATCATCCGGTTCTGGCAGGCGCTGCGGCCTTCTTTTTCCTGCGTCAGATTGGCGGTGCGCCCGATGGTCAGGCGGCGGTCGGGCCATTTCGCCTCAATCGCGGCCTTGGCATGCTTTTCCAGCACGTTCAGCGCCATCGGCGGCTGATATATGCCGTCGGGCAGGGATGACAGGCCTTCATTCTGCCCTGACACGCCGATGAACCGTTCGACATGATCGTACCAGGGCTTCAGATCGGCATAACGGATCGGCCAGTCGACGCCATGCCCGTCCTGCTTGTTGGCCCCGAAATCATGGTCGCTCATCCGATAGGACTGGCGCCCCCAGGTCAGTGAGCGTCCCCCCAGCTGATAGCTGCGCCACCAGTTGAATTCCGTACCCTCGGCCACGGAATAGGGGTTTTCACGGTCATTGACGAAATGGTTCTGGGTATATTCGGTGAAATGCCGGTTTTTGGATTGAACGGCAAAGTCGGTCGCATAAAGCTGCGGATCACCCACACCCCGAAACGGCATCTCCCACGGGGATTTCATTTCAGTGACATAGTCTGCGCCATGTTCGATATGGCGGCCCCGTTCGACCATCAGAACCTTCAGGCCCTTTTCGGTCAGTTCCTTTGCCGCCCAGCCGCCGGTGATGCCGGAGCCGACGACGATGGCGTCGAAATCTTTGCTCATCCGAATTCCACCGCTGTCCAGTCGTTTGACCAAGCCCGATCCTTGGGGCCGACGGGGATGTCCGGGTCGAAGCGGCCCGGCACCAGTTCAAAACGCAGTTCCTGGCTGGCGCCGATTTCCGACGTGTAATAGCCAGTGACGATCAGACCCTTCAGCGTGCGCCAGGGCGATTTTTCATTGCCGCGCGTATAGGCCTGTGAATCCAGGTCGGTCAGCACCCGGATCTGCATGTCAGGGCTGGCCGACAGGAACGCCCGGCCCGCCTTGAGGTCTAGTTCAAAGGACAGCCAGTCCAGGATGCCGGCTTCCGCCGGGGCCTTGCCGCCGGTGAAAAGCGCTGCCGCGACCGGCGCATTTGATCCCGATATTCCGTGCCCGATGGCCAGAGCCAGAAAGGCGGGAACGCCGGCCTTCACCGCACCCGGCGTGTCCGTATCGGGAATGACCAGATCGCAGACGCGGGTAACAAGGGTACGGTGGCGGTCGGGCAGGGGGGCGCCCGCTGCCACCTGTGCCCACACATCCGCCGGGGTCAGGGCCAGTGCCATGCCCGACAGCAGCAGACCACGGCGGCCAATGCCGGCGCGCGATATCTCTTCCTGCATCAAAACTCTCCTTCTCCGCCGAAGGTCAGAACAGGCCCAGTTTCCCGCCGCTGGCCACGAAGGCACTGTAGGCCTGACGCTTGGCCGGGGACAAAGGTTCGATCACCCCGGTCCTGTCGCCAAGGCCCATTACGCGGCCATTCGCCAGGACCGGCCAGTCGGGCAGCCCCGCACCGTTCGGGTTGCCGTTCTTCACGAAATTGGCCCAGTACTGGCCCAGCGTCGCGGCGATGTCATGGTCCGCCTTTGTGAAGGGGCGGGTGGACTTGTCCAGCGTGGCGAACACATAGGGCAGTTCGGCGGAATGAAAGGTGCCGAACCGGGCCGGATCGCTGCCGGGCTGCGGGTGCTGGAACAGATAGGCATAGACCGGGGCGGCACCGGGCTGCCGCGCCTGCGCCCAGATCAGCATGGAGGCGGTGGCCTGTTCGCGTAACAGGGCCTTGGCCGCTTCACCCGCCTCCTGACCGTCACTCGCCCGATAGAAGGGGCGGAAGGACGGCGCCTGTGTGCCGAAGCGGCGGTCGATCAGGTCGTTCAGCTTGGCAGCTGTGGTCAAATGCCAGTCGGGGCCATTGCTGCTTTCATCCGTTGTCAGACCGGTCAGGACGGGGATGTCCTGCCGCTGCCGCTCCGGGTTGGGCAGGATGGCTGGTTCCGTGATGGGAAAGAAGCGCAGGCCCGGCGGCCCGACGGACGGGTCCTTTGCCGCCTTGGCCAGTTGTTCGGGCGACAGGGCACGCAAGGCGGCGATACCGGTCACGCCGGCGGCATCCATGACCTTCTGCCCCCGCACCTCGGCATCTGAGAGTGGCAGGCTGGGAATGCCCATGCCGGACCCGCTTTGCGCAATGGCGCGGATGAACAGCCCGTCTGCCTTGGGCGAAGACAGTATGGCATGGACAGAAGCTGCACCCGCCGATTGTCCGGCGATGGTCACCCGTTTGGGGTCACCCCCGAAATTCGCAATATTGTTCTGGACCCAGCGCAGGGCTGCCACCTGATCCATCAGGCCGTAATTGCCCGAAGACCCCGCCTCGGCAGTCAGCGCCGGATGGGCCAGGAAGCCATAGATCCCGACGCGATAATTGATCGTGACGACGATGATGCCGCGTGCGGCCAGCTTCTCCCCATCATACAGGGGGACAGAACCCGAACCACCTGCAAAACCGCCGCCATGGATCCATACCATGACCGGATGGTTGGCATTGCCGGCTCCCGCCGGGCGCCAGACATTGACCGACAGGCAACCCTCACTCATGGGACGGGTTGGGAAATACTCCGCCGACCAGGGGGAACCGCCGGGCGGTATATAGGGGGGCTCTTGCTGGCAATCGGCACTGAACTGCGTGGCGTCGCGCACGCCGGACCATGCCGCAACAGGCTGCGGCGGGCGCCAGCGGTTGGTACCGCCAGTATCACCGGCATAGGGAATGCCCAGGAAACGGTCGACACCGTTCTGGGTGGACCCTGCCACACTCCCCGCCTCCGTCACGGCGTCCGGGCGTGCAGCGCCCGCCATTGACGGCATGGCATACAGGGCCAGCAACGATGCACCAACCCGCAGAATGGAAAAACTCCACCGCACCTTACACCTCCAGATACTGAAAGCCGCCTTAAAGCCGGACATGGATGCCGGGGAAGGTCCCCGGCATCCATGTCCTCAAGCCATTAAAGTGCGCCGGCGATCAGAACCGGTAGGTGCCCTGCACGCCAAACGTACGCGGCGGGCCATAGATGGAATTGTAGATCAGCGAACCGGCAGCGGCGTTGAAGTTCGCGAAGGCCAGCGGCTGCTTGTCCTCCAGATTGCGGACATAGGCCTGGACCGTATAGTTGCCGTCGCCCGAGTTATATTCGACCGACAGGTCGGTCATCATATAGCCCTTCTGGCGCAGGGCAGCCCAGTTCACGACTGACAGGTAATGGGCCGACTTGTACCGGCTGAAGGCCGAGGCCACGACATTCGCGCCATCACCCAGCTCGAACGTATGGCTGTAACCGGCGGACAGGGTCCATTTCGGGGCCTGCGGCGGACGGTTGCCCTTCAGGTTGAACTGCTGGATGCCGGGGGTGACCGGATCGGCATCGTTGATGGGGGTACCGTTCACCCCGATCAACGAAGTGGCGAAGCTCTGCACCTTGGCATCCAGGTAATTGACGGTGAAGGAAAGTTCGTCATTTTCCGTCAAGAGGATGCTGGTATCGGTCTCGATACCCCAGACGCGCGACTTACCGGCATTCAGGGTGCGGGCACCGACATTGTTGTCCACAAACACCTGGATCTGCTGATCCTTATAATCATAGTAGAAGGCAGAGGCGTTGAACTGCAGGCGGCCACCATTGAAGCGGTTCTTGGTACCGACTTCATAGGCAACCAGTTCTTCCGGCTCATAGGCCCCGACGCTGTCGAAACCGCCACTCTTATAACCGGTGCTGAGCTTGCCATAGACCAAGCTGTCATCTGCCGGCTTCCAGTCGATGCCGATATTGCCCGTCACCTGATCGGAAGAAGAACGCGGGCGCAGGATGGTGGCACCGGCGGAGCCGAATGCCGGCGGGGTCGTGCCTTCGCCACGGCCAAAGCGCGGGCCGTAATTGTAGAAGGTGGCGCTCTTGGCGTCGTCGGTATAGCGCAGGCCGCCGGTCACCGTCAGTTCCGGACCAGCCACCGGCACCGTGACCTGCCCGAAGGCGGCCTTGGACTTGGACAGGATGTCCGGGCGGTAGAAATAGTTCAGGAAGGCGCGGGGCAGTTCCAGATACAGGCCGCGGGACAGGTCAACCTTCTCACGGAAGTAGAAGCCGCCCAGCTGATAGAACAGGCCGTTATCCAGCGTGTTCGACAGGCGCAGCTCGTGGCTCTGCGTCTGCGAATTCAGCTTGTTGTTGCGGAAGGTGAAGGTCGCGGGCAGATAGCCGTTCAGCGGCAGGGCGCTGTTGGTCTCATTGTCGCGGTAGCCGCCCAGATAAGCCAGCGTGCCCAGGTCGAAATCAAATTCGATCCGACCGCGCAGGGCAAACTGCTCGCTATTGAAATTGCCCAGGTCGCCCAGGGGGTAATTCTTGGTGTTGATGCCGCTGAAGGTCAGGTTGGCGGGAATACCATTATTTTCAAACGCGGTGGTCGACGGGATGGCGTCGATGACCCCGGCGGAATAGGCGGCATTGGTCAGAACGCCATTCTGGGCCACCAGGATGCCGAACTGCGACGGCGGCAGCTGATCGACATTCACATATTCGCCGGCCAGATAGGTGCGGATATTCTCCGTGGGCTCCCAGGCGATGGCGAGGCGGGCCGCATCGACATTCTGATCCTCACCACGACCGACGGCGCCATGCTTGCGATAGCCCTTGTGATCGGTGTGCATGCCGGCGACACGGACGGCAACCGTATCCCCCAGCGGGACATTGACGGCACCCTCGGCCCGCTTGGCGTCGTAATTGCCATAGCCGACGGTCAGGAAGCCGGCGGTCTTGCCCAACTGCGGCTTGGCGGCGATGATGTTGATGGCGCCTGCGGTCGCGTTGCGGCCATAGAGCGTACCCTGCGGACCGCGCAGAACCTCGATCCGTTCCAGGTCGAAGAAGCTGGCATTCAGCGCGACCGGACGGTTGATATATTCGCCATCGATGCCGATGGTCAGGGCCGGGTCGGACGCTTCGGAAATGTCCTGGCTGGACACGCCGCGCACCGAAATCTTCGTGAAGATCGTGTCATTGGTGACATTCAGATCGGGCGCCAGGCGCGCCAGACCATTGACGTCTGACACGCCGGACTTGACCAGATCATCGCCCGTAAAGGCGCGGATGGCGATGGGCGTGTCCTGCAGGTTGGTTGCGCGCTTGGTCGCGGTCACCACGATTTCTTCCAGCACCAAAGCGTTGTTGCTTTCGGTCTGTGCCATGGCGGAAGCGGCATGAAGGGTGGTTGCCCCTGCTGCAAGCAGGAGCATCGAACGGATGCGCATTCTGGTTCCTCCCGATGAGGCCGGCACTGTTTACCGGCCAGGCTCTGGGTTCTTTTCTAAAACTAGAACCCTAATTCTGAAAACTATGTAATCGAAGGATCGTTCGGACGTCAAGCCATTCCGTGACGGATTCAGCGACGAATGTATGCGCACAGGAAACCTGCTGCGTGGCAGGGGTTTTTACGCTGGCGTCATGTGGGGGTGCAGCCTATGATAAACCATATAGAATCAGTACTTTGTTTTCAGATCGCGCCATCCGCGGGCGATCACATGAATGATGGGGCGTGAAAGTGTCGATGGTGGATGAGGATCAGGAAGTCGAACCGTTGCTGAACCCAACGGGTCGTGAACCCAAACAGGGACGCAGCCGCGCCTCGTTCGAACGGATGCTGGCCGCCGCTACGGATTTGCTGATCGAACGCGGAAATGACGATTTTGCCCTCACCGATGTGGCTAAGCGCGGCAAGGTCTCTATCGGCTCCATCTATTGCCGATTCGACAGCAAGGATGACCTGATACAGGCGATCCAGCGCCGGTTCATGGAAAAGATGGCTGAAGAAGAGGCGGAGATGATTGGCCGCCTGACCGACAAATCCACCAGCCTGGATGTGCTTGTCCGCAATTTCGTGGAGGAACTGGCCGAGTTCCTGAAACGCAATGCGCCGGTTCTACGGCCCATGATGCTACGCGCGTCATCCGACCCCGTGGTGCGCGCAATGGGGCGCAAGGGCTATGATTCTTTGGTTGAAAAGGTCATGTCCACGCTGTTGTCGCGGCGCGATGAGATTGGCCATGAGTTGCCGGAGCTCGCCTGTGAAATGACATTGCGGATCGCCTATTCGGCCTTTGCCCGCTATCTGGGCTTCGGCACGGTTGGCGATACGGGCACCAAGGCAGACTGGAAGAACCTTAAAACCGAAGTGGGTGTGATGTGCTCCACCTATCTGCGCAACGGCAACCGATGACCCGTTGACGGATGGGGCGTTCCGTTTATAAACAGAATTACGATTCTGTTCTGATCTGCTGTGATCAGACCCAATGGAAAGGCACATCCCATGGCATCCGCCGCCAGCCCGGGGGGCAAGCGGGGGCCGGCCCTATCCGCCATCGATCAGGCTGCCGCCTTGACGCCGAAACGGCGTCAGATGGCCCTGGTGGTGGTGGCCGGCGCCTTCATGATGGACCTGATCGACCTGACCATCGTCAATGTGGCACTGCCGTCGATCCAACGCGACCTGTCCGCCGATACGGCCCAGATGCAGTGGCTGGTCGCCGGCTATGCCGTGGCCTTCGCCATCCTGCTGATCACCGGCGGGCGGCTGGGCGATACCCATGGCTACCGCCGGCTGTTCATGATCGGCATGGCTGGGTTCACCCTGACCTCCCTGCTTTGCGGCCTGTCGGTCAGCGGGCCGATGCTGGTGGTGGCGCGGCTGGCGCAGGGGGCGACGGCGGCGCTGATGCTGCCGCAGGTCATGTCCCTTATCCAGGTCATGTATCCGCCCGCCGAACGGATCGCCGCCCTGTCGGTGTTCGGCGTGCTGGGCGGTGTCGCTGCCGTATTGGGGCCGGTGATCGGCGGGCTGCTGATCGAGGCCAACCTGTTCGGGCTGGGCTGGCGGCCCATCTTCCTGATCAATGGCCCGCTGGGTCTGATCGGTCTTTATGCCGCTTGGCGCTTGCTGCCTTCGGGCCGGTCGCCGCATGGCGGCGGTGTCGATCTGCCTGGAACCGCCCTGATCGCGGCCACCCTGTTGGCCTTGATGCTGCCGCTGTTGCAGGGGCGGGAGGCGGGATGGCCGCTCTGGTGCCTGATCCTGCTGGCCTGCGCCCCACTGCTGGCGCTGCTGTTCATCCGCCATATCAGGATTCGGGCCGGGGCGGGGACCGGGCTGGTCGATCCTGTCCTGTTCGTCAATCGGGGCTTTTCAATTGGGCTGGGCATGTCGCTCTGTTTCCAGGCGACGACGGCGGGTTTGTTGTTCATCCTGACCCTGACGCTGCAATATGGGTTGGGCTGCACACCGTTGGAAACCGCCTTGGTCCATGTCCCCTATGCGCTGGGCGCGTCGGTCGCCATCGGTGGCGTGGCCCGGCGGGCCCTGCCGCGCATGGGTCTGCGCCTCCCCCTGCTGGGCGTGGCGGTGATGCTGTCGGGCATGCTGGCGCTGGCCGCACTGATCTGGGGGCAGGGCGGGCTGGTGCTGGTGGGCATTGCCTTGCTGATTACTGGTATCGGCATGGGTCTTGTCGGCGGGCCGACGGGGCCGATCACCCTGTCGGATGTGGAACTGATCCATGCCGGATCGGCGTCCGGGACACTGAAGGCGGTGCAGCAGTTGGGGGCGGCATCCGGCGCGGCCCTGATCGGCGGCACCTATTTCACTCTGGCCCAGGGTTTGACGGCAGAGGCGGCGCGCAATGCCTTCCTGGCTACCATGCCGCTGCTGGTCCTTCTGCTGATGATGGTTGGTTTTCTGATCACGCGGTTGCCGCGCGATCTGCGGCTTTTCAAGAAATGATGGGAGGATGTTGTGATGAGTGAGCCTGTGCTGCGCCTGGGCATGATCGGCGGTGGTCCCGGCAGCTTCATCGGTCCGGTTCACCGCATGGCGGCGGAACTGGACGGGAAGATCCGGCTGGTCGCCGGCGCTTTCAGCAGTGATGCGGAGCGGTCACGACAGGCCGGTGCCGGTTACGGCGTTGATCCCGCCCGCGCCTATGCCAGCCACCAGGCCATGATCGCGGCGGAAGGTGCGCGGCCCGACGGTATCGACCTTGTCGCCATCGTTACCCCCAACCACCTGCATGTGCCGGCCAGCATCGACGCGTTGAAGGCAGGTCTGCATGTGATGTGCGACAAGCCCGCTGCCCTGTCGCTGGCCGAACTGAAGCAGCTGGCAACCGCGACATCCGGGTCGAAAGGGCTCTACGCCCTGACCCACACCTATACCGGTTATCCGCTGGTGCGGGAGGCACGGGCGCTGGTGGCGTCGGGCCGGATCGGACGGCTGCGCAAGGTGGTGGTGGAATATAGCCAGGGCTGGCTGTCCACCCCGCTGGAGGATGCGGGCAGCAAGCAGGCCGGCTGGCGCACCGATCCCGCCAAGTCCGGGGTGGGTGGCTGTATCGGTGATATCGGCGTGCACGCCTTCAATCTGGCGGAATATGTCTGCGGTGCCCCGGTGCGTGAACTCTGCGCCGACCTGTCCATCATGGTACCGGGCCGCCGGCTGGATGATGATTGCAACATCCTGCTGCGGTTTGAGGATGGCAGCGAACGCGGCGTACCGGGCGTGCTGCAGGCGTCGCAGATCGCGGCGGGTGACCGCAATGGCCTGCGCCTGCGCGTCTATGGGACGGAGGCGGGCTTGGACTGGTCGCAGGAGACGCCCAACACCCTGACCATCCATGGCCTGGATGGAAGGACGGAAGTGCTGCATGCCGGCGCCGGCAATCTGGGTCTTGCCGCCCGTAACGCGACGCGCCTGCCGACCGGTCATCCGGAGGGCTATATCGAGGCCTTCGCCAATCTGTACCGCGACTTTGCGTCCGCCATCCGTGCCGGCGCCATGCCGGCTGATGGCAGCCTGCCGGGGCTGGAGGCGGGCCTTCGCGGCATGGGTTTCATCGAAACGGCGGTCGCCAACTCTGCCGCCCGCGCCGGCTGGGTCCGGCTGGATATCTGAAGAACAAAGGGAGGAAAAATGCGCACGATCAAGGGGCCGGGCATCTTCCTGGCACAGTTCGCGGGCGACGCCGCCCCGTTCAACAGCCTGGATGCCATCGCCGACTGGGCCGCAAACCTGGGCTACAAGGGTATCCAGATCCCGTCCTGGGATGGCCGCCTGTTCGACCTGCGTCTGGCGGCGGAAAGCAAGACCTACGCGCAGGAAGTGACGGGCAAGCTGGCGGCCAAGGGTCTGGCCGTGACCGAGCTGTCCACGCATCTGCAGGGACAGTTGGTGGCCGTTCACCCGGCCTATGATGCACAGTTCGACGCCTTCGCCGACCCGTCGGTGCGCGGCAATCCGGCGGCACGGCAGGCCTGGGCTGTAGAACAGATGCGGCTGGCGGCGCAGGCCAGCGCCAATCTGGGCCTGACGGCGCATGCCAGCTTTTCCGGCGCGCTGGCCTGGCCCTATGTCTATCCCTGGCCGCAGCGTCCCGCCGGCCTGATCGAGGAGGCGTTTGCCGAGTTGGGCCGCCGCTGGCGTCCTATCCTGGACGCGTTTGACGAGGCTGGGGTGGATGTCTGCTTCGAACTTCACCCCGGCGAAGACCTGCATGACGGCGTCACGTTTGAGCGGTTCCTGGGTGCGGTGGACAATCACCCGCGCGCCAACATCCTCTTCGACCCCAGCCATTTTGTGCTTCAGCAGCTGGATTATCTGGCCTTCATCGACCATTACCACACGCGAATCCGCGCCTTCCATGTGAAGGATGCGGAGTTCCGGCCCAATGGAAAATCGGGCGTGTATGGTGGCTACCAGGGCTGGGTGGACCGCCCCGGTCGTTTCCGGTCATTGGGGGATGGACAGGTGGATTTCAAGGCGATCTTCTCCAAGCTCACTGCCTATGATTACGCCGGCTGGGCCGTTCTGGAATGGGAATGTGCCTTGAAGCATCCCGAAGATGGCGCACGGGAAGGGGCCACTTTCATCCACGATCACATCATCCGCGTCACCGAACACGCCTTCGATGATTTCGCGGCCAGCGGTGTGGATGACGATCTGAACCGCCGCCTGCTGGGCCTCTGATCACGTTTCAAAGCCGCTCTTCGACCTTCCGCGGAGGGTTGGGGAGCGGCTTTTCATTTTGTATCAATCAGTTATAAAAAATCACAACAAGCGCCTATTCTGATCGGTCGGCGATTGATTTGCCAAAAAAAGAATGATAATTCTTATATTGATATCGGGCATCGTCGGCTCCTTCTCCTGATGATTTTTCCAGGACGGGCCGGCTGCGCTCTTCCCCCATCGGGCTTTGCCTGAGACCGCCGCCATCCTTGGCCCCCGGCGGGGCCGCACCTGACAGGACCGGTTCCATGTCGAACTATGACATCAAAAGGGGCGTAAGCCTTTACAGTTATCAGGAGGAATATTTCCTGGGTACCAAGTCTCTGGAGGACCTGATCAAGGTCTCCGCCGAGATGGGTGCCAATGGGATTGAGCTGATCAGCGAGCAGACCTTCCCTAATTATCCCAATCCGCTGGACCAGTCCGTTTACGATAATTGGCATGCCCTGATGGCGAAATATGGCACGACCCCGGTCTGCCATGATTTCATGCTGGATTATAAGAAGTACAAGAACCGGCCCATGCCGTTCGAGGAGCAGGTGGCAAGTTGCAAGGTCGATATCGACCATGCCGCCCGTCTGGGCTGCCCCTATACGCGTGCGCTTGTCTCCATCGATCCGAACGTGCTGGTCGCCTGCGCCGATTATGCGGAAAGCAAAAATGTCCGCATTCTGATCGAGGTGCATGCACCGCTGCATTTCGACCATCCCTGGATCATCCGCCATGCCGAGGCGTTCGAGAAGTCGGGATCGAAATATCTGGGTTTCCTGCCCGACATGGGCATGTTCCTGTTCAAGTTCCCGCCCGTCTGGAAGGAGAAATTCATCCGTGACGGCGTGCCGCAGCATATCGCCGACTATATCTGCAAGGCGTACGAGGACCGCACGCTCAGCGAATATGTGATCCTGGAAGTGGAGAAGATGGGCGGCGTCGGTCCGGCCATCGGCATGGCCACCACGCTGCGCCACAATGCGGCGTTCGAGCCAAAGCGCATGCTGGACCATATGGACCGCATTTGGAACATCCATGCCAAGTTCTACCAGATGGACGAGGATCTGGTGGAGCCCTGCATCCCCTATGACGAGATCATCCGGGTGCTGAAGAAGGGCGGCTACAAGGGCTATATCTGCTCCGAGTATGAAGGCAACCGCTGGATTCAGGATGCGTTCCCCGTGGACAGCATCGAACAGGTCCGCCGTCAGCAGGAAATGTTCAAGAAGCTGATCGGCGAACCCGCCGTCACCGCCGCCTGAGGAGCCATACCCATGTTCGATAAATACATGATCTGTGAAGATGGCTTCGGCAATGTCCAGCAGGATGGCCGTACCGTCGGTTTCGCCTTTCAGGCCCGTCTGCCCTATTACCGGGGCATCGGCCTGTCCATGGTCGAGGATATCGGCGTCATCATCGATGGCGAACCGGTCGCCCGCCAGGACATCCGCTTCTCCGTCCGGGGCCGCACCTGGACGCTGGACGAGATGGAAACGGAATATACCGACCGCTGGAACTTCGCGGAGAAGGCGCTGGTGACCGTGCTGCGCGACGGCGGCCTGACGCCGGGCCGGCACAAGGTCCAGCTTTCCGAACGTATCCGCGTTTCCTATCTGCCCTTCGTGCCCACCACGCGTGACACGAAGGAACTGGTGATCCCGGCCTGACCTCCCCTCATATCCCTCAGGTTCGGTAAACTGCGGGGCACGGCGATCAACGCCGTGCCCCGTTTTGTTTGAGTATCCTGGACCCTTATGCGCCGGGTGCCGCCATCCAGTGGCTTGGCTTACGCGGCACGTGCCGCGCGGCGCCAGTCGCCGCCGTACCAAGGCTCAAAATTTTTGACCCTTGGTGTCACCCCCGCCGTTCCGGCCAGAAGCCGATGCAGACGATCTGGGCCGCGATGGCCAGCATGGCGGGCGCGTAATAGAGGATATGGACCATCCGGCGCGCGTCATCGCCGACATTGGCGGGGTCGTATCCCGCCTGCGCCAGACCGAAGGCGACAATTGCCCCGCCCAGCGCCATGCCGATCTTGATCGACAGATTGACGCCGGCAGCCAGCAACCCCTCATTGCGGGTGCCGAACTGCGCCTCGTGATAATCCACGACCTCTGCCGCCATGGCAAAGATGGCGGTCATGGAGATGCTGATCAGGATCGAGGACAGGATATAGACGGTTAGGAACAGGGCCGGCACCGCCTCTGTGAACGGAAGGACGCCATACAGCACCAGTGCCGCCGCCAGTGCCACCCGGTTGCCGTTTCGCATGCCCAGCCGTTTCAGGAAGGGCGGGGCGATGGCCGACCCGATCAACAGGGTGCCCGACACGGCGGGCAGCAGGATGGAGATCATCCAGGGTTGCTTCAGGATGTTGATGGCGAAATAGGCGGTGACCGACAGAACCGCGCCAAACCGGATGAAGTTCAGGCTGGCAAAGCCGAACACCACCAGCCAGGCCCGGTTGCGCAGCATGTCGCGGATGGAGGACAGGCTGGTTTCCTGCTGGCCCACGGGCGGGGGCACTACCTCCCGGCAACTGGCAAACAGGTTGAGCGTCAGCAGTACGGTAACCGCCGCCATCAGGACCGCGACCCACAGGAAACCCTGGGCCTGATCCCCGCTGCCCAGCGCCTGGACCAGCGGCATGGTGGCCGCCGTCGCGACGATCACCGACAGGGCGGTGCCGGCGGCCCGCAGACTGCCCAACTGCACCCGTTCATCCTGCCGCACCGTCATCATCGGCATCAAGGCGCCATAGGGGATGTTGACGATGGAATAGAGCAGCCCCAGTACCACGAAGCTGACGCAGGCCCACAGCAGCTTGCCCGTCCCATCCAGCGGTGGAACATAGAAACTGGCCACACAGAACAGGCCGAACGGAACCGCCCCGAACAGGAAATAGGGCCGCACCCGGCCCCAGCGGCTGCGTGTGCGGTCCACTGCCAGCCCGACCAGCGGATCGAACGCCGCGTCCAGCAGGCGTGACAGCAGGAACAGCGTTCCCACCACGCCCACGGGCAGCAGCGCCACATCGGTATAAAAGTACAGCAGAAACGCCCCGACCATGTTCCAGGTCAGGCCGAAACCGAAATCCCCCGCGCCATAGCTCAGCTTGGCGCGCCAGGACAGCGGCGGGGCGGCGATGCCGCCCCCCTCTTGGTTGATCGACATCGCCGTTTCCTCCGCGTTTCTTACAGGCCCAGCGTCTTGCGCGCCTGGGTCAGGCCGTCCAGTGTCGGGCCTGTCGGCTTGTATTCCAGGCCGATGGCCCCCTTGTAGCCAAGGTCACGCAGGATGCCGATATAGCGGGGCCAGTCGATGGTGCCGCTGCCCGGCTGGTGCCGGCCCGGCACGTCGGCCACCTGTACATGCCCAACAAGATGGAACCGCCCCGCCAGTACCTTGGCCGGGTCTTCCCCCATCACGGTGGAATGGTACATGTCATAGAGCAGGCGCAGATTGGGGCTGTTTACAGCCTCAACCATGTCCAGCCCTTCGGTCGTGCTGACCAGATACATGCCGGGATGTTCGACCCGGTCGTTCAGCGGTTCCAGCAGAAGCATGATGCCGGCTTCCTCCGCAAGTGTCGCTGCCTGACGAAGGGCCGTGACGGCCGCATCGAAATGATCCTGACGCGGCACATCGGGCCGGGTGAAGCCGGATGCGACGACCAGGGCCGGCGCACCGGCTTGGCCGGCCGCGATCAGGCTGTCGCGCACGGCGGCCAGGAATTCCCCATGCTGGGCCGGATCAACGATGCTGCGGCGCGGTTCGACCACGAAACTGGCCAGCTTCACCCCGGTCTCTTCCAGGGTCTGGCGGATTTCCGTCAACGGCTTTTCCCGCCACAGATGGAATTCCACTGCGTCAAGGCCGGCTGCCTTGGCGGCGCGGATACGGTCAACAAAGGTCGGGTGTTCGGCGGCGAACAGCCACTCGATACAGGCGGCGAGGTACATGGATGTCCTCCAGACGGGACATGTTTGACCGGCGACAACCCGGGTAGTGGTCACCGGCGGCCCGCGCATGCGAACCTGGCGCCGAAGCGCTAAAACAGGGCCCCCGGATGGGGTCAGTACCGGATGCCGGTGTCGGCCTTGCCCTTGGCCAGGACCAGTAGGGCGATGGCGGCACCGATCAGGGCGGCGATCCCCATGGTCAGGAAGGCGGCCTGCACCGTGCCGCCCGTGACGGACTTGGCACCGGCAACAAAGAACGGGCTGGTGAACTGGCCCAGGAAGAAGCAGGAGGCCCAGATGCCCATGCCACGTCCGCGATGGGCAAAGGGCAGCTTGCTCTGTGCCCAGGCGATCAGGATGGGGATGGTCATGCCAGCGCCCATCTGCTGGATCACCAGCACCACCATCATCGATTTGTAATCCGGGGCCAGCCCGATCCCGGCCAGACCGACACCCAGGAAGGCGAAGAAGCAGAAAATCTGCAGCGACAGGGTGCGCTTGCCGATCCAGCCGAAGATCAGCGCCCCGACCGGCACGCCCAGGCTGGCCAGCGCGATCAGGGAGCCGACGCGGGCGGGATTGTCCACCCCAACCTCGCGGAAGGCCAGACCACCCTGGATGATGAAGACATAATACAGTGTGGAGGCAAACAGGGTCACAACGCCATAGAGTGCCACCGCACGGGTGGGGAAGGGCAGGGCCGGACCCTCATCCGCCGGCTTGGCAGCCGGTGCGCCGCTGACAGTCTTGCCGGGTTCGAAAATCATGAAATGCATGCCCATGAAAATGGGCAGTGCGATCAGATAGATCAGGAACATGCCGTTCCAACTGAGCGTCGTCAGAAGCCCCGACAGGGCGATGACGCCCGATGCCATGGCCGGTCCGGCCAGCCCCTGGATCATCAGGACCCGGCGCCGGCCCTTGGCATCATAATAGTCGGCGATCAGAGTGTTGACGATGGTCAGGATCGCCGCTTCCGTCACACCCAGCAGCAGGCGCGAGGCGATGACCGCATGTAGGCTATCCAGGAAATAGGGCAGTGAACCGGCGATCCCATAGAAGAAGGTCGACCAGACCAGAAGCCGTCGGCGACCGAACCGGTCTACCAGCATGCCGGCAAACGGCGCCAGGATGGCGATGGCAAGGCCGGGTGCCGAAACCAGCACCGGCACCAGCAGGGAGGCATTCGCCACATCCTTGAAATGGTCAAGGATGGTGGGAACCGCCGGGGTCAGCGACACAATGGCCAGAATCGGCAGGAAGCCGCTGATCACCAGAATGATGGCTTGGGCAATGCCTGCTTTGCGCACGTCGCCGGATGCCGGCGCCGCGATGGCCTGATCAGCCATGGATTTCCTCCCAGATGGCGCAACGAGCACCATAACAGAATTATGATTCCAATAATGATGCTGGCGGCGGAACTGTTTTGTCAATGCGGTAATTGCAACGCCGATAGTGCCATAAGGCACGGAAAAAAAATGCAGCCATCCGCCGCTGGTTTCGGTTGACACCAAGCTGTTTGCTCCGTTAGCTATTCAGAATAGCAATTCTAATTCGAAAGCCATGGACGCCGTGACCGTACCCCTGAACGGGGCGCTGCCGGAACGCACCGATGGCCGCACAGGAGGAAACCATGCGTTTTTCGACCTTTCTGAATGCCCGCTGCATGGGTGAGGAACAGGACCGTGACCTGTTGCTGGATCTGGTGGAGCATGTGGAAAAGGCAGAGGCGGCGGGCTTCGACGCTGTCTTCCTGCCTGATCATCATTTCACCGGCTACATGCCCATGGCATCCGATCCGATGATGTTCGCCGCGTATCTGGCCGCGCGGGTCAAGCGCATGCATTTCGGTTTCTCCGTGACCACGGTTCCGCTGCACCATCCCGTACGGTTTGTTGAGCGCGTGAACATCCTGGATCAGTTGACGGAAGGCCGCCTTCTGGTCGGTGTCGGCAGCGGCACGACACCGGAGGAGATGATCGGCTTTGGCGTGAACTACAAGGAAGCCTCGCGTCTGGCCGAAGAGAACCTGGCCATTGCCGAACAGCTTTGGGCCAAGAAGGCGGAAGATGCGCCCGTCACCTTCGACAATGGCCATTACAAGGGTGAGGTGGTGCAGCGCATCGCCCCCGTCGCCTACACGCCCGGCCATGCCCGGCTGATGCCGGTGGCGATGAAGGAAAGCAGTGCACGGCGCGCCGCACAGTTCGGCTGGCCGGCCTTCATCCCGGCCTTCACTCCGCCGCAGATCGGCGGGACCGAACCGTTCAAGCATGTGCAGAAATTCTTTACGATCTATCGTGATCTGCTGCTGGTTGCCGGCCATTCCGCCGAACGTGTCGCCGATGCTCTGTCCTGGACCACGCACACCTATCAATGCGTGCATATCGCGGAGACGGACGAACAGGCCCGTGCCGAGCTGGAAGACATCCTGACCGATTATCAGGCTGCCGTGGAGCGTGAGGCCGCCTTCAATGCCAAGGCAGAGGCGACGGAGGCCAACAAAAAGACCGACCGCACGCCCAACGCCCTGACCGACGACTGGATCGGCACCTGGTGCCTGTATGGTAGCCCGGAAACGGTGATCGAACATCTGAAGCCCTATCAGGAACTGGGCATCGGCAATGTGCTGTGCGGTCTGCTCACCGGTCCGCTGACCGCCAAACGCAAGGCATATGCGAACCAGACCATGGATTATTTGTCGCGCATCGTCATGCCCGCCCTGAAGGGGGGTGCGTGATGGCCAAGCCGCTGATCGTCGGGTTCGGGGGCACCACCCGACCCGGCTCGTCCGGGGAGCGGATGGTGGCTGCCGTTCTGGCAGCCACCGAGCAGCTGGGCGCTGAAACCCGCCTGTTCGGTGGGGCGGCCCTGGCCTCCATGCCGCATTTCGCCCCGGAAAATCCGGGCCGCACGGTGGAGCAGATTGAGTTCGTGGAGGCGGTGCGCGCCGCTGACGGCATCGTCATCGGTTCGCCCGGCTATCATGGCGGCGTATCGGGTCTGGTGAAGAATGCCATCGACCTGCTGGAGGATCTGCGCACCGACGCCCGCGTCTATTTTGACGGACGCGCCGTGGGGCTGATCGTGACGGCGGCGGGGTGGCAAGCGGGCGGGGTGACCCTGTCGGCGCTGCGCGGCATCACCCATGCCATGCGCGGCTGGCCCACGCCGCTGGGCATCGCCATCAACACCATCGCGCAAAAGCCGTTCGATGCCGATGGCCGTCTGGTCGATGCCGACATCATCGCGCAGGTGAATGCCCAGGCCGCACAGGTCATGGCGCTGGCGCGGCGCTAAACAACAATAAGCTCCTATCAGGGAAGAACCCATGTCCACCCATCCGCTTGATCTCGCGGCGCTGACCAGTGGCCGCGACATGTGGTCCACTGCCGCGCTGCCGGGCATCCGTTCGATCATGATGGCCGATGGGCCCATGGGGATCGCGTCGGGTCGCGTCGATGAACGCGATGTTGCGGTGTTGACGCCCTGCGGCACGGCGCTGGGCGCCAGCTTTGATGCCGATCTGGTGGCGCGGGTGGGGGCGATTGTGGGCATGGAGGCGCGGCGCCTGGGCGTCGATGCCGTGCTGGCCCCCAATCTGAACCTGCAGCGCAGCCCGCTCTGCGGTCGGGCGTTTGAGCTTTATGGCGAAGACCCGTTTCTGGCGGGGCACCTGGGTGCCGCCTGGATCAGCGGTTTGCAGGGCCAGGGTGTCGGTTCCGTCGCCAAGCATCTGGTCTGCAATGACAGCGAGACCGACCGCGACAGCATGAATGCGGTGGCCAGCGACCGCGCCCTGCATGAAGGCTACCTGCTGCCGTTCGAAATGGCGGCGGCGGCGGGATGTGTCGGGATGCTGGCCGCCTATAACCGCCTGAATGGCGATTATTGCGTGGAGCATAAGGAACTTCTGACCGACATCGTGAAGGGCGATTGGGGCTTCGCCGGCTTCATCGTGTCGGACTGGTTCGGTGGACGCGACACTTTGCGGTCGGCCCAGGCTGGGCTGGACCTGGACATGCCGGGCCCGGACCGGGTGCTGGGCACCAAGTTCGCGGCGGCGGTGCGCGACGGACAGGTGCCGCTGGAACGGCTGGCCGATGCCACGGGCCGCGTTGCCAACGCCGTTGCCCGCATCGACGCCCTGCCGCGTCAGGCGCCCGTCGCCAATCCCGATGCCACATTGGTGGAGGCGGCGGCGGCTGGCTTCGTGCTTTTGAAGAATGACGGCGACGTTCTGCCGGTTCTGCCCAAGCGGGTGCGCCGCATCGCCATCATCGGCCCCAATGCTGCCAGTCCCTGCCTGCAGGGCGGCACCTTCGCCAAGATCGCCGTCCGTCCGGATTTCATCACCCCCTTGCAGGCCATCCGTGACCGGTTCGGCGACAAGTGCGAGGTGCTGTATGAACAGGGTGTGGAGCCGGAATACCGCCTGCCGCCGATCAGCGCCACCCCCGCCCGCGACCTGGGCGACGGCGCCACGCGCGGCCTGACGGTGGAATGGCTGCCGGCGGATGGCGAAACGCCTGTCCATGCCGAAACCCGCGACACCAATTCCCTGACCTGGTTCGTGGGGCTGCCGGGCACCGACGCCCTGAAACAGCCGGGGCGTATCCGAGCCACCGGCTGGATCACCCCGGAACGCAGCGGCCCGCATCGCCTGCATGTTGGAGGTACCGGTACGGTCACGCTGTCGGTTGATGGCGAACAGGTCTTTGCCGGCGGTGGCCCGGTGTCGCCATCGGACCTGATGGGCATCCTGAAGGGCGGTGACAGTCAGTCTGTCATTGTCGACCTGAAAGCCGGGCAGCCGGTGCTGCTGCGTTTCGAACTGACCTACAGCCCCGCCCGCGCGCAGGGCCTGTGGTACGGGGTGCGCGGCCCGGACTTGCCCGACGCCATGCTGGCCCGTGCCGTTGCCGCCGCTGCCAAGGCCGATCTGGTCCTGCTCATGCTGGGTGAGACGGCGGATGCCGGTGTGGAAAGCAAGGATCGCGCGGGTACTGCATTGCCGTCGGCGCAGATCGATCTGATCGACCGTATCCGGCATGTAAACACCAACATCGTCGCCATATGCAATGTCGCCCATGCCTTCGACCTGTCCTGGCAGGACAAGGTGCGCGGCCTGATGATCACTTGGTATCCGGGTGAGCAATATGGCCCGGCCCTGGCCCAGGTCCTGGCCGGTGACCGTGAACCAGGCGGGCGCCTGCCCCTCAGCATCGCTGCCCGCGACGCTGATTACCCCGCCTTCGACCTGAAGCCGCAGGCCGGTGGTGCTGTGCCGTACCGGGAAGGTCACCTGATCGGCTACAAAGGCATGCAGGCGGCGGGCGCCGATCCGCTGCATGCCTTCGGCACCGGTTTCGGCTATGCGCGCTTCGACCTGCTGGAGGCGGCGGTTGCCGGTGAACTTGCCCATGGCGTTACCGTATCGGGCCGGATACGCAATCTCTCTGACCGGCCCGGCAAGGCGGTGCCCCAGCTCTATGTCGCCGGGGCTGATAATGTACGTCACCTGTGGGCGTTTGCCGCCGTCACGGTTGCAGCGGGTGAAACCCTTTCCTTTACCCTCTCGGTCCCGGCACGCGCGTTCCAGACATGGGACGGCGGCTGGACCAATGCCACGGGGCCGCACCATATCCTGGTCGGTTGGAACAGTGTAGACCTGCCTATCCAACTGCCAGTTGGGTGATAGGGGACAGGATCAGCGTTTGCCATTCCCGCATTGATGCATCCCGGAACAGGGCGGCGGATATCCATCCGCCGCCCTGTTCTTTTTCGTCCGTTGAAATGACAATGCCGGTTGCCCATCGGGTGTTTACATACTACCATACCAGTCGGGCCATTCCCTCGCTTTAAAATGGTAGCGCTATCATTTCGGTGTTGGTTCGCCCCTATGGAAACCCGTGACCGGTGGCAAACATCGGCGGCTTTGTCGAGGAAACGTCTTGGTGGATGCAAACAGCCTTTCCCCCGCCCGCCCAGGGCTCCGCTCCTTCGTTCTGGCCGCCCTGCTGTCACTGACCCCGGTCACGGCGGCATGGGCCTGCGACGTGCCGATCAGCACATGCACGAAGGCCAAGCCGGGCAGCCTGCCGCTGATCCTTGGCGGTCAGGCCGTCCCGGTCTTCATCGATGCCGGCGCCGACCCGGCGGTGAAACACGCGGCGGATGATCTGCGCGCCGATTTTGGCCGTGTCGCGGGTCAGGCACCGTCGGCACTGTCATCCCTGGTGGATGCCAAGGGACCGGTGATCATCATCGGCGTGCTGGGCAACAGCCCGACCATCGATGGTCTGCTGCAGGATGGCAAGCTGACCCTGGATGGGCTGGCCGGGCAGTGGGAAGGGTACCGGCAGGTGGTGGTGGACCGCCCGGCGCCGGGCATTCCCAAGGCGCTGGTCATTGTCGGCGCCGACCGCCGGGGTGCTGTTTATGGCACCTATGACCTGTCGGAACGGATCGGGGTTTCGCCCTGGGTCTGGTGGGCCGATGTGCCGGTGGTGCGCCAGCGCGACCTGTATCTGCTGCCCGGCTCCCGCGCGGACCATCCGCGCGTCAAATATCGTGGCTTTTTCATCAATGATGAAGACCCGGCCTTCAGCGGCTGGGCCAAGGCGAAGTTCGGCGGCATCAATGCCGATCTCTACGGCCATGTCTTTGAATTGCTGCTGCGCCTGAAGGGCAATTACCTGTGGCCCGCCATGTGGGCGCCCAAGGCCTTCAATGATGATGACCCGCGCAACATGGTGCTGGCCGATGAGATGGGGGTGGTCATGGGCACCTCCCATCATGAGCCGCTGACCAGGGCGCAGCATGAATGGCACCGCAACAAGGATAAGGGCATTACCGGCGGTCGCTGGGACTACGCCACCAATGCCGACAATCTGCGCGCCTTCTGGCGCGGCGGCATCGAACGCATGATGTCGAAGGGCGATGGCAAGGGCTATGAAACCCTGCTGACCGTTGGCATGCGCGGCGACGGGGATGAGCCGATGTCAGAGGAAACGGCCACCCAGATGCTGGAAACCATCGTGGCCGATCAGCGCAAGATCATTGCCGAGGTGACGGGAAAGCCCCCCGAACAGACACCGCAGCTCTGGGCGCTGTACAAGGAAGTACAGGATTACTACGACCACGGCATGCGGGTGCCCGACGATGTCACCCTGCTGTTTGCCGATGACAATTGGGGCCAGATCCGCCGCCTGCCCGTGGCCGGGCGTGACCCGGTGAACCGGGTCGGCGGCTATGGTGTCTACTATCACTTTGACTATGTCGGTGGTCCCCGAAATTACAAATGGATCAACACCAACCAGATATCCAAGGTCTGGCAACAGATGGACCTCGCCTATGAAACCGGGGCGCGGAACATCTGGATCGTCAATGTCGGTGATATCAAGCCGGTGGAATATCCGCTCGATTTCTTCCTGGATATGGCCTGGAACCCGGAGGCGATGACGCTGGACGCCCTGTCCAAATGGCCCAGTCGCTGGTCGTCGCAGATGTTCGGTGACGCGCTGGGGCCGGAGATTGCGCAGGTGATGGAAACCTACGCCGCCTATGCCTCGCGCCGGAAGCCGGAACTGATCGACCAGGATACATTCCCGCTGGGTGAAGGCATGGGGCCGGTCCTGGATGGGGGGCCGTTTGGCCAGATGGTGGAGGAGTGGCGCACCCTGGTGGTGAAGATGGAGGGTATCAAGACCCGCCTGCGCCCCGATCAACAGGACGCCTATTTCCAGCTGGTCGAACATCCGGTCCTGGCCCTGTCGAACCTCTATGAGATGTATTACGCGGCAGCCTGGAACAAGCGGCTGATGACCCGCAATGACCCGCGCGCCGATTACTTCGCGAATGAGGTGGAGCGAACCTTCAAGCGTGATGCCGACCTGACGGCACAGTATCACAGCATCAATGGCGGCAAATGGGCCGGCATGATGAATCAGGTCCACATGAGCTATGTGATCTGGCAGACGCCCACCAAGCAATCCATGCCCAGCATCAGCCGCGTTTCCGCCGACACCCCGCCCGACCGTCTGGCCGCGCAGATCAAGTTCACGACCGACCGGAAATCCGATCCGGCGGTGATCACCCTGTCGGCGGCAAAGTTCGACAAGGCCGTGGCGGGCAAGGGCCTGTCCTGGCTGGTGGTGCCCTATCTGGGCCGTGGCGACGCCGTCGTCGCCCTGCCGCAGGGGCGGGCGTCCACAACCCCGGCGGACGGTGTGCGGCTTGATTATGGCGTAACGTTGCCGTCCGACGGCGCGGCCACTGTCTCGCTGCGGCTGGCCCCGACCCTGGACACCACGGGCGGGCAGGGTATCCGCGTCGGCGTTTCCCTTGATGATGGGCCGGTGCAGACCGTCACCTCCCACCTGATCCCCACGCCGGGTGCCGTCAACAGCCCCGAACAGGCCGCTTGGGTGGAGGCGGTGAAGAACCACGCCCACACTGTGGAGGCCCGGTTCGACGGCATCAAGGCGGGCCGCCACACTGTGAAACTCTGGCGTATCGATGACAATGCCGTGATTGAATCGCTGACGATCAGCCAGCGCTGACCGCGAACCGGGAGAGGTGCTGATGGGAACGCGGACAATCAAGGCGCTGCGCTGGTGGATGATCGGCCTGATCATGCTGGGCGCTGTCATCAATTATCTGACGCGGGCGACCCTGGGCGTGGCGGCCCCGACCGTTCTGACCGATCTGAACATCACGTCGGAGGAATATGGCTGGATCACCGCCGCCTTTCAGCTGGGCGTGATGATGCAGCCGCTCTGCGGCTATGTGCTGGACGTGATCGGTCTAAAGATGGGGTTCGCCATCTTTGCCACGGCCTGGTCGTTGCTGACTATGGCGCATGGGCTGGCCCATAACTGGCCCATGCTGATGGGGTTGCGCGGGCTGCTGGGGCTGGCCGAAGGGTCCGCCAATCCCGCTGGCATGAAGGCCGTCGCCGAATGGTTCCCGGCGCGCGAGCGTGGGCATGCGGGTGGTGTCTATAATATCGGTGCCTCGGTCGGGTCCATGCTGGCCCCGCCGCTGGTGGCCTGGGCCATCCTGTTCTGGAACTGGCAGATGGCCTTTGTCATGGCCGGCGCCCTGGGGCTGGTCTGGGTCGCGGCCTGGCTGAAATTCTATCAGTCGCCGGCTACACACCCGGCTTTGTCCGATGAAGAACGCGCCCATATCGCGGCGGGTCAGGAAAGCCATCTGTCGGGCGACGGTGCCCGGCCCGATTTTCGGCAATTGCTGAAACAGCGCAATTTCTGGGGCATCGCCCTGCCGCGTTTCCTGGCCGACCCGACATGGGGGACCTTGGCCTTCTGGGTGCCGCTATACCTGACGACGGTGCGCGGCTTCGACCTGACGGCCATCGCCATGTTTGCGTGGCTGCCCTTTGTCGCCGCCGATCTGGGCTGTATGTTCGGACCCACCGTGGCGGCCTTCCTGCACCGCCGTGGCCTCAGCCTGCTTAATGCCCGGCGCGGGGCCTTCACGGTTGGCGCGGTGCTGATGGTGGGGATGGCCTTCGTGGGCCGGGTGGAAAGCGCCTATCTGGCCATCGCATTGCTGTGTCTGGGCGGGTTCGCGCATCAGACACTGTCCGTCACCGTCATCACCATGGCCTCGGACCTGTTCCGCCGGAACGAGGTGGCCACCGTGGCCGGCATGGCGGGGACCATGGGCAATCTCGG
Source organism: Niveispirillum sp. (assembly GCF_052437035.1). Lineage (NCBI taxonomy): Bacteria > Pseudomonadati > Pseudomonadota > Alphaproteobacteria > Rhodospirillales > Azospirillaceae > Niveispirillum > Niveispirillum sp. Next base: position 354,223 of record NZ_JBQVOH010000003.1, read on the forward strand.
TGTGCTGATCTTCTCCCTGCTGATCGGCGGGCTGGTCGCCACGGTCGGCTATGATCCGTTCTTCCTGGCACTCGGCGTGCTTGACCTGCTGGGCGCTATCCTGCTCTGGACATTGGTACGGGAAAGGTAAGGCCATGATCCGTAACCCGATCCTGCCCGGCTTCAACCCGGACCCGTCCATCGTGCGGGTGGGGGCCGACTACTATATCGCCACCTCCACCTTTGAATGGTTTCCGGGGGTGCAGATACATCATTCCCGTGACCTTGTGCATTGGCGCCTGCTGTCCCGGCCCCTGACCCGGCCCAGCCAGTTGAACATGCTGGGCGCGCCCGACAGTTGTGGCGTCTGGGCACCGTGCCTGACCCATGCCGATGGCCTGTTTTATCTGATTTACACCGACGTGAAGCGATATGGCCGCACGACGGTAGGCGGGGCGTCGGGCGCTTCACTGCGCGATTTCCACAATTATCTGGTCACCTGCGACCGGATCGATGGTGAATGGTCCGATCCCGTCCATCTGAACAGTAGCGGTTTCGACCCCTCGCTGTTCCATGACGATGACGGGCGAAAGTATCTGCTGAACATGCTGTGGGACCACCGGCCCGGTCGCAACCGCTTTGCCGGCATCGTGGCCCAGGAATATTGCCCGAAGACCCGCACCCTGATCGGGGACCGGCAGATGATCTTCAAGGGCACGGCCCTGGGCCTCACGGAGGCACCGCATCTCTATAAGCGCGGTGGCTGGTACTATCTACTGACGGCGGAGGGGGGGACCGGCTGGAACCATGCCGTGACCATGGCGCGGTCCCGCCACGTTACCGGCCCTTATGACCTGCACCCCGACACCTACATCCTCAGTTCCCGCACCCGTCCCGACGCACCGTTGCAGCGGGCGGGCCATGCCGATCTGGTGGAAACGGCGGATGGCGATACCTATGCCGTCTATCTCTGTGGCCGGCCCTTGCCCAACCGGGGCCGTTGCATCCTGGGCCGGGAAACCGCGATCCAGCGCATGGTCTGGGGCGACGACGGCTGGCTGCGAACTGTGGACGGGCAGGGGCTGCCCAGCCTGACGACGCCGTCACCCGGTCTGCCATCGCATCCATTCCCCACCATCCCGGCCCGCACGGATTTCGATGGCCCGTCATTGCCCGTCGATTTCCAATGGCTGCGCAGTCCCCATCCTGACGAGTTGTTCAGCCTGACCACCCGTCCAGGCTGGTTGCGTCTTTTCGGTCGTGAAACGATCGGCAGCCTTTATCGTCAGGCGTTGGTCGCAAGGCGCCTGCAATCCTTCTGTGTCAGCGTCGCCACCCATCTGGATTTCGAACCCAGCCACTTCCAGCAGGCAGCAGGCCTTGTCTGTTACTATAGCGGAACGAAATTCCACTATCTCCATGTCAGCCATGAGGACGGGGTGGGAAAGCATCTGCGCGTCATGTCGGCCCTGCCAGACAGTACCCAGGCCGATGCCTTCACCGATCCCATCCCGCTACCCCCCGGCCCCATCAGCCTGCGCGCTGAACTGGATCATGAACGGCTGCGCTTCGCCTATCGGCTGGACGGCGGGGACTGGATCTGGCTGCCGCAGATATTCGACGCCAGCATCCTGTCGGACGAGGCGACCAGCCCTGGCGCGCCGAACTTCACCGGGGCCTTCGTGGGCATGGCCTGTCAGGATATGGCCGGAACCGGCCATCCGGCGGATTTCGACTGGTTCGACTACACCGACCGCGATTATCTGCCGGACCCGGCCCGACTGGCCTGATTGTCGCCCAGCCCCGGACTATGGCGGGTCAGGTGGCTCAGGGGCAGCAGGCTGAACAGCAGGATGGCGGCGGGAAGCAGGGCGAACAGCACGGGGATGACCGCCACCGTGCCTGCCGCTTGTGCCCCGCCCCCCTCCACATACCCCGCCACGCCCAGCATCAGGGCCGCCAGCGCCCCGCCCAGCGCCATGCCCAGCTTTTCCCCCGCCACCCAGACGCCGGCGAACAGGCCCGCATGCCGCACCCCGGCCTGACCCTCCGCCGCCTCCGTCGCGGCGGGCAGCAGGGTGAGGGGCAGGAGTTGTTGCCCCGCCTGTCCCACGCCGGCCAGGAAGGTCGCGATGCAGGCCAGCACCACATCCTGCGCCGCGACTGCATAAAGCGTGGCGGTCCCGCCCGCACAGACCAGCGTGGCCAGAAGATAGGCGGGCAGGCTGCCCAACCGCGCCCGGATGCGGACCCAGAGCGGCATGGTCAGGATCGACCCCGCTGTCAGCGACACGAACAGCACGGCCACCATATCGCCCGGCGCCTTCATGACATGCTGTACCGCATAGGGCAGCAGGGCCGCCGTCACGGCAATGGCCACCATCTGCACCACATAGGTGACCCAGAGCCAGCGATAGGGACGGTTGGCCAGCAGATGGCGAAGCGGGCTTTCCGCCGCCATGGCCGCCGGTGGCCTATCCTGCCGGAACCCGCGCGCGGCAAAGGCCGCCAGCAGCATGCCCGCACCGCACAGCAGGGCCAGCACCATCCCCATCTGGGCAAATCCGGCCCGTCCGCCACCGCCCGCCTGTACCAGTGCGGGGGCCAGTCCGCCCGCCGCCAGCACACCGACGCCGACAAAGGCCATGCGCCAGGCGACCACCCGCGTACGCTGCGCCGGATCGTCCGACACCTCCCCCGGCAGCGTGACGAAGGGGATGGCGAAGATCGAATAGGCGCTGGTGGATACCAGAAAGGCCAGAGTGACGAAGCCCAGCGTCAGCCGCCAATCATCCAGCACTGGCGGCGCGAACAGCATCATAAAACAGGGCGGCAGCAGCAGGGCACCGGCCAGCAGCCAGGGCCAGCGCCGGCCCGACCGCCGCTTGGTGCGATCCGACAGCATGCCCACGGCGGGATCGAACAGAAACTCCCACAGCTTGGGCACCAGCACCGCCAGCCCCGCCCAGGCCGGCGGCACCGACAATGTCTCCGTCAGGAAGAACAGCAGCAGCAATTGCGGTGCGACCACGAAACTGGCCGCCGCAATGGACCCGGTGCCATAGGCCAGGGCGCGGCCATGCGTGATGGGGGAAGCGGACATCAGGGGGCCTCCAGGGCCGTTTATCTCACCAGCCAACGCAGCAGGCGGCGGTGCAGATCATTCAGCGGCGGGCGAATGATGCGGTCGGTGCGGGGCCAGCCCCGCTGGAACACCGGCTTCAGATGGCTGAAATTGTCAAAACCGTCCTGGCCGTGATACCGGCCCATCCCGCTGGGTCCGACGCCACCGAACGGCAGGCTGTCGACCGCGACATGGATCAGCGTGTCATTCACTGTCACGCCCCCGGCCCAGCTCTGATCCAGCGCCCGGTCGATCAGGGCGCGGTCGCGTCCGAACAGGTACATGGCCAGCGGCCTTTCCCCCCGCCGGATGCGGTCCAGCGCATCCTCTACCCGGTCATAGGGGATGATGGGCAGCAGCGGCGCGAATATCTCCTCCCGCATGACCGCAAGATCGTCGGGCGGATCGATCAGCGCATGAGCACTGTCGGCCAGACGCTCCACCCGCACGCCGCGTTCAACAGCCTCGCTCAGCAGCGCACCCGCCCGCTGCCGCCCGCGTTCGCCGAAAACATTGCTCATCTCCGTCGGGAAATAGGCCTTCACCTTGGCCCTCAGGGCGGCCAGGAATGGTTCCATCTCTGCACGGGGCAGCAGCACATGGTCGGGCGCGACACAGGTCTGGCCGGCATTGGTGAATTTGCCATAGGCAATGTCCGCCGCCGCACCGGCCAGATCGGCCCCCGGCAGGATGATGGCCGGCGATTTCCCGCCCAGTTCCAGGGTGACCGGCGTCAAATTCTCCGCTGCCGCCATCATCACCATCCGCCCCACGCGGGTGGAACCGGTGAACAGCAGATGGTCGAACGGCAGGCGGCTGAACCGTTCCCCCATGTCCGGCCCGCCCGTAACCACGGTGACCACACCGGGCGGCAGCACATCGGCCACCATTTCGGCGATCAGGGCAGTGGTACGCGGCGTCAGTTCGGATGGTTTCAGCAGGGCGCGGTTACCCGCCGCCAGGATGCAGGCCAAGGGACACAGGGCCAGTTGCAACGGATAGTTCCAGGGTGCGATGACCCCCACCACGCCCAACGGCTGCGGCTGTACCCAGGCGCGGCCGGGTTGCAATGGTAGCGGCACCGACCGCCGCCGCCGCTTCATCCAGCCTTTCAGCCGCGACGCGCTGTGCCGCAGGGCCGAAACCGTGACGAACAGTTCCGCGAACAGCGTCTCGTGCGCCAACCGTCCCCCGAAATCCGCATCGATTGCAGCCACGAAATCCCCTTGCCGGCGGGCAAGCCCGTCGGCCAGGGCGTGAAGCCAACCCCGCCGCGTTGCCGCATCGGGGTTGGGATCGGCCATCACGGCGTCGCGAAGCCGCGTAAAGGCTTCATTCAGTTGATCATGCATGGACATCATCCCGCCGGTCAGTATTGCCAGCGGAAATAGCCGCCGATGCGCCGGGGGCGGCCATAATTGACGGCATCCAGGCCGAAGCTTTCCAGGTTGTTGATGTCCACGACATAATCCTTGTCGAACAGGTTGGCCACAGTGATACCCGCCCCGATGGCGCCATCATCGCTGGTCCAGCCCAGGGTGACATCGGCCAGCCAGTAACCGGACTGCGACAGGCGTTCCAGATTGCGGCTGTCGAAATAGACCCTGGAGCGGTAGGAGAGATTGGCCGTCAGCCCGATCTCACCGATCCCGTCCAGCCGCTGGCTGTGCGACACGGTACCCGTCAACGACCAGCGCGGGGTGGAGGGCAGGCGGTTGCCGTTCAAATCCTCTCCGCGCGACACGAAATCCTTATATTCCGAATCGATCAGCGACCCGGACAGCCCCAGTTCCAGCCCGGCAACCGGCAGGGCCGTCATCTCGAACTCCAGGCCCAGGATGCGGGCACTGGCCGCATTGTCGAAGGTCTGAACGGTCAGGCCGTCGCGTTCAATCAACTGGAAAACCTGCAAATCCTGATAATCATAATAGAAGCCCGACAGGTTGAGGCGCAGGCGACGGTTCAGCCATTCGGTCTTGGTTCCCACCTCGAACGCGTCCACCGTCTCATCGTCATAGGGTTCGAGGTCCGCCGGATCACGGGTATAGCCACCGAAGAATCCACCGCTTTTGTAGCCGCGATTATAGCTGGCATAGGCCATGGCATCGTCGGACAGGGTCAATGCTGCGGCTAGCCGGCCTGATACGCTGTCGAAGGATTTGTCGGCAGACAGGTCGAACAGTTCCACCGCCTGCTCCACCGTGCTGGCATAATGGAAATCCTTCTTGTCCTTGGAATAGCGCAGGCCCGCCGTCAGGGTTAGGCGCTCTGTGGCGCTGAAATCAACCTGCCCGAAGGCCGCATAGCCGTCCGTGGTCTGGCGATAGGGAAAGCCGACCATGGCGACATTATTTTCAATCGACAGACCGGTTGGATTGTCCGGCGTGGTGAACAGGGGGCGCAAGTCGTGCAGAACGTCATACTGGCTATCCGTATCCAGGTAATCGTGCAGGTAGTAAAGGCCCGCGACGGCCTTCACCTTGTCGGTCGGGGCGGCTTCCAGGCGCAGTTCCTGGGAGAAATCGCGCTGTTTGGCCAAATAGGTCGTTTCGATCAGGCGGCCCGGACTGGCGTCCGTATCCTCCACATCATTGCGCTTGGCATGGTCCCAGGCGGTGATGGAATAGAGCGTGACGCCCGACAGATCCCAGCGAAGGTTCAAGGTGGCGCCGATCAGGTCGACGCGGTCCTTGCCGTCCAGATTGTAATCGCCTTTATAGGGATCGCCATCCGTGTCGGCATAGCCAAGCGCGTCGGTACAGCCACCTGATGCATAAAGCCCTGATGCACACAGCCCGTCCGGGCCCGCGGCGGCGGGAATGCCGGGCAGCAGGGGACGCGACTGGGCATGGATACTGTCCCCCCGGTTGCGCCCGCCATGCACCTGCAACAGCGCCTCGAACCCGTCGGACGGGGTCAGCAGCAGGCTGCCACGACCGGCCCAGCGATCGGTATCGTTGACATGGCGTCCTGTGACCCGGTTAAGGGTGCGGCCATCATCGCGTTCCCAGATGCCGGCGATGCGCATCGCGGCCTTGTCTTCCACCAGGGGTGCGTTGGTGGCGGCCTGCGCCGTGATGGCGTTGTAACGGCCATAATCGATGCGGCCCTCACCGCCGACGGTGAAATCCGGGCGGCGGGTGGTGACATTGATGGTGCCGCCCGTGGTGTTACGGCCATAAAGCGTGCCCTGTGGCCCTTTCAGCACCTCCACCTGCGCCAGATCGAAGAATTGTCCCGTCTGTGCCAGGGGGGAGGCGACATAGGCGCCATCGACATAGATGCCGACCGCCCCCGCCGCATTGGCGTTGAAGTCCGACAGGCCGACACCCCGGATGAAGATTTTCGGGTTGGCGGACGCATCGGTGCTCTGGATCATCAGGCCGGGCGCCAGCTTGCCCAGATCCTGCACGTCGCGCACACCCTGGTCCAGCAGCGCCGCACCCGACAGGGCGGTGACGCTGACGGGCACATCCTGCATGTTCTGCTGCCGCTTCTGGGCGGTGACGACAATTTCCTCCAGCACCACCAGCTCCTGTGCCGTGGCGGGCAGGGCGGTGATAACGGCACCGGACAGCAGCAAGAGTTTCAACCCATTGTTCTTCATGGCATTTCCCCTGTTCAGACAACCCTGTTCATCGCATGCGGCATTCGCCGCTTTGTTCAGGCCGATGCCGGAAAGACCGGCCATGCCTGTGTGATCTCCCCCCCGTCAAAAACGGTGAGGGAGCCGAACTGCAGGAAAAGCGCCTCCGATTGCCGGGGACGCAAAAACAGCCAGTCACCGGGCTGCCGGGCCGGGGCGTGTGGCCCCAGCCAGCATTCCTGGTTGCTGGATGGTCCAAAGATGGCGCTGCGCCGCAGACCGGTGGGCCAGACGGGGTCGGCCAGCCAGTTGCCGCCATGGATGAAATGCGCCTGTGCATGCCCCGCAAACAGCCGGGCAGGCAGGCTGCCCAGGCCCGGCACGCGGGCGGGATGCGCGACCTTCAAAATGGGTGTGGCGATGAAACAGGCCGGCACATGGTGCGACAGCGTGCCAATGTCAAAATCCGAGGGCTTCACGAACGCCGATCCGATGGCCAGATCATTGGCCGGGCTGCCCTTGGCATGCAGGGCATAGGTCGGGCTGCCGGCACTGTTCAGCAGCGGGTCCACCACCCCGCGTGACCGCAGCACCCCTGCCATCGCCGCATAATCCCGGCACATGGCGGCAAAGGCCCGTGACCGGATACCCATTGCCGGGGGCAGCTTGGCCAGATGCGGATCATAGCCCATCAAGCCGGTAAGGCGGATTTCCGGTCCGGCCCGGTCCAGAAGGGCGGCCAGGGCCGCCGGTCCCGCCACCCCGCCGCGATGCAGGCCGACATCCACCTCCACCGCCGCATCCAGCGTAATCCCCAGGCTGCGGGCCAGGGCGGCGTACTGGTCCAGCCGCTCCACATTATCGATCAACCAGCGCGGGCCAGGCCCGTCGATCCCGGCGTCGTCGTAATAGGCACGGGCAGCACCCACTGGCAGCGGCTTGCCCAACAGGATATCCGACGTCGGATCAACATCCCGCATCGACAGCAGCATGGCCCGGTTGAAAACCATGGTACGGTTGCTGTTCAGCGATGTGGACAGGTGACGCAGCAGCGGCGCGCAGGGCAGTGACTTCACCACCAGCCGCACCGCCGCCCCACCACGCAGCGTATCGGCCACCGTCCTGATATTCGCATCCATCCGTGACCGGTCCAGGATCAAAACCGGTTCGGCAATCCGGGCACGGTTCAACGCGGCGGACAGAGACGCGAAATAGGCGGCGGGCGCGTCAGGCATCGGCGAACACCCCGCGCAGATAATCATTCAGGAACCGCCCTTCCGGGTCCATCTGCCGGCGCAGTTCGGTTGCATCGTTGAACCTTGGGTAAAGGGCGGCGAAATCGGCGCGTTTCAGGCTGTTCAGCTTGCCCCAATGCGGTCGCCCGCCATGCCGGCGCAGGATCGGCTCCACCAGCTGATACAGGAAATCATACTGATCCTTGTAATAGGCATGGACGGCGATGGACCCCGTCATCCGGCCCTGGAACGGCGACAGCCAGGCATCGTCGGGGGCGACGACCCGCGCCTCGATGGGGAAGAACACATCGTTGCGCTGCCCCTCGATGGCGGCGATCACCTCTTTCAACGCCTCGATCTGCGCTTCCAGCGGCAGATGAAACTCCATCTCGTTGAAGCGCACGGGCCGTTCGTTGGACAGCAGCCGCCAGCTTTCATCCACCACCCGTTCCGGCTCCAGCCCCGACATGACCTGCCGTGCCACCCGTCGGCGCAGGGTCGGCGACCAGCCAAGCCAGTCGCGCAGCTTTTTAAGGTCCAGCAGGGCCTCATTATCCTGTGCGGGCGGTCGTACCGTGGCCGGCGCATCCGTTTCGTCATGGGTGATGACGGCGGTCATGTCGGTGAAGGGCAGATAGTAGAACTCGATATTGCGGTGGACCTGATGCAGGCGCGGCCAGTCGGCCAATGTCTGTTCCAGCGGTTGTAGCCAGACATTCCGCTCCACCCGCTTTAACGGGCTGTTCTGCAAGGTCACCTGCGTGACAATGCCGAAGGCACCCAGGCCCATGCGCGCCGCCTGAAACAACTCCGCATTACGTGCGACATCGCAATCAAGAATGTCACCGCGCCCGGTGACCAGACGCAGGGCCGTGATATTGCCGTGCAGGGCGGGCAGGGTGGCGCCGGTGCCGTGTGTACCCGTGGCGGTGGCGCCGGCCAGCGATTGCTTGTTGATGTCGGGCAGGTTCGGCATTTCCTGTCTGATCCCGGCCAATGCGGCGCCAAGATCGGCCAGCCTTGTACCCCCCCATGCCACCGCTGTGCTGGTGGCCTTGTCATGGCTGATCAGGCCCGTCATCCGGTCCAGCGTGATCAGGGTGCCGGGCGTGGGCACCAGGGGCATGAAGGAATGGCCCGATCCCACCGCGCGCAGCGGACCCGGTGCCGTGCGCAACAGCGCCGTCAGTTCATCTTCGCTGCCGGGGGCCGCGCGTTGCGCCGGATAGGCGTGCTGAATGCCGGACCAGTTGCGCCACAGCAGCCGGCCCGCCTCGTCCTGGCCCGGTGGTGCGGGTGGTTCGGGCTGCACACCCACCCGGCTGGCAGCCCAACCGCCGGCACCAGCCCCCGCTGCCACACCCGCCATGCCAAGGAAAAGTGAACGCCGTGAAACCATCATTTCCCCTTTCAGCGCGGCGGCTGGCTCATGAACAGGATCAGGGCGGTGTAATCCTCCGGCGTGCAGGCAAAGCATTGCCCCCCTGCCGGCATACCATTCACACCCTCAACAACATTTTTAAGAAGAACAGGCATCCCCTTGTTCAGGCGTGGTTGCCATTGCTCCACAACACCCGTCAGCGGCGCCCCGCTATCTGCCATCGTGTGGCAGGCAAGGCAGGACGCGGCATAGATCTCCGCCAATCGCGGATCGGCGGGACGCAGGGCGGTGATGGTGGCGGCGTCCGGCGGCGGTGTTTCCTTCTGTCCGCAGGCCCCCAGGGCCAGGAACGCAAGGCAAAGCAATCCCGGCAGCGCCCGCACGCTCAACGGCGTCGTCATGGCACCCCTATCAATGATGGCCTGTAGTGATCGCTAACTGATGAAGTTAGTGATAACTAATCCTTGTGCCCGACGCAAGCGGATAATGCGGGCCACCGCCGGTGCCCGCTCCGAAATGACGATGATGGTGATGTGGTGGGGTCAGGCCTGTTCCAGGCCGTTGCGCAGACCGCCCTGCCACATGGCGGTCAGGCCATGGCAAAGGGCTTCCGGCGACTGGTCAGGGTCTTCCAGGGCCAGTTCGATGATGCTGTATCCGGCCTCGACCGCGATGCGGGTGCGCAGGCGCAGTTCGGCGGGATTGGCATTGGGAAGCAGCGACAGGATCACCTCCATGATCCGGTCGGTCACCAGTTCGTGCGACTGGGTACGCACGCTGGACAGGGATGGCACCGCCCGCAGTGCCCGCATGATCCACACCGCCCCCGGCTGCGTGGCCGTGACCTGGATGGATGACAGCAGGAATTGATAATGCGCCTGGATCAGGCCATCGAACCCCTTGTCGCCATGCCCCTCAAGCCAGGCGGCCAGCACTGTATTCTGGCGCAGCATCAGGTCCTCGCCAAGGGCCGCCAGCAGGTCGTACTTGTCCTTGAAATGACGATAGAAGACGGGCGGTGTCACGCCGGCCCGCGCGGCGACCAGATTGGTGGAGATACGCTCGATCCCGACCTCCCCCAACAGTTCCGCCCCCGCCTGCATAAGGCGCTGGCGCATGGCCAGCGCACGTGGGGAAAGGGCACCGCTTTCCGTTTCAGCGGCGGGAACGGGGGAGGGGGATGACGCGGACATGCTGCCTTTTATCTTTCTGTCGGCGGGGTCTGCCATGCCCCCTGCCGGCATCAGGACATAAGGTGGAACGGGCCGGAATTCAACTGCCGGCCTGAGCCAGAAGGCTACGCCGCCGTCCATAGGCCAGATAGACACCGACACCGATCAGGTTCCAGATGGCAAAGCGCACCAGGGTGCCTGTGGGCAGGCTGATCATGAAGTAAAGACAGCCGATCACGGCCAACGGCGCCACGATCCACACCGCAGGGCAGCGGAACAGGCGCGGCAGGTCGGGCCGCGTGCGGCGCAGGACCATGACGCAGACCGATACCGCGATGAAGGCGGTCAGCGTGCCGGCATTTGACAGTTCGGCGATCTGGTCCAGCCGGAAGAAGCCGGCCACCAGCGCCACGAACCCGCCGACCAGGAAGGTCAGGCGCAGCGGCCCGCGCCGCTGTGCATCCAGTTGGCTGAGCGAGCGGGGCAGCAACCCGTCGCGCGCCATGACGAAGAACACGCGTGTCTGCCCGAACATCATCACCAGGATCACGGACGGCAGGGCGATGATGGCCGCCGCTCCGATGCCGAAGGCCGCACCCGGATGTTCCAATCCGCGCAGGATGAAGGCCAGTGGCTCCCCGCTGGTCGCGAATTCCGCGAACGGCCAGGCACCGACGGCACAGGCAGCGACAATCATATAGATCAGGGTACAGACCACCATGGACCCGATGATGCCGATGGTCAGGTCGCGCTCCGGGTTCTTGACCTCCTCTGCCGAGGTGGAGACGGCATCGAAGCCGAAGAACGCGAAGAACACGATAGCGGCCGCTGCCATCACGCCGCGCACCTGCCCGTCCACACTGTGCGAGGCAAAGCCATAGGGCATGAAGGGCGTAAAATTCTCCGGCATGATGGCCGGCGCCGTCAGGCCGACAAACACGGCCAGCGCCAGGAGCTTGATGGCCACCAGCACGATGTTCAGGGTGGCGCTTTCCTTGGCCCCGCGCGCCAGCATCGCCGTCACGGCCAGGGTGATCAGGACGGCGGGCAGGTTGATGATGCCCCCGCCATGCGGGCCCGAAATCATCCAGGCCGGCAGATGCACGCCCAGGCTTTCCAGCAGGCCCACCATATAGCCGGACCAGCCGACGGCCACGGCGGAGCAGGTGACGGCATATTCCAAAATCAGGCTCCACCCCACCAGCCACGCCAGCCCCTCACCCAGCACCGAATAGGTGTAGGTATAGGCGCTGCCCGCCGCCGGCATCAGGGTCGCCATCTCCGTATAGGTCAGGGCCGCGAAGACGCAGAGGATGCCGCAGGCCGCGAATGCCAGGATCACGGCGGGACCCGCACGCTCTGCCCCAATGCCGGTTAGCGTATAGATGCCCGTGCCGATAATGGCCCCGATGCCCAGCGCCACCAGATGCGGCCAGCTGAGTGTGCGTTTCAGTTGCCGTGACTCGTCAACATGCGTCAGCGCGTCCAGCGCCTTGCGCCGCCCCCAGAAACTCATGCCCCTGTTCTCCTGTCTGCGGATATGGCCGGCTTTTGCCAGCTTTGTATGGATTGGTTTTTCCCTTTACCATGATGTGGCGGCGACAGCTTTGTCCAAAATGCAAAAAGGCGGCGGGCCTCACCGGACCCGCCGCCTTTACCGGCCGCCCGTAAAGGGTGCGGTCACCACCAGGTTGCGTACAGCGCCACCAGGGCCAGGACCACGCCCACTGCACCGGCATTGAAGCCGGTTCCCGTGCGATAGCTGACAGTGCCAGTATCAATCGTGTCACTGCCCGCCCGCGACGGGATAACCAGCGACGCCGCCGCAGCCAGCACCAACGAGATGATGAACACGATGCCCATCCGGTCGATGAAGGGCAGGTCGGCCCACCAGACCTTCATCGCCCAGGACAGGGCGACCGATGCGATGGCCGCCGTGATGGCGCCCGCTTCGTTGGCACGTTTCCAGAACAGCCCCAGCAGGAAGATCACGGTGATGCCCGGCGTGAAGAAGCCCGTGAATTCCTGAATGAACTGGAACGCCTGCTCCGACTGACCCAGCAGCGGGCGGGCGGTCAGGATGGCCAGCAGGATGGAAACCGTGGCCGCGATACGGCCCACCATCACCAACTTTCGTTCCTGCCCGGCCCCGCCTTCGCGCACATGGCGGAACTTCGCGAACACGTCCAGGGTGAAGATGGTAGCGATGGAATTGATCTTCGACGCGGTGGAGGCGATGATCGCCGCGATCAGGGCCGCAAACACCAGACCCAGCAGGCCCGTGGGCAACAGCCGCATCATAGAGGGATAGGCCTCGTCCGGCTTGGCCAGATTGGGTGCCAGGATGACGGCGGCGATACCCGGCAGCACGATGATGACAGGCATCAACAACTTCAGGAAGGCCGCGAACAGCACGCCCTTCTGCGCTTCGTCCAGGCTTTTGGCCGCCAGCGCGCGCTGGATGATGTACTGGTTGAAGCCCCAATAGCTGAGATTGGCGATCCACATGCCGCCGATCAGCACCGACAGGCCCGGCAGGTCCATGTAATGCGGGTTGTCAGCTTTCAGGATCATGTGGAAATGACCCGGCAGTTCCGTGGTCAAACGTTGCCATCCAGCCAGGATGCCGCCTTCGCCGCCGATCTCTCCCAGCGTCAGGCCCGCGATGATCAGGCCACCCATCACCAGCAGCGACACCTGCACGATATCGGTCAGGGCGACCGCCTTCAGGCCGCCGCGCAGCTGGTAAAGAAGGGCGAAGGTGCCCAGGCCGATCAGGGCCAGATTCTGATCCACGCCCGCCACCTTGTTGACGGCGATGGAACCCAGCCAGATGATGGAGGTCAGGTTCACGAAGATATAGAGAACCAGCCAGAAGATGGCCATCAGGGTCCGGATCGACGGACCATACCGCCGTTCCAGGAACTGCGGCATCGTATAGATTTCATTCTTCAGGAAGATGGGCAGGAAGTACTTGCCCACGATCAGCAGCGTCGCCGCCGCCATCCATTCATAGGACGCGATGGCCAGCCCGATGGCATAGCCCGACCCCGACATGCCCACGATCTGTTCGGCGGAGATGTTGGCGGCGATCAGCGAGGCGCCGATGGCCCACCAGGGGAGATTCTTAGACGCCAGGAAATAATCAGTCGTGTCCTTGGGCGCGGTGCCCGGCTTGTCGCGTGACACATATTGCGCCAGCCCGAAAATGGCGATGCCATAGAGCACGACAATAACAATGTCCAATGTGGACAGTTCCATCGATATCCTCCCCCGTTTCCCCTTGGCGCCCACCATGCCCGGCATCTTCCGACCATGGCGGGGGCCGCTTGACGGCCACCATACGCGCAGGCACGTCATATTTGAATTATTATATGCTTAATATGTCACATTGGCCTGCCGTGACGGTACCCATGGTTTATTGACGCCAATGGGCCGGTTCCCGTACCAAGGGTCAGCATCTCGCGGGTCACCCGAACCCGCCAATAAGCCGGAATCCAACCATGAAGCCTGAAGACCTGAGTTTGGTACACAGTCTTCCCATGTTCCGGCAGGTTGAAAAAGAACAATTATCCTCCTTGGCCGCACGGGGATCATTGCAGCGCTATCCGCGCGGAACCCTGCTGTTCCAGGAGGGGGACCGCGCCGATTTCCTGATGGTTCTGCTGGAAGGCGGGGTGGAACTGTTCGCAAGGGACCAGGCCGGCAGTGAAGCCGTGGTGGAAACCTTGTTTCCCGTGGACAGCTTCATCCTGGCCGCCGCTCTGACGGGGGCACCCTATCTGATGTCGGCGCGCACCTTGCTGCCGTCACGGGTGCTGCTGCTGGATGCGGAAATTTTCCGCCACGCAGTTGCCGCCGATCCCGCTCTCTCTGCCCCCGTGATGGCGGAACTGGCACAGCATTTCCGCCGTCTGGTCCGGCAGATCAAGGATTTGAAGCTGCGCACCGGGGTGCAGCGTCTGGGCTGCTACGTCCTGGGTCTGGCGGGTGAGGGTGAAGAGGTCGTGCTGCCCGTCGATAAGCGCATCCTGGCCTCGCGCCTTGGTATGACGGCGGAAAACCTGTCCCGCGCCTTTTCAGCCCTGCGTGACCATGGCCTGTCGGTCCAGGGTAACCGGCTGTTGATCCAGGACCGTGCGAAACTGGTGGCCTTTTCAAAGCCGGACCCGCTGATCGACGCGGCGGAGGGGCCGCTGTCGTTGACGGAGTAGGGTCAAGCCGCCGATATCTCCCGCGCCACATCGGCCACCAGACCCCGCAGCCAGCGATGGGCCGGATCATGGCGATAACGGACATGCCAGGCCATCTCCACCGGAAAGGTGCCCAGATCGACAGGCGCCGGCATGACCTTCAACCGCTTGTCGCGGGCCAGCTGCCGGCAGATCAGGCGGGGCAGGGTGGAACAATAGTCGGTGACCGCCACCAGTTCTGGCACCGCCAGGAAATGGGTGACGGACACCGCCACCTCCCGCTTCAAGGCCTGCTTCTGCAATGCCTGGAACAGGCCGGCGCGTAACCGGCCGGGCGGCAACATGTTCACATGCTTCAACGCCTCATACTGTTCGCGCGACAGGCTGTCTCCTACAGTGGGATGGTCGGCGCGGACCACACAGGCCAGACCGTCATCCATAATGTGCTGGACCACCAGATTGTCGGGCGGATCGGTGATACGGCCGATTACCATGGCGGTACTGCCCGACACCACGCCGGTTTCAGCCAGATCGGTGCCGAACGGCGTCAGGCGCAGCTTGATCCCCGGCGCTTGTTCGCGCAGCCGCGTCACCACCGCCGGCATCAGCACATATTCGACGTAACTGTTTGGGGCAATGGTGAACAGTCGGTTGGCCTGCGCCGGATCGAAATCCTGCTGCCCCAGGACGATATCGTCCAGCGTGGCCAGGGCGGCGGCGATCACGGGCGCCAGTTCCTGCGCCTTCTCCGTCGGTTGCATACCATAGCGTTCGCGGATGAACAGGGGGTCGCGCAGCATCACGCGCAGTCGGTTCAACGCGTTGGACAGCGCCGGTTGCGTCATGCCCAGCCGTTCGGCGGCGCGGGTCACGTTACGTTCTTCCATCAGCGCGATGAAGGTGGGCAGCAGGTTCAGATCGTAGCGCATCAGTTATAATGTCATATGAATGTCTGAAATAGGAAAGATAAATTGCCGAAATATATTAGGCAAAGGCATGATCTGGACATCCCAAGCCACGGAGCCGACCCGATGTCCAAGATCCTCTTCATCCTGACCAGCCATGACCGCATGCTGAATGGCGAGCCGACAGGCGTCTGGCTGGAAGAACATGCAGTTCCCTATCTGGCCTTCACCCGCGCCGGCCATCAAGTCACCGTGACCTCCATCGCCGGCGGCAAGGTTCCGGTCGATCCGAAAAGCGCGCCGACCGTTGAGCAGGCCAATGCCTGGGAGCAGGCGATTGCCGCGCTGTCCGACACGCCAGCCTTTGACACGCTGGATACGGATGGCTTCGATGCCGTCTATATGCCGGGCGGCCATGGCACCGTCTTCGACATGCCGTATAACAAGCAACTGCACGATCTGCTGTTCCGCTTCGATGCCACGGGCCGGGTGATTGCCGCCCTGTGTCATGCCCCCGCCGTCTTTGCCGGTATGCGCCGTCCCGACGGAACGCCCTTCATCGCGGGCCGCACCGTCGCCGCCTTTACCGATGCCGAGGAGTGGGCCGTGGACGGGGTGGAAAAGGTGCCCTTCCTGTTGGAAACTCGCCTGAAGGAATTGGGTGCCATCCATCATGGCGCGCCCGACTGGACCTCCAATGTCATCCTGGATGGCAATCTGGTCACCGGCCAGAACCCGCAATCCTCCGCTGCCGCCGCCACGTTGCTTCTGGGCCTGCTGTAAGCGCCCTCCGACCTTCAGACCTGAAAGGAATTGATCATGGGCCTCAAGAATATCCTCACCAGCCGCCTTGGCTTCGGTGCCGCCCCGCTGGGCAACATGTTCCGCGCCATTCCGGAGGAGGAGGCGCTGGCCACCGTGGAGGCGGCGTGGAATGACGGTATCCGCTTCTTCGACAATGCTCCCTTCTACGGCGCCGGCTTGGCGGAAATCCGCATGGGTCAGGCCCTGACCGGCAAGCCGCGCGACGAATATGTCATCGGCACCAAGGTTGGCCGCCTGATCCTGGACGAGGTGGAGGATGTCTCCGCCCGTGACCTGGGCGAAAAGGGGGAGGTGTTCAAGCACGGCCTGCCCAACCGCATCATCAATGACTATTCCACCGACGCCACCCTACGCTCCATCGAGGACAGCCTGAAGCGGCTGAAGACCGACCGGATCGACATTGTCTGGGTGCATGACGTGGCCCAGGATTTCTACGGTGATGAATGGCTGGATGTCTTTGAATCCGCCCGCAAGGGTGCGTTCAAGACCCTGGACGGGCTGCGGGATGAGGGGGTGATCAAGGCCTGGGGTCTGGGTGTCAACCGGGTGGAGCCGATCGAGCTGCTGCTGGGTCTGGAGGGCAACCGTCCCGACGGCTTCCTGCTGGCCGGTCGCTATACGCTGCTCGACCATGACAAGGCCTTGCAGCGGGTGATGCCGACGGTGGCCGAACGCGGTCTGGGCATCATTGTCGGTGGCCCCTACAGCTCCGGTGCCCTGGTCGGTGGTCCGAACTTCGAATATGCACCGGCCACGCCCGCCATCCTGGACAAGGTGGCGCGCATCAAGGCCCTGGCCGACCACCACGGCATCAGCATGAAGGCCGCCGGCCTGCAGTTCGCGCTGGCCAATCCCGCCGTCGCCGCCGTCATTCCCGGCGCCAGCCGTCCCGACCGCATCGCCGAAGACAGCGCGGCCCTGGCGGAAATCATTCCCACCGATTTCTGGCGCGATCTGCGCGCCGCCGGTCTGGTCAATCCGGCTGCCCCGTTGCCCTTCGGCGCATAAGCCTGGTTACTGCTGCGCTCAAGCCTTTTCCGGCTTTTTCAGGCTGACGGTGGGTTCATTCACCATCAGCGCCCGGGCCAGCGCCGGTTCCGGGCTGGAACAGACGGAAAGGGTGCGGCATGGGCCGTCGGATGCTGCCAGATAGGCATGGCCCATGGTGCTGTCCAGATAGATGCTTTCCCCGGCCTTCACGATGGTGGGTGCATAGAATTCGGTGTGAACTTCGATGGCGCCCTCCATCACATAGATGAATTCCTCCCCCGGATGGCGGACCAGGGAACCGAATTCCTCCATGGTGCGGGCGCGATGTTCCACCAGGATGGGGATCATCTTCTTGTGGGTGATGTCGGTGTTGAGATAGCGGTGGCGGTAATTCTTGGTGGGAACCTCCGCATCCTCCCCACCACCCCGGTCAATGCTGCGCCGTGTCATCATGGCGACCGGTGCGGTGGAGGGGGCAACCGGCTCGCTTGCCGGGGCCGGATCGCCCGTAAACAGGGTGCCTATATCGACGCCCAGCCCCTCGCACAGGCTGACGATCTTGTCGAAGGTCAGGGACATGCGGTCATTCTCGACCTTCGACAGGGTGGAAACGGCCAGACCCGTCCGCTCTGCCACATCGGCCAGGGTCCAGTCATTCTGAAGACGCAGACGGCGCAGTGCCTTGCCGATCGGTGCTCTCCGCGTCATCTGCTCACAACCCCCGGTTCACCCCGCATTTTCCGTTCCTGCGGGTTTGGTTAGCGCTTCGGAAAATAAAAAATGCCACAGGGGCGGGGGGGAATGAAACCCCTTTCCCTGTGGCAAGTCACAGCAGTTGAAGCGGGAGCGTTACAAACCAGACAATTGAAGCAGAAGCACGCGCTAAAACGCGTGCTTCTGCAGGTCGGCGACTGCCGGCCCGGCGCTTGTGCGCCGTAAAGCCAAGGCGGCGGATACCGCCGCCCGGCGCCTGAGGGAGAATGAAGCTGTATTGGATCGGTCACGATCCAATACAGCTGGTATCAATAAGTGAAATCGACGCTCAGCCCGATGGTACGCGGCTGCAAAACGGTGCGGTCGATCTGCACCGGGCTGCCCAGCGCGCTGGTGATCAGATCGGCGGTGGTCGTCGCATGGGAATTGGCGGCGTTGCGGATATAGAAGCGGACGGCCACGACGTCATTCTGCACCCCCGCATTTATATCCAGCACGCCATAGGCCCTGGTCCGCACGAATTCGGGGGAGCTTTCGGGATCGCTGTGCACTGCCCCTGTCCAGCGATAGCCGGCACCGGCATTGGCCGTCCAGTCGGCGGACAGGCTCCATTCATAATCAGCGGTCAGGGCAAAGGAATATCGGGGGATCAGCGGCAGACGGTCCCCATCCTGGGCACCCACCTCCGGGATGTCGCCCTTGAAGCTGGCGTCGGTGTAGGCGCCGTTGGCCCCCAGACGCCAGCCTTCCGCCGGCACGAACACGGTTTCAAATTCCAGCCCCTTGCTCTGCGCCTTGCCGCCATTTTGCAGAAAGGAAACCCCGCCATTGGAACCGGCGATCTGGATATCCTTCCAGTCGATATAGAAAACCGACGCGTTGGCCTGCAGCCGCCCGTCCAGCAGGGTGGATTTCACGCCCGCCTCGTAACTCACCAACGTATCGGCATCCACGCTGGGCGGCACATTGGGCAGGGCCACATTCGGCCCGCCGGGGCGGTAGGAACTGGCGACCCGGCCATAAAGCGTCACATCCTCATCCACGCGCAGGCGCGGGCTGGCCATGAAGGTCAGCACATTTTCCGATGATTTGCCCGGCACCCGCTGCGCACCGCCCAGCAGGGCACCATCGGAAATCTGTGCGAAATCCTGATTATTGTGGGCCCAGCGCAGGCCGGCGGTGATGTCGAACCGGTCGGTCAGGGCGACGGTGGCATTGCCGAACACCGCCACCTCCTCATAGGTCGTGGGCAGGCTGGCGATGGCCAGCGGGTCCAGTCCCGCAATGGAACTGCCGCTCATGGTCTGTGCGCTGGCCGTCTGAAGATTGGTGCTGTCCTCCCAGGTATAGAACCCGCCCAGCATCCATTCAAACCCGCCGCCGCTGGGCGATGCCAGCCGCACTTCCTGCGTGAATTTCTCATGATCCAGCAGCAGGTCGAACCGCGACAGGCCCGCCGGAACCGCCCCACCCGTCAGGGCCGGAAAGGCAACGCCATAGATGGCACTGGCATCCTGGGCCGTGTCCACCTTGGCCGTGGAATAGGAGGAGGCCGATGTCAGGCTGGCAAAGTCCAGATCCCAGTCGATGGTGGCGGTATAGAGGTCCAGATCCTTGGTGAAGGGTTGGTCCATATAATATTGACTGTCCAGCCTGCCGGCGATGGGCCGGTCGGTCGCCGCATCATAGGCGACGACGGCATTGTTGCGGCTGTCGACCTTCTGGAACAGGGCCTGCAGGCGCACCGTCACCGGTTCCGCTGGACGCCACAGCAAGGCAACGCGCGCCCCCTTCTGGGTATTGTCGTTGATGTCATCGGCGCCGCTGCGGGCATTGCCGATATAGCCCTGGTTCTTCTGCTTATAGAGACTGGCCTGCACCGCCAGCCGGTCCTCGATCAGCGGCAGGTTGACCTGTCCACGGACACCCCAATTGGCGCCCCCGGCGCTGTTGGTGGCCGACATGTCACTGCCCAGCCGTATCTGGGTTTCCTTCAGGTCGGGCTTGCGCGTCACATATTTCAGCAGGCCGCCCATGGTGCTGGCACCATAAAGCGTTCCCTGCGGCCCGCGCAGAACCTCCACCTGCTGGATGTCATAGGGGAACAGGTCCAGCGCATAGATGGCGGCGCGGGCATAATTGGCGCTGGACCCCAGCGGCGTGTCATCAATATAGGTGCCGACCGTGGCGCCTGGCCCCACCGGGGCGACACCGCGCAGGGCCAGCGACACCTGTCCCGGCGTGCCGCCGCTGCTGATGGCCAGACCCGGCATATAGGCGGCATAGTCGGCGACGCCGGTCGGGCTTGACCGGGCAATACGCTCACCGCTCAGAACCGATACGGAGGCTGGCACTGTCTGGAGATTTTCCAGGCGTTTCTGTGCCGTCACGATGATCTCTTCGAGCAGCAGCGGCTCCGTGCTGGCCGCCTGTCCCGCTGCCGGCAACAGCGGAAGTGCTGCCAGAGCGATACCGGCCAGAAATCCCTTCCGCGCCTGTCGACGCGGTGTCTCACACCTGAAAACCATGGAAATTGCCTTTCCTGTCCGAGGCTGGGGCCGTTGGCCGACCCCTTGGCGTTGGGACGCACGAACCGGTTCCGGCCCTACCCACAGGGGGTGGGCGGCCGGTCGCGGAGGCACGTTTCATTGATTACCAGAAAATTAAAACAGGGTTCCGCACAGTGGTCAACAATGATTATTCCTATGCGAAAATTTTATGATGTTGTCGGGTATTTGCGAGGAATCCCTCTTTGGATTGGGTTTACCGCGACTCTAGGCGCCCCCTATCGTCATCCCGGAGAAAGCCGGGACCCAGCGTAGAGCGGCGTCCGCCGCGACATGGGTCATATCAGCGCTAACCGTGCCTCACGCTAGGTCCCGGCTTGCGCCGGGATGACGAAGAAAACAAGTTTCTAATCAAAAGAACGCCGCTGCAGAAGGTGCCTCCAACCTCGCGAAGGCAAGCAGGCAGCCATAGAACGCCTTGTTCGCTATCCATGACATTTACTATACGAAAAATATTTGACATATCCGCCAAGAATGCTGACCATGGCGGGCAAGGGAGGTTCCAGATGCAGGAATTCGACATCGCGATCATCGGTGCCGGTATTGGCGGCGCTTCGCTGGCCGCCATGCTGGCGGATGCGGTTCCGGGCCGGCGCGTGCTGCTGGCGGAACGGGAAGGTTTCCCCGGCTATCACACCACGGGCCGGTCGGCGGCGCTGTATTCTGTCCTTTATGGAAACAGCACCGTCTGTGTGCTGACGGCGGCCAGCCGCGCCTTTTTCAACGATCCGCCACCGGGTTTTGCCGAACATCCGCTGCTGACCCCGCGCGGGGTGCTGTATATCAGCGATCAGGTGGATAGCGATGCCGTGCGCGAGGTGCGGGAATCCGCAGCCCGCACCGGCACCCGCGCCCTGCCGCTGACCCCGGGCCAAGCGCGCGACATGGTGCCCATCCTGCAACCCGGCCCGTTGCGCGACGCGCTGCTGGAACCCGACGCCATGGATATGGATGTCCATGCCATCCATCAGGGTTTCCTGCGCCGGGCCAAGGCCGGTGGGGTGGAACTGTACAGTGACGCCCCGTTGCAGGCGGCATCCTGGGATGGTTCCGCCTGGACCCTGACCTTTCCCGGCGGGCCGGTGCGTGCCGGCAAGTTGGTGAATGCCGCCGGCGCCTGGGCGGATGATGTGGCCCGCATGGCGGGCGTGCCGACCGTTGGTTTGATGCCGCTGCGGCGGACCGCCATGATGCTGGACCCGCCTGCCGGCTTTGATATTCACCGCTGGCCCGCTGTCATCGATGCGGGCGGCTCCTTCTATTTCAAGCCGGATGCCGGGATGATCCTGGCTTCCCCCGCCGATGAAACCCCGTCACCGCCCTGTGACGCGCAGGCCGATGAATGGGATATCGCCGTCTGCATCGACCGGGTGCAGAACGCCGCCGACCTGCCGGTACGCCGCGTATCGCGCAGCTGGGCCGGCCTGCGCAGCTTCGTGGCCGACCGAAGCCCCGTGGTGGGTTCGCCCGCCAGTCAGCCCGCCTTCTTCTGGTTCGCCGCCCAGGGTGGGTACGGTATCCAGATGGCACCGGCCCTGGCGCGGGTGGGGGCCAGCCTGCTGGACCATGGCGTGCTGCCACCCGATATTGCCGATGCTGGCGTCACCATCGCCGACCTGTCGCCCGACCGCTGCCAAGGGGATTGACCCATGCGCCTGTTCATGGCCGTCGTGGCCACCGAAACCAACAGCTTCGCGCCCATGCCCACCGGCCTGGGCAGTTTCCAGGAATATGGCATCTATCATGGCGACGCCTCGCGCCGGCCGGATACGGAGGGTGGGGCCTTCCTGCGCCACTGGCACCGCCGGGCCGAAGCGGCGGGGATCGAGGTGGTGGAGGGGCTTTGCGCCTATGCACAGCCAGCGGGCCGCACCCTGGCCCCCGTCTGGGACGGGTTCAAGGCGGAGGTGCTGGACGGCATCGCCAAGGCCGGCCCCGTCGACATGGTCCTGCTGCTGCTGCACGGGGCCATGATGGCCGTGGGCCAGGATGATTGCGAGGGTGATCTTCTGGCCGCCATCCGGGCACAGGTGGGGCCGGATGTGGTGATCGGGGCCGAACTGGACCCGCATTGCCACCTGTCACCCGCCATGCTGGACAGTGCCGATATCCTGATTGCCATGAAGGAATATCCGCATACTGACGGCGTCGAACGTGCCGATGAACTGTTCGACCTGTGCCTGGCGACGGCGCGTCGTGAAATCCGCCCTTTGATGCGCGATTTCGACTGCCGCATGATCACGCTCTACCCGACAACGGTGGAACCGATGAAAAGCTTCGTCGCCGACATGAAGGCGGCGGAGGGTCATGACGGTATCCTGTCGGTATCGCTCGCCCATGGTTTCCCCTGGGGCGACACGCCCTGGACCGGCACGCGCATGTGGGTGGTGGCCGATGGCGATGCGGCAAAGGCCGTATCCACCGCCCGGTCCTTCGGTGAACGGCTGTACCGGCAGCGGGAAAGCCTGCGCCCCAATGTCACCAGTATCGACACCGCCCTGGACAATGTTGTGGCCGCACCCAAGGTGCTGGGCCGCCCAGCGGTTCTGGCCGATGTTGCCGATAATCCCGGTGGTGGGGCGGCGGGCGACAGTACCTTCATCCTGCGCCGCCTGCTGGACCGGGGCATCGGCAATGCCGCCATCGGCTGTTTCTGGGATCTGGGCGCTATCAATATCTGCGTCAATGCCGGCATCGGTTCGCATTTCGATCTGCGGCTGGGCGGCAAATGCGGCCCGGCCTCGGGTGATCCCGTCGATCTGCCGGTAACTGTCCGCAATATCGTGAACAATCATGTCCAGACGGGTCTCGACAAGGAACCGACCGCACTCGGCCTGTCGGTCTGGCTGGAAGGGCCGGGCGGCCTGCATATTGTGCTGGCCAGCCAGCGTAGCCAGGTGTTTCAGCCCGATGCCTTCACAGGCCTGGGCATCGACCTGTCGGACCTGGACCTGATCGTGGTGAAATCGACCCAGCATTTCTATGCCGGGTTCGGGCCCATGGCCTCCATGGTTCAGTATGTCTCCACGCCCGGTGCCATCGCCCCAGAATTCACCACCATCCCCTATCGCACGCGCGCGCTGAATTTCTGGCCGCGCGTGGCTGATCCGTTGGGTCTGGATACCTGACGGCAGTTCGCTCCAGTTGAGGGACTTAACCCCGGACGGCCCGCCGTCCGGGGTTTTTTCTTTACGGGGCTGGAGTAGGTGGAAGGGGGTGTGATTGCTGACTTCCTGAGCAATCCTTGCTATGATCCACCCCATCAACGCCACCCGTGTGCCCGTTCCATCCAACGCCCCCCATTGGGGGGCGCGGACGGGGCGTGAACGGCGAAACACCCCTTTATTTTCTGTTTCATCTGGTTGCACGAAGCCGATTTTCGGTCGGAGTGGACACGCCATTACCTCCGAATGAGGGGTTTGCGACCCGGTCACCGCCGCTTGGCCACCGCCTCGATCTCCACCCTGGCTCCGGGTAGCATCAGATCTGCCCGTACCGTGGACCGGGCTGGGCGGTGGCTGCCGAAGCTGGCGGCATAGGCGGCGTTGAACGCTGGAAAATCGGCGGTATCGGTCAGCCAGACCGTGGTCTTCACCACGTCCGACAGGTCCAGCCCGAAACCGGTCAGCACGCGGTTCAGGTTGGCCAGGACCTGTTCGGTCTGCCGGGCCACATCATCGGGCGCCACGATGGCGCCATCGGCAGCAAAGGCCAGCTGGCCCGACAGGAAAATCAGGTCACCGGCAGGCATGGCGGGGGAAAGGGCAGGGGCGACGGACATGGGTTCAGAACTCCGCAAGGGGCAAAGAAAACCCCCGGACGGCATGGGCCATCCGGGGGCGGGAACGATTGAAACGGCTCAGTAATCCAGCGCGAAGCTGATCAGGTGGAACTGCTCGACGAAATAGAGGAAATAGGCAAAGACCAGGATCATCAGGCTGGCCCGGATACGCGCCCACCACCCGGCTGCCGGATCGGTCCACAGCTTCCAGGCGCGCCACCCCGCCGGCAGCAGGCCCAGCACACCCAGCAACCCCGCCAGTTGCAGCAACCGCAGGACCAGATCGATCTCCCCGAACATCAGCGGATCGATGGCCAGCGTCATGACAAGTGCAAAGCCGGTCAGGCAGCCCACCATCATCAGCGCCGATCCCCGCACCAGCCGGTCAGCCAGCAGATGCTGGCCCGTCAGCGGGTGGGGCCAGCCATAGCGGCGGCGGACCAGGGCGGCCACGGGCCACCAGATGACGGCAAACAGGGCGATGGCCATGGCGATGCCCAGGGCTGGCAGGTTCCAGCCCTTGTTGATGCCCGTCGGCACCGGCTGAGCGATGAAGATGGCGGGGTAGTCATCGGTGGTAATGCCGGTAACGCGGCCATTCTCATCGGTCTTGGTGTGCATCAGGCTGTCGGTGCCCACCTCCTGCCAGCGGTCGGGCGCCACCTCGCGCCAGCGCTTGGGAATGCCGACATAATCCCGGAACAGGGTGAAGGTGGCGGTCCCATCCTCATTGGTGATCAGGTCGCCCTGGCCGAACAGGTTGATCATGCTGACCAGCGTGCCCTCGGCCCGGCGCGACATGTAGAAGGTGCCGCCAACCGGCACCTTGCGCGTCACCGGCTCAGCCTTGGCAGGCTCCGGGGCGGCCTTGGCCGGGAAATAGCGGTCGGCGAACATA
The DNA here is from genome assembly GCF_052437035.1 of Niveispirillum sp. NCBI lineage: Bacteria > Pseudomonadati > Pseudomonadota > Alphaproteobacteria > Rhodospirillales > Azospirillaceae > Niveispirillum > Niveispirillum sp. The sequence goes on from NZ_JBQVOH010000003.1 coordinate 379,573, forward strand.
CGGTGCAGTTCGTTGCGGATTGGCCCGCGCGACATGTCATCGCCGGTGCTGTTGAAGGAGATGTAAAGGCCCACCCCCTCGTCCAGCCACATGGCCAAATCGCTATGGAACAGGGTGGTGTCGCCGCCATGGCCCATGATGCGGTAGCCATTGCGGTTCTGCTCATAGAAGCCCAGGCCCATGGCCAGTTCCTGGCCGGGCAGAGGGCGGTATTGCGGCTTCCACATCTGCGCCAGGCTTTCCGGCTTCAGGATGCGACCACCCGGCCCCTCGCCCTGGTTCAGCAGGGCGATCATGAACCGGCCCATATCGGCCCCGCTGGCCGTCAGCGAACCCGCCGGGGCATGGTTTACAATCTCGAAGTCCTGCGCCGGTTCGCGGGAGGAGGCATAGCCCTTGGACATCAGCGGGGCCAGATGGGCGGGCAGGGGCTGCGCCATGCTGGAATGCTTCATGTTGGCGGGCGCCAGGATATGCTTGTCGATGTAATCCTCGAACTTCTCACCGCTGACCCGCTGCACGATCAGACCGGCCAGTGCGGTGGCATAGTTCGAGTAGGCGGGAACGGTGCCCGGCTTGTAGGACCGTTCCGGGACCCAGCGCGACAGCAGCTTTTCCAGTTCCAGCGGGTGATCCTGACCGCGCACGATCAGGTCGCGCACCGTCTCGGCAAAGCCCGCCGTATGCGTCATGACATGGCGCATGGTGATGGGTTCGGGCCAGCTATTAGGGATCTTGAAGTCCAGATACTGGTTGATATCGGCATCCAGATCGATGCGCCCCGCCTCCACCTGCTGCATCACCGCGATCCAGGTGAACAGCTTGGAGATGGAACCGGGCCTGAACAGATGCTTATCCGGGTCCACAGGCTCATTCGTTTCCCGGTCGGCAACGCCGTAGCCCTTGGCAAACAGGATCTGCCCATCTTTGACCACCGTGACCACGGCACCTGCAATGTCCCCGCGCTTCAGCGCGTAGGGCAGGAAGCCATCGACCATCAGTTCCACATCGTCCCTGGTCAGAGGATGGGCGATAGGGGCGGCTGTCTGTGCGGTGGCGGTCGCGCCTGGGGCGGCGGGGGCCGGGTCCTGGGCCATCACCGCCGGTACGGCGGACAGCCAGGTTGCGGCCAGAAGCGGAATGATCAGGCTTTTGGGCAATATCATGGATTGGTTCCCTGTTCGTTGGTTTCTGTTTTGGTTCAAGTATTTGCCGCGCGGGCCAACCGTTGGCGCACATCACGGTAATGGGGCAGCGACCGCCACATGGCGAGCGCTGACAGCGCCAGCAGCGGAATGCCGGTCACGCTGATCGACAGTCCGACCGCCAGCGGATCGGCAAAAACATGGTCGGTGGTCACCGCCACCAGCGTCGGACCCAGGCCCAGCCCGAAGGCAGTATAGGCAAAGGCCTGCACTGCCGTCGTCATGCCGCGCAGTTCTGATGGCACCAGATCCAGGATGGCCGCGATGCCGACCCCGGCCCCGATGGCCAGCAGGAAGGCATAGGCCGTGAACAGGGCCAGCGTCAGGCCGACCCCCGGCATGACCCCGAACAGCAGGCAGGGGACGCCCAGGCTGACAGCGGCGGCGGCAACCATCGGCTTGGCCGTGGAATGGCCACGTGCCTCCAGGAAATCGGCCAGCAGCCCGCCGACAATGGTGCCCAGCCCCGCCACCCCGATCAGGATGGAGCCCAGCGCCGTTCCCGTCTGCGACGGGGTGAAGTCATGCACCCGCATCAGCAGCGACGGTGTCCAGCTATTGGCCCCGTAATCGACAATCTGTGTCAGGGTCAGCCCGCCCAGCAGCAGACCGAATGCCCACCGATTATCAACCAGATAGCGGCGCAGCGTATCCAAACCCGGCTTCACATCACCGCCCAGGCTTTCCTGCCGCACCGGTTCACGGATGGTGGCGACCAGAAGGGCCAGGACAACACCGGCCAGCCCCAGGGTCAGCAGCACGGCACGCCAGGGCGCTACCCCGGCGGACTGTGCCAGACCGGACAGGGCGCCCAGGCTGAAGACATCGATCAGGATACCGCCGACCAGTGTGGCCATGCCGGCCCCCATCACCATGCCACCGATAAAGATGGCAACCGCTGTCCCGCGCCGATGCGGCGGGAACAGGTCTGGCACCATGGACAGCACGGCTGGTGCCAATGCCGCCTCCCCGATCCCCACCAGGATACGAGCCCCGAACAACTGCCCATAGGACTGCGCCAGACCGCAGAGCGCGGTCGCCAGGCTCCACAGGCCAATACCGGCCAGGATCAGGTTGCGCCGCCCATGCCGGTCGGCATGCCGGCCCATGGGCAGGCCGGCAAAGGCATAGATGATGGCAAAGGCGGCGCCTTGAAGGAAACTCACCTGCGTATCGGTGATCGCCATTTCCGACCGGATCGGGGCAACCAGCAGGTTCAGGATCAGGCGGTCGGTATAGGAAAGAACGGCGGCCAAAGCGAAGATGACGATGGCGTACCAGGCGCGGGCATCGGCTTCCCGCTTGGGTCCCGGATCGGGCGGCGATGATAAGGACATCCCAGCTCTCCCTGTTGCGCTTTTCTTATATGAAAAATTTTTCCTAAAAGATAGTGCCACTTAATGTGGGTTTGATCCGAGATTGGACGTGAGGCTTACATTCTGTCTTGAAACAATATTGATCATACGAAAACGTCGCCGGCCCATCTATCGCTGGCGCCGATAGGATGGATCGGCAATCCCGACTTAACGGATGGGACAGCCCATGCCTATGTCGCCGTTCAACGCTGAACGCCATGGGATTGAAGATGAAGCTCGCAAGCCTTGACCTTGGTGGCCGTGACGGACGGCTGGTGGTGGTTTCCCGCGATCTGCGCCGCGCCGTCGCCGCGACCGGCATCGCGGAAACCCTGCAGGCCGCCCTTGACGATTGGGCGGTGGCGGAACCCAGGCTGCTGGCCCTGTCGGCAGCGCTGGAGGCCGGTACCGCCCCGGATGCCTTTGCCTTTGACCCCGCAAAGGCCCTGGCACCGTTGCCGCGCGCCTGGCAATGGCTGGACGGTTCGGCCTTCCATGCGCATGGCGAACTGATGGCCAAGGTATTCGGCATCACCAACCCGCACCATGACAAGCCCCTGATGTATCAGGGCATGTCCCACCGCTTCATCGCCCCGACCGCACCCGTGCCCTTGCCGACCGAAGCCGACGGCATCGATTTCGAGGGTGAATTTGCGGTGGTGACCGGTGATGTCTCCATGGGAACGGATGCCGACACAGCACGCGCCCATATCCGTCTGGTCATGCTGGTCAATGACTGGTCGCTTCGTGTCCCGGGCCGGGCGGAAATGGAGACGGGCTTCGGCTGGGTCCAGGCCAAACCCGCCTGTTCGGCGGCACCCATCGCCGTAACGCCTGATGAGCTGGGGGAAAGCTGGGCCGATGGCCGTATCCATCTGAACCTGCTGGTCGACTGGAACGGGGCGCGCTTTGGGGCGGCCAATGGCGGGGCCATGGGTTTCTGTTTCGGACAGTTGATCGCCCATGCCGCCCGCACCCGCGACCTGTGCGCCGGTACCATCATCGGCTCGGGCACGGTATCGAACGAGAATTACCGGCAGGTCGGGTCCAGTTGCATCGCCGAACGGCGCGGAATCGAAATGCTGGATGAAGGTGCTGCCCGCACCGGCTTCATGCGTTTCGGTGACCGGGTGCGGATGGAAGTGCTGCACGACGGGCAAAGTGTCTTCGGCGCCATCGACCAAGAGGTCGTGAAGGGCTGAATGGGCTCTATCACCGTGGCCGATGCATTGTATCGGTATAAACGGCTTTGGTGATTTGTTCGGCGGGCTTATGGTTGGTGGCATGGAGGTCCGCGACGGCGGCCCTCCGCCCCAATCCACGATAAAGACCCGCCGAACTGGCGGGCATGTCCGGCTGCCGCCCCCTGGGTGGGTGGCCTGGGAGGAGCATGTGTCCTTGATCCTTAATGCGCTTGTCGTTGGCGGTGGCATCGCCGGCATGTCGGCCACTCTGGTGCTGTCACGTCTGGGTGTATCGGTTGATGTGATCGACCAGGACCCGGCCTGGCGTGTCTATGGCGCCGGTATCTCCATAACCGGCCCGACGCTGCGCGCGTTTCAGCGGCTGGATATCCTGGATGATTTCCGCCAGCACGGTTATTGCGCGGCCAGCACGCGCCTGTTCACGCCCACCGGCCACCCGATTGGGGAGGTGGCGATCCCGCCGCTGGCCGCCGACCTGCCGTCTGGCGGCGGCATCATGCGGCCCATCCTGCATGAAATCCTGGCCAGCCGCACCCGTAAGGCCGCAGCCGATATCCGCCTGGGCATCACCATCGATCACTATGCCGAGGATGCGGACGGCGCGGACGTGACGTTCAGCGATGGCCGCACGGGGCGTTACGATCTGGTGATCGGGGCCGACGGCATCTATTCCCGCACGCGCGGCCTGCTTTTCCCCGATGCGCCCAAGCCGCGCTTCACAGGTCAGGCCTGTTGGCGCGTCACCGCCCCCCGACCGCAGGGGGTGAAGGGTGTGGAGATGTTCCTGGGCGCGCCGATCAAGGCGGGCGTGAACCCCTGTTCGCCCGATCAGATGTATCTGTTCGCGCTGGAGGCCATTGCCCCCAACACCCGGCATGCCGAGGCGGACCTGCCCGGTCTTCTGCGCGCACGGCTGGCGGGGTTCGGCGGGTCTGTCGGCTTTGTCCGCGATCAGATCAGCGACCAGTCGGTGGTGAATTTCCGCCCCTTGGAGACGCTGCTGCTGCCTGGTCCGTGGCATACGCGGCGTGGCCTGCTGATCGGTGATGCGTCCCACGCCACCACCCCGCATCTGGCATCGGGTGCCGGCATGGCGATGGAGGATGCGGTGGTGCTGGGCGATGTGCTGTCGGCCAGTGACAGCCTGTCCGCCGCGCTGAGCGCCTTCATGACCCGCCGTTATGACCGCTGCGCCATGGTGGTGAACAATTCCGTCCGCCTGGGCGAGATCGAGTTGAGCGGCGTCCATAGCGACGAACATCCCCGCCTGATGAACCAGACCATGGCCGCCCTGGCCCAACCACTTTGATATTGGGAGTGAGCTTGAGATGACCCGTGTGACGGATATCCGCTATGTCGGCTATGGCGTGACGGATCTGGAGGCCGAACGCGCCTTCTACCGCGACAAGTGGGGCCTGCGCGAGGTGGCGGCCAAGGATGGCATGGTCTATTTCGCAGCCGAGGGCGCGCGGGAACTGTATGTCGTCCGCCTGCGTGCATCGGATGTGAAGCGGGTCGATGTCATCGCCTTCGCCGCTGACAGCAATGCCGATGTGGACGCCCTGCATGACAAGGTTGTGGCCGCCGGTTGCCGCGTGATCTTTGCACCGACGGAGCTTGCCTCCTTCGGCGGCGGCTATGGTTTCCGCTTCTTCGGGAAGGACGGCCTGACCTTTGAGATCTCCGCCGGGGTGGAGCAGGGGCCGTCGCGGCCCGTGCTGGCCAAGGAAGCCCTGCCGGAAAAGATCAGCCACGTTGTCATGCACTCACCCGATCACAAGGGTGCGGTGGATTTCTTCTGTAATGTCCTGGGCTTCCGCGTGTCGGACTGGCTGGGCGATTTCATGTGCTTCCTGCGCTGTAATGAATGGCACCACCGGGTGGCCTTCCTGCCGGGCCCGCCCTGCCTGAACCATGTCGCCTATGACATGCCGGACATGGATGCGATGATGCGCGGCGTGGGCAAGCTGAAAAAGGCGGAGGTTGAGCTGCGCTGGGGGCCGGGCCGGCACACGGCGGGCAACAACACCTTCAGCTATTTCACCACCCCGTCGGGCTTTGCGGTTGAATATACGGCGGAGCTGGAGAAGGTGGATGACGCCACCTGGGTCGCCACCGTGCACAAGCCGACGCCAGAGACCATGGATCAGTGGGGGGCCGGCAGCGGGGGGCCGCAGACCATGCCGCATCCCGCACCCGATGCCGGCCTGTTCCAGGCCGTGGGGGTCTGAACCATGGCGCTTTTCCAGTACTTCCCCAACAATTACATCTGGAACCTGTCCGTCAACATCGCCATCGAAAGCGGTGGCCGGGTTGGTGAGATCGAGGATATGTGCCGCCCCCTGCTGGAGGCTGCGGCGCGGGGCGAGGATGCCGGCACCGGCGCCTTCCTGGCGCAATGGGTAGCCATGGGCGACAAGCTGGTCGGCCTGGCCAGTGAGGATGAGGCACGGGGCCGTGCCCTTTCCGCTGGGGCCAAGCTGCAACGCGCGTCGCTCTACTATATCACGGCGGAACGTATGCAGGGCCATGGCCATCCGGGCCGGGCAGAGACCTTCGCAAAGGGTCAGGACGCCTTCCGTCGCGGCACTTCCCTGGCGCGGGAGAACTGCGCCCGCGTGGAAATCCCCTTCGGCGACAGCTTCATCCCCGGCCTGTTCACCAAGGCCGAAGGGGTGGACGGTCCCGCCCCTTGCGTCCTCTATGTGAACGGCCTGGACAGCTGCAAGGAGCTGCTATTCTGGTCCTGGCTGCCGCATGCCCTGGCCAAGCGTGGCATCTCCACCCTGTGTATCGACCAGCCGGGCACAGGCGAGGCACTGCGCGCCAACAACCTGTACGCCACGCATGAAACCGAACGCTGGGCCACGCCGGTGTTTGATTATCTGGCCGCGCGACCCGACGTCATCGCTGACAAGATCGGCATGGTAGGCATCTCCCTCGGTGGATACTTCACCCCGCGTGCGGTAGCGTTCGAGCCGCGCTTTGCCAGCGGTGCTGTGTGGGGTGCCAATCATGATTGGCGCGAAGTGCAGCAGAAGCGCCTGAAGCGGGAAGGAGAGAACCCGGTTCCGCACTACTGGGGCCACGTGCGCTGGGTCTTCGGCGCCAAGGACATGGATGATTTCTTCGCCAAGGCGGAAGGCATGCATCTGAACGGGGTGCTGGACCGGATCAAGGTGCCGTTCCTGGTCACCCACGGGGCCAAGGACCGCCAAATCTCGGTCGATTACGCCCACCAGACCTATGATCAACTGGTGAACTCGCCCCAGCGTGAGCTGAAAATCTTCACCGAGCGGGAAGGGGGCGTGGAACATGTCGGGGCCGACAACATGTCGTTCGGCCGCGATTACATCGCCGACTGGTTCGCCGACACGCTGGGTGGACATACGGCGTGAGTGTGACACTGCATAGGGCGGACGGGGTGGTGACGGTCGACGTCCCCCCCGGCCATTCCCTGTTCCAGGCCATCGCCGCCCGGAACCGTGAGATGATCACGGCTCTGTGCGGCGGTTGCTGTGTTTGTGGTACCTGCCGGGTGCGGGTTCTCGATGGGGATCCCGGCCCGATGGGGCAGGATGAGGCGCATCTGCGCCGCCAGCTTGCCATCACCGACCCTGCCATTCGCCTTGCCTGCCAGATGCGGCCCGGTTGTGGGCTGCGCGTTGACATCATCCAGCCGGAGTAAGCGCCATGCCGCGCATCATCGATCTGTCGGTGCATCTGGAAAATGACGTGCCTGCCGACCCGCCCTTCATGCGGCCCAAGATCCGTTACGCCAGCCATGCCGAAGGGGCGGCTGAATATTGTCAGATGTTCCCTGGCCTGAAGGCCGACCAGCTGCCCGATGGTGAGGGCCCGGCGGCGGAGTGGGTGGAACTGACCACCCATAACGGCACGCATATGGACGCGCCCTGGCATTACCATTCCACGATGGATGGCGGCAAACGCGCCATCACCATTGACGAGGTGCCGCTGGACTGGTGCTTCCGGCCCGGTGTGAAGCTGGATTTCCGCCACCTTCCCGACGGGCATGTCGTCACGGCGGCAGAGGTGGAGGCCGAACTGGCCCGCATCGGCCACACGCTGCAGCCGCTGGATATCGTGCTGGTCAACACCGCCGCCGGTGCTGCCTATGGCCGCCCCGACTTCCTGGCTAAGGGCTGCGGTATGGGGCGGGAGGCGACGCTGTATCTGGTTGAACGCGGCGTGCGCGTGACCGGTATCGATGGCTGGAGCTGGGATGCCCCATTCCCCTTCACCGCCGCGAAGTTCAAGGAAACGGGCGATGCGTCCCTGATCTGGGAGGGGCATTATGTCGGCAAGGATGTCGGTTACTGCCACATGGAAAAACTGACCAACCTGGAAAGCCTGCCCGCCACGGGCTTCACAGTAGCCTGCTTCCCCGTGAAGGTGCGGGCGGCATCCGCCGGCTGGACTCGCGCCGTGGCGATCATGCCGGATTGAGTGGGAAAAGCGGACGGTTGTAACGCTCGCGGGGCACCAGACAGATTCCGGTGCCCCGTATTCGTTTTAGAGTGCCCGGTAACGGAAATCACTGAAAGTCGCTGACCCTTGCCCCGCCGCGAACAGGGCCGGGCGCAGGCTTGCCAGATCGCCGATCGTGTTGGCGTGATAGCCCGATGTCTCTGCCCGGACACCATGCCGTATCCAGTCCGTTCCGTTCAGGCTGTAATAGTAAGTGACGATGTAGCGGTCATTGGTGATCCGCAGATGCAGACGGTTGACTGCCGGTGCCGGTTCGCGCCAATGGCTTTCCTTACCGCCATTATAGGTCTTCATGCGTTCGCCATTGATCCCCAGGCCCAGGAACAGACGGTCATTGAAGAACAGCAGCAGGCCCGCCTCGCCCTTGCCGTCCAATGCGACGGTGACCGAAATCTCATAAGCATGGTCGCCGGCCATCTGGGTCAGGGGGGAGCAATCATGCGGCCCATTGCCCTTGCCACGCATGACAAGTCCGCCCTTGGTCAGGCTGGCCCGTTCAATTTCATTCGGACCACCGGCGTAGAAACTCCACCGGGAGCCAAAGGACGGCTTTGAGAAGTCGTCGGAACGGGCCACCCCGTGGGGGGCGGACGGGATATTCAGCGGCTTTCGCAACGGATGCGCAAGGTCGCCACCCGTGGCCTTGAACCACCCATCCTCCGTCCATTCGACGGGTTCCATCAGCGTCTGCCGCCCCAGGGTGCGGTAGCCGTTTTCATAGCCGTGATAGACCATGAACCATTGGTCCCCTGGCCCAGAGACCAGGGTGGCATGCCCGCGCGACATCCAGCGTTCGTTGGCGTCCGTGGTTCTGACAATCGGGTTGTGTGGGCAGTTTTCCCAGGGCCCATGGACGGACCGGGAGCGTGCGGCGATGACCATATGGCCGGTTGGCGGGCCGGCGGTGCCGCCAACAGCACTGATCAGATAGAACCAGTCCCCCCGCCGCAGCAGTTTCGGCCCCTCCAGCGCATAGGCTTCCGTGATCCAGTCATCGGGGTAGCGCCAGCCGTCATAGACCTTTTCCACCGGCCCGATGGTGGACAAACCATCATCGGACAGGCGAACACGCCTGATACCCGAAAGGAACAGGTAGCGGTGCCCATCCTCACCGACCAGATGGCCCGGATCGATCATGCCCCGCAGACCAAGATCAATCGGCGCACTCCACGGCCCTGTAATGCTCGGCGCATGAATGACATAGATATTGATCGGTGCCGGCAGGGTTGTGGCCCATGGAACCTTCAAGAAGGGGATATAGATATAATACCGGTCCTTATGTTTGATCAGATCGACGGCAAAGACCATTCCAGGCGGCTTTTCCAAGGCCGTGCAGAGCGGGGTCCAGTTCACGAGATCGCGTGAATGCCAGATCAGCAGGCCCGGTGACGCTTCGAAAGACGAATGCGTCATGTAGTAATCATCCCCATCCTTCAGGATGCTGGGATCGGGGTGGTCACCGGCCAGGATCGGGTTCAGAAAGGTTCCGTCGCCAAGGTCGGCACGACGCTGCCCCTCAATCCCACGCGCCCAGTTGGTGGCCTCCGCCCTTTCCCCCGGTGTATCGGCTTTGGCTGTAAAAAGCCCAAGCGCCGAAGCCGGCATGGCCGCTGAACCGGCCAGTGCCATGCGGAACAGGTCACGTCTGGTGCTCATGTTTCCTCCATTGTTGTAATCTGCTTGTGGCGAATTTTCAGAGTTCCGCCTTTTTCTGCGCGTGGGGCGACGATGGTGTTTCTCCATCATCCCAAAGCCGCTTTGATCAGCGCGCCCACATCGCCATCGTCGCGGAAACCCACCGCCAGTGCCTGGTCGGCATGAAGCGGCGGCTGCCGCCCGAACCGCGCTTCAACTGCCAGGTCAGGATTGTAGGTGACATTGACGGGGCCGAAGCGTTCGGCCAGGGCGCCAAGCAGTTCGGCAATGGTCAGGCGCAGGACCGGTGGCAGCCAGACGCGGCCCTGTCCGGGCAGGCTGGCGGCATGAAGCAGCGCATCCACGGCGGACGCCACCGACATCCACCAGCAGACAGCATCGGGGCCGACCGGCAGGCTCACCGGCCGCCGTTCCGCCGCCGCCCACATCACCTCGCTCATGAAGGCGGAGATCAGGCCCGACGGGGCGGGCGGACGGGCCACGATGCCGGGCAGGCGCAGGCTGCACCCGTCGATGAAGCCACGCCGGCTATAGTCCGCCACCATCACCTCTGCCGCCAGCTTCTGTGCGCCATAGGACAGGGTGGGGCGGGGAGGGGTGGTATCATCGACCGTATCGGGTAACGGATCGCCATAGACGGCGACGCTGCTGGCGAAGACGAACCTTGCCGTCCGCCCCTGCGCCCGCAGCGCGTCCAGCAGGCCCAGCGTCCCTTGAAGGTTTACCGACATGCCCAGGTCGAACTCCTGCTCTGCCAACCCGCCCGGCACGCTGGCCAGATGCAAGACGATGTCGGCAGGAAGCGACAAGGCATCGGTCCATAGTGCGCTGTCGGCAATGTTGCCGGCGACAGAGACCACACGTGGATCAGCGGGCAGGTCGCCAAACCGCTGATCCACCAGGGTCAGGCGGGTGAAGGCTGTGTCGGTGCCGGACAGCAGACGGCGGACAAGCGCGCGCCCGACAAAGCCGTCGGCGCCGGTGATCAGGATATGCATGGCGTTCCTCCGGTTATTCTTTAATTGCCGTCGGTGATCAGGGTGCCACCATCAACGACGATATTCTGTCCCGTGATGAAGGCCCCGGCGGCAGATGCCAGCATGACGGCGACACCCGCCACCTCCGTCACTTCGCCCGGCCGGCGCAGGGGCGTCATGGCCATGCGTCGTTCCATGAAGGCCGGGTTGGACAGCAGGTCGCGCGCCAGATCGGTGCGGATGAAGCCGGGGGAGATGGCATTGACCCGGATGTTGGCTGGCCCCCATTCCACGGCCAGATTGCGGGCCAGCTGGGCATTGGCCGCCTTGGATAGACCGTAAAGGCCCAATGCCCGGTTGCCGCGCAGACCGGCGATGGAGGACATGATGATCATGCTGCCGCCACCCGCCGCCGCCATGCCGGGCAGGACCATACCGGCCAGCCACAGCACGCTTTGCAGGTTGATGGTCATTGTCACCTGCCAGTCGACGTCGCTGGCGGAGGTGACGGGACCCGCATGGGGGGCCACCCCGGCATTGCAGACCAGGATGTCCAGAGGCCCCGCTGCCGTCACCCGTTCTACCATGGCAGACAGCGCCGCGCGGTCGGTGACGTCACAGGTGACCGCCCGAACGGTCAGTCCCTGAATCCGCAACCGCTCCGCCGCATCGGCGCAACCCGCCTCTTCCTCGCTGCAAATCCAGAGATCTGCGCCGTGTCTGGCGAGGGCGGTGGCAATGCCCAGGCCAAGCCCGCGCTGCCCGCCGGTGACCAGGGCGCGGCGACCGGACAGGTCGAACAGGCGGCCATAATCGGTCGCGTCCATGAGGGTTCCTTGGCTGGGAAAGTCGATCAGATGACGATAGGGGCTGTACGTTCATCATCGAAATCGTATTTACTGAACCAAACTATCGGTGTGACCGATGGATGGGGGATGAATAATGCGGTTCCAGAAACTGGACCTGAACCTGCTGGTCGTGCTGGATGTGCTGTTGGAGGAACGCAGCGTATCGCGCGCGGCCAACCGCCTGAACCTCAGCCAGTCCGCTGTCAGCGGCAATCTGGCCCGGCTGCGCGAGTTTTTCGACGATGACATCCTGGCCCAGATCGGGCGGTCCATGGTGCCCACACCGCTGGCTGAAAGTCTGGCGGAACCCGTGCGCGATATCCTGATGCAGATCCAGGCCACTATTGAGACGAAGCCAAGCTTCGATCCCGCCAGCGCCACCCGCACCATCCGCATGCACGCGTCCGATTATGTAACGGAGGTGCTGATGGCCCGCGTGATCCGGGAGGCACGGCAACTGGCCCCCGGTATCAAGGTGGAAATCGACGGGATGGACGATCTCGTGATGGAACGCCTATCGCGGGGGCAGGTCGATTTCGTGATCACGCCGGACAATTTCACCCATCCCGACCACCCCAAGGAGAAACTGTTCACCGATACCCATGTCGTCGTGGTCTGGGACGGGAACAAAATGGTCGGAGATACGATCAGTTTTGAGAAGTATATGGCTATGGGTCATGTGCTAGTTCGGTTTGGTATGAGGCGGGCTCCCAGCTTCGACCAATGGTTCCTGGACCGGTTCGGCTATACCCGTAATGCCGAACTGTTCGTTGCCGATTTCACCACCGTGCCCAGCATGCTGATCGGGACCGATCTACTGGCTACCATGCATGAAAGGCTGGCGCGGCTTTACGTGCAGCGCCTTCCCCTGCGTATCCTGCCGCTTCCCATTGAGTTTCCGGTACTGACGGAGATGGCGCAATGGCATCGGCATTTTCAGCGTGATCCGGCACTGATCTGGTTCCGTAACCTGATGCGCCGCCTTGCCGCTGAACAGGACGCCGGCTGAACCATTGGCCAGAGCGATAGGTCGGATCGGAAAATACGATTTCGGCGATGTATTCGTCGCTGATATGGTTCCCTGACCAAAAAACATCAGACCGGCCCAGAGGCCGGCGGTCGGGGAGAGTGCCGCATTGGCGGTCGTTGGCGGCAGTGTTTCCGCCTTCATCACATGCAGGTGAGGGGGTCCGTTTACGGGTCCCTTGTACCCCCCCAATCCGCCTGCTTCTTGGTTCCTGGTCTTAATCCGGCGCGACGTCCGGAAACGCCCCCGCCTTGTCTGGGTACGGGGTACGAACCATGGAGGAAGCCAGAATGCGTGCCCCACTGCTTTTGTCGACCGCTGCGCTCGTGGCGATCGCGGCCATACCGGCTCATTCACAATCCACCGATGCAGGTGTGCTGGAAGAGATCGTCGTGACCGCCCAACGCCGGTCGGAGAACTTGCAAAAGGTTGCCGTGGCGGTATCGGCCGTGTCCGCAGACGATCTGGTGACAGCCGGCGTCACGGATACGACAGGCCTGACCAAGCTGGTGCCGGCCCTGGTAGTACAGCCGGGCGGCGGGTCCAATACCGGCTTCTATCTGCGGGGCGTCGGCACGCTGGGGCCCAACTCCTTCTCCGAAAATGCCATCGCCTTTAATTATGGCGGCGTTTTCATCGGCCGGCCCACGGCACCGGTGGGTACCTTCTTCGATCTCGCCCGCATCGAAGTTCTGAAGGGGCCGCAGGGCACACTGTATGGCCGCAACGCCACCGGCGGTGCCGTCAACGTTATCCCCAATCGCCCCGACAGCAGTGGCAATGCTGGCGAGGCCGGGGTTGAGATTGGGAACTACAACCTGCGCAAGGCCAATGGCATGATCAATGCCGCTGTCAGCGACACGCTGGCCCTGCGCGTGGCGGGGCAGGTGGTGGACCGCGACGGTTACCTCTCGGACGGTTACGACGATGAGGAAGGCCAAGCGGCCCGCGCCTCACTGCTGTGGGAGCCGGATGACCGGTTTAGCCTGCTGCTGTCCGGCGATTATTTTCACCAGGGTGGCAAGGGGGTTGGCGGCATTCTGGTCCCCGGCAGCCTCAGTCCGACGGCACCCGCCGTGAAGGACCGGATTGGTGGTTCGGAAGCGGCCAGCATTGCCGAACTGCGCCTGCGCTTCCCGGGCCTGATTAATCCTGGGCTGGTGGTCCCACCCAAAAATGACGGTTTCAATGACAATACCTTCTGGGGTGTGGCGGCGACGCTGGATTACCAGTTCGATGCGGGCACTCTGACGGTCCTGCCCGCCTATCGCGACAGCCGCCCGGACTTCCTTTTCTACAGCGTCGGCTTCCAGGGCAGAGTACAGGAAGTATCCAAGCAAAGCTCGGTGGAGGTGCGCTTCGCGTCTGCTGAAGACAGTGCCTTCCGATATGTCATTGGTGCCTTCTGGTTCCGGGATGAGGTCAATGCGCTGAACAGCTTCTTCCAGGGCGGGCTGTCTACTACAACCTTCATGCCGCACCAGGAACTGGTCAGCAAGGCGGCATTCGGCCAGGGTACCTATGACGTTGCTGAGGGCCTGCGTCTGGTTGCCGGTGTCCGCTACACGCATGAGAATAAGCAGCAGGAAACCCCTGTTCGCCAGAGTAGCGTCAGCAACCCCAACCCACCCTTCGTGACGGCTATCGGTGACGAGAATTTCAACAGCGTCACCTGGAAAGCCGGTATCGAATATGATGCAGGGCCACAATCACTGCTCTATGCCAATATCGCAACGGGCTTCAAGGCCGGCGGCTTCTACCCTGCAGTGGGCAAGAACAGCTTCGATCCGGAAAAGCTGACAGCCTACACGGTCGGGTCCAAGAACCGGTTCCTGGATAACCGCCTGCAACTGAACGCCGAGGCGTTCTGGTGGGACTACAAGGATCAGCAGATCGGCTATATCGGCCCTGTTGAGGTGCGCCCCGGTGTTTATGGTCAGGCCTCTGTGACGGCCAATGTCGGTCAGGCCCGCATGTATGGCATGGAGTTGGAGGCGCAGTTCCTGGCCACCCGCAATGACGAGATTGGCATCAATCTTCAATATTTGGACAGCAAGTACAAAAGCTTTGTTTACACCGCTATCTCGGCAGGCGGTGCGCCCTTGCCTAGCGGCTGTGCTGTGACGCCGAATACCTCTCTGCCGGTGGCGGCCCCGGCCCGGCTGTTCACGGTCGATTGTTCTGGCAGGTCGGCGGTGAATGCGCCGAAATGGTCGCTGAACCTTAGCTACAGCCACACGTTCGAGCTGTCGGCTGATCATGACCTGATCCTGGGCGCGCGTAGCCGCATCGAAAGCGGGCGGTTCATGTCCATCGATTACCGTCCCGAACAGCACCAGGGCGGCTACATGACGTCCGATGCCTGGCTGACGCTGGAGGCACCGGGGCAGGGCTGGTCCGTGACGGGTTATGTTAACAACCTGACGGACAAGGATGTCTATTCCACATCCACCACCCGGCCCATCCTGAACGTCGTCTATAACGGCCTACGCCCGCCACGCACCTACGGGTTGCGCGGCTCGGTCAGCTTCTGATCGGGGATGACGATGGAACAGGGCGTAAAGGCGGGCTTTGCCCAGGGGGTGGCGTTGCTGTTGCCCCCCACCTCCGCTGTGATGGGCATCCTGCTGCTGGTGCCGGTGGCACCACAGATGATGCAGGCCTTTTCCGATGTGCCGGGGGTGGATTTCCTGGTGCCCATACTTCTGACCCTGCCGGGTCTTTGCATCGCCCTGTTCTCCCCCGTGGCAGGGTTGCTGGGCGACCGGCTGGGCCGCCGGCGTCTGCTGATCGGTGCCATGCTTGTCTACGGACTGGCCGGCATGGCACCGATGCTCCTGTCTGACATTTATCAGATCCTGGCCAGCCGCGTGGTGGTGGGGGTCTGTGAAGCGCTGATTATGACTTTGTGCACAACGCTGGTCGGTGATCTGTTCTCGGGCCGGGCGCGGGAACGCTGGCTGGCATCACAGACGGCGGTGGCGTCGGTTTCCGCCCTGCTGTTCTTGGCGCTGGGAGGGTTGCTGGGACGACAGGGATGGCAGGGGCCGTTCCTTATCTATGGTCTGATATGGCCCATGGCGTTGGCGGTACTTCTGCTGGTGCGCGAACCGCCACGGGTAGAGCGGCAGGTGCCGGGCTGGTCGGCCCTGCCGGGACGACATGTGGCGCTGACATCGGTCACCACTATCCTGGCGGCGACCCTGTTCTATACGATCCAGATTAATGTCAGCACAGTGCTGCCTGATTTCGGCATCACCGATCCAGCTCGTATCGGCCTGTTTTCTGCTGTGGCCAGCATCGGTACGCCGGTGGGCAGTCTGATCTTCTGGACAGTGGCGCGGCGGGATGTGCGCCTGCTGCTGGGAATGGAATTCGCGCTGATGGCTGTCGCGTTCATCGCCATGGCCCATGCCCCTGATGCAGCATGGTTCATCGCGGGTGCCTTTGTGGGGCAGGCGGCAGCGGGTCTGCTGCTGCCGACGCTGCTAACCTGGGCTATGTCCACCCTTGCGTTTGAGGTGCGGGGACGGGGCATGGGACTGTGGCAATCCGCGTTTGCCATCGGTCAGTTCATGTCCGCCCTGGTGGTGCCGGCCCTGGCGGTTGCCACCGGCAGCACCGTTGATGCTTTCCCCATCATTGCGGCTGGCTCCTTGCTGGTGGGGCTGATGTCGCTTCTTCTGTTGTTTCGTTCGCGTTGGAGTCCAGCATGACCGCGTCTTTCCGTCGTATCGTAACCTGTCATGATGATACCGGTCTGTCCGTCATCCGGTCCATCGACACGCTCACCCCCAGCCTGATCGATACCGGGGATGCCGCCTTTCAGTTGGTGTGGGCCACGCCGACGGTACCGGCGAATCTCAATGACGGGACGGACGGCTTGCTGGGGGCGGGCAAGACATTGCATGGCGGCTCGGTGATCCGAATTGTCGACATGCTGCCGGGTCGCGCCTCACCGCTGCACCGCTCTTGGTCCATCGATTACGGGATCATCCTCTCGGGCGTGCTCGAACTGGAGTTGGATGACGGCTCGGTGACGGCGCTGGCGGCGGGTGACATTGTGGTGCAGCGGGCCACCAACCATCTGTGGCGAAACCCGTCACCTGATCAGGCCTGCCGGATCGCCTTTGTCCTGATTGAGGCAAAGCCGGTAGTGGCAGGCGGCCGTGTGCTGCCGGAAATCCATCCGTGAACGACCAAAAGTATCGGATACCGAATATTATCGGGCGGGTGGTGCCGTGCTCTCGCGGATGATCAGTTCATGCGCGAAAAAGGGCAGGGCCGGGGGCGTCACATCGGATCGGCTGGCCGCAACGATATAACCGGCAGCTGCCGCACCCATTGCAATGATCGGCTGCCGCACTGTCGTCAGGGATGGCCAGATGGCGGATGCCATGCTGATATCATCAATCCCGGCGATGGACAGGTCTTTCGGCACCGACAGGCCTTGTTGCTGTGCCAGGGCCATGACGCCGATGGCCATGCTGTCATTGGCTGCGAAGATGGCCGTAGGCTGATCGGCAAGCGCCAAAAGTTCCCGACCGGCGGTGCGGCCCGACTCCCGCGTATAGTCGCCGTTACGTACCAGCGCTGGGTCGAAGACACCCGCTGCCGACGTAACATCGCGAAAGGCCTGTAGACGCAGTTCGGCGGAACCGAAATTCGCCCGGCCACCGATGAAGCCGATACGGCGATGACCCAGTTCCAGCAGATGCCGTGTCATGTCGGCTGCAGCGCGGTAATCATCGATCCGCACCATGGCCGGCAGTTCCGGCAGTTCCACGCCCGGACTGACCCGGACATAATGCCCACGGCGTTCGGTCAGCACCCCCAACAGCCTTGGATCATCGGCAAGACCCGGCATGATCAGAAAGCCGTCCACGGCGGGCATTGCAATGATGCGCGCCGCCCGCTCGGCAAATTTGTCATCGACCATTTCCACCGGCTCGACCAGCAGATGAAAACCCGCCGCCCGGGCCGCCGTGACCGCTCCCACCTGCAGGCCGGCGATATACTCGTTCTGCAAGGATACGTTCGGCACGTCGGGATAGGTGCCGAACAAAAAGGCCATCATGAAGTTGCGTGAGGCGGAAAGGCTGCGGGCCGACAAGTTGGGAGAATAGTCGAGCGACGCCACCGCCGCCATCACCCGTTCCCGCGTCGCCTGACTGGCTTTCGGTTCCCCGTTCAGCACGCGCGACACGGTCTTGATCGATACACCGGCCACGCGGGCCACGTCATGGATGGTGGGCTTGCTCACGAGAAGGGGCGCTCCGGCCAAATCCTTGTTGATACTTGCTTTTACCCTATCGGAACCGACGTGGGCAACAGAAGGGACAACGTTGGACATTTTTTGCTTGCGGATGGATAATTATCGATGGTAACAGATTTTGTGACCGGTAGAGAGACCGGCTATTTTCGGATTGGTGGGGACAACGTTGTCCCTAAAAAGCCAACCGTGAGCGAGAGCCCCATAAGGGGACGGTTCCAGGGAGATGACAATGAACCTATCCGCACGCGCCATCACCGCCACCTGACGCTTTCCCGCGTCAGCGGCCGGTCCTTGCCTTCATCCATCCGCACGGGTCTTCCGTGACGGAAACGACCGGTCGTCGCCTGATGGACGTCGGATGCTCTTGCTCGCTTCCCATAACGATCAAAAGACGAAAAGGGAGTGACTTTATGCGCAAATCCTCTTTGATGTTCGGTGCCGCCATCGTTGCCATGGCGCCCGGCCTTACCGCCCTGGCACAGACGGCAGACAATGCCCTGCAGCTGGACGAAATCGTCGTCACGGCACAGCGCCGCGCCGAAAACCTTCAGGAAACGCCGCTGGCCGTTTCCGCCATCACCGGCGAAGGCCTGGAAAGTGCGGGCGTGAAAAGCGTTGTCGACCTGTCGGCAACGGTCCCCAGCCTGCAGATCACCAATACCGGTGGTGGCGCCTCGCAGATTTTCATGCGCGGTATCGGCAGCACCAACGTGACGGAGGTGGGTGATCCTGCCGTCGCCTATCACATCGATGGTATCTACATCGCCCGCGCGACGGCTACGGGCGCCCTGTTCTATGACATCGACCGGGTTGAGGTGCTGCGCGGGCCGCAGGGGACACTGTATGGCCGCAACGCGACCGCAGGCGCCATCAATGTCATCACCAAGAAGCCGACGCAGCAGCTTGAAGGCTCTGCCGCGGTGGAATTCGGGAATTACGACGCGCTGACCACCAGTGGCGTCCTGAACGTGCCGCTGCATGACACGTTCGCGGTGCGCGCTGGTTTCCAGACGACCCGTCATGACGGCTATCAGAAGTCGATCACGCCCGGTCCCGTGGCCGGCAATGACAAGGACAGCCAGGACGACAAGTCGGCCCGTATCCAGGCCCTTTGGACGCCGGCGGAGAACCTGTCGATCAATCTGCGTGCCGACTGGCTGGCCCGTGGCGGCAATAATGGCGGCGACGTTGCCTATCCGATGGAAACGGGTGACCCGCGCACCATCCTGTCACGCGTTAACACCTATCGCGACAATACCTATTGGAGTGCGGGGACGGAGGTCAATTACGACCTGGACTTTGCCCAACTGACCTATCTGGTTGGCTTCAATTCGGCCAAGGATGACCGCGTGGGCGAGAACCCGTCCACCCATGCTCCGAATTACTTCTATGGTATTGATGAAACATGGTCGCATGAACTGCGTCTGGGTGGGGAAACCGACAGGCTAAAATGGGTGATCGGCGCTTATTATTTCAAGGAAGACAATGACGTCGATTTCCGTATTTTCCTGGCCGACAACCGGTATCTGAGCTTCATTCAGCCCGATGTCTTCGCCTCCACCAAGGCCGTCTTCTCCCAGGCGACGTGGTCGGCGACTGACGAACTGCGTTTCACGGGTGGCCTGCGCTACACCAAGGATCGCAAAGGCCGCAATGGTGGCACCTATTTCACCAATAATGCCGGCGCCATTACCAGCACTGTGACCCTGAACGTGTCGGACAATACGTGGGACCGTGTGAACTGGCGTGCCGGTGTCGACTATGATCTGGCCGAAGACAGCCTGCTCTATGCCAATATTGCCACAGGCTACAAGGCCGGTGGCTATTTCGACGGGGTGGAGCCGAATGATTACAAGCCGGAGAGCATCACATCCTACGAACTGGGCGTGAAGAACCGGCTGCTGGATAACCGGCTGCAACTGAACGCCTCGGCCTTCTATTACGACTATCAGGATTTCCAGATCTCGGCCATCGGCACCATCGCGGGTCAGGATGCGACCGTGACCCTGAATGCCGACAAGGCGGAAATCTATGGTCTGGAGCTGGAAACCGACTATCTGCTGACCGAAGCCGACCGTATTGATGCCAGCGTTTCCTGGCTGCATGCGCGGTACAAGAAGTTCCTGCTGCCGCGTGGCGACGCCTTCTCCAACAATGCCGCCAACGCCAATATCGCCCGCTGCTACAGTGCGAATTATGCCGCACCGGCACCGCGCCCGGCCGATTTCTCTGGCTGCCATATGGCGCGCACGCCGGAATGGTCGATCAACCTGGGATACCAGCATGAATTCGCCATGGCCGATGGCGCCAGTCTGACGGCACGCGTCCAGACCCACTACGAATCTTCCAAGTATCTGGAATATCACGGATTCCTGGAAAACAAGCAGGACGACTTCACCCGTACCGACCTGACACTGACCTATAAGCCGGCAGAGGGTGCGTGGACGGTCATGGCCTTCGTCCGCAACCTGGAAAATGACGACATCCGCACGACGTCCGGCCCCAATGCGACGGCTGGTCTGGCGTCCAACGGCACCGGTGATTTCTACGCCCCGCCGCGCACCTACGGCGTGCGCCTAGGTATCGACTTCTGATCTCCCTCCGGCGCGGGGGGCTGCATGGTGCATCCCCCTTCCATCCCACCGCAGAACGGGCCCCCCGCGCCGCTTTTTCCAACCAACCTGGAGGCATTGATGAACATCCACCGCTTGATCAAGGGCGGCCTCGCCGCCGGCCTCTGCCTGACGGCGCTTGCCACCGGCATCCGCATGGCAGAGGCCAAGGACTGGCGGGACCCGACGCTGTCGCCCGATGAACGGGCGAAGCTGCTGGATGCGGAACTGACGCCGGATGAGCGGATCGGTCTGCTGCATGGTCCCATGGCGCTGCCCTTCAAGATCGAGCGGTTGCCGGAAGGCGCCATTGGTGGTGCCGGTTATATTCCCGGCGTGCCGCGTCTTGGCATTCCGGCGCTGAAGGAAACCGACGCCAGCCTGGGCGTCACCAATCCCATGGGCATCCGCCCCGGCGACACCGCCACCGCCTTGCCGTCCGGTCTGGCACTGGCCGCCAGTTTCAATCCGAAGTTGGCCCATGATGGCGGCGCGATGATCGCCAAGGAAGCGGTCGCCAAGGGTTTCAACGTTCTGCTGGCCGGCGGCGCCAATCTGGCCCGCGACCCGCGCAATGGCCGCAATTTCGAATATCTGGGCGAGGATCCGCTGCTGGCCGGCACGTTGGCCGGTGAAAGCATCAAGGGCATCCAGTCCCAGAACATCGTCTCCACCGTCAAGCATTTCAGCCTGAACGGCCAGGAAACCAACCGCCATTGGGCCAACTCGGTCATCGGCGAAGCGGCCCACCGCGAAAGCGACCTGCTGGCCTTTCAGATTGCCATTGAGAAGGGCCAGCCCGGCTCCGTAATGTGCGCCTACAACCTTGTGAATGGCGACTATTCCTGTGGCAGCGATCATCTGCTGAACAAGGTACTGAAGGGTGATTGGGGCTACAAGGGCTGGGTCATGTCGGATTGGGGTGCCGTGCACGCCACCGACTATGCCGCCAAGGGCCTGGATCAGCAGTCGGGCGAGCAGTTGGATGATCAGGTCTGGTTTGGTGAACCCCTGAAGCAGGCGGTAGCCGCCGGGACCATTCCAGAAGCACACCTTTCCGACATGTCGCGCCGCATCCTGCGCTCCATGTTCGCCGCTGGCCTATTTGAGGCGAAGCCGGCACCGGCCATCGATATTGCCGCTCATGAAGCCATTGCCAAGCAGGTGGCCGATGAAGGCATCGTGCTCTTGGCCAACAAGGGCATCCTGCCCCTGGCGCCAGGTGTGAAGAAGGTAGCGATCATCGGCGGCCATGCCGATAGCGGTGTCCTGTCCGGCGCCGGTTCGTCCCAGGTCACCGGCCATGGCGGCAATCCCACAGTGATACCGGTGGGTGGTGAAGGCTTCATGGCGGCCTGGCTGCGTCAGGCGTTCCATAATTCCTCCCCCTTGAAGGCCCTGCGCGCGGCACTGCCCGGCGCTACGGTCAGCTTCAATGATGGCCGTTACCCGGCTGCTGCTGCTGCCCTGGCCAAGGATGCCGATGTCGTCATCATCTTCGCCAACCAGTGGATGTCCGAAGGGTTGGACGCCTACGATATTTCCCTGCCGCAGGGACAGGATCAGCTGATTGAGGCGGTGGCAGCCGCCAATCCCAACAGCATCGTTGTGTTGCAGACGGGTGGCCCGGTTCTGATGCCCTGGCTGGACAAGGTCGGCGGCGTCGTTTCCGCCTGGTACAGCGGGCAGAAGGGGGGCGAGGCCATTGCCGATGTCCTGACCGGCAAGGTCAATCCCTCCGGGCGCCTGCCCGTCACCTTCCCGGCCAGCCTGGACCAGTATCCGCGCCGCGACCTGCCCGGCTGGGGTTTGCCGGAAAAGCAGCAGTTCGATGTGGTGTATGAGGAGGGTTCCGACGTGGGTTACCGCCGTTTCGCGGCAAAGGGCATGAAGCCGCTGTTCCCGTTCGGCCATGGCCTATCCTACACGACCTTCACCTACGACAAGCTGCGGGTGAAGGGTGGCGATACGCTGACCGTCAGCTTTGAAGTGACCAATACCGGCAAGTTGCAGGGCAAGGACGCGCCGCAGATCTATCTGGCCGGTGCCGCCGGCAAACCGCTGCGCCGCCTGATCGGGTTTGAGAAGATCGACCTGAAGCCCGGTGAGCGCCGCACCGTGACGGTGAAGGCCGATCCGCGCCTGCTGGCCCATTTTGACGAGGCCGGTCGGCAGTGGCGCATCGATGGCGGCGATTACGACGTGGCCGTCGGACCGTCCGCTGCGCAGACCGTGCTATCGGGCAAGGCTCGCGTCAGCCAGCGCACGCTGAAGCCGTAAGGGGGCCAAGATGTCGAACAGAACCACTGCCGGCATGGTCTCGCTCGGTGCGTTGCTGCTGGCCGCCGGCAGCGTTGCAGCACCGCCGCAGCCGGCCCTGCCCAGGGGGCAGCCGCAGGTGAAGGCCGATGGCCTGACCTTCCGCGACCTGAACCGCGACGGCAAACTGAACCCCTATGAGGATTGGCGCCTGTCGCCGGAGGTGCGTGCCGCCGATCTGGTGTCGCGCATGACCCTGGATGAGAAGGCAGGGGAGGCGGTGCATGGCACCGCCCCCGTTCAGGGCGGCATGATGTCGGCTGGTCCGGCCTATGATCTGGAGCCTGCGCGCGCCATGATCCTGGACCGGCATGTCACCTCCATGATCACCCGCATGGCCGTGAAACCGGTCGAGTTCGCGACGGAGAACAACCGGTTGCAGGAGATCGCAGCCAGTGGCCGGCTGGGTATCCCCGTGATGATCTCCACCGATCCGCGCAGCCATTTCCAGGTGACGGCAGGTGCCAGCGTTACCACCACCGGCTTCTCGCAATGGCCGGAGACGTTGGGCCTGGGGGCCATCGACGATCCGGCCCTGACCCGGACCTTTGCGTCCATGGTGCGGGATGAATACCGCGCTGTCGGCATCTCCATGGCTCTGTCGCCCCAGGCTGACCTGGGTACCGAACCCCGCTGGTCCCGCCTGAACGGCACCTTCGGGGAGGACCCGGCGCGGGTGTCGGCACAGGTTAAGGCCTACGTCCAGGGCATGCAAGGGGCCGATGCCGGCCTGGCACCCGGTGGTGTCGCCACGGTGGTCAAGCACTGGGTCGGATATGGCGCCGCCGTGGAGGGGTATGACGGGCATAATTACTATGGCCGTTTCACCGACTTCACCAAGGGTGGTTTCGACCGGCATGTCGCGGCCTTCCAGGGCGCGTTCGAAGCTGGGGCCACCGGCATCATGCCGACCTATACCATCCAGAAGGGGCTGGTGCTGAACGGCAAGCCGGTGGAGCCGGTGGGTGGCGGGTACTCCCGCGAACTGCTGACCGACCTGCTGCGCGGGGTCCACAAGTATCAGGGCCTTATCCTGTCCGACTGGGCCATCACCTATGACTGCAATGAAAGTTGCCGCACGGGCACGCCAAAGCAGGCCCCGAAGGACATTGCCATGCCCTGGGGTGTGGAGGATCTGACCAAGCCGCAGCGCTTTGCCAAGGGCATGCTGGCCGGCATTGATCAGTTCGGCGGCGTCGATGACGGCACTCCGGTGCGCGAGGCGGTGGAACAGAAGCTGCTGCCCGTGTCGCGGCTTGACGCTGCGGTGGCCAATGTCCTGGCCCTGAAAATCCGGCTGGGCCTGTTCGAGAACCCGTTCGTCGATCCCGTCCGCGCTGCTGCCATCGTCGGTTCAGCGGACAAGGTTGCTGCCGGCCGCACGGCGCAGGCACGGTCGCTTGTTGTGCTGGAGAACAAGCTGGGTCCGGTGGCTCTTCCGGACAAGGGCAAACGCCTGTTCCTGCATGGTGTCGATCCGGCGGCGGCCCAGGGGGCGGGCTTCACCATCGTGGACAGTGCCGACAAGGCGGATATCAGCCTGATCCGCCTTGCCACCCCGCATGAGATGCTGCATCCAGGATATTTCTTCGGATCGCGCCAGCATGAGGGCGATCTGGATTTCAAGCCGGATGATGCGGGTTTGGCCGTTGTGAAACAGGCCGCCGCTACTGGTCCCGTCATCCTGGCGGTGGACATGGATCGGCCGGCGATCCTGTCGGCGGTGCGCCCGCACGCGGCATTGCTGCTGACCTCCTTCGGGATCAGCGATACGGCCCTGTTCGATGCGCTGCGTGGTGTCACGACGCCGAAGGGCAAGTTGCCCTTTGAAATCCCGTCTGACATGTCCGCCGTGCGGGCACAGTCGCCGGCCCTGCCGCATGACAGCGTCAATCCGGCCTATCCCATCGGCTTTGGCCGTTGATCGGGAGATGATCATGCGTCACCTGTTTGTTGTCTTGCTGCTGTTCATGGCACCCGCCGCCATTGCTGCCCCCGTCACTGTTGAGGGGGGAAAGGTGGAGGGTGTTGCCGATGGCGATATCGTCGCGTTCAAGGGCATTCCCTATGCCGCCGCCCCGGTCGGTCAGCTGCGCTGGCGCCCGCCGGAACCCGTCATCCCCTGGCAGGGGGTGCGCAAGGCCGATACCTATGGCCTTGACTGTCTCCAAAGCCCCTTTCCCGGCGATGCGGCCCCGTTGGGTGGCCCGATGGGGGAGGATTGCCTGTTCGTCAATGTCTGGGCACCCAAGCCGCAGGCGGGGGCGAAGCGGCCCGTCATGGTCTGGGTCCATGGCGGCGGCTTCG
The DNA here is from genome assembly GCF_052437035.1 of Niveispirillum sp. Taxonomy (NCBI): domain Bacteria; kingdom Pseudomonadati; phylum Pseudomonadota; class Alphaproteobacteria; order Rhodospirillales; family Azospirillaceae; genus Niveispirillum; species Niveispirillum sp. The sequence goes on from NZ_JBQVOH010000003.1 coordinate 404,868, forward strand.
TGAATGGCGGTTCATCGCCCGCCGTCTATGACGGTTCCGCCTTCGCAAAATCCGGCGTGGTGCTGGTCAGCCTGAATTACCGTCTGGGCCGTTTCGGCTTCTTCGCGCATCCTGCCCTGACGGCGGAGGCGGGGGCTGAACCGACCGGCAATTTCGGCTTCATGGATCAGGTTGCGGCCCTGAAATGGGTCCGCCGCAACATCGCCGCCTTTGGGGGCGACCCGGCCAACGTCACCCTGTTCGGGGAAAGTGCCGGTGGCCGGTCGGTGCATGTGCTGCTGGCGGCCCCAGCGGCCAAGGGTCTGTTCGACAAGGCCTTGATCATGTCAGGCGGCGGGCGTGTCACTACCCTGGGCCTGCTGCCCCTTCGGCAAGCGGAAATGCGCGGGGTAAACTTCGCGCGCAAGGCCGGCCTGACGGATGAGAGTGCCAACGGTCTGGCGGCCCTTCGCGCTCTGCCGGCGGACAGGATTGTCGATGGGCTGGATATGCGGTCCATCATGGGTGACGGCGTCGATCACTATGCCGGCCCCATGCTGGACGGCAAGTTTCTGACCGAGGAGCCGGCGAAGAGTATCGCCGACGGCAAGGCACCGCGCATGCCGATGATGATCGGCGCCACGGGCCTGGACGGTTTCCCCATTGGCGATGCGGAGACATTGTTGAAGGGGTTCGGTGCCAATGAGGCGGCAGCCCGGCAGGCTTATGCCAGCCCGACCCCGCTGCTGACCAGCTGGAAGATCGTGGGTGACCGCATCTTCATTGAACCGGCACGCTATCTGGCCCGTCACTGGTCCGAAGCGGGGTTGCCCGCCTATGCCTACCGTTTCAATTATGTCGCGGAAAGCCAGCGGGCAACCATGCCCGGCGCCACCCATGCCAGCGAAATCCCCTACGCCTTCCGCACCGTCGATCTGCGCTATCCCGGTGCAGTCAGCGCGGCGGACCAAGCCATCTCCAAGGCTTTCCACGAGCATTTCGTGGCCTTCGCCAAGTCCGGTAGTCCCGGTTATCCGGCTTACCGTGCGGCTGATGACAAGTTGATGGAATATGGGGCAGGGGGAGCGGCCTTCATCCCGGATCCGCTGCGCCAGCGTCTGGACGTGATGGAGAAGGCGCAGAAGTAAGCACGATCCTGATTTCCGAAAATGTGGATGGCCGATATGTCCTTCCGGGCATATCGGCCTTTTCATTTTAAAAATAGAAAAATATTTAATTGCCCTGTAGCGGATTTTTGGAGTTTTAACTCCCCATATTTATTTTAAAATCCAATGGTGGATTTTCCCATCATCTCCTTCTTCCTTCACGCAAAGACAATAAGGCGGTATCGCCGCCGTTTGATGCCTGGAGGAAATCATGTCATCCCGGAAGTTGCGCCGCCCCACGGGCCGCGCCATGGCCACCCTTTGCCTTCTGTCCATGACCCTGCCTGTTGGCGCACAGGAACAGACGGGCATGCTGGAGGAGGTGATCGTCACTGCCCAGAAGCGGTCCGAAAGCGTGCAGAAGACGGCCCTGGCCGTGACTGCCATGGCAGGCGAGGCGCTGGCGGAAAAGAATATCCTGTCCGCCACCGCCCTGCTGGGACAGGTGCCCAACCTGCATATCGGGCAGGCCAGCAACGAAACGGTGATTTCTATCCGTGGCGTCAGTTCCGCGGGCATCACGCCCGCCGCTGACGCATCCGTGGCCTTCCATGTCGACGGCGTCTATCAGCCGCGCCCGTCGGGTGCCAGTTCCATGTTCTTCGATCTGGAACGGGTGGAAGTGCTGCGCGGGCCACAGGGCACGCTGTATGGCCGCAATGCCACTGCCGGTTCCATCAATGTCATCACGGCCAAGCCCACTGACCGCCTGCAATCAGCGGCGGAGATCGCGGTGGGCAACCTGTCGCGCATCACGGTACAGGGGATGCTGAACGTCCCGGTGATCGAGGAGAAGCTGGCCGTGCGCGGCGCCTTCTTGTCGCATCGTCAGGCCGGCTATACCCGAAATGCCGGTAATGGCCAGCCCAAGCTGAACGACGCCGACCAGATCGCGGGCCGCCTGCATGTGCTGACCAACCCGACGGAGAATATCCGGTTCCTGCTGTCGGGTGATTATTATCATCGCGGCGGTGCGGGATCGAACAGCGTCCTGATCGGGCGCTTAAACAATGATTTCCGCGCCAATGGCACCTCCCAGCCCTGGCTGGTCGCCACCAACACCATCCCCTATGTCGACAATGAACTGTTCGGCATTTCCGGTGAGCTGACCTGGGGGCTGGGGGCAGTCGACCTGACCTCGCTGACCGCGTTCCGCCGCGACAATGCCGATACGACGTCGGATCAGGACGGGACCGCGACGGGGACGCAGACATCGCGCTTCTTCAACTATAACCGCAATTTCTCACAGGAACTGAGGCTGGCGGCGGCTGCCCCCGACCGCTTCAAATGGATCGCCGGCGCCTATTACACCTATGAGCATAATCGCGACAATCTGGACCAGTATACGAACCTGCAGCGCACCACGGGCGTCATCCTGCGCCGCCCGGAACGCTATGCAAGGTCCAAGGCCTTGTTCGGTCAGGCCAGCTACGAACTGGTGGATGATCTGAACGCGACCGTCGGCCTGCGCCAGTCCTGGGACGAAAAGGGCAGCCCCGTTGGTCTGACCCAGACCATCGGCACCACCACCAACAGCTTTCGTCCCGATTACGGCAAGTGGAACAAGTTCACCTGGAAGGGTGGACTGGAATGGCAGGCCGATGACACGACCCTCTATTACGCTAATGTCGGTAACGGCTATAAGTCGGGTGGGTTCAGTTCCAACCGCAATTACGGGCCGGAAAGCCTGCTGGCCTATGAGATTGGGTCGAAGAATGACCTGCTGGATCGCCGCCTGCGCCTGAACTTGTCGGGCTTCTACTATGATTACAAGGATTTGCAGGTCACCGCCACGGTACCGGACGAGGATGGGGTTGTCCGTACCCGTACCACCAATGCCGCCGGTTCCACCGTCTGGGGCCTGGAGGCGGAATTGCAGGCCATGCTGACCCGCGATCTGCGGATCAATAGTTCCGTCGCCTATCTCGATGCCAGCTTCGACAGATATCCCGGCGCCAGCGACAGCCTGTTCCGCACGGTGCAAGACCTGTCGGGCAACCGCCTGCCGCGCGCACCGCGCTTCACCGGCAATATCGGGTTCGATTTCGACATGGGCGTTGGGGAACATGGCACCCTGACCCTGCATGGTGAGACCCGGTACCAGTCGAAGATTTTCTTCTCCGCCTTCAATGACAAGGCCTTTGTTGCCAATGGAGTAACGGTCAACCCCTATGCCATGGCCGTACAGAAAGGCTACACGGCCAGCGCCGTTCGGCTGCGGTACAAGCCGGCGGAAGGTGACTGGTACGCCGAAATCTTCGCCGACAATCTGGAGAACAACGCCATCCTGACCGCCGTGACCTATGGCACGGGTGGGGAGACGTTTGGCGCTTTCGGCCCGCCGCGCACCTTTGGCGTGAAGCTGGGTATCCGCATGTGACCTGTTTGCGGGCGGGTGCCCCCGTGCGCCCGCCCGGTCTCTGCAAAGGACAATCCCATGAGATTGAACAAAAATGGGCGCCGCCTTGCGGCGGCACTGCTGGCGGCCTGCGCCCTGACGCCTGCGGCACTGGCCGCCACGAAGGCCCCCGCCAATATCATCCTGATGATCGGTGACGGGATGGGAGGGGCAGAAATCGCCGCTGCCCGCGCCTATGCCAACAAGCAGGGGGTGCCCCTGTTCCTGGAAACCTTGCCGCACCTGGCCTCCCTGATCGTGCAGGCGGCTGAAGAAGGGCGGCCAACCATCGGCGATTATGTCGGGGACAGCGCCAGTGGCGGTACGGCCCTGGCAGCCGGAAAGCGCACATCGGTTGGCCGCATCGGCACTGTACCAGGCGGGGCATCGGTGCCCAGTATCCTGGAACTGGCCAAGGCGCGCGGCCTGCGCACCGGTGTGGTCACCACGGCGCCCGTGACCGATGCCACGCCCGCCTCCTTCCTGGCCCATATCCGCATGCGCTTTTGCGAGACGCCGTCGCGCATGGGGGCCTTCATCCCCAGTCTGCCGGGTTGTGAGGGTGACCGGAAATCGGCGGGTGGCAAAGGTTCCATCTTTGAACAGGTGGTCGATGCCGGTGCCGATCTGGTGGTGGGTGGCGGGGCCGCCATGGCGGGACAGCCGCTGGACCCTGCCGATGCATCCAAGGGTACGCTTGCCGATTATGCCAGGGCCAAGGGCGTGTCGCTGGTGACCGGTCCCGCCGGCTGGGCCGCTGCGCCGGAGAAGGGACCGGTTCTTGCCCTGCTGTCAGACAAGGTGGTGCCCCTGGAATGGCAGGGGCCGGGCGGGCGCAAGGCGGAAAAGCCGAAGGTCACCGACCCGTCCACGGGTGCCATCGAAAAGCCGGTTCCCGCCGCGTGCGAAGCCAACCCCAAGCGGCCTGCCGATATGCCGGACCTAGCCACCCTGACGCGGCAGGCCATTGGACGCTTGCAGAAGGATGCCGGCCCCAAGGGCTTTTTCCTGATGGTGGAAGGGGCGGCCATCGACAAGGCCGCGCACGATGGCGATCCCTGCGGCATGATCGGCGAACTTCTGGCCTTCGACCGTGCGGTTCAGACCGCCGTGGATTTCGCCAAGCGCCAGGGCAACACCCTGCTGATCGTCACTGCCGACCACGCCCAGTCGACCCAGGCCATTCCCTCATATCTTCTGGCCGATCTGGGCCGTCCGCTGACGGTGGGCCACGTGCCGCATCGCATCCTGGCGCTGCGCACCGCAGAGGGTGGTTCCATGCTTGTGGGCCATGGCACCAGCGCCGACGGCGACCAGTATCACACCGGCGCCAATGTTTCCGCCTTTGCCATCGGTCCCGGTGCAGATGCGGTGACGGGCAGTTTCGATCAGACGGGCATCTTCGACATCATGCGCAAACATCTGCCCTGACCCGGTCCCTGTGATCGCCGCCGGTCCGCCGTCCTCTCTCATCTGGGCGGACCGGGGGCGTGCTTGAGGCCCCCGTGTCGTCGCGCATGGACACGGGGGCTCTTTTTTAAAATTTTGCCCCTATGCGCAGGCCGAAACGCTGTGGTGCTGAATATCCTGCCAATATTTCTCCCTCCATGCCGAAGGTCGCGGACATCATCACGGCCCGGTTGGTCAGATTATCGACCGAAAGTTCGGCATAGCAATCATCCGGCGTCGAATAGCGCAGCCGCGCCGCCATCACCGCAACCGCCCCCTGGCTGGCCAGACGGTAAGGGTTTGACAGGCGGCCCGCGACCATGATGGGAACGTCATTGAACGGGCTGAAGAAGATGCGCGACATGTACCGCGCCTCCCCCCGCAGACTGATATCACCACCATCCTCCAGGGACCATGAGCGGTCGGCGGCCAGATATCCGGTCCATCTGGGGGCACGGGGCAGGCGGCGGCCCGACAGGTCCTGCTGTGTCCGGAACACCGGATCGCCCGCGATGGGATAGCGGTCGAAGCTGGCTGACAGGTAGGACAAGGTCGCCTCCACCCGCCATCCCGGCGCTGGTAGCAGCAGGCCTTCCGCCTCCAGCCCCCAGACCGTGGATTGACCGGCATTGCTGGTCCGGGTGCGGACCACCCCGTCACTGTCAGGGGCGGAACTGTTGACCTGCAGATCCCGAAAATCATAACGGAAGCCGGACAGATTCAGGCGCAGGCGCGACCAATCCAGCTTTGCCCCTGCCTCATAGGCCATCAGGGTTTCCGGGGCGTAGATCTGGTTGCTGGAAAAGCCGCCGGCCTTGTATCCATTGCCGATATGGGCATAGAGAAGGCGTCCGTTGTCGGCTTGCCATTCCAGCCCCGCCTTCCAGGTGGTTTTTCGCCAATCGGCGTGGTCGGGTTTGAAGCTGTTGGTGGTTTCCCCCAAAGTGCGTGTTACACCCTCGGGGCTTTCCTTGTGATCCCAGGATTGGCGCAGGCCCAGCGTTGCCATCAGATCATCGGTCCAGTCCTGACGCAGGTTGGCGAACAGGGCATCCGCTCGCGCCTGCCGCTGTGGCCGGCGCAGGATGACGCCCTGGGTTCGGGCCAGATCCGTGAACTGATCCAGATTGTCATTGTTCCGTTCCTGAAAGTGATAGGCGCCAGCTATCCAGTCGCCCAACCCGTCAGTATGGCCAGACAGGCGCAGTTCCTGGGAGAAGCTGCGATTGTAGTTATAGAAACGCAGGGTACGGGTATTGACCGCGTCGCCATCCTGATCGGTGGTGTTGTCGGCATTGTCGGCCCGCCACGCGGTCAGGCTGGTCAGGGTGACATCACCCGGCGTCCAGTCCACCTGCCCCTGAACACCGTAAAGCGCGTTGTCGACGCTGGGCGTTGTATTCGTGGCCAGACGATAGGGCTGGGCAGTACCAAGGTCCAGGAAGTCCGTGTCCTTGCGACCGATCAGGACCTGTCCCGGCCCGGCACCGCCGCGATGATAATAATCCGCCGACAGCAACAGCCGCAGATCATCCGTCGGCATGGCCAGCAGCAGGGCACGGCCCGCCATCTGATCCGCGTCATTGACGTCGGGCTGTCCGGCGCCCTGGTTGTGCGTATACCCGTCCTGCTGATGGTTGATCATGGCGATACGCAGGGCCAGACGATCCTCCACCAAAGGCAGGTTGATCATGCCGCGCGCGGTCAGCCGTTGCTGCGACCCGATCGTCAGTTCCGCCGCCGCTTCCGGTATGAAGCGGGGTTTGGCCGTGATGACATTGATGGTGCCGGCGGTGGCGTTGCGGCCATAAAGCGTCCCCTGCGGTCCACGCAGCACCTCCACCCTGTCCACGTCGAACAAAAGGCTGCCGGCACCCGAGGGTCGGGGCAGATAGACGCCGTCCAGATGGAAGGCCACGGATGTATCGGCAGCAGGCGTGATGCCGGCGGAACTGACGCCCCGGATGGAGATCACGGTTTCATTATTGGCCTGTCCCACATGCATGTTGGGCACATGGCCCAACAGGTCGGTCGGCGTCAGGATGGATCGTTCCGCCAACTGCGCTGCGTCCAGGACCGACAGGGCCAAGGCTGTGCGCTGTGCCGCCGCTGGCCGCTTCTCCGCCGTCACAACGATGGCGGGCAGAATGGCCGTGTTCGCCGGGGCCGCTATCCGGTGGGTGGCGGGGCGCGGACTGGCAGGGGCGGGCGACAGGATGACGGCATTGCCCACCTGCTTTTCAATCCGCAGGTCCAATGCCTTCGCCGCCTGCTCCAGTGCATCCAGGGCGGTCATGCGTCCCTGGATTGCCGGCAACCGTCGGCCCGACAGCCAGTCATACGGGTATGACAGGTGCAGCCCGCCGACCCGCGCCAATTCATTCAGGCCCGCTGCGGCCGGACCCGCGGGCACGTCAAACATGATCCGGGGTGCTTGCTCGACGGCGAGCGCGGAACCGACACCCGGATGCAGCAAGGCCAGGACGGGCAGTACCCATCCATCGCGATAAGCCAATGGCGCCTCCCTCCCTGTCGCGCGCCGTCCGGCGGGTGGGTCGGGTTGATCCGCGATCCATCACCTGCCGGCATCCTGTCACCTGTTTTTTATATACGATTGTATGTCTGAAGTTTTTCCTTACAACGCCTGAACAGCGCCCTGTTCAGGGGCGTGCCTCCAAGGTCAGGGTGCCGTCGGCATCCCGCGTGACCTGCAATTGCAGGCTTGCGGCCACGGCTTGGGCGAAACCTTCGGCATCGGTGCTGCGGAAGATGCCGCCGACCCGGCGCTGGGCCACGGCGCCGTCCACCTTGATGCGCTGCTGGCTGTAACGGCTGACTTCCGCCGCTGCATCGGCCAGGGTTTCCCCGGCAAAGACCAACCGCCCGTCACGCCATGCCGCGCGGCGTTCCATGTCTGGCAATGCCATGGCACGGGTGACGATACGGGTCTTCGTCATATGGGCTTCATGGTTGCGGGTCAGCGGCACGGCGGCCATGGTGCCCGCACGCAGGCTGACAGTCCCCTCGCTAACCGTGACACGGGCCGCATCGGCGCCCGCAAGGATCTGGAACGCCGTACCCACGGCGGTAACACTGCCGCCGCCGGTATGAACGGTGAAGGGCCGCTGCGGATCACGAGCCACCTGAAAGTTCGCTTCCCCCTGATCCAGCCAGAGTTGCCGCGCGCCATCGGAGAAGGCAACGCGCAGACGGGAGGCAGTGTTGATCTCCACCACCGACCCGTCATGCAGCGTCAAACGCCGCATCTCCCCCTTTGCCGTTTCATAGGTGATGGCCGCCACCTGCGGGGTCGACGGCGGTTGACCACGCCATGCCAGACCGGCAGCCAGCAGAAGCACGACCGCAGCGGCCACCGGGCCCCAGCGGCGCCAGGCTGGCACGTTCTGCACCTTTTGCCCACGCAACAGGTCCAACCGGGCGGATACGGCGCGCAGGCGGATATAGGCGCCGTGATGGCGCGCATCCAGCCCAAGCCAATGTTCCAGTTCGGCCTGCTCTGCTGTGGTCAAGGCGCGCGCATCCTCCCGTGCCAGCCAGTCGGCGGCGACCGTTTCGATCTCGGTGGCGGTCAGGCGGTCGGCCATCATTGTTTCCTCATCTGGCGGGCCGGCGGGTCATCCTGCCGGGCCGCGAACCAGGCCGCGCAGCGTTTGATACCGGCAGCGACATGCTTTTCAACGGTGCTTTCAGACAAGCCCAGACGGCGGGCCACCAGCTTCTGTGACAGGCCGTCGACCTTGCGTAGGGTCAGGACCTGACGGCATTTCTCCGGTAATTGCGCCAGGGCGGCGTGGAGAAGGCCGATATCCTCGCGGCTGATCAGATCGCTTTCATGGGTCTGGGCCTCGTCGGCCACTGACAGGCTTTCCAGGTCGGGCACAGGCACGATCTTCACCACCCGGCGTTGGCGCAACTGTTCGATCACGATGGAACGTGCCACCGCGTACATATAGGCCTTGGCATCGCGGATACCGGCCTGTTCCTTGGCCAGCCGCGCATAGGTTTCCTGGATGATGTCGTCAGGGTCGATATCATTGGCATGCCGCGCCAGCCAGCCGCGAAGCCCAGGCTCCAGCGGCAGGATGCGCGTGGCGAACCAGATGTCGAGCGTTGTCGTCCGCACCGTGCTTCCTCCCCGTCCGGCCCTTCATGGAAAGACCGGACATCGCAATACTGAAGGAAGAAGGGGTTGCCGGCAAAATCCGCCATGCCGGAAGTAAATTTTTTTGGGTGGGATCAGCGAACCGGGATTTCGAACTGTCCCGCCGGCAGTCGCGCGTCGTCATAGAGGTTGCACATGCCGCTTTCCGCCCAGCAATAGCGTACGCGGATGGCGGGACCTTCGCCGATGGGTAGGGTGACGATATCGCCCGACAGGCTGGCATCGACAAAGCGGCAGCTGTCCCAGCCGGCGCCGCACAGCTCGAAGCCAATGGGTCGGTGATGGTTCAAGGCCTTCAGCTTTCCATCGATATCGGTGAACCGGATGCGAACCACATCGCCCTGCCGCTGCGCATCGACCGGGACAGGACCGGAGACACTGACCTTCTCGCCCAGAAGCAGGTGACGGGCCGCACGGGTCAGGCGTTTTGCAACCTGCTGCTTGTTGGCGGGGTGGACATCATACCAGTCGCCAAGGCCGTTGGTGACAGCCATGGCGGCATGCGGATCGGCTGCGACCGCCATCCGCTGACTTTCGCGCAGCCTGGCCCATCCGCTTTCGATGGGCTTGTCCTGGGGATAGCCATATTCCGGCAATTGCACGACAAGGAAGGGCAGGTCGGCACCGAACTGTCGCCGCCAGCCCGACATCAGGCCCGCCAGCAGCGACTGATATTCTAGGGCCTTGGCCGTGTTGCTTTCCCCCTGGTACCAAAGGGCGGCCCGTACGGCGTAGGGGCCCATGGGCGCCACCATGGCATTGCGGATCGTTGAGAGGCCATCCACAGTACCCCAGGGGGCATGCGGGGCCGTGCCGATCTCGCCCGGCGTCACCATGTACTGCCAGCCGCCGTCGATGGGCACGCGGGTTCCTTCGGCCAGCAGGATCGCCTGTTCATCGGCACTGCCGTAAAGCCCGCCATCGCCATAGCCGTTGATTACGGCAATGGTGACCTGATTGATGCCGGGCTTCAGCGTCCTGGCCGGCAGCGGATAGCGGCGCGGATCGCCCGGACCATAGAGGCTGCCTGCTGGCACGTCATTGACCCAGGAGACATCATAATCATCGGCAGAACCCAGCAGCAGGGTGCCCCCCTGTTTTGCCTGCGCTTCTGTCAGGGTGAAGGTGCTGCGGTACCAGACGATGCCGACATAGGGGTTCAGTTCCGGCACGCCCCAGGTCACGAAGGATGTCAGCGACGGTACCGCGCGCCAGCCATCGCCCGCCGCCGGCGCCGTCCGCCACGGTTCGCCCTGGCCCTTCGTCTTCCACCACCCTTCCCAAACGTCGAAATATTTGCGGATGCCGGCATGCCGGTCCTTGTCATAGGCCGACAGGATGGCAAGGTCCTGGGCATAAAGCCCTGTCTTGGCCAAATCCGCCGAATCCATCCAGCTTTCAATGGTGGAGCCGCCCCAGGAGGAATTGATCAGTCCGACCGGCACATCCACGATCTGCCGCATTTCCCGACCGAAGAAATAACAGACCGCAGACATGTCACCCACCGTTTCCGGCGTCACCGCACGCCAGCGTACCGGGTGGGTGAAGTCGCGCTGCGGGCCGGTATTGGTGGCGCGGTCCACCGACAGGTATCGGATATTGGGGTGCTTGGCCCGGTTGGTTTCTGTCCAGCTGTCCAGCGAGCGGGCGACCTGCATTTCCATATTGGACTGCCCGGAACAAAGATAGACGTCACCGACCAGCAGGTCAGCGGCCACCTGCTGGTCGGTCGCCGTCTTCGCGGTCAAAATGACGGGGCCGCCGGCGGCCTGTGCCGGCAGGTCGGCCCGCCAGGCGCCATCCTTGCCCGCCTTGGCCGTCACTGTGGCATGACCCAACGTCACCGTCACCAATTCCCCCGGCTTGGCATTGCCCCAGACGGGGATGGGCCGGTCGCGCTGCAGCACCCCGTGATCCTGGAACATCGGGTGCAGAAGCGGGGCATCGGCTGCGAATGCGGTCCCGGTCAGCAGGGAAATGGCCAACAGCAGCGGCAGGCGCACGGACATCAGCATTGTCTCCGTAAGGTCAGGCCGGATCGGCCTTGCAGAAGCGGTTGATGAAATCACCATGGCTGGGCAAGCGTGCGGCTGCCTGAGCCAGGCTTTGCCGGCGCAGGCGCAGGGCCTCCAGCACTTCCCCGCGATCCTGCGCCGCCATCAGTGGGTCCCGACGCTGCGGGATCAGGCCCAGGCCGATGAAAAGCGCCTGCCAGCTGGGCGTGACGAAGGTTTCCTCGTTCAGCAGAACCACCTGCCCGGTGGCACGGAAGGTTTCGATCTTTTCCGCCAGGGTATCGGGCAGGGGGATACGGCGGCGTTCGCGCCAGAATTCACTATCCTCACGGCCATTCAGCGCGTAGTGCAGGATGATGAAGTCGCGGATACGGTCGAATTCCAACGCCTGGATACGGTTATATTCCGCCGCCAGCCCCGGATTGAAATCCAGATCGGGCAACAGGTTGACCAGCCGCGTGATCCCGCCCTGGATCAAGGAGATGGAGGTGCTTTCCAGCGGCTCCACAAAGCCGGACGAAAGGCCGATGGCAACGCAATTGCCGATCCAGAAGCGCTGCCGCCGGCCCGTCCTGAAACGCAGCAGGCGTGGTTCGGCTAGAACCGTGCCATCCAGCCCGGCCAGCAGCCGTTCCCGCGCCGCGTCCTCCGTCACATGCGCGCTGGAGAAGACATAGCCATTGCCGGTCCGGTGCTGCAACGGGATGCGCCATTGCCACCCTGCCTCCAGTGCGGTTGCGCGGGTGAAGGGGGCGGGGGTGCCATTACCGGCGCATGGAACCGCCCAGGCCCGATCAACCGGCAGCCAATGGCTGTAATCGACCCAGGGTTCGGCCAGGGTCTTATCGACCAGAAGGGACACGAAGCCCGAACAGTCGATAAACAGATCGGCGGCCAGAATGCGGCCATCGGCCAGATGGACCTGGGTGATGAAGCCGGTTTCAGGGTGCCGGTCCACCCGCGTGATCCGTCCTTCATGCCGGACCACCCCTTCCGCCTCCGCCTTGGCACGCAGCATTCGTGCATAAAGACTGGCATCGAAATGGAAAGCATAGCTGAAATAGGCATAGGGGGAGCGGGGGTCGCTCTCCGGTGCTGCGAAACGCCCGGCGGCGGCCATCACCGCCGCCATGTGATAATCATCAAAGGGACCAACGGCGTCCTGCCCGGCCAGATGGCGGGCCACCAGCCAATGGTTCAGGGTGGAGTAGGGGCCGGCATTGACGATGTAATCCCCAAACCCGTGGAAGAAGCTGGTGCCCTTGGCGCGCCAATCCTGAAACGCGATGCCCAGTTTGAAACTACCCTGTGTCGCCTTCATGAAGGCGACCTCATCCAGGCCGATGGAACGGTTGAAGTCGCGGATGGTGGGCACCGTGGCCTCGCCCACCCCGACAGTGCCGATCTCCTCGCTTTCCACAAGTTCGACGACCGTGCCCAGCCGCTTGACGGCTTGGTTCAGGGCGCAGGCAGCCATCCAGCCGGCTGTGCCGCCACCGACGATGAGGATGCGACGCAGGTTTGTCATGCTGCTCCCCGGCGGTTGCTACCAGCGTTCAGACGGGACAGATAATCCATATGTCGCGGGGCCGCCCTGGCCGTCTGAGCGATGATCTGTCGTGTCGCGTCAAATCCCTGCCGGATATCTGACAGATCCCCCGCATCGGCCAGCGGGTCGTAAGACGCCGGCTCCACCTCCTGCCCCAGCAGGACTGCCAGCCAGTTCGGTTCCTGAAACAGGGTCTGGTTGGGAAAGATGGCGCAGCCGCGCGCGCGGAACAGTGCGATCTTCTCCGCCAGACTGTCCGGCACGTCCATATGGCGCATCCTGTCCCAGAACGGGTCCCCGACCCGTTGATTGGCGTGGTAATGCAGGATCAGGAAATCGCGAACCTGCTCCAACTCCTCCCCAATCATGCGGTTATAGAGATTGGCGGACAGGGGATCGTCCTTGGACAGGGGGAACGTCGCCGCGAACTTGATCAGCGCATGCTGAATGAAATGGATCGATGTGCTTTCCAGCGGCTCCAGGAACCCCGATGACAGGCCCACAGCCAGGACGTTCTTATAACGCGACTGTGTCCGGCGGCCCGTGGTAAAGCGGAGGAAACGCGGATCGGCCAGCGCCTGCCCATCCAGATTGGCCAGAAGCGTCGCTGCTGCCTGATCATCATCGATATGGTCTGCGACATAGACATAGCCGTTGCCGGTGCGGTGGCGCAGATTGATGCGCCATTGCCAGCCCGCCGATCGGGCCGTGGCCGTGGTGAAGGGCACAGGATCGCGCGTACGGGCGGATGGCACCGCTACGGCCCGGTTGGCGGGCAGCCAATGCGACCAATCCTCATAAGGCCGGCCCAGCGCCTGTCCGATCACAAGGGCGCGAAAGCCCGTGCAATCGATGAAGTAATCCCCGTCGACCCGCCTTCCATCGGCCAGGATCACGTGGCTGACAGTGCCGTCGGTTGGGTCAAGCGCCACATCCGCGACCGTTGCCTCCACCCGCGTCACGCCGCGCGGTTCGGCAATGGTGCGCAGATAGGCGGCATAAAGCCCGGCATCAAAATGATAGGCATAGGCCAGCGTGGATTTCGGCGACCTTGCATCCGGTGACGGGGTATCAAAGCGCCCTTCATCGGCCAGCTTCTCCGCCAGCCAGAAATCGGACAAGGGCACCGTGTAACCGGCGGTGCGCAGACGCAACCACCAAGCGTGAAATGAGACGCCCTTGATCGCCTGCCCCGGCTGCCCGAACGGATGCATGTAGCGATGCCCCGGTCGCACCCAATCCCGGAACGCAATCCCCAGTTTGAAGGTGCCCTCGGTTGCCCGCATGAACTCTGCCTCGTCAATACCGACGGCGCGGTTGAAGAACTGTATGGGGGGGATCGTGGCTTCACCGACGCCGACGGTCCCGATGTCCGGACTTTCGACAAGGGTAAGACGCAACCGGTCGCGCGGCAGAACATTGGACAAGAGTGCCGCTGCCATCCAGCCGGCAGTGCCGCCGCCGACGATAACAATATGCCGGATAGGTGCAGCCACGATGATCTCCCCTGAAACAGACCCGGCGGATGGGCACATCCACCCGCCGGGGAACACATCTGGTCAGTAGGCCGCGCGCAGCACGAAGGTGAAGCGGCGGTCAGCGACCGTGTAATTATGCTTGAAGATGAGGTCCTTGCTCATCATCCCCTGGGTACCGTAATACCAGTTGTCGCGCTGATCGACGGAGATGATGTTCTTGGTATTCAACAGGTTGGCGGCCTGTACCCCGACCTTCAGATTGTCGGTGATGGAATAGACCACAGACGCATCCATCTGTCCGTAATCCTCCATATAGGCCGGAGCCTGGACATTTGAGGCCGAGGCCGACATCAGGTAGCGCGAACGCCAGTTATAGGCGAAGCGGACATCGAAGCCGTACTTCACATAAAGCAGCGCCGCGTTGAACGAGTATTTGGACAATTGCTCCAGCGGCAACTCCAGCTTGGACGCCCCGATCTGCACGCCGTCAAAGACGTTGGACGTGGTGTTACGCGTACCCTCGCTGCGCAAGATGGTGAAGTTGAAATCCGTACCCAGGCCGGAAAGGAAGCTCGGCAACTCGTCATAGAAATAGGTTGCCTGACCTTCGATACCGTAGATACGGCCCTTGCCGAAATTCTGCGGGATGGTGCCCACGACAGTCTGCGTCACACCATTATTGGTGAGTTGCAGGGCCGTCTGTTCACCCTGGATGTAATTGCGCACTTCCTTGTCGAAAATGCCGAGGGAGAACATCGAACCCGGCTTCACATACCATTCGAATGACATGTCAAAGGAATGGGCGCGCATCGGCTTCAGGTCGGGATTGCCGGAGAAGTAGCTGAAGGCCACACCGGTATTGTACATGACGGGATTGCCGCCCGCCGCCAGCGCATCCAGTTCCGATTGGGTATAGGCACGACCGGCGGAGGTGTTGAGGACATTATCGGCTGCCGTTGCGCGACGCTGCTGATAGGTGCCGTTCATCGTGAAGGATGGCTGCAACTGATAGAAGTCTGGCCGCACGATGGAGGTGGCGGCCGCGAAACGGACCACCTTGTCATCATCCGGCTTGAACCGCAGGTTCAGGCTGGGCAGGACGTTGGTATAGTCGCTCTTGTACCGCGTCTTGGTATTGGCACCGTTGGCGAAGCGCACGGCATCGCGCGCTGCCTGGGAATAGGCGGACTGATCACCGGTGATCGACAGTGACGGGAAATGGGCGAAGCCCTTGGAAACGCTCTCCGTGCGTACGACACGCAGGCCGGCATTGCCGTCCCATTCCAGATCAGACCCGAACAGCGTATCGGAACCGAAGCGTGCCGTGGCATAGGCGGCCTGGGTACGTTCCGTCTGATCGTTGGTGCCGATACCGGAGGTGGAGGTGGGGGCGTATTCATAGTTGCCGTTGAACGGCACCCAGAAATTGATGTTGGAGCCGACCGGCCGTGACGGGTCCAGCAGCTTGTTGTTGGCATCCACCGGCGCACCGGCCCAGATCGGCAGGTAGGAGGCAAGGCTGCCATTGGGGAAGGGGCTGAACTTGTCAGCATTGGCAGCCCAGGACGGAATGGTGCCGTTGCCGCAGGTGGAACAGTAATAGCCGTAATCGTTGGAGGTCGGGGCCGCCAGGCCCTTGCCCAGGTTGGGCGTGTAGAGCAGGGCCTGGATATGGTCGAACAGCTTACCCTTGTTCTTTGCCAGTTCCATGGACGGCATCCACAGGCTGGGCGGCGTGCTGCTGCCGCGGAAGAAATTATCGAAGCTGACCGTTTCCTGATACTGCGGGAACTTGTCCACCGACGCCGTCTGTGAGAAGGCCCACGGCGCAGTGATCAAGGCCCAGTTATACCCGCCATCCTTCTGTACCGAATGACGGTCGGTGACGCGGCCACCGAATTTCAGCGACTTCAGGAAGTCCCCATCGACATCATAGGCGATGTCCAGCTTGCCCGTATTCTGGTTGGCGCGGTCGATCTCATTATGATCCATCGCGGCATACAGGTTGAAGGCGCTGGTGGACTTGGTCAGGTCGCTGGCGGAGATCTTCGGCACGCTGCCGCGCAGGTCCAGGCCGATGCCGCCCGGCATGGTGACCGTATTATAGACGGTCATGTCATAAACGTCGCGCTTGGCCTCGATCCGCTGGAAATCGGCCTTCACCGACCAACGGTCGCCTTCCCATTTCACGCCGGACGAGCTGTCCCAGGTCTGCGCCTTGTCCTCGCCATAGCGGGTTCCCAGGTTCATCAGGAAGCTGTTGGCAACGCCATTGCCGCCGCCACCGCCATCAACGATGGTGCCGGTCAGGAAATTGCCATTCTCATCATAGGTGAAACTGGTCCCCGTCGCGGGGGCGTTCATGAAATTCTGGTTGTTGGTCGCCGAACAGCAGGCAGACGTCTGGGCGAAATGGTCCTGGTTGATCAGCTTCGACTTCGACAGGAAGAAGGTCGAATAGATTTCAGTGCTTTCGCTCGGCTTCCACTGGACGGCGCTATAGACACCGTCGCGGGTCTTGTCGCGATCCTGCAGACGCCATTGTGCACCCGTCGGCACCATCACCACGTCCTGTGGCTGGCCCGTGATGCGGTTATTGCCGTTGAAGTTCAGCGTGGCGCCACCGTCGTAGGACGACTTCGTGGTTGCCGAATGCACATTATAGGGATCGACCTCGATGGCATTCAGACGGCTTTTCAGCTCTGAATGCGCAATATCCACCAGGAAGCCGATTTCGCCGATGCCGGTATCGAAACGGTTCGAGTAAAGGCCCGATGCAGACGGCGTCCATTCCTTGCGCAGGTCCCCGCGCGTGGCATCCAGCGAGGCGGCGATCTTTTCGCCTGCCCCATCGAACGGCATCCAGGTGCGCAGGTTGACGGTACCACCCAGGCCGCCCTCCACGATGTCGGCGGACGGGTTCTTGTGGACATCCACCCCGGCGGCCAGTTCGGGTGTCACATCTTCCCAGCCAAGAGCACGGCCATTCTTGGCGCCAAAGCTGTCGCGGCCGTTGATTTCCGACCGAACCCAGGTCAGGCCGCGGATCTGCACGCCGGAACCTTCGACATTCAGACGGTCGATGTCGCGCACCTCATTGGTGCGACCGATCGAAACGCCGGGCACGCGCTGCAGCGCCTCTGTCACCGACCGGTCGGGTAGGGCGCCGATATCGACGGCGGAGATCGAGTCCACGATCTCCTCTGCGTTGCGCTTGGTTTCCTGTGCATTGTTGATGGCCTTGCGCTGACCAACAACAATGATCTCCTCCAGCGAGGCAGCCTCATCCTTGGGCGCCGTCTGGGCCTGCGCCTCGCCGGCGGCCAATGCCAGACCGGAGGCGGAAAGCAGCGCGAATAACTTGATCTTTGTGGATGTCATTGGATTACCCGAAGGGCCTTTCCTGGTTGTCGATCCCCGGCCCCTGTCCGTCAGCAGGGAGGGGGAGAGGCGGCAAAGAGCCACCGTTCCCCTCCCGCACTCAGGCGGGGGCGGTTTGTCGCGGGGTCTTGGCCGTCAGGTACGGAGAGGCCTATCCGGCGGGGGCCAGACGCGGCATTCCAAACGGTGGCGGCGGGTGCCCCGGTTGTAAGCAGGCGTGATTCTTCAGCAGGCGAACCCGATGCAGGGCGTCAAACACCATGCAGGAAAGGGCCTGATCTGAAATCTTTATCTAGGTCGAAGTCGCCCAGGCGGAGCCGCCGGGTGCCGCGTTCGCTGACCGCTCATGTCGTCTACCTCCCCGTCACGTTCTTTTTTTAATTTGATTTTATTATTGGCACCCACATAAGGGCGACCGAAGCCGCCCACCCTGTTTTACAGGTAAATAACATATTATTAATCTTGAATAGCGCTGTCAATCGCCGTTTCGGGTGGGCAACGCCCACCCATCCACCGTCTTACCGATCAGCCGCCGACACGAACTTTTCCGCTGCCGGAGTGGCGCTGGCTGACATTTCCGGTGACCTGCCGAACCTGGATATCGCCGCTGCCGCTGGTGGACAGTTCAGCCCGATCTGCAACGATGTCCAGCTGGGCGTCAGCGCTGCCAGTGGCGGAAACCTGCAGGCTGCCCACGCGGCCATCCCGGATGCTGACACCTCCATCGCCGGAGGTGCGTATCTTCACATTGTCCGCACTGATCATTCCCAATTTCAGGCCGCCCGACCCTGTGGCCTCAAAGGATAGCGGACCATTGACGCTTTGCGCACGAATGCCGCCGGAACCGCTGGTTTCTAGGATGGCGGCACCTGCCGCGCCTACCTCCACCCCGCCAGAGCCGGACAGGTCAACCTGCAGGTTGCCGATACGGCCCCCGACCAGCATCCCGCCGCTGCCCGACGCCCTGATGATGGCATCCCCACCGTCCATCCGCGCGACCTGCCCACCGCCGGACCCGGAGAGTGAGGCATCAAGCCGGCCCGCGACCTGTTCTGCCGACAGGCCGCCGGACCCCGACAGCCGCAAGTCCAGCCGGTCAACGGGGACAGTTATCCGATATTCTCCACTTCCGCCTTCGCGCACCGACAGGTCGCTGCCCGACGGCAGCGTGACGGTCAGGCGCAGGGTTTCCTTCTTCCGCGATTGCGACAAGGGGCAGCGATTGCCCTGCTTGGTGACCGTCACACCGTTGTCGCTATTGAAGACGGACAGGGCGTCGATTTCTTCGGGATGCTCGGCGACGGCACTGACGCTGATCTCACCGCTGCGCGACGACGGCACGATTTCCACCTGCTTGGCGCAGGGTGTTGAAATCGCCAGTGTGCTTCCGGAAAGGTTCCAGGATTTCTCTGCCGCCATGGCAGGCAGGGTCATCGTCGCCGACAGGGCAATCAGGGAGATGCGGGCTGCGGCGATTGTCGGGCGTGCCATCGGGTGGGCTCCTGTGCGTGACCATCATACGGACCGTTTGCATACTGATCCGGTATCCGTACGGCTGCACAGGTCCATTTTCTGTCCGCCTGAAAGCACCCTCAAACAGAAACGCCGTCCCGGTGGTTCGGGACGGCGTTCCAGACTTCAGATAATGGACGAGGCCTCAGGCGGCTTCGACATCGGCAGCAACGCTCAACTTCACGATCTGGTCGGGATCGCGAACCTCGCCATTCCGACCGGCGCCGCGCTTGATCTTGTCGACATTCTCCATGCCGTCCACGACTTTGCCCCAGACCGTATACTGGCCGTCCAGGAAGCGGGCATCGGCGAAGCAGATGAAGAACTGGCTATCGGCGCTGTTCGGGTTGGACGCGCGGGCCATGGAGCAGGTGCCGCGCACATGCGGCTCGCGCGAGAATTCCTGCGGCAGGTTCTGCCCGGAACCACCCATGCCGTTGCCATCGGGGCAACCGCCCTGGGCCATGAAGCCCTCAATCACGCGATGGAAGGTCAGGCCGTTATAGAAGCCTTCACGCGCCAGTTCCTTGATGCGCGCCACATGCTTGGGCGCCAGGTCGGGGCGCAGCTGAATGGTGACGCGGCCCGAGGCCAGGTCGAGATAGAGGGTGTTTTCCAGATCCATGTCAGTCATCGTCAGTCATCCTTGCCAACCGGTTGCCCCGGTTCTCGGTTGCATGTCGGCGGGCACCATAGCGGCATGTGACGCCAATGGGAACTAGGCCGGCGGGATGGCCCACCCGCTATTTCGGCGGGGCCGGTGGCGTGGTCTGAGGTACGGGCTTTGGTGGGTGCGGCGGATCGGATTGGATGCGCATGCTGATGATGCGGTCCGGGTCCTTCACCCATCCTTCCTTCTTCTTGTCGCCGGCCTTCAGCTTGTCGATCAGGTTCATGCCTTTGATGACATGGCCCCAGAGCGTGTAATTGCCGTCAAGCGAGGGGTCCTGGGCGTGGGTCAGGATGAAGAACTGGCTGTCGCCGCTATTGCGGTTCATGCCGCGCGCCATGGACACCACCCCGCGCACATGTGGTTCCTTGCTGGGTTCCAGTTCCAGCCAACGGCCCGTGCCGCCCCGGCCCGTGCCGCTGCGGTCCCCCGTCTGCGCCAGCGACCCGGCCACGACGCGGTGAAAGGCAACGCCATCATAGAATCCGCGCCGCACCAGTTGCTTGATACGGGCCACATGGATGGGTGCCAGATCGGGCCGCATCTGGATGATAACCGTGCCGGTCTTCAACTCCATGATCAGTGTATCGTCGGGATTGGCCGGCGGGCGCGCCGCATATGACAGCGGAACGGCCAGCAGCAGGCAGAGCAGGACCAGAAGGCGGGACAGCATGGGCGGCATCATCTCTCAACCGTTGCGCCCGCCACGATAGCGGTCGCATCTTTGCATGGAAAGAGACCGGATGCCGCGAAGGCGGCGGAATTTGCCGGATGGGGGCAACGGATTGCGCGCAGTGAAGCGGAAGGAGAAGGTTCTGCTGGTCGGCGGCCTGCTGGCGCTGGGGCTGCTAGCCTTCTGGCTGTCTTTGCCGGGCCTGCTGGCCGCGCGCTGGACATCGCAATTGCGGGCCCTGGGCTTCCCACAGGCCGAACTGGCCATCGATGATTTCGGCCTGACACAGGCTACCGGCGCCTTCTCCCTGGGGCAGGAGGATGGCGCGGACCGATTCATTGCACGCTATACACCTGCCGGTCTTTGGTCCGGGCGGTTTACCGGGCTGGAGGTGCAGGGGCTTCGGCTGTCACGTCCGCTCACCGTATCCATGACTGATCTTCCCGCCCTGAACGCCCCGGTACAGATCACCCAGGCCCGCCTGACCCTGGCCCTGCCTGCTGGTATGGGCTCCGTTCCCCTGCTGATGGATGCCGCCATCAGCCCGGCTGAAGGCGGATGGCACGCGGAGGGGCAGGGGACCCTGACGCTTGGATCAACGGGCGTTCCCGCCCGCATCACCGCCGATTGGCGCGGGGATGGCCTGTCTGCTGCCGGCTTCACGTTGACGCCTGCGCCCAGTGGCCCACGTCTGGGGGGGCAGGGTAGCGTCCGGCGTCTGGCCAATGGTGGCTGGACCGGTGATCTGGATGTCACCGCTAAGGCGCTGCCGCAGGGCTTGCCAGACATGGTGCTGCGCTGGAAGGCGGGGCAGGGGCAGGCATTGCTGGAATGGCCGGGTATTGCGCGTCTGGATGCCCTTCTGGACCCCGATGAAACCGGCGGGCAGCGTCTGGCCGCGACCCTGCGGGTGGATGATGTGCCCGGCTTCGCTGCCCGTCTGGGCCGTCCCGATCCCGGCCTGACCGGTGGTCCGGTTACCCTGGCCCTTTCAGCCCGCAATGTTTCAACGGACCTGCCGCCCCGCGACTGGCCCGATATTGCGGTAAGCATTGAGGCCCGCAGCCTGGGCATCGGACAGGGACCGCGTGACAATGCCCTGTCGCTGTCCGGCACCGCACGGCGCATTGATGGGGAATGGTGGCTGTCCCCCGCCGCTGATCAACCGCCCGGCAGTCTGAGCATCCCGACCCTCGGCTTGTCGGCCAAAGGATTGCTGCTGACAGGGCGGCTTGCATGGCCGCTGGACCTTGATGTCCGTGCGGCAAATCTGCGCCTGCCCTGGCTGGCACCGGCCACACTGGCGGCCAGGCTGCGGGGCGACCCGGCGGAAGATCTGCGCCTGGAATGGAACATGGTGACCGGCAATGGCGGGGCCAGCCTGACGGGTGCCGTGGAGCTGAACGGAGACGGGGGGCGGGCACTGGCAAAATTGGCCCCGATCAGGCTGGGGGAGGGGGATGCCGCAGAATTATTCCCCGGCGCGCCGCTGCCGCACGCCCTGACCGGCACCATCGCGGCCCGCCTGACGGCGGCCTGGAACGGCGAGAAGGCCGATGGCACCGCCGATATCCTGCTGGAAGAGGCGGGGGTGCGTCTTCCCGGCCTGCATCTTGCCGGGATCAATGGCGTGCTGCGCTTCGACCGGCTGTCGCCGCTGTCCATGCCACAGCAGACCCTGACCATCGGCCTTTTCGATCCCGGCATTGCCCTGACCGGCGGTGGCCTGGGCCTGTCACTGCCGACGGACGGGGTTCTGCGTCTGGCACCGGAACCGTTCAGATGGGCCGGGCAGAATGTCACCTTGCCGCAAAGCACGTTCCGCCTTGGCAATGACCATCTGGACTTGCGTCTGGATATCCCCGCCACGCCCGTTGCCGATGTGTTGGCAGCCCTGGGAATTATGGATGCCCAGGCAGAAGGCACAATGATCGGTTCGGTACCGATCCGGATTGATGCCGCCGGTGCCCATGCCAGTGCCGGCGGCTTGCAGGCGACTGGACCCGGAAGATTGTCCGTGCCGGCTGGCCCGCTGCCTTCATGGCTTGACCCTGTCCGCAATGACAGTCTGGCGTTGGTTGGCCGTGCCCTGTCCGACTATCGCTTCCGGTCGCTGGGTATCAGTTTTGCCGCTGATGGTCCGCGCCTGACATTGGATGGTGCCAACCCGTCGCTTTATGGCGGCTATGCCATGCCCATGAACCTGATCCTAATGCCACCGCCCAAGACGCTGCCGACAGGAGGGGGGCCATCCGGCTTGGTTGCAGCCGATATGGCGGCGTTCAAGGCGCGCAAGGATTGAGCTATACCAGCGCGACTGAACCGGAGCCTTGCCTTGATCGAACTTGCCATTGATTTCGAAACCGCCAATGCCCGCCGCGACAGCGCCTGTGCCGTTGGTGTGGCGGAGGTGTTTCGACCCGAGGCACCGATCTTCCGCCGCCTGATCCGCCCGGAACCCGCCGAATTTTCCCCATTCTGTGTTGCGGTGCATGGCATTCGAGCCACCGATGTGGCCCACGCGCCGACCTTTGCCGGCATCTGGCCGGATCTGTCACGCCGGCTGGAAGGGGCCGTGCTGCTGGCGCACAATGCCAGTTTCGATTCCGGTGTCCTGACGGCCTGCCTGACCGCTGCGGGACTGCCGGTGCCCGGCATTCGCTTCATCTGTACTGTCGAACTGGCCCGCGCCGCTTTCCCCGATCTACGCAGCCACAAGCTGAACATCGTAGCCCACCATCTGGGCATTCCACTGGATCACCATGAAGCGGGCAGCGACGCCGCCGCCTGCGCCGCCATCGGCCAGCATGTCGCCATGATGGTCGGGGCGGGTTCTGTGGCCGAAGCGGCGGAAAAGCTGGGGATCGGACAGGAAAGGCCCCGTGCCGCCCGTCCGCCATCCGCATCGCCCCGACCGGGGCTGCCCACGCCCACCCGCCGCGTGGATGGGCAAGGCTTCGTGGTGACCGGCACCCTTGCGGCCTGTTCCAGGACCGATGCCGCCCGTGCCATCAAAATGGCCGGTGGACGGTTCCAGACTTATGTCACGCAGGACACAGACTGGCTGATTGTCGGCCTGTCGCCCGGACAGACCAAACTGACCGCCGCCCATGCCCGGCAACAGCGTTATGGTCGATTGCGCATGGCCACGGAGGCGGAGTTCCTGGCCATGCTGGGCATCAATCCGGCGTAATCAGGGCAGCCGGTCCACCATCAATGTTTCAATCCGGGCCTCGTTCACCGGGCCGGTCATGCCGCCGGGCCCGCTATAGCTGGCATTGGTGGAAAGCGCGCTCATATTGAAGAAATCCTCGATGCTGGCCCGGTAACGACCGGCAGGCAGATCGAAGATGGCGCGGGTGGAACTGCGGGTGGAATAGCGATCCCCCTCTGGATCGATATGTGGCATCTGCAAAATGGCGCTGTACCGCTTGCCCGCCTCATCCACCAGGACCAGCCGTTTGACGGCATTGGTCACACCGGTATTCACGGCGTAGGTCCGGTTATCGTAGGTCGTGGCCAGGGCGTACCGCCCGCCACTCCCCACAACGACCTGCCCAAGGTCCAGCGTCTGGCCCAGCCGGGCCATTTTACCCACCGCTATCGTCTGTGCCGCTTCCCCGCGCAAGCAGACCGGTGCCGATGGCTGTGATGCGATGTTGGTCGAAACATGCACCGCCACAATGGAATAGCAGGCGGTCATCGCCGGAGGCGGCGGCGCCTTGTCCGTCCAGCCGGACCCTGCAACACCGTCGGCAACCAGCACGCCATCACGCAGCACGCGGTACCGTAGCAGGGTCTTGTCCTTGGTCGGTCCGAAATCCAGGGCGACACTGTCCATGGTCCGCCTGGCGCCGGAAATGCCGGGTGTCCAGGGCATGAAGGCCCGCGGCTCCAGATGACTGACCGGGTCGATTGCGGGGACCATGGTTACCCTGCTGTCCGACATCTGCGCCGTGCCGAACCGGACCTCAATCCGGTTGCGGCTGGCCGTCAATTGTTCGGGATGGATCGGACCGGTCACGGCGGTACCGTTTAGGGTGATGCTCGCCACGGGATAGATACCGCCCGCCGCCGCCTTGGCAGGCAGGATCAGCGCGATTTCCACCGGCTTGCCCGCAAAGGACAGGCCGCCCAGCACCGCCTCGGGCTTAGTGAACTGGGCACGGGTCGCAGTTGTCAGATAGGGCGCGATACGCACACCGCCGGCACCCGGCTGCCAGCCGAAGACATCCTGAACCACGGCACCGTAATAAGCGCCGACAGACCAGAGCTGACGGCGGGAGTTGATCTCCGGCCCGTCATCAAACTGTGCCCGCCCCGTCAGCCATTCCAGATTCTCCATGTTGGAGAGGTGCATGGCGGCGGCCCTTTCCAGTGCTGCAAGCCCCTGGTCGACCGCGGCCACATGGCCGGCGGCGATGGCGGCCCGCACTGCATAGGCCGTGACGAATGGCCATTGCGCACGGTTGTGATAGACAAACTCCCCCGGTGCCTGTGGCCACACGACCGAAGGACCGAACGGGGCGAAGGGATACCGATCAAATATCGACCTGGCCTTTTCCAGCGATGCCACACCCGACAGGACGGCAAGCGCATTGCCCAGCAGATCGTATTTCTCGATCCGGGCCGGCGTCGGCTCCGCCATTGTAAAGGTGGCGTACATCCCTGCCCGCGTGTCCCAGAACGTCGCATCAATGGCCTTGGTCAGGTCATCCGCCCAGCCATCATACCGGGCTGCCGTCGCCCCATCCCCCAGTTCCTTGGCCAGCCGGGCGGCAAGACGCAGGGCACGGTATTGCAGGACGTTGGTGGACAGGGCCTTGGATTGAGCCATTGCCGGTAGATGTTCACGGACCCAGGGGGCGTAGGTCTGTTCGCGCCAGTCCAAGAAGCTGTGTTCACCACCGTAAAGGCCGTTGGCTGCGTCAAACGCCGCGACACGGTCCGCCTCCACAGTGCCGCGCAGCGCTTCATAGGCCTTGCGCGCGAAATCGGCACGGGCGCTGCCCTGCAGGTTGGCCAGCGTCGCCTCTGCCCCCAGCGCCCAGGTGGTGCGGTCAGTGCTGATCGGCCAGGAACCGCCCGAGCCTGTATCCTGTACGATCTGCGTGGACCCAGGGGGAAGTTCGGCGGGCACCGTCACGCCCGCCCGGAAACTGCCGGTCTTGAACAACAGACTGTCCACCGCGCGGACCGGGTCCAGCCCCGCCAGCCCCAGGTCCAGCGCGTAGGACAGGTCCCGCGTCCAGACATAGTTCCATTTCTCGCCCGTCTCGAAACAGTTGCAGGCGATGGGCTGCCCACCATTATAGGCCCCGTCCTTGATCGAACTGACACTGGCCTGGGCGGCATCGTCCACCGACTGCGCGAACAGCGCGTCGAACAGCAGATTGCCGGTCAGGGTGTAGGCACCGCGCTCCGTGATATCGCGCGTGCCGGGGGTATTGTCGCGTTGTGGTGCGCTGCTGGTCAGGTGGAACTGCCGCGTTCCCGGCTGCCCCTTGGCCTCCACCGTCACCCGTGCAGGCTTGGCCCCTGGCTCCAGCGCATAGGGCCGAAAGCTCCGCGTTTCCGACGCATGGGCCGCCTGTCCGGCATCCAGTGCCAGGATCGACAGGCTGGCAGCGGTAGCCAGTAGCAGCAGGCGCGGAGACGGGGGCATGGTTCCTCCAACTGTCATGATGGTTCTTGGGCGGCTCAGCCTTTCCGTGAAGGTGGGGTGAGGGGCACTGCAATTGCAACAAATAATCTGCAAAAATCAGGCGCCGCAGGATTCCCGGACGATTAGATCGGTGCTTAGCCGTTCCGACATGGCTTGGTCGCCGGCCAGCAGGCGAAGCAGCTTGGCCACCAGCAAACGCCCGGCCTTGGCAGTATCCTGGCGGATCGTGGTCAGGGCCGGGTGGGCATGGGCCGCAATTTCGATATCGTCATAGCCAACGATGGCGACGTCGTGCGGTACGGACAGGCCACGCCGGTTCAGCGCGCGAACGGCACCGATGGCGACCAGATCGCTGACCGCCACGATGGCATCAAATGCGACCCCCTGATCCAACAGATCATCCACCGCCTCCACCGCCGCATCGGGCACCAGACGGCAGCGCCGGTGCAGGCTGGGGTCGGGCGCCAAGCCCACCTCCTGCAACGCGTTCACATAGCCTTGATGACGCTGTGAAAGTTCGATCGTATGGGTGTCGCCCAGAAAGGCGATGCGTTTGCGCCCCAATCGGGCCAGATGGAGCGCGGCGCGATGTCCACCCCGGACATTGTCACTGCCGACGGAGCAATAGTCCTGATCAGGTGCTGTCGCACCCCAGACCACGAAGCGCCGGCCATCGCGGAACAGGCGGTTCAACGCCTCGTGCAACTGGCTCTGACCCAGGAAGATTATCCCGTCGGCCTGGCTGCTGTCGAGCAGATCGGCTAGCCCGCGCTGATCAACCGGGGTGGCATGGCAGATGGTCAGGTCCAGCCCCCGTTCGCGCATGGCAAGGCTGATCCCGCCGACC
Source organism: Niveispirillum sp. (assembly GCF_052437035.1). Lineage (NCBI taxonomy): Bacteria > Pseudomonadati > Pseudomonadota > Alphaproteobacteria > Rhodospirillales > Azospirillaceae > Niveispirillum > Niveispirillum sp. The sequence continues at coordinate 431,833 of NZ_JBQVOH010000003.1, forward strand.
AGACCCAGGCTGAACGGGTCGACCGACTGCCCGCCGGCATGGGCCGGTGGCATCACCACCATCATGGATGGCCGGTCGCCGCCTGTCGTCTGCCGTGCGCGGCGAGGGGGCGCGTCATACTGCGCCGCCTCGGCCAGTTCACAGATGCGGCGGCGGGTTTCGGCATTCACGGCACTGCTGCCGCTCAATGCCCGCGATACGGTGGAAACCGACACGCCGGCCTGCCGGGCGATATCCTGTAGCCGTGAAGCGCGCGCCTTCACATCATCCATGCCGCAAGTCTGCCCCGTATCCGCCGAAGGAATGGTTCCCTTCTGCCTGACATCAAGGCTTGCGGCAATTGCAATAACAGGTGGGTTAAGTCTGAAGCCCCTCAATAAACCGGGTCACGGCACTGTCGACGGCGGCTGCATCCGCACTTTCCTGATTGTAGTTATCCAGGTCCAGGCGCAGCACAGGGATGCCCGCTTCCTCCAACGCCCGCAGCACAAACGGATCGGCGTCGGTCAGGGCGACAGCCCCGTGGACCCCATGGATGCGGGCATCGCGCACATGCCAAGCCCCGGCCCAGGTGGGCATGCGCAATTCATCGCCCATGGTAACGAAACGGGCCGCCAGGGCCCCCATGGGATCACGCCCCCGGTCGTGATGGCGGATATAACCGTCGGCGGCCAACGACAGATACATGGAGCAGACGAAGACTGCGCCATGGCTTTCCTCCCAGCGCTGGTAAAAGGCCATGTCGCTCCACAGGCCACGCCCCACCCACATCAGGCGCACACGCTCATTGGGGCAGGCAGCGTCACCCGCCGCCGCGCGGGCGGCCACTTCCTCATACAGCGCCTTCGCGGCATCGCGGGCCCAGACAGAGCCGCGATGCCATTGCGGCACCATAGTGGCGGGCATCGTATCGACGATGCTGACTGGGGCGGGGTGTGTGGCGGCGATCAGATCGCGGGTGCGGCGGTAGCATTCCTCCTGCTCATTCACCAGATCCATAACCTCTGCGAAACGGGCAGGATCGAACTGCTTGCCTGTCGCCGTTTCCAGCCGCGCCACATGGGCACGCAATTCCCCTTCCATCAGGTCCAGGCGTTCCGGTTCCAGATGCTGATCCCAATCGCCGGGAAGGTCTTCCCACCAATCGGTGGGGATCTGCCAGCGGCTGTCGAAACTGCGCTGATAAAGGTACAGGTCGGCCCCCGTCTCCATCGCCCAATGGCGGAAAATACGGGCGGTTGCATCCGTACCAGTCACGGCGGCCAGGAAATCCGGCTTTGGCAGACCGCCCCAGGGGGCGTTTTCCATGTCATCATCGAATGCCGCTGCCAGCCCCTGCGCGCTGTAAGCCTCCACATCCGCCGGATAGTCACGGTCGCGCAACAGGCCGAAATAGCGACCCGATTGCTGTTTTGCGGCCACGATTGAGGCCCACCATTGGTTCACGACGAAGGGAATATCCATGGCGCGCAGGATTTCCTGCGGCGCATTGGCATTGACGACCGCCAGCGGCGCGCCTGCCGCCACCTGTTCACGCAGGCCCGCGAACCAGTCCCGCTGGAACTGCCCGAAGCTGGCTACAGCGGACAGCGATTTGCGGCTGCGCGTCGGGGGCTTCAGGGCCGCGCGTCCCCCACCGGCGCGGGCGGGTGACGGGGATGGCGCCGGGGGTGCTGGTGTTGGCTGTGCCATGGGATCGGCCAGGAATGCGGCCAGGGCAGCGGGCATTTCCCCGCCGCCATCCCAGGTAACGGCCAAGAAGGGTAGGCCGACAGCGGCGCAGGCGCCACGCAACGGCTTCACATCCCAGGGGGCGGCCTCGTCACCGGGGCGCATGGTGTGCAGCAGGGCCGTTGCACCCGCAACCCTCGCGGCGGCGATAAGGGCGTTGGGATCATCGGGGCTGCGGCGGGCCAATGGCGTGACGCCACCGCACCAGGGGCGGCCCCAATCCTGTGCCTCGCCCACCACCATCGCACCTGATGCTTCCAAGCGATCATAAAGCCGGAAATCCTCCTGTGTGCTGCCGGTCAGGAACAGGGTCCGGACGGCAACAACCGGCGGCGGCCGATCGGCCAGCAGGGCCGACAGAGATGCTTCCACCTGTTCCGGCGGCAGGATGGCGGCGGCGGCAACGATCCGTACAGCCTCCGCACCCGTCAACTGTCCCGTCCGGCGCAGGCCCAAGGCCTGTGCCAATAGCACCCGCAGCCGGGCCTCATCCTTCTCCGCCTGCGCTACATCGCCCAAGGGCGTGCCCAGGCTGGTCAGCCATTCCTGCAATTGTGTGAAACGGACGGCATTATATCGGGCTGCCTGTTCCCCACCGCCATGCAGCAGGTCCAGGAAATGCACCGGCCCCAGACGGTTCCCTGCCTCCCGCGCCAGTTCGCGCAGGGCGGCGAAGACCTGCGGCTGTTCATTATCGGCACTGGTGATCAGGACCGGATCAGGTTTGGCACCGTCCCCCACCAGTTGTTCCAGCAGCGACTTGCCCCGCACCGACAGGCCGGCCCCGCCCATCAGCGCATCCATCATCGGCGTCGGCGCCGTCGTTGGCACCAGCCGGACGGGCAGCAGCCCCGCCGCCCGCACTAAGGCGCGGGGACCATCCACGCCCAGCAACCGCAGGGGGCGATATCCCTGACCTCGCAGCGCCTCAAGCGTTCCGGCGGGATCATCGGCGGCGGTCAGCAGCGGGGCTAGGGTGGGATGGCGGGCCATCAGATCACCCCTTGCCGCTTCAGGCTGTCCAGCTGTTCGGCGCTGTACCCTGTCAGGCGGGCATAGACATCGCCATTGTGCTCCCCGATGGCCACCGGCAGCACGGGATCGAACCCGGTACGCGCGCCAGAGAACAGGATGGGGATGCCCGCCGTGCGAAGGTCGATGTCGGAGCTGTAGCTGGGATGGGCGATGGGCATGGTCTCATTGCGGGCTATCACCCGCGGATCGACCAGCGCATCCTCCGGATGGCGCACAGGCGCCACGGGCACGCCTTGTGCCTCCAGCGCTGCCACCACATCGACCACCGGCAATTGCTTTGACCAGGCGTTGATCCGCGCCTCCAGTTCCGTGGCGTTGGCCACGCGGGCGTCGCGGGTGGCGAATTGCGGGTGCTGGAGCAGTTCCACCTGTCCCATGGCGCGGAACAGGCCGGCGGCCAGCTTGTCATGCACGGCCACCAGCGCGATATAGCCGTCGGCGCATTCGAACACGCCGAAGGGCGACAGGCGCTGCACCGTCAGGCCTGTGCGCGACGGCATGCCTGCGGCGGCCATGGCCGACCAGTTCTCAATGGCCACGAAAGAGGTCAGCGCCCCCAGCATCGAAACGTCGATATGTTGCCCCACCCCGGTGCGGTGCCTCTGTTCCAGTGCCGCCAAGATACCGATGACTGCAAAGACGGGGGCCAGCATGTCGGCCATGGGCACGCCCATGCGCACCGGCGGTTCCCCCGGCGCGCCGGATGTGTACATGGCGCCCGACAGTGCCTGGATGATCACATCCATGGCCTTGCCGCCTTCTGACCCATTGGCACCAAAGCCGGAAAGGGAGCAATAGATGACGCGCGGATTGGCGGATTTGGCGGCCTCATAACCCACACCCAGCCGGTCGGCGGTGCCGCTGGTGAAATTCTCCACGACAATGTCACAGCCTTTCACCAGATCAGCGAACACCGCCTTGGCGTCCGGATGCTTCAGGTTCAGGCTGATGCCATGCTTGCCGCGTGCGCGGGTCAGGTGGGAAATGGAGATATCGTCTGCATGCCGGCGTTCCACCACCACCCCGTCACGTCCGACATAGGGGCTGTTCTCCCGTGCCAGATCGCCACCGACCGGGTCCTCCAGCTTGATCACTTCGGCCCCCAGCCCCGCCAGCAACAAGGTGGCGTAAGGCCCCGCCAGGGCGCGGGTCAGGTCAAGGACGCGCAGTCCTTCCAGGGGACGCTGCTGGCTGTTCTCGGTCGTGCTCATGCTCGTGATCCTTGACGGGCGGACAGGGCGCCCTTGTCGCGCAGGGACTGGATGTCGGTTTGGGAAAGGCCGATGCCGGCCAGGATGGTGTCGCTGTCGCCACCCGCCGGGGCCGCCGGTCGCGGCGCGGCGGCGGGCGTATCGGACAGGCGGATGGGCAGGCCGATATGCGGCGCGGTGCCGCCGCCGGGCAGCGGCACCTCAAACACCATGCCGCGCGCCCGGTTATGCGGGTCGGACAGGGCGTTGGGCAGGTCATGCACGGCTGCGAACTGCGTATCCGCCGCCGCCAGGATGTCCAGCCATTCGGCCAGGGTCTTGGAGCGGAAGATGGCGGCCAGGGCGTCCGCGATTTCCCCCCGGCGGCTGACATCCATCTGCAAGGCGGCGAAGTCCGGGCGGCCCACTGCCACGCAGAAACGCTGCCAATAGCGGGGTTCCATGTCGGTGGTAGTGATGAAGCGCCCGTCCGCCGTTTCCCAAATGCCGCTGTCCGCACGGCGCTTGCCACGCCCCGGCACCTTCGACAGGTCGGGATTGCGGGAGATCGTGCTAGCGATCAGGGCCAGGGAGGCATCGGACATGGCGACATCGACATGCTGGCCCCGGCCCGTCACACCGCGCGCAATGATCGCGGACAGGATGCCGATGACGGCGTTCGAACCGCTCAACAGATCGGCCACGGGCACGCCGGGGAAGCTGGGCTTGACCGGGTCTTCGCCGATGCGTGACAGGGCGCCGGCAATCGCCAGGGCCACCGGATCATGCCCCGGCTTGTCCCGGTATGGTCCTGTCTGTCCGCAAAGCGTGACCGACGCATAGACCAGCCTTGGGTTCAGTTCCAGCATGGCGGCGGCACCGTACCCCATGCTCTCCATCACGCCGGGCCGATAATCCTCCACCAATATGTCGGCCTTCGCCACCAGCGCCTCGATCACTGTTCGTGCATCTTCATGACCAGGATCGATGACCAGGCTGCGCTTGTTGCGGGCATAGATGTCGCGGGCACGCAAGTCTGCGCGGGCGTTCGCATCCAGCTTGTCCCAGCCGAAAACCTGCGCCTGTTTCGCCAACTCGCGTGGATTCTCCACGCGGATGATATCGGCGCCCAGATTGCCCAGCATCCAGGTGCAGTAAGGGCCGGGCAAGAACTTGGAGAAATCGATGACCGTCAGGCCGGAAAGCGGACCATTCATCGCGCGTCCTCCCGGTTGGTGCGGAACAGGGGGCCGGGCACCCGGATGGTGCGGCCCGACACGGGATCGTCGAAGGGGACGAAGGCGCTACGCGCCCTGTGATGGGCACTGTTCAACACGTCTTGTGGTTCATCGATGGCCGACAGGCCCATGCCGTGGCGGTTGGATTGGTCGGCCAGGAAGGCGCGGGTCTTGGTGGCGAAGAACGCGCCTACCACCTTCTCCCACTCTTTCAGGGTTTCCTGCGGCAGATCGGCGACCAGGATATTCTCCCACTCCACCCCGGCCAGCGGGCCTGCCATATCGTCGGCGTGCATCAGGGCGACCATTGCGCGCATCATGCCGGGATTGTCGACCAGGGCCCAGGTGACCCAGCCATCGGCCACCTTCCAGACCTGATTGACGCCGGACTTGCCGCGCACCAGCAGATTGCCCTGCCGCCCGCCGACCTTGCCCGCCCAATCCCACATGACCGGCTCCCGGTAGTTGGCCAGAACGGCGGACTGATAGGCGGAAACGGTGACCCGCTGCCCCTTGTCCTTGCGGGCATGCAGCGCCGTCAGCGCCCCGATTACCGCCTGGATGGCGCCCAGGGCATAGGTCTGCTGCCCCGGAAGGCGCAGCGGTTCCCGGTCGGGATCACCGCCGATATGCAGCAGGCCCGACCGCGCCATCAGTGTCAGGTCGGTGGCCGGGCGGTCGGCACAGGCGAACGGGGTCAGCAGCACGTCGATCAGGCGCGGATAATCCGTGATGTTCACGCCCAGCAGCGGCCCGTTGCGCAGCAGGATGTCAGCCTTGGACAGCAGCGCCGGCAGATCGGCATCATCCAGCGACAAAGCCGCTTTGTCCCGGTTCCAGACCGGATCGGCACTATCGCCCGCCGCCGGTATCAGCCGCGTCACCGATGCGCCAAGCTGCGCCAGCATATGGCCCGCCAGGGCACCCAACTCGCCGGTAGCGTCGATGATGGTCAGATGGTTCAGCATCCTCATCCCCTTACGCCAGCGCGCCGGAGGCCGTCAGTTCATCGACCGCTCCTGGGTCCATACCCAGCAGATCGACAAAAACGGCGCGATTGTCCCCACCCAGCAGTGGCGGCGGGCCGAGATGGATGCCGGCATCGGAAAAGCGCAGGGGCGGCCCCGGCATCTCGCAGTCGCCCAACCTGTCATGGCGGATGCGATGGTAATGACCGGCGCGTTCCAGTTCGGCATCGGTAAAGACGTCGCGCCCGTCATTCACCGCCTCTGCCGGCACCCCGGCGGTGGACAGGCGGTCGGCCAGCCGGTGCTTGTCCTGTGTCCGGGTCCAGGTGGCCAACGAGGTGCACAGGTTGGAGCAATGGCGCTTTCGGCCTTCCAGCGTGGTGAAACGCGTATCGTTGATCCCCGACAGCCCGGACAGAACCTGCCAGTCCGCATCGTCGCGTACGGCAATGGCGCACCATTGATCGGGACCGCGACAGGGGAACAGGCCATGCGGTTCCATGCGCGGATCATCATTGCCGCGTCGCGGCTCGATCCCACGCTGCATATCCGCCAGACAGTCCGACGTGACCAGCATCATCGGTTCCACCTGCGACACATCCAGATGCTGGCCTTCGCCCGTCACCCGCCGGTGTTCAAGGGCGGCCAACACCGCCACCGTCGCCATCATGGGGGCTACCACATCGCCATAGGCGAAGGGGGCCATGTGCGGCCCCCGGTCGGGCCAGCCGGACAGAGCAGCAAAGCCGGACAGGGCAGCCGCCGAATTACCATAACCACGCAGGTCCGACAGGGGGCCGGTGCGCCCGGCCACGCTGACCGACAGCAGGATGATGTCAGGTTTGATGGATTTCAGAATGTCCCAGGACAGGCCGATGCGGTCCATGAATCCCTTGCCGAAATTCTCCACCACCACATCGGCCCAGGCGACCAGCTTTTTCGCCACCTCGATACCGCGCGGGTCGTTCAGGTTGATGGTCACACCCTGCTTGCCAGTATTGGTGATGGCGAAGAAAGCCGATGCGTCGTGGTGCCGCTTTCCATCCTTGAAGGGCGGGGACAGGCGACCAAGGTCCAGGCGCTTGGCGCTTTCCACCTTGATGACGCTGGCGCCGTAATCGGCCAGATCCTTGGTGGCGCGAGGACCCGCACCGACCCAACTGAAATCGGCGATCCGCAGCCCAGAGAGGGGTCCTTTCTGGGGGCCTTCGCGTGTCATGGCGATTGCTCCGGTTGGCTGTTGAAACAGGCGGGTGTCTCCCCCCGCCCTCGGGCCGCAATCAATTCCTGGGCATGGACGAGGATCGGGTGGCCATCCACATTGAACTGCGACAGTTCATCCGCGATACGGCGGGCATTCTGTGCGTACAGCGCCCGAAACCGTTCCTGATCCGCCGGGGACAGGGCATCGGTGATGCGCATGCCCAGCGCTTTGCCCTTCTCCATGCCGCGATCCTCGGCACTCAAAATCTGTCGCGACAAGGCCGCTTCCCAGATTGGCTGCGCGTCTTTCAACACCTGACGCAGTTCCGGTGTCAGGCGTTGCCAAGCCTTGTCGGACATGGCGCGGGCCGGATAGGCGCCACGGTCGAAATGCAACCCGGTGAAGTAGGACGCGACCTCCCCGAAATGCAGGGAATGGATGGTATCGACCGGGGCCACGACCCCGTCGATCACGCCCTTGGCCAGGGCCGAATACACCTCTCCCATCGGCATGTTCACGGGATCGGCACCCAGGTCACGCAGCACGCCCAGCGCCTCCGTCTGTGCCCGCAGCCGCAGACCGCGCAGGTCTTCCAGCTTCTCAATCGGCTTGTGCCGGGTCAGGACGCCGGGGAAGTTACCGCCCTGGACGGCCAGGACATGCAGACCCTGCAATTCCTGGCTGAACACGGGGAAGGCGGCTTCCAGGCATTTATAGATGGCGACCTGATCGGGTAAGTCCTTGATCCCGCCATAGAAACCGGCCTGTCCACGCAGCGCATGGGCGCCGCCGCGGGCATAGATGGGGGTGATCAGGCCGATATCGGCCACGCCATGGCGGATTTCCACCATGCTCTGATCCGACGTGATCAGCGATCCCGACCAGAAGGGCTTGATCACCAGCTTGCCACCGGACTTTTCCGTCACCGCCTGCATCCATTCGATGTCGGCCTTGCTGAACGGATGGCCGGGCGGATAGGGGCTGGCATAGGACAGGGTGATGGTGCCGGGTACCTCCTCCTTGCCACCACAGGCGGACAAGGCAAGCAGGGCGCAGGCTGCCAGAAGTTTGGTCAGTTTCTTGGCCATCGTCATGCTCCCAACATCTTGGGCAGCCACAGGGTCACCGCCGGGAAGGCAATGATGACCGCCAGATGCACGAAATCGATGGCGAGGAAAGGCACGATACCCCGGAAGATGGTGCCCAACGGAATATCCTTGGCGATGCCATGGATGACGTAGCAGTTAAGGCCGAGCGGTGGATGCACGAACCCGATTTCCATGGTCCGTACCAGGAAAATGCCGAACCAGATTGGTGAAAGGCCCAGATCGACGACGATGGGCAGGAAGATCGGTGCCGTCAGCAGCATCAGCGCCAAGCCATCCAGAAACGACCCCAGCACCAGCAGTAGCAAGGTCATCACCAGCACGGCGGCCAGCGGCCCCGCGTCGAGATCGGCGACCAGGGCCGACATGTGCCCTGTGATGCCCGTCAGGCTGATGAAGGTAGAGAACAGGATGGCGCCGATGATGACGACATAGATCATACCTGTGGTGCGCAGCGTGTCCGACAGGGCCTTGGTCATGGCGGCCCGCGTCAAGGCACCCCGGATGGCACACAGCAGGAAGGAACCCACGGCCCCGACCGATGCCGCCTCTGTCGGCGTAAACCAGCCGACCATCAGGCCACCGACCACGAACACGACCAGCGCCACGATATCGATGATCCGCCGCAGGGCCGGCAAACGATCCCGCCACGGCACCCGCGCCGTCTTCGGCCCCAGTTCGGGCCAGATGCGGCACAGGATATAGATGCCGACCATGTAGAATAGGGCCTGGCTCAAACCGGGGATCACAGCAGCGGCGAACAGGCGACCGATAGATTGTTCAGCGATGATGCCGAACACGATCAGGGCGCCCGACGGCGGGATCAGCGCGCCTAAGGTACCGCCGGCAGCCAGCGCCCCGGTGGCAAAGGCGGGGGAGTAATTGTGCTTGCGCATCTCCGGCAGCGCCACCGACCCGATGGTGGCGGCGGTCGCCAGGCTGGACCCGCTGATCGCCCCGAACCCGGCGCAGCCGGCGATGGAGGCAAGGGCCAGACCGCCGGGCCGGTGCCCGATGAACCGGGCCGCCGCGTCAAAAAAGTCCCGGCTGGCCCCCGCTGCGAAGCACAGGTGTGCCATCAGCAGGAACAGCGGTAATACACCCAGTTCATACTTGGCGATGGTCTCGAATGCCACCACCCCGGCCTTGATCAGGGCCGCTTCCGGCGTGACCAGGATGGCGATACCGCCGGCCCCGACAGCGGCCAGCGCCACACCGATGGGCAGCCCCAGCGTCAGCAGGGCCAGCAGCGCGATGATGCCCAGGGCACCCCAAATCTCAGGACTCATGGTTGCCTCCCTTGCCCAGCGCACGCATCAGGAACAGAAGGGCGATCAGCAGGCAGGAACCGACCCACACGACACGCAGCCAGCGCAGCGGCAGGCCCAGGATTTCCGTCACCTCAAAACCACTCCACAGGTCCGCGGCGACCCAGGTGGATCCGGCGGCCAGGAACAGGAAGAACAGGCAGCAGGCGGCATCCGATGCCCGGTCGTAGCGCTGATGCCAGGTCGGCCCCAGCCGTTCGATCAAGATGTGAACGCGGGCATGGGCACCGGACAGGGTGGCCCCCACCATGGCTGCAGATGCCGCCAGGACCACACTGGCCTGCACCACCTCGATAGCACCCAGCAGGGTGAAGCCCACATGCCGACCCAGCACCGCAATGGCATCCGCCGACATGGCCATCAACAGGCCGGCAGCCCCCAGCATGAAGGAAATCCGGGTCAGCAGTCCGCCACCGGATGAGGGCGGTTTGTCAAAGCGTTGAACCAAGATGCGCTTCCCCCTAATCGCTCTTTCTCGTCATCCCGGCGAAAGCCGGGATCCAGGGGCCAAGTGCCCAACCTGTCAGCAGCGTCCAGCGAAGCAACCCAGACCGCAAGTGCCCGTGGCCCCTGGATCCCGGCTTTCGCCGGGATGACGCAGGAGAGGCGCTTGGAAGGGCTGTATTCGCATCAGAACGTCACCCGGATGCCGCCATAGGTCATGCGCGGCGGCTTATACGTGACCATCTGGTTGCCATTGGCGGGGGAGGCCACACCATTGGCGATGACGGCCTTGTTGGTGATATTGCTCATCGCCACGAACAGTTCCCAGCTACCGGCGGCGGGCACGAAGGTGATGCGCCCGTCGAAGACGTCGTAGGCGTCCTGGGCCACGGCGGCGGTGTTGTCGATATCGATGAAATAGCTGCTGGAATGGCGCCAGTCGCCACGCAGACGCACCGCTGCACCGTCCGCCGACACCGGAACCTCATAGGTCAAGCCCAGATTACCGGTGAATTTCGGCACGAAGGGCAGTTCGTTCTTCAGGCCCAGCAGCACTGTGCCCGCCGTGGCCTGCTGCGGCAGCAGCTTGGTGAACTTGAAATCGGTGTAGCCCAGCCCCGCCTGCAGGGTCAGCCCTTCGGCCAGCAATGCCGTCGCTTCGACTTCCAGACCCTTGATCTCCCCATCGCCGCCATTGGTTTCCAGGCGGATGAAGGCCCCCGTGCTGTCGGTGGTGTTCCGGGTGATCTGGATGTCATTGTACTCGCTGAAATAGGCGGCGAGGTTCAGGCGCAGGCGGCGATCGAAGAAGTCGCCCTTGAACCCTGCCTCATAGGCCGTCAGCTTTTCCGGATCGAAGGTGTTGAACAGGTCGGCGCGGGTCGGGCGACCGTTGACGCCACCGGCCTTGAACCCCTTGGACCAGGAGACATAGGCCATCATGTTGCGGTCGAACTTGTATTCTGCACCCAGCTTCGGCGTGAACACGTCCCAGGTGTCGCCCGCCGTGACATTGTTGAAGCTGACCAGATTGTTTTGGAGCGGCCGGACTTCGTAATAGCGGAAGTCCTTCTTCTCCTTGCTGATACGCGCCCCGGCCGTCAGGCTGAACGCATCCGTGACCTTGTATCCGGCATGGGCGAAGGCGGCGTAGGACGACCCGTCCAGCCAGCGGTTGCCCAGGCGCATCTGGTCATAGCGCAGATTATTGTTGTTCGTCGCACCACCCAGGCAGCTGGCCGGACCCGTGCCGTTGGCGGGGCAAGTCGATGCCGCGACGCCCGGCGGTGAGATGGAGCGATTGGGGGCCGCGCGCAGCGCCTCCACCAGACCCACCAGCTGACGCGAGGACTGTGTATCCTGGGCCTTTTCCTCAAAGTACCAAAGGCCGACCAGCCAGTTCAGGCGGTCGTCAAAGGCGTCACCGCTGAACTGGAATTCCTGGCTGAACTGGTGCTGCTGTACGCTGATGCCGGCCGAGGCCACGATGTCGGCGGGGGTACCGTCGGCATCGGCCTTGCTGCGCACATCCAGGTCACGATAGGCGGTGATGGACTTCACCCCGATCATTCCGGGGTCCCAATCCACCACGCCGGAGACACCCCATACATCGGAATTGGCGTAGCTGGTGGAGGTGGAATAGGTGGTCCAGGGCTTTGGTGCCACCCAGCGATTATCGTAGGTCAGGCCCTGCGGGGCCAGCACGACGCGGTTATACAGCTCGATATTCGGGGCAGACGCCGCGCTGTTGAAGATGCCGACGGCCTGGTAATCCGTTGCCGCCTGCCGTTCGCGCGTCACGTCGCCCGACAGGGTGACCTGCAAGCTGTCGGTGGGCGTCCAGGCCAGGGTGGCGCGGCCGCTGCGGACATTCACGTCATTGCCATTGCGCTTTGTGCCATCGGCAGAGGGCAGCAGACGCTTGTAATAGCCATCCTGATCGCGCGACAGGGCGCTGACGCGCAGCGCCAGCTTGTCTTCGACCAGCGGCACATTGACGGAACCGCCGACATCCATGCGGCCGTAATTGCCGACGCGCAGTTCCGCGACGCCACCAAACTCATCACTGGGTGCCTTGGTGCTGATATTCAGCGCACCGCCAGATGTATTCTTGCCGAACAGCGTGCCCTGCGGCCCGCGCAGCACTTCCACCCGTTCGATATCCAGCAGTTCCAGAACCGCGCCGGGTGCGCGCGCCAGATAGACGCCGTCGATATAAATGCCGACCGCCGGGTCCTTGGTGATGATGAAGTCCGGCTGACCGACGCCACGGATGAACAGCTGCGCGAAATTGCTGCCGCCGGAACCGTTGCCAGAAGTGGTCATCTGAAAATTCGGGGTGGCGTCGGCCACACCCTTCAGATCGACGACACCCTTTTCGCGCAGATCCTCTGCGGTCAGGGCCGTGATGGCGATGGGCGTGTCCTGAAGGTTCGTGGAACGGCGCTCCGCCGTCACGATAATCTCTTCCAGCACGATGGGGGCTGCGGCCTGCTGGGCTTGAGCCATGGCGGGGATAGCGTAAAGACCGACGGCCAGCGCAATGGGCGCGGCGCCGCGAGGCGTCCACTTCTGGAACATTTCATCCTCCCTGGATGTGCGGGCGGGGTTCTTTCCCCCGTCTGAAGGCACTCTCGCCTTTCGTTATTGTTCATAACATAGACGGTTGATGTTCACAACTATCTAATTTTCTGAATGCGATCCCCGAGAACGGAATTTGCGGACAGATTGATCAGCTTACGGTATCAAGGTTTTGTGCAAATCCTGATCCCTTTCCGATGATGACCATGGCGAATGACAAGATCGATGCGACCGACCAGCCGGAGATTGACCTGGGCCGACTGGGTGATTTCATCGGCTTCCGGCTGCGCCGTATCCAGAACCACCTGTCACGCAATTTCTCCGCCCGTAATGCGGAATGGAACCTTCGCTCCGGATTGTTCAGTTCGCTGGCCATAATCTCGGCAAACCCCGGGATTTCCCAGAACCTCCTATCGCGGGAGGTGGGGTTGGACAAGTCTGCGACGGTGCAGATTGTTGACGATCTGGAAAGCCGTGGCTGGGCTGAACGCCGCCGGTCCACGAATGATCGGCGCTATTATGAACTGGTGGTGACGCCGAAGGGACGGGACGCCCTGGACCAGTTATTCGCCAATCTGGAAGAGACGGAACGGGACGTGATGGCCCATCTGTCGGATGCGGAACGTGTCCTGCTGCTGGGTCTGCTGGATCAGGTCTATCAGCGCTGCTTCAAGGGCTAAGTCCTGACGTTATTTAGTTATGTTTCATCACTAAAATAAAAATGGCCAGGTGACTTTTGAGCCACCTGGCCTTTAACTCACTGATTGATTATGGCCGATAGCCTGTGTCGATCACCGCTGCGCCGCCGGCAATCCGGGATACGCAGGCACAAAGTTTCGATCCTTCACGTTTTTCCGATTCTGCCAGGAAAACATCGCGATGATCGATCTCTCCACTGTGATTCAGCACATCGACGGCACATAGCCCGCATTCACCGCGTCGGCAATCATGGATCATCGGAATGCCGGCATCGGCGAGCGCATCCAGCAGGGATTGGTCCGATGGTACAGTGACCTCACCGTCATATCCCACCACCCGGACGGTGAACGGTGTTTCGGTGAAACGACCTGTGTCGCCAAACACCTCATACCGGAACCGGCTGGTGGAGCGTCCCGACTTGGCCCAGGCGCGCTTTGCGGCCTCCAGCATCGGCAAGGGGCCGCAGATGTAAAGTTCACCATCGACCGACAGATCGGCGATGACCTTATCGAGATCGATCATCGCACCCTGATCCTGTGGATGTACAGCCAGCCGATCCCCCAGAAGGGTGCGCAACGGGTCAATGAAAGGCATCGCGGTCAGGCTCTGCCCCCCATATTCCATGCGTACTGACGCCCCCTGTGCCATCAACGCCTGCGCCATGCCATAGATCGGTGTCACCCCGATGCCCCCGGCCAGCAGCAGATAGTCCGGCGCGCGCCAGGACAGGTCGAACCGGTTCTCTGGCGTCGTTATCCGCACCTTGTCGCCCGGTTTTAGGCCGAACATGAAGCGCGATCCGCCCCGGCTGTTGGGATGCAGTTTAACCCCGACCGCGACATGGCCAGGGGCTGCGTCGGGCAAACAGGAATAGGTACGGATGGCATGGCCCGATCCGATGCTGGTCCGGATCGCGATATGTGAGCCTGGATCGAAAGCCGGAAGGGGAACCGCCGCCGCAAACTCAATCCGGCGTACCCCTTCGGCAATGTCATCAACACGTACGATGTCGGCGTCAAGCCAGACGGCATCATTCTTCATTCTGATTTCCTCCCTTATGGGATGGCTTAGCAAGCAACCAGGGCCAGGGCGGGGAAGCGGCGTAGGGCATCGCTGCCGCCCTCCATCACCTGTTCCAGGTTGCGCCGTGCCAACCGCGCATGTTCACGGGCCACGGCTTCGGCCCTGGCGCCTTCACGCAGACCGATCGCCTCCACCAAGGCGCGGTGCTGCGCCTGGGCAAGGACCAGTGAATGCGGCACGACTGTTGATCCGGGCTTGTCCAGAAAGGCGCTGGGCGATGCGAAAGGCAGGCGGGTGATCCTGTCGATCTCCCGCTCAATCGTCTCGCTACCCGATAGGCCGGACAGAAGCGCATGGAACTCCGCATTCAGCGCCGTATAACGGTCCAATGGCGGGTTTGCCATATCACTGACCATCACGGCGTCGATACCGTCCAGTACCCGGTTGATGGCGATCATCCGCCTTGGCTCAACGCCCCGCTCCGCCGCCAAGCGTGCGGCGGTACCTTCCAGCACGCCGCGCAACTCAATGGCGTCGATGGCCTCGTCCATCGTGAAACGGCGCGGGATATGGCCACCGGATGGCACACGCTCCAGCAGCCCTTCCTGTTCCAGCCGGGCCAGCGCCGCGCGGATCGGTGTACGGGAGATACCCAGCCTTTCCGCCAGCCCCGGTTCCGACAGCCTTTCCCCCGGTTCCACATCGCCGCGCAGAATCAGATCGCGGATGCCGGCCAGGGCACGCACCGTCTGTGCGGCGTCCTTGTTGTAGCTCATGCTTCCCGTCCCTATTCTGCGGCGGCGGACAGGGTGGGGCGGTTTTCCTTCTCGACCATCCGGTCGATCAGGCGGCGGGCCCACATCGACCCGGCGTCGATATTCAGATTGTAGAAAATATGACCCGGATTATCGTCGATGGCCCGCTGCTGCGCCTCCAGGATCTGTTCATCCTCCCGGAAGATGCCGGCCACGCCTTCCCTGATCTTATGGGTGCGGGCCTGATTGTGGATGTCGAAATTCCGCGCGAACGCCCAGAAATAGTGACAGGTCGTTTCCGTTTCGGGCGTCAGACAGTTGATGACGCGTCCATCCACGCCCTTTGACCGGTCACCCTCCGGAGCGCCCGTGCCGGTGGGCGCCACACCAACCTCGATAATGATGGTGGAGGGGGCCGTGAAATTGATGATCTGCCAGCGGTCGACATGATCCTTGCGGCCCAGATTATCGGCCCAGAAGGGCGGCGCCTCGATATCCACCATCCAGCGGGTGATGGTGGCTGTGGTGTCCGAATGGGTCGCCGTGAAGGGCGCCTCCGCAACGGCATGATTGCCGATGGAACTGCCATGCACGAAGGTCTCATGCGTCAGATCCATCAGATTATCGACCACCAGCCGATAATCACACTTGGCATGGATGACCTTGCCATCGGCGGCCCAGGTCGGATCATTGTTCCAATGGATGTCCGGGATCAGGGCAGGGTCAGCCAGGGACGGGTCACCCGGCCAGATCCACAGAAACCGGTAACGCTCCACCAGCGGATAGCTTTTCACACAGGCCGAGGGGTTGATGGTCTGTTGAGACGGCATGTATACACATCGCCCGGTATCATCATAGGCCAGACCGTGATAGCCGCAAATAACGCGGTCTTCCTCCAGCCGCCCCAGCGACAGGGGCAGCAACCGGTGCCAGCAGGCATCGGCCAGGGCAACCGCAGAGCCGTCCAGCTTTCGATAGAGAACCACCTGTTTGCCGCAGATTGTCCGGGGGAGAAGCTTGCGCCCAACCTCCACATCATAAGCCGCCACATACCATGCGTTCAGGGGAAAACTTGCAGCCATCGGTCACCCTCCCATTATTATGTTTCATAATCTAAATACCTGTATACAGATAATCAGATTATGAGTCGATGGCTAATCGAGGAAACTTTTGGCAAAACTGTGGGGATGGGGCGCATTCAGGCATGGTTGGGCCGCGCACGGCGCCTAACCGACTGCATCACCAAATTTTATCTGATCGGGTTGACCGGGTTCAGTCCAACAACCGGCGCAACGCCGTCAAATCCATCAGGATTTCCGATAGAATCTCACGCACTTCCGGCGACAGGGACTGTTTGGTCCGCCGCTTGGTGGCGGCCTTCTTTTCCAGGGGAGGGGACTCATCCTCCTCATCCCCTTGCGTCGCAAGCAGGGCCAACTCTTCGGCCGAATTGTCGTCACCCGCCTCGTCATCATCGAAAAGGCTTGGCATGCGGGTTCCGGGCGGGGGAAGCCCGGCAAGGCCCCGCGACTCGCGCAACAGTTTTTGTACGCCCTTGATGGTGTAGCCATCCTGATACAGCAGCGATTGGATACGCCGTAGCAGTTCCACATCGTCGGGACGATAATAGCGCCGGCCACCACCACGCTTCAGCGGCTTGATCTGGGGAAACTTGGTTTCCCAGAACCGCAGGACATGCTGTGGTACCTCAAGATCGACGGAAACCTCGCTGATGGTGCGGAAGGCCGAGGCGGATTTCGACGCCACGGACTTGGATCGCGCACCTTCGCTGGTTTCCTCGATCATCGACAGGATCAGCCTTTCGCGCCGTCTTCAAACCGCTCATTGATGCGGCTTTTCAGGACGTGGGACGCGCGGAAGACCAGGACCCGGCGCGGCAGGATCGGCACTTCCTCACCCGTCTTCGGGTTGCGGCCAATGCGCTGCCCCTTCGACCGGACAGCAAAGCTGCCGAAGGAAGAGATCTTGACCATGTCGCCATTGGCCAATGCGTCGGAAATCTCATTCAGGACGCTTTCCACCAGATCGGCAGATTCGTTCCTGGACAGCCCGACTTCCTGATAGACGGCCTCGCTCAACTGCGCGCGGGTGACAGTTTCGGTCATGTTCGTCCTCCCCGGTTATCAGGGAATGACGGTACTTGGACCGGAGAAATCCGTCAATTCAGATGGTTGGCGGGAAATGCTGATCTCACACCGCAGAAATGCGGGGGCAGGGAGGATCAGAAGCGGACCAACGCCCCGCCCCAGGTGAAACCGCCACCCATGGCTTCCAGCAGCATGAGGTCGCCACGCTTGATGCGACCATCGGCCACTGCCTCCGCCAGGGCCAGCGGAATGCTGGCGGCGGATGTATTTCCATGATGATCCACCGTAATCACCACACGCTCTGCCGGCAGTTTCAACTTGCGGCCGGTGCCCTCGATGATGCGGCGGTTGGCCTGATGCGGGACCAGCCAGTCGATGGCATCCGCCGTCAGGCCATTGGCGGCCAGCGCTTCCTTGACCACATCGGCCAAGTTTACGACCGCATGCTTAAACACTTCCTGCCCGCGCATGCGGACATGGCCCACAGTCTGCGTGCTGGACGGGCCACCATCGACATAAAGCAGGTCATGGTGATTGCCATCGGAATGTAGATGCGTGGAGAGGATGCCCTGATCTTCCGACGTGCCGGCACCATTGGTAGCGCGCAGCACCACAGCACCCGCCCCGTCCCCGAACAGCACACAGGTGGTGCGGTCGTTCCAGTCCAGGATGCGGGAGAAGGTTTCGGCGCCGATGACCAGAACCGTCCTGGCCTGACCGGCCTTGATGAAATTGTCAGCCACCGACAGTGCATAGATGAAGCCGGAGCATACGGCCTGCACGTCGAACGCCGCCCCCCGCGTCATGCCCAGGCGGGCCTGAACCTTCACGGCGGTGGCCGGAAAGGTGTTGTCCGGCGTCGCGGTGGCCAGAACAATCAGATCCAACTCATCCGCTGTTACGCCGGCATGCGCCATGGCTGCAAGTGCGGCGTTATAGGCAAGGTCGGAAGTCAGTTCGCCATCCGCCGCGATATGGCGCGACTTGATGCCCGTCCGTTCCGTAATCCATTCGTCAGAGGTGTCGACGACCTGCGCCAGATCGGCATTCGTCATCACCTTTGCGGGCAGATAAGACCCGCAACCCAGGATCACAGACCGGATGGCCATTACTGCACCGCCGTTTCGCTGCCCGTTGCGCTTACGTCCTTGACCTGATCAGCCGTGGCCGCAGCATTCAATGCCGCTTGCAGCACCGCTAACTGGTCGCGGATATTCTCGTTGAAACCGTGATTGGCCATATTGGCAGCCACAGCGATGGCGTTTGAAAATCCGACGGCGTCCGTGCCGCCATGGCTTTTCACGCAGATGCCGCGCAGCCCGAGGAACATCGCACCATTATAGCGGCGCGGATCCATCCGCTGACGCAGCTTGTTGAAAGCGCCCGACGCTAGAACATAACCAAGCTTGGCCAGAAGTGACGACCGGAAGGTCCGCTTCAAGAATTCGGCATAAAGCTTTGCCGTGCCTTCCGCCGTCTTCAGGGCAACATTTCCCGTAAAGCCGTCGGTCACCACGACATCGACCGTGCCCAACGCCAGATCGTTGCCTTCAATGAAGCCATGAAAGTAAGGGGCGAGCGGCGTGGCGCGCAGAGCGGCTGCGGCCTCACGAATCTGCTCATGCCCCTTCTGTTCTTCTGACCCGACATTGAGCAGGCCGATGGTCGGGTTCAGCAGGCCCAGAACGGTCCGGCTAAACACCGTACCCATCACGGCGAACTGCACCAGATTGTCGGCGTCGCATTCCAGGTTCGCACCCAGATCCAGCATCACCAACTCCCCCCGCTGTGTGGGCAGGATGGATGCGATGGCTGGTCGGTCGATGCCCGGCAGGGTCTTCAGCACGAATTTGGCAATGGCCATCAGCGCGCCGGTATTTCCGGCGGAGACCACGCATGCAGCATCACCGGCAGCGACGGCATCAATAGCCAACCGCATGCTGGAATTGCGCCCAGCACGAAGCGCCACCGACGGCTTGGCATCCATCGCCACGAAGTCAGGCGTATGCTTGACCGTGGAAATAAGATTCAAGGCCGGATGGCGCTCTAGCAGGGCGCTGATGCGCGCTTCGTCACCGACGAAGAGGAAATCGACGTTAGGGCAACGCTCACGGGCAAGGTCGGCGCCGGCGACGACCATGTCAGGAGCATGGTCGCCACCCATGGCGTCCAAGGCGATGCGCAGGCGCGTTGTCACTTCCGTTCGACGTCCCTATAACCCGCGAAAACCTGGACCGGTCCGGCTATCAGGCAGCAGCCGGGGCGGTCGCGGTCACTTCGCGGCTGTCATAGTGGCCGCAGGAGCCGCAGACGTGGTGCGGGCGCTTCAGCTCACCGCAATTGCCGCATTCGTTGTAGGCGGCGGCGGTCAAGCCATCGTGCGAACGGCGCATGTTGCGCTTCGACTTGGAGGTCTTCTTCTTAGGAACGGCCATGATCGTAACTCACAATGTTTTAAGGCGACCGCTAGGGCCGCCCGGACAGAGGCGCTTGAATACTGGATATGGTGTGCGAGGGCAAGTACGAAACCGGATCAAGAGGGCTTCTTTAAGCGGGACAGGGCCGCAAAAGGGTTCTGGCGGGGCGGTTCCGGGGGTGTGTCCTCGGTCAGCGATAGAGTATCGGGACCGACATCCTCCAGAATCGGGGTGAATTCGACCCCTTCCTTGCGTGGATAGGGCTCCAGTGCCAGCGACAGGTTCTGTGCTACCAACTCGCCAATATCGATCCGGCCACCCGGCATCGCTTCGGGGAAGTCCTCGTCACTGCCCAGATACTGGAAATGATCGCTCTCACCATCCTCTTCCTCCTTGGGGATCAGATGCTCGGGGGCGAAAAGGGCAGAGAATTCCTCCTTAACGTGCGCGGGCACTGGCTCAAGGGTCACAACGCAGCGCTGGACCACGTCCGCCTCCAACTCCCCCGTCACCTTTACGAAGTCCGACCGCACGCGGCGCAGGCGCAGCTTTGCGGTCAGTCCGGACACGGACAGAAGATCGAATCGTTCAGCGAGCGCGGCACATTCCGCGTCTGTCGCCTTCACAACCTCGAACCCGCCTGCTGTCGTCACCTTGTCGGCGATGATGATGCGGGACAGTTCGGGCAAGGGGGCCGTCATAGGGAGAATCCTTCAGGTAAGATATGTATAATATAAGGACAAGCCTCCGATCAGGTCGAGGCGAACTCCAACTCGCCGGACAGTAGCCTGTCGATGGGGAAGGTCTCCAGATGCGCCAGTTGCCGGCGCGTATAGTCGGCCATCACCTTCACATGCGCCGGGTCGGGCAGGGTGGAGCCATAAAGATTGCGGTCCAGAGCCGATTCCAGGACCGAAGAGTCATCCTTCGCCGCCATGCCCGCATCATAGGCGCCGACGCGTCCATAATAATGGCTGGCCAGATCCTTGACCTTGTCGCCAACCTTCATGTCGCCCGCACCCAGTTCGCGCAGGTTAAAATCCAGGTCGGCGAACATGAAATCGAACAGGGCCTGATTGAACTCCGCCGTCGCCGTGCCGCCCATGGCCAACCGGCGCATGACCAGCCAGGCATGCAAGCATACGGATTCGAACCGTCCCTCCAGCGTATCGGGCACACCGCGTTCGCTGAAAAATACGGGCAGGCGCGACTGGGCCACAATGGCGCCATAGAGGGCGGCAATGGTGCGTTCACGCCGGGGGCGTTGGAACAGGCGGCTGAACAAGACGTGCCTTCTCCCATGGCTGGCAGGCTGCGGACATTGACATTGCGCCAAGGCCGGTGCCAATGTCACCGGCCAGATAGGGGGCGGCGGCCCCGTCGTCAAGCCATGGTGCGTGCCTGAAAGGGTTCTCACTAGGTAAGAATGACAAATCGCCGCTGGTAGCGGGGCATTTGCCCCGTGCATTGTCCGGCACCACGCCGTTGGTCACATCCAAGGTTCGAGAGACGTCACGTTGATGCGCAAGACCCAAGCTACCGCCCTGCTGACCTTCGGCCTTTTGGGCCTTGCTCTCACCGGCTGCAGCCCCATCATCGCCCAGCGCGGCAATCTGGTGGAAGATACCCGTCTGGCCCAGATCCAGACCGGTCAGACGACGCGCGAACAGGTCCAGTATGTGCTGGGCACACCGACCTCCACCGGTGTCGTGGACGGCTCCACCTGGTACTATATCGGTCGGCGCACCGAGCAGACCGCCTTCCTGGACCCGGAGGTCACGGCCCAGCGCATCATCCGCGTCCGTTTCGATGAGGGCGGGACGGTGCAAGAAATCAAGGAATTGGATGGCGCCGCAGAGGCAGCCTATGTCGAACCCGTCGCCCGCGTCACCCCGACCGTCGGCCACGACCTGAACTTCTTCGAACAGCTGCTGGGCAACCTGTCCAAGCCATCGCGTAAGAAGAAGGACGACAAGAAAAAGAAGAAATAAGCAGTTGCCGGGTTGCCGGGTTGCCGGGTTGCCGTGTGGCAGCAGGGGACCAAACAAGACGCCGCATGTGGGAGTACCCCGCATGCGGCGTTTTTTGCTTTTACGCTTATACGTTCAACAACAGGTTCTCACGCTCCCAGCTGCTGATCACGCGCTGATAGGCGTCATACTCGGCCTGCTTCACAGAGCTGACGGCGGATACGAACCGGTCCCCAAGAACTTCCTTCAACGGCTTGCAGCTGTTGAACTTATTCAGGGCATCGCCCTGGTGGCGGGGCAGAGAGAACGCCAGCCGATGGGCTGAACCCTTGACCGGGTCGGACGGCTCCAGCTCCTGCGTCATGCCGATATAGCCGCAGGCCAGCGACGCGGCGAGCGCCAGGTACGGATTGGCATCGGCGCCGGCCACACGGTTCTCCACACGCCGCGCCTCCGGCGGGCTGACCGGCACGCGGAAGCCGGTGGTGCGGTTGTCGCGGCCCCAATGCACATTGATCGGCGCGTCCGACCCCTGCACCAGACGGCGGTAGGAGTTCACATTCGGCGCCAGAAGCGGCATCGCATAGGGCAGGTACTTCTGCAGCCCAGCGATGAAGCTCATGAACAGCGGCGTGTCAGACCCGTCCGCATTGGCGAACAGGTTGACGCCCGTCTTGGCATCCACCAGTGACTGGTGGACATGCATGGCGCTGCCCGGCTCATTCTGCATGGGCTTGGCCATGAAGGTCGCATAGACCTGATGCCGGATCGCCGCCTCGCGCACCGTGCGCTTGAACAGGAAGACCTGATCGGCCAGTTCCAGCGCCTCGCCATGGTTGAAGTTGATCTCGATCTGGGCGGCGCCGGCCTCGTGGCTCATCGTGTCCACGTCGATTTCCTGCTTCTCGCAGAAATCGTAGACATCCTCGAAGATCGGATCGAATTCGTTGACGGCGTCGATGCCATAGGCCTGACGCCCGCTTTCCTGCCGGCCTGAACGACCGACGGGGGGGACCAGCGGGTAGTCCGGGTCCTTGTTGACCGCAACCAGGAAAAATTCCAGTTCGGGTGCCACAATGGGCTTCCACCCGCGCGCCTCATACAGGGCCAGCACACGCTTCAGCACGGAACGCGGGGAGATATCGACGGTCGTTCCGTCGGCATAAAAACAGTCGCAGATGACCTGGGCGGTAGGTTCATTGTACCAGGGCACGACGCGGACGGTGGCAGGATCGGGCGTCATATAGACATCCCAGTTCTCCACGCTTGTCACATCCTCGTCTTCCGGGTATTCGCCCGTAACGGTCTGGATGAAAATGGATTCGGGCAGGCGCAGGCCCCGGTCCCGCAGAATGCGCAGGAATTTTTCAGCAGGCACGATCTTGCCACGGGCGATGCCGGCCATGTCCGGCACCAGACATTCAACTTCGGTGATCCGCCGTGAACGGATGAATTCTTCCAATGTACTCATGATGACGCCACGGGTTGGCGGCCCAGATGCACCCGTCGCAGCCGAACGCTTGTCCGGCCTTCGGGGCTGGGAAATGGTGCTACGCCCGCAGCCCTCCACGTTGTTTCGGATGGATCAGTATAGGCAGAGGGCAGGGGGGGCAGGCAAGCCAGGATCGGCAGCTTTCAATAGAAACTGATATCCCGGCCCAAACCGGCAAAACGCATGCAGGTATCAAGATGGATCGTCTGCCCCGTGATCACCGGGCTTTCCAGCAGATGAATGCAGGCCTTGGCGAGAGGATCGGCTCCAGGCTCACCACCCGTCCGTACTTCTCTGCAAACAGCCGGCATGAAACCGGGAGCGATGGCATTCACGCGCAGACGCGGCGCACCGGCCCGTGCCAGCATATCTCCCAGCCCTGCAAGCGCATATTGGGAGAGCGTGTAGCTCATTCGGTCGCCATGCTGGTTGGTCATATCCTGATCCAGGATATTAACGATGGCGCCCGTCACCCCATCGGGCAGCTGCGCCAGCAGGGACTGTGCCAGCAAAGCCGGAGCCACGGCGTTGGGCAGGTAATGAGCCAGCATCCGCTCTGCGGTCAGGGTCGTGATGTCATCCCATTCAAAGATGGAGGCGCTGTTGACCAGGGCGGTCAGGGGCCGCCCCAATGCCTTTGCCGCATCGGCCACCACGCCCGACATCTGTGCAGGATCGGTCAGATCGGCGGCGATGGCGGCGGCGCGTACCCCCCTGGCCCGGATGGCATCCACCGTCGCCGCGACCTTCGGCGCATCTGTACAGTAATGGATCGCCACATCCATACCGGCACCTGCACAGGCCAATGCCATGGCTGCCCCCAAACAGCGCGCGCCCTCGGTGATCAGAACGGCATGCGGCGATGTCATCAGGGGCGCTCCAGATCGATTTGGCAGGCAAAGCCGGTATCGGCGGGACTGGCCACACTGATCTTCTGCGTCACGATGCGGTCATCGAAAGCGAAGATGAAGCGGCCCAGCGTGCGGGCAACCCCTTCGGCATCGACAAATGGGCCATTGTCGCAGAACGGACCCAGGATATGCCGCACGATCTGTGAATAATCGACGGTCATGGAGATATCGTCTGGGTCGCCTGTGAACGGCCCTGTAACGCTGGTGCCCAGGCGCAGATTAATGCGGCAGTCCAGATCGCCCACACGCCCCGCCACCGGCAGCATCACTGCCACCTCGCGCACCAGAATCTGGAAATGGGGAGATGGGATCATGGCTACGCCCGACGCCTCGACAAAATGACATGCCGGGCTAATATCAGCCCGGCAGTGAAAGAGGAACAGGCTGATGGATCGACCCTGGCAAAAGATCGGAAACATCGCGTGAAAGGTGAGCTGTTCCAACTGTCCGACATGTCGCTGACTTACCCCAATGGCACCTGCGCCCTGGAAGGCGTCGATCTCTCGGTGGCGGAGGGGGAGTTTGTGTCGCTGCTGGGCCCCAGCGGATGCGGCAAGAGCACCATACTGCGGCTGGTTGCCGGGCTGATGGAACCCACGGGCGGGCGGCTGAACTGGCTGCGACCGGTGGCGCGGGGGGATATCGGATTTGTATTTCAGGAATCGACCCTGATGCCCTGGGCACGCATCATCGACAATGTCCGTCTGCCGCTGGACTTGGCCGGGGTGCCGAAGGGGGAGGGGAATGACCGGGCCGCTGACGGTCTGGCCCGCGTCGGCCTGGGTGATTTTCAGAAGGCCTTTCCCGCCGAAATGTCGGGCGGCATGAAGATGAGGGCGTCGCTGGCCCGCGCCCTGGTCACCAACCCGCGCCTGCTGCTGCTGGATGAACCGTTCGCCGCACTAGATGAGATCACGCGGCTGAAACTGAACGATGATCTGCTGTCGCTGTGGTATGCGCAGCGCTTTACGGCACTGTTTGTGACGCATTCGGTGTTTGAAAGCGTCTATCTGTCGGGCCGTATCGCCATCATCGGTCCCCGGCCCGGGCGTGTCGTGGCAGAGGTGCCAGTGCCGCTGACCTTTCCACGCGATCTGTCGGTGCGAACGGGCACCGACTATGGCGCCATCTGCCGTGATGTATCTGACCGGCTACATGCCGCAATGGGGTTGGCGGCATGAACGGGGTCTGGGCACGGCGCCTTTTGCCGCCGCTGGTGGGGGTGCTGTTTCTCCTGGGCTGGGAAACCGCGGTCAGCGCCTGGGACATTCCGCCCTTCGTTCTGCCGCCGCCGACTGCTGTGGCCCATGCGCTATGGAACGATGCGCCGCTGCTGCTGCAATCAAGCTGGATCACCCTGATCATCACGGTTCAGGCATTCCTGCTGGCCCTTACCAGCGGAGTGGCGCTGGCGGTACTGTTCAAACAGTCCCGCACGCTGGAGGCAGCATTATACCCCTATGCCGTGATCCTTCAGGTAACGCCCATCGTGGCCATCGCACCACTGGTCGTCATCTGGGTCGGGTATGAACGGGTGAACCTCGCGTTGCTGGTCCTCGCCTGGATCGTGGCCTTTTTCCCTGTCCTGTCGAACAGCACGGCGGGCCTAGCCGCCGTTGATCCCAACCTGCGTGACCTGTTCCGGCTATATGGGGCCAGCCGCTGGCAGATGCTGTGGCGTCTGCAGCTCCCATCGGCACTGCCCTACATTCTGGCTGGGGCCAAGATTTCCGGCGGTCTGGCCTTGATCGGGGCCGTGGTGGCGGAGTTTGTGGCTGGGTCAGGTACGGCGACGGGGCTTGCCTGGCGAGTGATCGAGGCGGGTAACCGCCTGAACATGCCGCGCCTGTTCGCGGCCCTGGTCCTGCTCTCCCTCTTGGGAATCCTGATCTTCGCCCTGTTGACCTGGGTACAGCGCCTGCTGCTGCGCCGCTGGCATCCGGGCGGGGGGGAATAGGTCACGCGATACAGCCATTGGTGACACATCGTTCACGGGCTGTTGACCCACCCTGTCCGGTAATGTCAATTGGCGGGGTGCGTCGTCGTTCGATGCGGCGCACCATGGGCCAGGAACGTGCAGACCGGAACCTTAAGCGCCAATTGGGAAGAGAATCAGTTCGTGCTGGCAGCGTCCGGCCGCTGGGACATTGCGTCCGCCGAGCGGCTGGGACCGATGCTGCGCGACCGCATGCCTGGACGCAAGGGCACGCCCGTCTGTCTTGACCTCTCTGGCCTGACGGCCCTGGATACTGCCGGCGCTTTGCTGCTTGACCGGCTGATCAAGCGGTTGCGGGGGCAGGGCCATGTCGTGGCAGTTGTCGGCGCCCGATCCGACCTTTGTGCCCTTCTGAAGGATGTGCAACGGGCAGCGGCGGGTGCAGAGCCGAAAACCCCTGCACCCGCCGAAAAGCGGCCCGCCTTTCCGTTGGCGGACCGTGTCGGACGCGCAACGATCGGCATCTGGCAGGATATCCTGTCGATGCTGAACTTCCTGGGTCTGGTCACCGTTACGGCTGTCCGGCTGCTGCGCACGCCAAACCGTATCCGGCTGAAGCCCCTGTTTTTCCACCTGGAGCAAGTGGGGCTGAACGCGCTGCCCATCGTGGGCCTACTCTCCTTCCTGATCGGTATCGTTCTGGCCTATCAGGGGGCGGATCAGCTGCGTCGTTTCGGTGCCGAAATCTATGTCGTTAACCTGCTGGGCATTGGTGTCCTGCGGGAAATCGGCATCCTGATGACCTCCATCATCGTGGCGGGCCGTTCCGGTTCCGCCTTCACGGCCCAGATCGGGACCATGAAGGTGAACCAGGAGGTGGATGCCATGCGTACCCTGGGCCTGGACCCGGTGGAGATGCTGGTGCTGCCGCGCATGCTGGCGCTGCTGATCGCCCTGCCGCTGATCGGATTCTTCGCCAATATGGTGGCGCTGGCTGGTGGTGCCGTGATGGCCTATGTCTATCTCGACATCAATTTCGGGCAGTTTGCCCGTCAGTTGCAGATCGCCGTCAGTACCACCACCTTGTTCGTGGGCCTGATCAAGGCCCCGGTCTTCGCGGTGGTCATCGCCTTGGTCGGCTGCTACGAAGGGCTTCGCGTTAGCGGGTCGGCGGAAAGCGTCGGCCTTCTGACGACCCGTTCCGTTGTCGTATCGATCTTCTTGGTGATCGTTCTGGACGCCATCTTCTCCATCCTTTTCTCCTATATCGGGATCTGACATGGCGGCGCCCGTCATCCGTGTCCGGGGTCTCAAGACGCGCTTCGGCCAGCAGGTCGTGCATGATGGCGTCGACCTGGATGTCAGCAAGGGGGAGGTGATCGGCCTTGTCGGCGGTTCCGGCACGGGTAAATCCGTGCTGCTGCGGGAGATTGTGGGCCTGATGGTTCCGTCCGCCGGCAAGATCGAAGTGTTGGGCAAGGATACGGAAAATCTGTCGGAGTCCGAAAGACTATCTTTGCAAGCCCGTTGGGGTATGCTGTTCCAGGATGGCGCGCTGTTCAGCTCGCTAACCGTTCTGGAGAATATCAAGGTCCCTTTGAAGGAACATACCAAACTGCCGCCCGACCTGATCGATGAGATTGCGCGGGTAAAGGTGGCGATGGTGGGCCTGCCGCCCGATGCGGGGGATAAGTATCCGTCGCAATTGTCGGGCGGCATGCGCAAGCGGGCTGGCTTGGCCCGGGCGCTGGCCATGGACCCGGAGATCCTGTTCCTGGACGAACCCACGGCGGGCCTGGACCCGATCGGGGCGACGGCCTTTGACGAGTTGATCGGGTCTCTGCAAAAAAGCCTGGGCCTGACCGTTTTCATGGTGACCCATGATCTGGACAGCCTCTATGCCATTTGTGATCGCATCGCTGTCCTGGTGGACAAGAAGCTGGTGATCGGTACGATTGACGAACTGTTGCGCCAGGAACATCCCTGGATACGTGACTATTTTCATGGGCCCCGCGGTCGGGCGGCCAGTGCGGCGAAAGGGAGTTAGGGCATGGAAACACGGGCCAATTATACGGCTGTCGGTGCCTTCGTCCTGGCGCTGGCGGCGGCGGTGTTCGTCTTCGTCATCTGGCTGGCCAAGGTGCAATTCGACAAGGCGATCCAGCCCTATTACATCATGGTCACCGGCACTGTGACGGGGCTGGTGGAAGGCGGACCTGTGCGTTATCGCGGCGTCAATGTCGGCACGGTCAGCGATATCCGCATCAATCCCGACAATGTCGAGGAAGTGCGCCTGACCATTGAGGTGCCGGAGGATACGCCCATCAAGACCGATGCCATCGCATCGCTGGAACCGGTGGGTGTTACAGGTGGCGTCTATGTGGAAATCCAAGGGGGCAGCAAGGACGCGCCCCTGCTGCGTGAGAAGGTCAGCGGCATCCCCGTGATCCCGTCGCGCCCCAGTTCTATCGCCGCCGTGCTGTCCAAGGCGCCAGAGGTTCTGGAGAATCTGATGAAGATCTCCAACCGGTTGACCCTGCTGCTGAACGACGATAATCAGAAATCCATCGGCACCTTGCTGGCCAATCTGGCGCAGGCGTCGGGCAATGCCAATGATACAATGCGTAACGCCAACCTGCTGATCGTCGATCTGCGCCGGCAGGCCGACACGCTCAGCAAGCAGGCGGAAGTGTTAATGGCAACCGCCAACGACACTGTCGGCAAGGTCGGGCGCGACACCACCGTCATCACGGCGGAATTGGCCAAGACCAGCAAGGAAATCAACAAGCTGTCAGCGTCGCTGGCCGGCATGATCGAGGAAAACCGGGAACCGATCCGTGATTTCACGGCCACCGGCCTTTATGATCTGTCGCAGCTGCTGATCCATCTGCAGGACCTGACCAACAATCTCAGCCGCGTTTCCCGCCGGCTGGAGCGCGATCCGACCGATCTTCTGTTCGGCGGCAACAGCGGAGTGAAAGCGGAATGACCGACAAGCCCCTGAACCGCCGCCGCCTGCTGGCCTTGGCCTCCCTGATGCCGCTGGCCGCCTGTTCGCCGGCCTCCCTGCTGACGGGTGGCAAGGTGCAGAAAGTCTATGTGCTGACCCCGGCGCGGGAATTTACCGCCGGTCTGGCCCGTGCCCCATGGCAGTTGCTGGTGGAAACGCCGCTGGCCAACGCTGCCATCGACACGCCGCGCATCGTGTTGGGCGAGACCTCCAACCGCATGACCTACTATTCGGGCGCCAGTTGGGCCGATACCGGGCCTGACATGATGCAGACCCTGCTGGTTGAAAGTTTTGAGAACAGCCGGCGTATCGTGTCCGTCGGGGTGGAACGCTCGGGCCTACGCGCTGATTTCATCCTGAAAACGGACCTGCGCGATTTCCACGCCAACTACAAGGGCCACGACCCCAGCGATACCGCGCCAGAAGCGACGGTACGCATCAATGCCAAGCTGGTGCGCATGCCCCGCCGCAATATTGTGGCGGGCGACACGTTCGAATCCACCGTCCGCGCCGCCAGCCCGGCCCTGGATGACATCATCAAGGCCTTTGATCAGGCGACGGGTGCCGT
This sequence comes from Niveispirillum sp., assembly GCF_052437035.1. Classification (NCBI taxonomy): domain Bacteria; kingdom Pseudomonadati; phylum Pseudomonadota; class Alphaproteobacteria; order Rhodospirillales; family Azospirillaceae; genus Niveispirillum; species Niveispirillum sp. The sequence continues at coordinate 461,546 of NZ_JBQVOH010000003.1, forward strand.
CCTGCGGCGTATCGTCGAATGGACGCTGCAGCAGGGCATGGCCAATGTCGATGTCTATCCGCTGGCCTGGGCCGCAGAGCCTGCCGCTTACCGTTGATCCGGGATTACGCTGTTGATTCGTTTTGCTTCACTGGTCGTCGTCACCTTGGCGTTCACCGGTTCCGCCCTGGCCCAGGCACCGGCCACAAAGCCGCTGGTTATCGCCAGCGGGGTTGTCACGGGCCTCTATTATCCCGTCGCCGGCGCAATCTGTCGGCAGGTCAATCAGGAGAAGGCCCGCCATGGCCTGCGTTGCCTGGTGGAGGCCACTGAAGGTCCGGTTCAGAACCTGACGGCATTGCGTGCGGGCGAGGTTGATCTGGCGGTGGTCCAGTCGGACTGGCAGGCCGCCGCCGTGCGGGGTGATGGGCGGTTTTCCAGTGCCGGACCGTTCAAGGAATTGCGCGCCGTTGCCAGCCTGCATGCCGAAACGGTGACCCTGCTTGTCCGGCCTGACGCGGAAATCGACGACTTGTCGAAACTGACGGGCAAGCGCGTGAACCTGGGCCCACGCGGCTCCGCCCTGCGCAATCTTTCGCAGCAGGTGGTGGACGCCTCCGGTCTGCGCATCAGCGACGATGCCGGTCAGGCACCGGACGCGGCACTGGCCGCCCTTTGTGCGGGGCAGTTGGATGCCGCTTTCTTTGCCGTTGGCCATCCCAATGCCGCAGTTCAGCAGGCAACCTCCACCTGCGGTGCAGTAGCGCTTCCCATTGCCGGTCAGGGCATCGACAAGCTGCTGGCCGGCCGCAAGGACCTGACCCGCACCAGCATTCCGGCCAATCTCTATCCCGGTGTACAGGAGGATGTGGCGACCATTGGCGTGGCCGCCACGCTGGTTACCCGCGCCGACGTGCCCGACGCGGTGATCGCAGAGGTCGTGCGCGTCCTTTTGGAGGAACGACCGGATCTGGTGGATCAGCATCCGGTTTTCAGCACGGTACCAGCCGATGGTATGGGGGACCGGGGCCGGACCGCGCCGCTACACCCGGCTGCCGAGAAGGCTTTTGCCGCCAGCGGACCTGCCAAGCCCTGATCCCAACGATTCGTTGAAGGCCGGCATACATGGGCGTGCGGGGCAAGGCGATTGGTGCAAGGAGCCAAGGCAAGACCTATCCTTCAGGATGGTGGAGTTACGCCGCCTTGCGTGGCACGAGTGGATTGTTTCGGTCTGTTCTTGATTTTGGCGTTCGCAATTGGCAGCGCCCTGCACTAAATGTTAAAGAAACAGGTGCGATGCGACCCTGTCGGCCGTTGGCCGGTGGCTCAGTCGCATGGTCGTCCCAGGGAGGGTTTGTTCAACCCATGTCCGACATGTTGACCACGCAGGATGTTCAGCGGCTGCTGACCGATCCTTCTCCCACGACCCGCGCCGAAATGGCCGGGAAGGTCGCGCAGCATTTCGCCGCGCCCAACCTTTCCGCGTCCGAGCGGGTGCTGGCGGAGGATATCGTGCGCATCATGGCGCGCGACGTCGCCACGCGTGTACGGTCCGCCCTGGCCGAAAGCCTGAAATCCAACGCCACCATCCCGCGCGATATCGCCATGTCCATGGCCCGCGATGTGGAGGAGGTGTCGCTGCCCTTCATTGAGGTGTCGACGGTCCTGACCGACGATGATCTGGTGGAGATCATCCGTTCCGGTTCCTCGGAAAAGCAGACTGCCGTCGCCAAGCGGCCCAATGTCACCGAGTCCGTTGCCGATGCCCTGGTGGAACGCGGCAGCGAGAAGGCGGTCGCCACCCTGATGGCGAACGATACTGCCGCCATTGCCGACAGCGCGATGGTCAAGGCGCTGGACCGGTTCCCGGACAGCGAGGTTGTGGCCGGTCCAATGGTCAACCGTGCCAAGTTGCCGGTCACGGTCGCGGAGCGTCTGGTTGCACTGGTGTCGGAACAGCTGCGCGAACGGCTGGTCGCCAAGCATGAACTGCCCAACGATATCGCCGCCGATATCGTGATCCAGACCCGCGAGAAGGCGACCTATGGCCTTGTCGGCGGCGCCGGTGATGCGGATCTGGAAAAGCTGGTGGTGCAGTTGCGCCGCAGCCACCGCCTGACCCCGTCGCTGCTGCTGCGGGCGCTGTGCATGGGCGATGTGCCATTTTTTGAGATGGCGCTGTCGCAGCTGGGGCAGGTGCCGATCACCAATGCCCGCCTGCTGATCCACGATGCGGGCCGTCTGGGGCTGAAGTCCCTGTTCGACCGCACCGGTTTGCCGCCGAAGCTGTATCCCGCCCTGCGCATCGCGCTGGACGTGGCCAGCGAGACGGATTTCGATGGTCTGGACCATGATCTGGAGCGCCATCGCCGCCGGATGCTGGAACGCATCCTGACCCAGTTCGAGGAACTGGCCAGCGACGATGTCGATTACCTGCTGACGAAGCTGAGCGACCTGACGGCGGCGGCTTAATACTCGTCCCTCAGGCGCCGTGCGCCGCCATCCGGCGGCTTGGCTTGCGCAACCATTGGGGGCGCGGGCAGGCAGTCGCCGGCCTTCAGCAGCATGAGTCTAGATCTCATGCTGCTGGTATGATCTCCCCCGTCCTCCTCACCCCCGCAGATACCATTCCCATTCCAGCGGCGTGACACGCTGGTTGAACTTGGCCCGTTCGGCCCGTTTGGTGATGGCATAGGTATCCACAAACGCCTCGCCCAGCCAGCGGCGCAGCACGGTCGATCCCTGGAACAGGTCCAGGGCCTTGCCCCATTCATCTGGCAGGCGGGGGGCATCCGCCTCATAGGCATTGCCCTCCAGCGCCGGGCCGGGATCAATCTTGCCGTCCAGCCCGTGCAGAAGACCGGTCAACATGCCGGCCAGCACCAGATAGGGGTTCGCATCGGCGCCGGCGATGCGGTACTCGACCCGTCGGCTGTCCGGCCCGCCCGCAGGGATGCGCAGCGGGGCCGTACGGTTATTGACGCCCCAGGCAATGACGGTCGGGGCATAGGAGCCCGTCTGGAACCGGCGCCAGCTGTTCGCGCCGGGGGCCGCCAGTGCCATGCAGGCGGGCATGGTTTCTGCCATGCCGCCGATGGCATGGCGCAGCGCCTCGGACCCTTCCGGTGCCTCATCGGCAAAGATGTTACGGCCAACCTTGTCCAGCACGCTCATGTGGATATGCATGCCGCTGCTGGCCTGATCCGTGTAGGGTTTGGCCATGAAGCTCGCCTCATAGCCGTGCTTGTGGGCGACGCCGCGCACGGCCCGCTTGAACAGGACGGCATCGTCGGCGGCGCGCAGGGCGTCGGCGCGGTGGGACAGGGTAATCTCATACTGGCCCGGCCCATACTCGGCGATGGCGGTGCCGGCGGGAATGCCCTGGGCCTGCGCCGCCGCCGTGATCTCGTCCAGTACGTCGTCAAAATCCTCCAGCTCCGTCAGGCCATAGACCTGAGTCCGGTTCTGGGGCAGTCCGCTGCGCTTCGACACGGGCGGGGAGGGCGGGGCATCGGCTGCACGGTCGCGATCGAACAGATAGAATTCCAGTTCGATGGCGACCATGGGCGTCAGACCACGGCGCGACAACTCTGTCACCAGATTTTCGACCAGGGCACGCGGGGCGTAGGGGAAGGGTGACCCATCGCCATCACGCATCGACAGCATGATCTGGCCCAGCGGCTTCGCAGCCCACGGCACGGGCGTCAGGGTGCCGGTGACGGGCCGGCAGATGCGGTCCGGCACGCCCTTATTCACCGACATGCCCGTCTCTTCCACGGTATCGCCCGTGATATCGACGGCGAAGGTGCAGCCCGGAAAGGCCACGCCCTCCTTCCAGACCTTCGACAATTCGTCGATGGGCACGCGTTTGCCCCGAAACACCCCGCACAGATCGGGCAACAGCACATCCACCGCCGTGACGGCCGGATGCTGCTGCCGGAACATCTCGATCTCGCGGAACAGGTCGGGGCTGGTGGTCATTCCGGGGCTGGTCCCTTGGTGCTGTTGAAACAGCGGCATGGCACCAGGGGTGGGCGCCTGTGTCAAGGCGGGCGGGGAGCGTGGGTGCCCTGTCGCATTTGTAACCTTGCGGGCAGTCAGTGCCAGCTTGCTGTGTGCGGCCCCAGCGCGCATATAGAAAGATAGTTAAATTCGGCACGGGGCCGTCGCGCATGTTCAGGACCATCCGCTTTAAGCTGGCGGCGGCGTTTGCGGTGGCGGTGCTGGCCGCCGTGACAATCGGCATTGTGGCGGTGTTCGTGGTGCGGTCCACGGGTGATCTTGTCATCCGCATGTACGATCAACCCCTGCAGGCCATCAACTATGCAAGGTTGGCGCAGACCAATTTCGTGACGCTGGACCTGATGGTGGACCGCGCCCTGAAATCACCCAACGGTCTGCCCGAAACTTTCCGCGAAGACCTGGAAATCAATGACGAGGATTTCCTGGCCAGCCTTGCGGTGGCCGAAGAGCGCGGCCTGAACCCTGAAATTCGAAAATATGTCGCCCGCATCCGGGAACAGAATCAGGCCTGGATGGAGGCTGTCCGGAAACTGACGGACATGGCGGCCACGTCCCCCGACCATCGCGACGCCATGCAGGGTATGGAGGAACTGGGGGCGGGGATCATCAGCAACCTTGAGATTGTCACCCAGATGGCGGCGGAAGATGGCTACCGCTTCCGCCTGTCCGCGGAAGAGACGATCAAGAATGCGGCTGATCGCACGACATTCCTGATCGCGGCCCTGTTCACGCTGGTGGTGGGCATCACCATCGCCCTGATCCGCAACATCGTAACCCCGCTGAACCGCTTGACCCGCGCGACGATCCAACTGGCGGGTGGCGACATGGATGTCAGGGTGCCCCATACCAGCCGCCGGGACGAGATCGGCAGTGTCGCCGGTGCCCTTGGCGTGTTCAAAGGCGCAATGGAGGTCGTGCGCGAGGCACAGGAGAAGGCGGAAGCCGCCACCCGCGCCAAATCCGAGTTCCTGGCCATGATGAGCCATGAAATCCGCACCCCAATGAATGGGGTGCTGGGGCTCACCCGCCTGCTGCTGCGGTCGGGACTGAATGAGGAACAGGCCAAACTGGCCACGACCGTCCTGCAATCGGGTCAGTCGCTGCTGCGCATCCTGAACGACATCCTGGATTTCTCGAAGCTGGAGGCCGGGAAGGCCGATATCGAAATTCTGGATTTCGAGCTGTTGTCCCTGATCTCCGGCACCACCATGCTGATGCGCAACCGGGCGGAGGAAAAGGACCTCTGGCTGCGGGAGGAGGTGGACGGGCACCTGCCCTCCTACCTGAAGGGCGATCCCAACCGCCTGCGGCAGGTCATGCTGAACCTTGTCGGCAATGCCATCAAGTTCACGGAGTCGGGCGGTGTCACGCTGCGTGCCCGCGCTCTGGCCGAACCCGCCCGTCTGAGGGTGGAGGTGATGGATACCGGCATCGGCATCTCCGAAGCTTCGCGTGCCAAGCTGTTCGGCAGTTTCGTGCAGGCCGACAGTTCCATCACCCGCCGTTTCGGCGGCACCGGCCTGGGGCTTGCCATCTGCAAGAAGCTGGTGGAGGCCATGGGCGGCGCCATCGGCGTCGACAGCATCATGGGGCAGGGCAGCACCTTCTGGTTCGAAATTCCGTTGCTGGAAGGCAGTGCCGTCACCGGCGATCCGACGGGTGATTTCGATGGCCATGCCGTTCGCCCGCTGCGCGTGCTGGTCGCCGACGATAATGCCGTGAACCGCAAGGTTCTGGCCGGCGCGTTGGCCGAACATGGGCACATGGTCGTGTTTGCCGTGGATGGCGAACAGGCCGTGACCGCCGTACGTGACGCCGATCCGGCGCTGGACCTCGTCCTGATGGATGTGCACATGCCCCGCATGGACGGGATGAGCGCCGCCCGTGCCATCCGCGCCCTGCCAGGTCCGGCCTCACAGGTGACCATCGTTGCAGCCACGGCCAGCGTCGGCACCAACGGTATCCAGCGTTGCCTGGATGCCGGCATGAACGCCTATGTGTCTAAGCCCATCGATCCGGCCAACCTGTTCAAGGTGATTGAGCGCCTTTTCCCCGAAGGCAGTCTGAAAGAGAACCTGGGGGAAGGGCCCGATGCCGCCGCCTCCATGGATATTGAGATGGAAGAGGCCGGTGGAACGGCCAACGCACTGCTGACCGGGACAGAGCCTTTCGCACCGGAAATGCTGATGGAGATGGCCGACAGCATGGGCCCTGACATGGCGCTCGACCTGATCGACACATTCCTATCCATCCTGCCGGAGGTGGAACCCGACCTGTTCCCTGCCGATGGCGCACCGGTCCCGCATCAGGTGGGTGAGGTTGCGCATTCCCTGAAATCGGCTGCGGGCAGCCTTGGCATGGCCCAGGTCTACCGCACCGCCTCAGCCGTGGAACTGGCGGGACATCAGGGGGATGCCGACGCGCTGTTGTCGCTGCTGCCCACCCTGCGGCGGGATCTGGATGAGGGGCTGGCCTGGTTGCGGACCCAACGTGAGGCGTTCGAGGCCGCGATGGCGGAGGTCGGGTCATGATGGGCCTGCGTGATGGCAGCCGGCTGCGCGTATTGCTGGCCGAGGATAATGCGTTTGAGGCGCGGCTGATCGTTGGCGTATTGCGCCAGTTGGGTATTGGCAATGTGGACCATCATCGCGACGGGGCTGGCGCTATTGGTGCGGTCACGCCGGATGGAGTGCCCTTCGATCTTGTCATCTCTGACTGGAATATGCCGGAAAGCACGGGCCTTGACCTGCTGCGGCATGTGCGGGCCATCTGGCGGCATACACCCTTCCTGATGCTGACCGCCCATGCCACGGTTGACTTCGTCAGGCTGGCCAAGGCCAATGCCGTCGATGCCTATATGGTGAAACCCTTTTCCCCTCGCGATCTGGCCAGCCGGATCACACAGCTTGTCAGTCCCTGAAAAGACCGCGCCCATGCATAACCGTGATCACATCCCCGGCTTTGAGAAGCTGAACGTCCTGCTGGTGGAGGATAATGCCTTCGCCCAGCGGCTGGCACGTCAAGTGCTGCTGCAACTGGGTGTGCAGAACATCCATATCGTGGCGGACGGGAAAGCGGCGATCGAGGCGCTGGAAGAAAGCGAAATTCGCTTTGATCTGATCATTTCCGACTGGAACATGCCCAATGTGACCGGCCTTGAACTGCTCCAGCATGTGCGCAAAACCTGGGAGAACATGCCTTTCCTGATGCTGACCGGCAATCAAACGGTGGATTTCGTACAGGCCGCCCGTGCCAACCGGGTGGACGCCTATATCATAAAGCCATTCTCCCCCCTGCAGCTACGTCAGAAAATCTGCGCCATTTTCAACATCAAGGTCTGACGGCCTGATCTAATGGACTAATGACAGGCGGCCCATTTGACCTACCTTGTTCAATCGCGAAGGTGGCAGAACGCCGCCGGCGGTTGGGAGGGGTCGATGAAGAACAAGGTCGCAACCATTGCTATTGGGATAGCGCTGACCGGCACTGCTATGCCGTCGCTGGCGCTGGATATTGCCGGATTGAACCAGCGCAACGAACTGCTGCTGTTCTCCGATAAATCGCCGGGCACTGTGAAGGTGCTGCCCGTAACGGGCGTGAAGGGCAAGCTGCTAGGCATCGACGTCCGTCCGGCCAACTGCAAGCTTTACGGTATCGCCAGCGACAACAGCCTTTACACTATCGATCTTGAAACCGGCGCTGCCACGGCGGGGCCGAAACTGTCGGTCGCGTTGACGGCCATTGACCATGTGGTTGCGGACTTCAACCCACAGGCGGACCGCCTGCGTGTCATAGGGTCGGACGGGCAGAACCTGCGCGTCAACGTGGAGACAGGTGCCGCCGCCGTGGACAAACCGCTGGCCTATCACCCCAACGACAAGGTGAATGCCGGCAAGAAGCCTGCCGTCTATGCCGGCGCCTATATCAACTCCTTCGCCGGGGCGACGCAGACGCAGCTGTTCGATATCGACAGCGGTACGGGCGCCTGGCTGTCGCAGGACCCGCCCAATGACGGCGTGCTGCGCACCATCGGCCCGTTGGGCGTGCCGGCGGGCACCATCGTTGAAGGGGTTGATATCTTCACCGACGCCCAGGATGAATATCATGGCCGCGCTGTGGCCGGGGGCGCGCTCTATGAGATTAATGTCACCCGTGGTGGCATGAAGAAGATGGGCCGCATCGGCGATGGCAGCGACGTGATCGATATCGCCATTCTGGACAAGCGATAAGGTCTGACAACCATAATCGAGACGATGGGGATGTGAGGGGAATGATGGCGATGTCGCGTGCGTGGCGTAAATGGGGGTTCACTCTGGCACCCGTGATGGGGTTGGGCCTGCTGGCCGGCTCCAGCGCGGCAGAGGATCCGTTCGTCATTGCCCAACGCGACATTTCCTTCACGCCACGGGCCGTCACGATCAAGGTGGGTGATCAGGTCACGTTCCGGAACGAGGACCCGTTCGGCCACAATGTCTATTCACCCAGCATGAATGGCGTGTTCGACATCGGCTTGCAGGACCCCGGCACAGAGACGCCGGTGACCTTCACGGCACCGGGTGAATTCATCATCCAATGTCGAATTCACCCCAAAATGCGGGCCAAGGTCTTGGTCGAACCCTGATCACACCGTCGCCACCTGCCGTTTACGCAGTGGCAGGATGGTGATGACGATGCCAGCGAAAAGCAGCGCCATGCCCAGAAGGCGCAGCGGACCGAACGTCTCCTCAAAGGCCAGATGGGCTGCCACCGTGCCGGTGACGGGCACCAGCAAGGAGAAGGGGGCCACCACCCCGGCCTTGTATTCCCGCAGCAGCATGCCCCAGATGCCGAAGGCCACCAGGGTGGACAGGCAAACGATGTAGAGCAGCGACAGGCCGGCGGTCCAGCTGAAGCCCGTCAGCGCCGCCCACACCCGATCCGGCCCCTCTACGATCAGTGACAGGGTAAAGACCGGCAAGGGCGGCACCGTCGACAGCCAGACCATCAGCGGCAAGGTCGGCATGGGCGGCAGACGGCGCATCAGCACATTGCCCATGGCCCAACTGGCCGCCGCCAACAAGGTCAGGATGAAGCCAATCCAGGTGACATCCAGCCCGACGGTGCTGCCTGTCACAGCAAGGCCCACCGCCGCCACCCCGGCGCCGGCCAGTTGCTGGCCCTTGGGCCGCTCACCCAGCATGCCCGCCGCGAACAGCATGGTCAGGAAGGCCTGACATTGCAGCACGATGGAGGCCAGACCCGGCGCCATCCCCCGGTCCATGCCCACGAACAGAAAGATGTAATGACCGGTGAACAGGAAGGTGGATACCAGCGCCAGCTGTTTGAACCCGATCCCCGCCGGACGTGGGATGAACAGCACCGGCAGGCAGGCCAGCGTGAAGCGCAGGGCCGTCAGCAGGATGGGCGGAAAGCCGGTCAGCGCCAGCTTGATCACCACAAAATTGGCCCCCCAGATGATGGCGACTAGAAAGGCGAGGGCGATGTGGAGAGGGCGCATGGGGGGACATCCGGCTGGATGATATCGGGATCAGGATCGGAACATGTCAGCATTACTGACGCAATTGCCAAGATGTGTCCGTGACAATTGCCCCACCCTTGGGGGTTGCCGCCGCGCGTCGGGCCGGGCACTCTCTCCCTCGACAGGCGGGCAGCGCCCGCCGCAGGTTTCGTTGTGTGATCGCTTCAACCAGCGATCACACTCTAACGGGAGAGCCCTAGAATGGACGCCATCGCCGCCATCAACTGGCAGGACCGCGCCGACCGGCTGCAATTCCGCACCCAGGCCTTCATCGACGGCGCCTATGTGTCCGCCGCCAGCGGCAAAAGCTTTGACAATATCAGCCCACGCGACGGCAAGGTCCTGACCCAGGTTGCCGAATGCGACGCGGAGGATGTGAACCGCGCCGTGGCGGCAGCCCGCCGCACCTTCGAATCCGGTGTCTGGCGGGATCAGCATCCGCGTGCCCGCAAGGCCGTGCTGCTGAAGCTGGCCCGCCTGATGGAGGAGCATGCGGACGAATTGGCGCTGCTGGAAACGCTGGATATGGGCAAGCCTATCCGCGACAGCCGCTCCATCGACATCCCCCTGTCGATCCGCTGTGTCCAATATTACGCCGAAGCCATCGACAAGCTGTATGATCAGGTCGGTCCCAGCGGGCCGGATGCCATGTCCTTGATCCTGCGTGAACCGCTGGGCGTGATCGGCGTGGTCGTGCCCTGGAACTTCCCGCTGATGATGGCGGTGTGGAAGGTGGCGCCGGCCCTGGCCACGGGCAACTCCGTGGTCCTGAAACCCGCCGAACAATCACCGCTGACCGCCATTCGTCTGGGCGAACTGGCGGTAGAGGCGGGCGTGCCGCCCGGTGTGCTGAATGTCGTACCCGGTTTTGGGGAAACGGCGGGGCAGGCCATTGGCCGCCACATGGATGTGGACATGCTGGCCTTCACCGGTTCGACCGAGGTTGGCAAGTATTTCATGCGCTATTCAGGGGAAAGCAACCTGAAGCGCGTGTCGCTGGAATGCGGGGGCAAGACCCCGCATATCATCATGCCCGACGCCGCTGATCTGGATAAGGCCGCTGCCAATGCCGCCGGCGGCATATTCTTCAATCAAGGCGAGGTGTGCAACGCCGGCTCCCGCCTGTTGGTGCATGAAAGCATCAAGGACGAGTTCCTGGAAAAGGTCATCCACCATTCCCGTCGCTGGACCCCCGGCGATCCGCTGGACCCCGCGACGACTATGGGTGCCATGGTCGATGCCAAACAGCATGAACGGGTGCTGTCCTATATCGACAAGGGCAAGGCAGAGGGGGCGTCCCTGCGGCTTGGCGGGGCGGCGGCGCGCACGGATACGGGTGGTTACTATATCGAACCCACCCTGTTCGACGGCGTGGACAGTTCCATGACCATCGCGCGGGAAGAGATTTTTGGCCCCGTCCTGTCCACCCTGACCTTCAAGACCACGGAGGAGGCATTCAAGATCGCCAATGACACGATCTATGGTCTGGCGTCGGCCATCTGGACCCGCGACATTTCCACCGCCATGAAGGCCGCCCGCACCATCAAGGCCGGATCGGTCTGGATCAACTGCTTCGATGCGGGCGACATCACCACCCCGTTCGGCGGTTTTAAACAGTCCGGCTTCGGCCGCGACAAGAGCCTGCATGCGCTGGAAAAATACACGGACTTGAAAAGCGTCTGGATCGACCTCTCATAAGTATGGAACCCCGACCCAATGATGGGTTGAACCGCGACCGATTTCCCGCTAGGTCAGTGAATGCAGAATACCAAATTCAGGAGTGCCGCCTTGCTCGTCAATCCGATCCGTCTTGAGGACGAAAAGCCGGAGTCCGATGCCCAGGAGGAAAAGGCAAAGGCCCCGCCCTCAATCGCGCAGAATCTGTTCAAGGCCCGCACCATCCTGCTGTTCGGCGAGATCAACCAGAAGGTGGCACAGGCCGTGACGGCCCAGCTGCTGGGTCTGGCCGCAGAGAATGACGAGCCGATCAAGCTGATCATCAATTCGCCGGGCGGCCATGTCGAATCCGGTGATACGATCCACGACATGATCCGCTTCGTGAAGCCGCGCGTGCTGGTGCTGGGCACCGGCTGGGTCGCGTCTGCCGGCGCGCATATCTTCCTGGGCGCTGCCAAGGAGGACCGGTTCTGTCTGCCCAATACCCGCTTCATGATCCATCAGCCGGCGGGCGGTGTGGGTGGTCCGGCCACCGATATCGCGATCGAGGCGAAGGAAATCATCAAGATGCGCAAGCGAATCAATGAAGAGATCGCCCGCGAAACCGGCCAACCCTATGAGCGCGTGGCCGTGGATACCGACCGCAATTTCTGGATGTCGGCGGAAGAAGCCAAGGAATATGGCATCGTCAGCCACATCATCGACAACACCGAAGCCTTCAAGTAAGGCATTAGCATTTTAGATTTGAGAAGGGCCGGTCCATCGCGACCGGCCCTTTCCATATCCGGGTTGGACATGCAGATCCTTCAAGTGAATATCGGGCGTATCATCACCCGCATCAACGCCAAGGGGCGGGAGGAGGGGACGGGCATCGGCAAGCAGCCTGTCACCGGTCCGCTCCCCCTGGGTCCCAGCGGACTGGACGGCGATGAAAGCGCCTATCGCAGCCGGAAGGAAGGCGATACGGCCCTGCATGGCTTCGCGTTTGAGTCCTATGAGGCGCTGGAAGCCAGCCTTGGCCGGTCGATACAACGCCCCGGCTTTGGGGAGAACCTGCTGTTCGCAGGCTTCACCGATGCCGAGGCGCGCATCGGCGACGTTCTGGCTATCGGCACCGCCCAGGTGATGGTGAACCAGCCCGTGCCGCGCTGTTCCTGGCCCGGTGTCCTGACGGGCGTAAAGGCGCTGGGGCCGCTGGCCATGAAGGCGGGCACGCCCGGCTGGTACATGCAGGTGGTGCGACCGGGCATTGTGACAGCGGGTGATGCCGTGACCCTGGTGGAGCGTGGGGAGGCGGCCTGGACGGTCGGGCGTCTGAACGCCCTGCTGTTAGACAAGCGGCCTGATCCGGCTCTGCTGGCCGATGCGTTGGCCCACCCGGCCCTGGCGGAGCGGTTCAAGAAGGAGTTGCGGTCGGCGTGACGGTTGCCGCCTCTTCCGGCTCCGTCTCCTGCGGCTTTTCCTTGGCAGCCTGGTTCATCTTTCGGCGCTGATTGGCCTTTTCCAGGATGGCGGCGCGCAACTCTCCATGCTGGCGGGTGAACTGGTTGAAATCGCGTCGTTCCAGTATGAGGAACTGGCAGTAATCCAGCGCTGTGATGTCGGCACTGCGGCGACGGCCTGACAGCAGGGCCATCTCCCCGAAGAAGGCGCCGGTCTCCAGCTTGATCTTGTGATCGGGCAACTGCACCTCCACGGCCCCGCTGGCCAGGAAATACATGCCGTCGGCAGGATCGCCGCTGCGGATGACGCGTTCACCCGGCACCGCCGCCGCCGGCCGGAACATCAGCAGCAGACGTTCCAACTCATCCTTGCCCAGCCTGGACAGTACAGGAAATGTCTCCACCAGCTTCTGCACCTGAAGACCATGCGCCTTCTCCCGCTCCGCCATCTGGTCGCGGACGCTGTTGATCTGCTGCGTCAGGCGCTTGAACTTGGTCTGGCCATAGTTGGACCAGTCGGGACGCTGCGCCTTTACCCTGGCCGTCGCCTTTTCCACCGCCGCGAAAACCAGCGGGTTCAGCGTGATCGACAGCAATGCCCCGGCCAACACCAGATCGCGCCCTTCTGGCGGCAGCAGATTCATGCTGATGCCCAGTCCGACCAGGATGAACGAAAATTCCCCGATCTGGGCCAGACTGGCGGAGATCAACAGGCCGGCACCCATCGGGTATCCCAGCGCCAGAACGATGGCGAATGCCACCAGCGACTTGCCCACGATGATGGTCAGCAGGACCGCTGCCACCGACAGCGGCTCCCGCAGAAGGATCGACGGGTCGAACAGCATGCCGACCGACACGAAGAATATGACCGAGAACGCATCCTGCAGAGGCAGGCTGTCCGCCGCCGCCTTGTGGCTGAACCGGCTTTCGGCCAGCACCACGCCCGCAAAGAAGGCGCCCAGCGCGAACGACACGCCGAACACCTGGGCCGAGCCATAGGCGATACCCATGGCGATGGCGAGAACGGCCAGAGTGAACAGTTCCCGCGAGCCTGTGCGCGCCACCTGGGCCAGCAGCCAGGGGACGATACGCGGCCCCAGGATCAAGGCGACCGCTGCAAACAGACCGACCTTGCCCAGGGTAATGGCCAAGGTCAACCAGACCGGCGCATCGGTCGGGGCCGCACCATGTCCGCCGCCATCAGCCGGTACCGTGCCGCCCAACAAGCCCGCGAAGGCCGGCAGCAGCACAAGCGCCACCACCATGGCCAGATCCTCGACAATCAACCAGCCGATGGCGATCCGGCCATTGGGTGTCTGCAAAAGATTGCGTTCTTCCAGGGCCTTCAGCAGCACCACCGTACTGGCGACCGACAGCGACAGGCCCAGCACGATCCCGGCCCCCAGGCCCCAGTCCCAGTAAAGCGCCAGGCCCAGGCCCATCAGTGTGGCGATGATGATCTGTCCCACTGCACCTGGGATGGCGATCCCCTTCACCGCCATCAGGTCTGCGGCGGAAAAATGCAACCCAACCCCGAACATCAGCAGGATGACGCCGATCTCCGCCAGTTCCAGCGCCAGCTTTCCATCTGCCACGAATCCGGGCGTGAACGGCCCGACCAGAACACCCGCCACCAGATAGCCGACCAGGGGCGGCAAACGCAGCCGGTCGGCCAGGAAACCGAAACCGAAAGCCAGAACGAAAGCGATGGACAGGGTGGCAAGCAGACTGGTGTCGTGGGGCACGCGGTTTGACCTTGGGCGCAAAACAATGGATCAGGCGCTGCAGTATGGGGAGCGGCGTGACCAGACGCACCTGCAAAATCAACGGGATCGGGCGAATGTCATTCGCCGCCCAGCTTTGCCTCCAACTCGTCCAGGCGCCTTGCCATGGTGCGGATATTGTCGATCAGAAGCTGTACCAGCTGCCTTAGCAGCGGGTCGGCACCATATAGCCCCTCGCGCAGCACGCTGGCCGGCATGCGCATCAGGACCGACTCCATCTCCGCACTGGCATGGGCCATGCGCGGTTTGCGGTCGAAAATCGCCATTTCCCCGAAAATGCCGCTGGTTTCGACCCGGCCGATGACCGTCGGATGCTCAACATCGCCCCGCCAGATGCGCACACGACCGTTTTCCACCACATAAAGGCTGTCGCCGGGATCACCCTCCTTGAAGATCAGCTCACCCGGTGCGAAAGTTCGGCGTTCGAAAGCGGCGGACATGACAGCGGACCCCTTGGCAGCGGCGGCACCCGCGACAGGCGCAGGCCAGCCAAGCTTTACGCTGATTGCTTCCCATTTGCCATGGGCTTGACAATAGTACGACCGTTCGTATTATTTGGACCTTATGAGCAAGGGCGAACGCACACGCGCCGCAATCCTGGACCAAGCGCTGGCAATGACCAGCACGGACGGATTGACCGGCCTGACCATCGGGACACTGGCCGACCGGCTGGGCATGTCGAAATCCGGGCTGTTCGCCCATTTCGGCAGCAAGGAACAGCTACAGGCGGCAGTGCTGGAACGGGCGGCGGAACTTTTCGCCGATACCGTGGTGCGTCCCGCCTTGGCACAGCCGCGTGGCCTGCCGCGTGTGCTGGGACTGTTTGAGAATTGGATTGCCTGGACGATGGACCCGGTTCTGCCCGGCGGCTGTCCCATCCAGGCCGCCTCTATCGAGTTTGATGACCGCCCCGGTCCCATCCAGGACCTGATCGTCAAGCAGCAGGAGGATATGCGCCGCGTGGTCATCGGTGCCGCCCGCCGCGCGGTGGAGGAGGGGCACCTGCGGGCCGACCTGGATGTGGAGCAATTCGCGTTCGAGGGGATCTCGCTCTGTTACGGTTTCACCCAGTCCTATCGGCTTCTGAAGAACCCGAAATCGGAGGTCTGGGCCCGCAACGCTGTCCATGGTCTGATCGACCGGGCGCGTGTGCGTCAGTAGAGCGTTCGTCCGGTTCCGCGTGCGGCGGGGCCGGACCAGTTTCATCACGGCGCCCGCCCGGATGGACGGACGCCCCCATCGGGGGGAGAGTTCCATGGCCTATTTTTCGTCTGAAAAAAGCACGAACGTTCGTAATAATAAGCGGCCCGACCAGTCCTGGCTGGATGGGTTGACGGACCTGTTCCACCCCTGGTCACGCGAACGCCACCTGTTGGCCGAGGGGCGGCGCATGTATCTGGAGCCAGAGCGGGCGGTGGCACCGCCGGCCCTGCCGGAACCGGCGGGCGCCATGGTGCTGGCGGTTCCGGGCTTCACGCCCCACCTTGCCGCCCGCCTTTGGGGGGCAGAGCGGGGGGAGGCGGCCCCCCTGGTGCTGCTGGCCCATGGCTGGGAAGGGCAGGTGCATGACATGCTGGGCTTTGTGC
This sequence comes from Niveispirillum sp., assembly GCF_052437035.1. NCBI lineage: Bacteria > Pseudomonadati > Pseudomonadota > Alphaproteobacteria > Rhodospirillales > Azospirillaceae > Niveispirillum > Niveispirillum sp. The sequence goes on from NZ_JBQVOH010000003.1 coordinate 477,555, forward strand.
AGCCGCTGCTGAATGCCGGCGCCCGCGTCGTGGCCTTTGATGCGCCGGCCCATGGCCGCAGTTCGGGCGACGAGACCAACCTGCTGGAAATGGCCCGCGCCATCCGGGCTGTGGCGGTCGCCGCGGGCGGCAAGGTGGCGGCGGTGATCGGCCATGGCCTGGGTGCCACCGCCCTGACACTCGCGATCCAGGATGGGTTCCAGGCGGGACGCGCCATTCTGCTGTCGCCCCTGGCCGACCTGACCCTGCCGCTGCGCCAGATAGCCAATGTTCTGCGCCTGGACCTGGACAGCGAACATGCGCTGGGGCGGGAGATTGACCGGGCACTGGGACAGCCGCTGGCCGCCCTGCATCTGCATGGGGATGAAGGTACACCGGTCCTTCTGATCCATTCTGCGGATGACCGGATCACGCCGGTGGCAGATGCCCTGCAATTGGCGTCTGTCTGGCCCGGTGCCGGGATGCATCTGGTGCAGGGGCTGGGCCATCGCCGGTTGCTGTCGGATGTCGGTGTCATCGAACGGGCTGTGGGCTTCGCGTTGCGGGGGGAATGATCCCCCCGTATGGTGATCTTTACGACACAATGATTGTATTGGGGGGAAACATGCAGATGGGTATCACCGCGCTGTATGCGGGTTTGCTGGGCGTGCTGCTGCTGGTTTTAAGCTACCGCGTATCGATGTATCGCCGCCGCCACGGCATCTCGCTGGGCGATGGCGGTCATAAGGGCCTGCATACCGCCATCCGGGTGCAGGGCAATTTCGTGGAGTATGTGCCCACCGCCCTGATCCTGCTGCTGCTGGTGGAACTGACGGGCCGGCAACCGGCCATCGTGCATGGGCTGGGTGCTGCCCTGTTCCTAGGCCGCGTCCTGCATGCCCAGGGTCTGACCTCCAATCCCGACGGTAAAACCCCCGGTCGCCTGCTGGGCATTCTGTTGACCTGGGTCATGCTGCTGACCGCGTCGGTTCTGCTGATCCTGGGATCGGTGGCCGGCATCTGATGAATGCGGACGGGGGTGGGGATTATGCGCGCCCCCGTCATGACGCGAATGCCATTCGGTCGCATCACGGGGCCATTGACCGCGCGGTGGCTTGGCGTCATTAACCTTTCATGGGCAAGGGCATTCTCCTTTCTGCAATTGGTGTTGCACGGCGTTTCGCGCCGTGGCTGCTGTTGCTTGCCTTGCTGCTGCGCGGGATGATCCCCGGCGGCTACATGCCCAACATGAACCCCGACAATGGCAAGGGCTGGCTGGTCATCTGTACCGGTGCCGGTTCCGCCAGCATCCAGATTGATGGCGATGGCGGGGATGACAATGCTCCCGCCGATACCGGGCATCAGGGCCTTTGCCCCTATCTGGCCATGACCCTGCTGGGTCCCGTCTTGCTGCTGCTGGCGCTGCTGCTGCCGGTGGCGGGGGATATTGTTGTTCTGCGGCCCTTCATGGGTACGCGTCGGCGCCGTCTGCTGTGCGGGCCGACCCTGGGGGCGCGGGCACCGCCCCTGTCCTGGGCTTATTGACACCCGTCATCCCAGGACAATTCCCGTATTTGGCGCCCCCCGCTTGAGAAAAGCATGATCGCGGGGCCGGTCGCCGGAGGATATTACAGTGCCCCGCACGCCTTTTCGCGTCCGCAGCCTGGCTTCGGTCGCCCTCATCGCCCTATCCACGCCTGCCTTTGCTCAGGATACCCAGGTGGCCGATGCCGCCCCGGTGCAGGAAGTGATCGTCATCGGCCAGCGTGATGCCCCGATCACCATCGTACCGCGCGGCCTTTCCGTCTCGCTGGGCCAGGAACAGTTCGCGGCAATCAATGCCGTCAATGTCGAAGATCTGATGAAGTACGCGCCCAATTTCTTTGTGCGCAAACGCTTTATCGGTGATGCCAACGCCGTTCCCGGCTTCCGTGGCACCCATTCAACGCAATCGGCCCGCTCGCTGGTGCTGGTGGATGGCTTCACCGTCTCCAACCTGCTGGGCAACAGTTTCGGCTTCCCGCCGAAATGGGGTGTGGTCGGGCCGGGCGAGGTGCAGCAGTTCGACATCGTCTATGGTCCCTATTCATCCCGTTATCCGGGCAATTCGATGGGCGGCATCATTTCCATCACCACCAAGCCTCCGAAGGAGGGGCTGGAGAGATTTGCCACCGCGCAATATTTCGTCCAGCCCTATAAGCAATATGGCACCGACCGCAATTTTGACGGTTACACGGGCGAGGCCGGTTTCGGGTGGAAGCAGAGCGATGGCCCGTGGAGTGCGCGGCTTTCCTATCGCCGTCTTCAAAATGAAGGCCATCCCCAGCAGTTCTATCAGCTGAATGGCGTCACGGGGGTGGCGTCGGGCAAGCCGCCGCCCATCGTTGTAACCGGGGCTGCCAATGATCCCAACCTGATAACAAAGACACCGGTTTCCGGTGCCTATTCGGTAGAAGACACAACGCAGGACCAGTTGCGCGGCCGCATCGGCTATGATTTTGCCAATGGCTGGAACGCGTCACTGCTGGCGGTGCTGTGGACCAGCGACTATGACGGCACCACCCCCACCACCTATCTGCGTGACGCGGCGGGCCAGCCGGTCTTCTATCTGCGCGATGCGACGGGTAAACCCGATCCCACCCTTCGCGTCCTTGTCGATGGCAAGCAGTACTCCTTGCCCACCATCAACCTATCACTTAATGAGCGGCGGGAAATGCTGGGTGGGCTGAAACTTTCTGGTCCGCTCGGCGACTGGCAGGCCAGCCTGAACCTGTCGCGCTTCGTGATCGACAAACAGCGTACCCGCGCCTCCACCGGTTATGCAAACGGGATCAGTGATGGTGCGGGCACCGACACGCGCCAGGGCGATACCGGTTGGTGGACCGGTGACGGACAGCTGGAGCGCAGCCTGGGCGACCATGAGCTGGCGGTGGGTTTCAACAGCAGCCTGTATGAAACCGACCAGACCATTTACGGCGTTGGCAACTGGCGCAGCGGTGCCACGCCCACCTTCAACACGCGAACCGGGGGCCGTTCTCGCCAGCTTGGTGCCTTCGTCGATGATGCCTGGCAGGTCGTGCCGGGCATCAAACTGACGGGCGGCGTGCGCCTGGACAGCTGGCGTGCCTTTGACGGGCGCATCGGCACCCGTGTTACCGGCGCGCCGAAATATCAGTCCTATGCCGACCGCAAAGAAACCTCCATCAACCCATCCGCCGGTATCCAGGCCGACTTGCCCGCCGATTGGGTGGGACAGCTCAGCCTCGCGACCGCCACACGCTTTCCCACGGTGGGTGAGCTGTTCCAGGGAAAGCTGGATGGCAATGGCAATTTCGATATCAACAGTTTCGATCCCAACCTGAAGCCGGAAAAGTCGCGTGACGCCAACCTGATGCTGCGCCGGGCCTTCGATGATATCCGTTTAACCGGCAGTGTCTTCTATCAACGGGTTGAAGACGCGATCTTCAGCCAGCAGGGCTTCAACCAGTTCGGCGTTGTCACCTCGTCCTTCAAGAATATCGACATCGTGCGCCAGTGGGGTATCGAGGGCATTGTCGAAGCGTCGGACCTTGCCGGAATCGAGGGCCTGAATGTCGATTTGAATGCGGCCTGGATCGACGCACAGACGGTGCGCAACCGGTCCGTCCCGGCATCGGAGGGGGTGCAGTTCCCGCGCATTCCGAAATGGCGCCTTAACGGTAATGCCCGGTACAGGTTCGCCGATGACTGGCAATTCTCCACCGGCTGGCGCTATGCGTCGCGTCCCAACACCAATCTGGAAGGGACGCAGCGCGGCGATACCTATGGCTATACGTCGGAACTGATGATCTTCGATGCCAAACTGTCCTGGGAGGTGACGGCGGAAACCCAGCTCAGCATCGGTGTCGATAACATCGGCAATGACAAGGCCTGGGTGTTCCACCCCTATCCGCAACGCACCTTTACGCTTGAACTGAAATGGAAGGGCTGACGCCATGACCGACCTGTCGATCAAGGCACCGCCGGCCAAGGGCTGGCTGGATTACCGCACCATCTGGCGCTGGCATTTCTATGCCGGCCTGTTCTGTGTGCCCTTCATCGTGGCTCTGGCCCTTTCCGGTTCGCTTTACCTGTTCAAGCCGCAGGTGGAGGCGTTGATCGACAGGCCTTATGACAATCTGGTGCTGACTGGCCCTGTGGCAGATGCCAATGCCCAGGCTCTTGCGGCCCTTGCCGCCGTACCGGGTGGAAGCTTGAAGAGCTACATCCTGCCCGACGAGGCCAACGATGCCGTCCGCGTCCTGGTCCGCGACGGGCAGGGGGCGATGTGGCGGGTCTATGTCCATCCCCAGACCCTGGAAATCCTGCATTCGATCCCGGAAGAAGACCGCTTGATGAACCAGATCAAGACCTTCCATGGCGAACTGCTGATGGGTGACCAGGGCTCTTGGTTTGTGGAACTGGCCGCCTGTTGGGGCATCGTCATGGTAGTCAGCGGGCTCTATCTCTGGTGGCCGCGCGGGGGCCAGGGGCTGGCCGGCATTGTCTATCCACGGCTATCGGCGGGCGGGCGTACCTTCTGGCGTGATCTGCATGCCGTTACCGGTCTGTGGATTTCCTTCCTGGCCCTGTTCCTGCTGCTGACCGGCCTGCCCTGGGCCAGCGTCTGGGGTGGAGCGTTCAAGGCCGTACGGGAGGCGACGGGAACCGCCGCCGTCAAGCAGGACTGGACCACCAGCCGCAAGGCAGAACGCGCCGGTCATGACGCCCAGGAACATGCCGAAGACCATCCGATGGACCATGGCAGCCTGTCCATGGACGATATGATGGTGGGAACCGTGACCCTGGCCGATGTCGTGGCACAGGTGGCGCCCCTGAAACTGCCAGCACCCGTTCAGATCAACCTACCGGCCAAGGCGGGGGGCAGCTGGGCGGTGCGCTCGATGACGGCCAACCGGCCCGACCGCATCTCCATCGATCTGGACGGGGCCACCGGCACTCAGATCCGGCGGGAGGATTTCGCCGACCGCCACATCATCGACCGCGTCGTCGGCATCGGCATCGCCGCGCATGAGGGGCAGCTGTTCGGCTGGTTCAATCAGGCCCTGGGCGTCATCGCCGCGCTGGGCCTGGTCCTGCTGTCGGTTAGCGGGGCCGTGATGTGGTGGAAGCGCCGGCCAAACGGCGCCCTGGGCGCACCGCCGCCCCTGCGGATGCGGGGCAGCCCGGCGGTCATGGGCATGATCCTGCTGTTCTTCGCCCTGTTCCTACCCTTGCTGGGCCTGTCGGTGATCGTGGTGGCCCTGATCGATCTGGCCATTCTGCGCCAGTTGCCCAACGCCCGCCGCTGGCTGGGCCTGCGCATGGCGTGAGGATGGGGCAGGGGGCGGCTATCCCGCCGCCCCCTGCCGGAACCGCCCCGGCGAGCAACCGACCCGGCCCGTGAAGAACCGGTTAAAATAGGCGGGGTCACTGAACCCCAGCTCAAACGCCACCTCCGCCACGCCCAGATCGCTATAGAGCAGGCTGCGTTTCGCCTCCGCCAACAACCGGTCATGCAGCAGGTCGATGGGTGGATGGCCGGTGACCGCGATGCAGGCCGCGCGAAGGCGGCCCGACGTCACGCCCAGCGCGTCAGCAAACTGCGCCACGCCCCATCCGGCCCGGTACTGTTCCTCAATCAGATCACGGTAGCGCGCGACCAGGGCCGCCCGTGGCCCTCGTGCCGCCCCGCCACCGCCCGCCGACAGGCGCGCGGCGCGCCAGGCATGGACCAGCAGCGCCATCAGCGCCGCTTCCACCAGCAGGGAGCGGCCCACCCCGCCGCCCGCCATCTCTGCCTCCAAAAGGGCCGCCAGCCGCAGGCAATCCGCCCCATCGCCGCCAAGCGGTACAGCCGATGCCTGCCCGAACAGATCGCCCAGCCCCGGTTCCCGCCGCGCCAGCCTGCGCAGCATCGGCTCCACGAACGTGACCACATGTCCCTGGCTGTCGGCGTTCCAGTTGAAGCCATGCACCTCCCCCGCCGGGATCAGCAACAGGCAGGGCGCCGTGAAAGCCTCTTTGTCCCCCCCCGCCAACAAATCCCCGCCGCCCGTGGCAATGACCAGCACATGGTTCAAGTCGGCATGGGCGTGTGGCCGAATCTGCCATCCGCTGGGCTGGCTGCGCCGTTCCAGGGTTTCGGCATGGATGAAATGTTCATCTGCCTTGGCCTCCGCCTCTCCGTACAGAAAGAAGCGAGGCACGGGATTGCTGGCTTTGCGGATCATGCAGCGCAGCATGTCAAAGGATCGATGAAAAATCCAACTTTTTACACGATGCGTGTCCTGCCTCAATGGTTCGCCGACGCTATCATCCCGTCAATAGCCAACATAACATAGGGAGGAGGATGGCGATGCGCACACAGGTTGCCATCATCGGTGCCGGCCCCGCCGGATTGCTTCTGGCCCATCTTTTGTACAAGGCGGGCGTGGAATGCGTGATCCTGGAACGCCGTGACCGTGCCTATGTCGAAAGCCGCATCCGTGCCGGCATCCTGGAACAGGTGACGGTCGATCTGCTGCGGCAGGTGGGCGTGCATGACCGCATGGACCGCGAGGGCCTGCCGCATGACGGCTTCGCGCTGTCCACCGATGGCGACAATACCCGCATCGACATGAAAGCGCTGACCGGCAAATCCGTCATGGTCTATGGCCAGACGGAGGTGACGCGTGACCTGATCGATGCCGCCATCCACCGTGATATCCCTCTGCTGTTCGAGACGCAGGACGTTGCCCTGCACGACATCACCAGCGTGCGGCCCCGCGTCACTTTCCGGCATGATGGCATTGATCGCGTTCTGGAATGCGACTTCATCGCGGGTTGTGACGGGTTCCATGGCGTTGCACGCGCCAGCATTCCCGCCGACGTGCTGCGCACCTTTGAGCGTGTGTACCCGTTCGGGTGGCTGGGTGTGCTGGCCGATGTGCCGCCGTGCGACCATGAACTGATCTATGCCAGCCATGAACGCGGCTTCGCGTTGGCCTCCATGCGCTCCAACACCCGCTCGCGCTATTATGTGCAGGTGGCCAATACCGAGAAGGTGGAGGATTGGTCGGACGATCGGTTCTGGGATGAACTGTGCCTGCGCCTGGGGGGCGAAGTCGCCCCCCGTGTCACGCGTGGGCCCTCGATTGAAAAATCCATCGCGCCGCTGCGTAGTTTCGTGGCCGAACCGATGCGCCATGGCAACCTGTTCCTGGCCGGGGATGCCGCCCATATCGTGCCGCCGACGGGGGCCAAGGGTCTTAATCTGGCCGCCACCGACGTTGCCTATCTGGCCGACGGGTTGGCCGATCATTACCGGGGCAATCAGGCCGGCATCAACGCCTATTCCGCCCGCGCACTCGCCCGCGTATGGAAGGCCGAACGCTTCTCCTGGTGGTTCACCAGTCTGATGCATCGTTTCCCAGAAACCGACGCCTTTGGCCGCCGCATGCAGATTGCGGAACTGAGCTATCTGCGCGGCTCCCACGCGGCGCAGCAGTCGCTGGCGGAAAACTATGTGGGGCTTCCGCTGCACTGACAATAATGCCCGGAGCCCTTTCAAACCCAAGGTCCATCCCGGCGGTATCATTGCTGCCAGGAATTTAATTTGGACTCCGAATTAAGTTCCTGGTGGTAAATCCCGTGAATGGACATTTCCATAGCCTGCTGGCTTGAGAGCGCTGATCTGGCGGCTCATTCCTGATCCAAAAAACCATGCCTGACCCGCGTGCGGCACCTTTGACTTGGGTGCTGCGATGCGACATAAAGGTCAGGCATGAACGAGACTGATTTCGACGCTTTGCATGAAAGCGCCACCGCGTTCCCCCGCATCGGGGCTGGCGCGGACATGGACCGGGCGGACGCCACGGTTATTCCCTTCCACCGCTATACCGACTATGACCGCCGCTGGCCCGTGCCGGGCAAGGGCGAAGTTTTGGTTGTGCCATTGGGTGGCCTGGGCCGCATCGGCATGAACTGGACCCTGTACGGCCATGATGGTGCCTGGGTCTTGGTCGATGCGGGTATTGCCTTCCCCGATCCTGATACGACGGGCGTGGACTGTATCGTCCCGCACCCCGCCTTTCTGGCCCCCATTCGCGACCGCTTGCTGGCCCTGGTGGTTACCCACGCGCATGAGGACCATATCGGCGGCATCGACCGGCTGTGGCCGCAGGGCATCGACTGCCCCATCTATGCCACGCCGTTCGCGACCAAGCTGATCTCCCGCCGGTTGGACGAGGCTGGTGTGCTGGAAAAGGTGGAGTTGAACAGCTACCCAGTGGGTGGCGCGTTCAACATCGGGCCTTTCGGCTTCCGCTCCATCCGCATGACCCATTCGATCCCGGAACCGGTGGCACTGGCCATCGATACGGCGGCAGGCACCGTCCTGCATACCGGCGACTGGAAGTTCGATCCGGAGCCCGGCATCGGTCAGGCCACCGATTTCGATGCTCTGCGCAAGCTGGGTGACGATGGCGTGCTGGCCATGCTGTGTGACAGCACCAACGCGCACAAGGATCTGCCGTCAACGTCCGAAGCGCAGGTGCGCCGCGCCTTTGACCGGCTGTTCGCCACGCGCAAGGGTCAGATCGCCATCTGCTGCTTCGCCACCAATGTGGCGCGCGTGGCGTCTGCCATCTCCGCCGCCGCCGATGCAGGCCGTCAGGTGGCGCTGGCCGGACGTTCCATGCGCAATTGCGAGGAGGTGGCCCGTGACCTGGGCCTGCTTAACCATGTACCGGAACCGCTGACCGAACCCGCCCATCTGAAGGGTCTGGACCGCAACAAGATCGCCCTGATCTGCACCGGCGGGCAGGGCGAGGAAAAGGCGGCCCTGGCCAAGCTGGCGCGCGGCGAACGCCGTTTTCCGCCCTTCGGCGCCGGTGACACGGTGGTCCTGTCGGCCCGCGTCATCCCCGGCAATGAAGAGTCGGTGGAAAAGGTCGTCTCCAAGCTGCGCGCGCGCGGGGTGGAGGTGCTGATGGGGCATGAGCTGATGGGTGGCGAGCCGCTGCACGTCTCCGGCCATCCCGGTGCCAACGAGCTCCGCGAACTCTATGCCCTGGTCCGTCCGCGCATCGCCTTGCCGGTGCATGGCACCGACATGCATCTGGCGGCCCATGCCCGTCTGGCCCGCACGGCTGGCTGTCAGGCCGCCATCGTGGCGGAAGAGGCGGAGGTGATCCGCCTGTCAGACGGCGGTTCCCGCGTCCTGGGCCGGGTCAACGCCCCGCTTCTGGCGATCAAGAGCGAGCCGAACGGCGACCGCGCGACCTATGATCCCGGCAAGGTGCTGGTGGCGGGGCAGGTTTAATCCTGCCCCATACGGCGGATTCACCCCCGGCCCTTGGTGTTGACCAGCGCCACACCGCCCAGGGCCAGGACCCCACCGGCCAGTGTCGTCCAGACGGGCAACTCGCCCGTCATCGGCACGGCCACCGTGGAGGCGACCACGGGCACCATATAGAGAAAGTTTGAGCCCCGCGCCGCGCCGAAATGGCCCAGGGCATAGGTCCAGGCGGCATAGCCGATGGCGGCGGGAAACAGCGCCAGGAACAGCAGGGCCGCCTGCACCTGCCAACTGGCCGCCAATGCCTGCTGCACCCCCTGACCCAGCCAGGGCGACAGCCACAGCGCGCCGGCTGCCAAGGTCAGCGCCGATGAGGGCAGGGCGCCATAGCGCGCCACCAGCGGTCGTTGCAGCACGAAATAGGTGGCGGTGGCCAGTGCCGCCCCGATCAGCAGCGTGGCGCCGCTGCCAAAGCGCAGCCCGCCCGGCTGTCCCGACGCGATCAGGCCGACGCCGGCCATGCTGATCCCCATGCCGATCCAGGCCCAGCGGCGGAACCTTTCCTTCAGGAACAGGGTCGCGAAGATCACGGTCAGGACCGGGGCAACATTCACGATGAAGCTGGCCGCCCCCGCCGCCACTGTCTTCTGTCCGGTATTCAGCAGCAGGTTATAAAGCGCGATCCCGATCCCGCCGCAGGCCGCGAACCGCACCGCATCCATGCCGCGCGGCAGCTTGGGCCGCGTCACCAACAGAAAGATCAGGGCCAGCGTTCCGGCCATGGCAAACCGCGCCGCCGCCAGCGGCAACGGGTCCATGCCGCCCAGCGCCAGACGGATGGAGGGAAAGGCCGATCCCCAGCTTACCACCGTCACCAGGACGGCAAGGGCGGGCAGGAAGCGTGACCGGGGCAGGGGGATGGCAAGGGCCGTCATGGGAGAGTTTCCGTTCGGGGGCGACATGATGGTGATCCTGCCTGATTGCGATTTGTTGACATAGCGTACTGATGACGGCACACCTGTACGCATGACGCACAGCTTATCCCTGCCGCCCCTGGAAAGCCTGACCGCCGTTCTGGCCGCCGGCCGCACCGGTTCCTTTTCCGCCGCCGCCCAGGAACTGGGCGTCACCCACGCCGCCATCAGCCGCCGGGTACAGGCTGCGGAAAGCTGGCTGGGGGTGGCTCTGTTCGAACGGCATGGGCGCGGCGTCCGCACCACGCCCGATGGCGACCGCTTCATCGCGCGGGTGGGGGAGGCGTTCAACATGATCGCTCGTTCCGGCGACCAATGGCGTCACCGCCGTGGGACAGAGATTGTGCGCCTCTCCATCCTGCCGGCCTTCGCCAAGCTCTGGCTGTTCCGGATGCTGGGCAAATTGCAGGATGCTCACCTGCGCTTCGACCTTCTGGTCGAACATCGGCTGGCCGATCTGGAAAAGGGAGAGGTCGACATCGCGGTACGGTGCGGCAATGGCCAATGGACGGGGGTGAACTGTACGCCCCTTTTTCAGGAAATGGTCTATCCCGTTGCCTCTCCATCGCTGGCCGCCCGTCTGGGACCCAACCCGTCTGTCGCCACCATCATGGCCGAAACCCTGGTGCATGACAGTACCGTCACCTCCTGGCGGGCCTGGCTGGCGGCCCATGACGTGCAGTACAGCAAGCCCCGGCCTTAGGACATACGGTTTGAGGATTACGACACCGTGCTGGCCGCGCTGGAGGTAGGGTTGGGGATCGGCATGCTGCGGTCACCCCTGGGCGATGCCTGGGTGGCCGATGGCCGGCTGGTGCCGCTCAGCCCACTCTGGGTCCCCAACCCCTATCTCTATCACCTTGTCACCCGCACCGGCACGCCGCGCCCCGCCGTGGCGGAGGCACGGGACCGTTTGCTGGCACTGGCCGCTGAATTCAGGCCGACGCCCCCGCCATCAGGGCGTTGATCTGACCATAGGGCATGGCATCGGCACAGATCGGATCGGACACGCCATCCCGCAGGAAGGCCCCGCCGATGGCCGCCACCCGGCCCCAGAGATATTCCGGCAGGGCCGAACCCGCCGACAGTCGCTTCACACCCAACCTCGACAGTTCCGCCGCCGGCAACAGACCGGGGCGGGCCATCACATTCATCGGTACTTTAACATTATCCGCTATATATTTGATTTCTTTTGAATCGGTCACGCCAGCTGGAAACAAACCGGAGGCTCCGGAAGCTGTATACAGCTGCCCACGCCGTGCCACCTCTGCCGCGCGTTCCCCTGCCGGGGCTAGCCCCTTCAGATAGACATCGGTACGGGCATTGATGAACAGACCCGGCCCCACGGCGGCACGGATGGCCTGGATCTTGGCGGCCAGTAGGTCGGGCGTGCCCGCCCCATCCTCGATATTCACGCCGACAACACCCGTCGTCACGATGCGGCGTGCCAGATCGGCGACGGCGGCGGGATCGTCGCTATAGCCAGCTTCCATATCGATGCTGACGGGCAGGTCGGGCACGGCGCGCACAATGGTGGTGGCGGCATGCAGCAGCAAATCCGCCGGCAGTTTGTTGCCGTCGGCCACGCCCAGGGCCCAGGCAAGACCAGCACTGGTGGTGGCAATGGCCTGGGCCCCCAGATTGCGCATCATCCGCGCGCTGCCCCCGTCCCAGACATTGCACAGGATCAGGGGGCCATCGCCCCGGTGCAGGGCGTCGAAAATCTCAAGCTTTGTCTTGGTCATGATGCCTTTTCCAGGGAAAGCGGAAATACGGGAAGATCAAGGTGACGGCAGGCATAGGCACCCCAGGGATGCCATCTTCGCTCGCCTTCATAAATCGGAACGGGCCCGTCCCATGGGGCCGGTACCCGCCGTCCGGGCCAGTCCGCCACCAGCGGGGCCAGGACGGGGTCTTGCGACAGATGGGCGTTGATAGTCGCCATATCCGCCGACAGGTCGAACCGCCGCCGCAGCCGGGCCGCGATGCCCGACAGTGACTTGATATCGCCGGTGCGGATCACGGCCTTCAGCGCGTCCTGGCCGGGAAGGGCAGTGACTGTGACCTCGCCATCGGACAGTTGCCGCCTCCAGACCCCGTCCGCCACCTGCTCCGCTGCATCACCTCGCGCCGCGATGGCATTCAGCAGATCGGGCCAGTCCAGGGGTGGGCGGTAACGCAGGCGAAGGATCACCCCATCCTGCGCCACGCTGCCCTCCGCCCGGTCCGACGTCAGGGCCTGCCGGCGCAGATCACGCGGCGCACGGCCATAAAGTGACTGGAACGTCTCATTGAAGCGCCGGATGCTGCCAAAGCCGGATGCCAGCGCCACCTCTGCCATGGGCAGCGCCGTCTCATGCAGCAGCTGCTTGGCGAACAGCACGCGCCGTGTCTGCGCCACGGCGATGGGACTGGCGCCCAGATGCTGCTTGAACAGGCGGCGCAGCTGCCGTTCCCCCACGCCCAGCCGACCGGCCAGGACATCGACGCTGGCTTCCTCCCCATCCAGCGCGCCTTCCGCAATCAGGGCCAGCCCGCGCGAGACGGTGTTGGAGGTGCCGCGCCAGACGGCAAGGTCAGGTGCGGCTTCAGGCCGGCAGCGCAGGCAGGGCCGAAACCCCGCCTCCTGTGCTGCGGCTGCCGTTGGATAGAAGCGGCAATTCTCCGCCTTGGGCGTGCGGGCCGGGCAGATGGGGCGGCAGTAGATGCCGGTGGTCAGCACCGCCGTGAAGAATCGCCCGTCAAAGCGGGCATCCCTGGTTTCAACAGCGCGGTAGCAGGCGGTGGGGTCGAGCGTTTCCATGCCCCGATCCTGCCACGGGCCACCCAAGGCGGCTCGCGGTTTTCGGACATGGACGATGCAACAGCAATACCGGTTACGGGAAGCGGCAGACCTCGCCCGTAACCTCCACAAACGACCGGGCACCGGCACCGACCGTCAGGCGCACTTCCTTGTCGCTGGAGATCAGATTGTGGGTCAGTGGCAGGACGCCATTGACCTCGTCCACCTTGCCATTGGCATCGGTGAAGCGGAGCTTCACGGGCTTGGTCGGATCGTACCAGGCTTCCGGGCTGCCGCCATCATTGCGGGCGGGCACACCCTCACCCGTCACGATGATGGCGCCATCGGCAAAGGCCACCTGCGTGTTTGATCCGCGATAGATCGGGGTGGGCAGCACGAATCGCTTCGTGTCGGGCCTGGCACAGGAACGGGGGTTGCTGGTCTGTTCGATGACGAATGCCATGCGTTCTGGGTTCACACCCTCGGCCAGCTTGCGGGCCACCAGTTCGGTGATCTTGGCCAGTTCGCCGCTCGGCACCTCACGCTGCAGCCGGATTTCCAGCTCGTTGGCGCGGATTTCCTGGGTCTGGGCGATCTGCTGCAATTGCTGGGCGCGGCGTTCGGCCTTGTCCTTGGCCGCCGTCATATTCGCCAATTCTTCCTGTATGGAGCCTTCGCGGGATTTCAGCTGCTCCACGCCAACCAGATAGGAGAATCCTGCGACACCACCCAGTACAGCCAGGACCAGGGCAGCCTTGCCCACACGGCCCCAGATGCGACGGCGGTAGCGGCGGCGGTGGTCGTAGAGGCCGTAGCTCATCTCTTCCCAGGCAAATCAACAGGATGGGTCGGACCCGTCCACATGGACGGCATGCCCGACCCTAACCCAGCCTGTAAGACAATTACAAGGGGCGGGGATTGATCTCGTCAACCCTTGGGCAACGCCTTTTCAATGGCGGCGGTCAATTCGGCGCTGTCCGGCGTCACCTTGGAACCATAGGCCTCGATCAGCTTGCCATCGGTGCCGATCAGATACTTGTGGAAATTCCACTTCGGCTCGCCCTTCTGGTCGGCCAGCCACTTGTACATCGGGTGGGCATTGGGGCCCTTCACCGGTTCCTTCGTTGTCATGGGGAAGTCGATGGCGAAGTTGACCTCGCAGAATTCCTTGATCTCCTTGGCACTGCCCGGCTCCTGCCCACCGAAATCATTCGACGGCACGCCCAGCACGACCAGCCCCTTGTCCTTGTACTTCTCCCACAGGGCCTGCAGGCCCTTATACTGCGGCGTGTAACCGCACATGGAGGCGGTATTGACCACCAGCACGGTCTTGCCGCGATAGGCATCAAACTTCAGCGGGCTGCCCTCAATGGCGGTAAAGCCGAAATCATAGGCGTTGGCCGCCTGCGCGGTACCGGTCATGCCCATCACCCCCATCATCGCCAGACCACCGGCCAGCGCCAGCATGGCCCGCCGGCCCAGGGTCGTCACCTTGTCACCCATGATGCACCTGTAAAAAGAACGTTCGTGGTGACAATGTAGTACGGGCGGGCCGTCCGTCCAGGCCTATCAAAGCCTTGTGGCTACCTGTCTGGAGCTGCCATTGCGTTCCAGACAGCGCTCAAGCGCATCAGCGCGGGCCTGTTCCGCACCCTTGGCCGGCATGGAGGCCTGAATATAGGCGGCGCAATTCGCGAAATGCGGATGTTCGTCGGCTACGGCCAGCGGCGGGCTGACGGCCTGCGGACCGCCACAGGCGGCCAGCATGAAGATCGGGATCAGAACCAGGATCAAGCGGCCCATCGCCGCCTCCTTTATTGCAGTGCAAAAGCATGGGCAGGATCAGCGATCCAGGCTTGTCGGAAAGTGATCCACCGCACATGCTGCCCCGCGTGGCTGTTACAAGAGGCCCCTGTGATGACCGACACGGCACCCCCCAACCTGCTTCTGTCCACCGACAGCCGGCTGGTAATCATTGACGTGCAGGACCGGCTGCTGGCCGCCATCGACGGCGCCGATGCCGTTGTGAGCAATTGTGTGAAGCTGGTGACGGCAGCTAACCGTCTGGGCGTGCCGGTCGCGGCCACCGAACAGAATCCCACCGGCATTGGCCCGACAACATCGGTCCTGGCCGCGCTGATCCCGCATACCTTTGGCAAATCACATTTCTCTGCCGCGCGTCAGGCCGATTTCCTGGCCTGGGCCGCCGCCGGGGGAACCATCCTACTGGCGGGCACCGAGGCGCATGTCTGCGTACTGCAAACCGCCTTGGAATTAAAAGCGCTCGGCCTGCGTGTCGCCGTCATCATCGACGCCGTCGGCTCCCGCACCGAAGCCAGCAAACAGGCGGCCCTCGACCGCCTGCGCTTCCACAGCGTGGAACTGGTCACGGTTGAGATGGTGCTGTTCGAATGGCTGGAACGCTATGACCGACCGGAATTCAAGGAACTGCTGCGGCTGATCAAGTGAGCTGCGTAGGTCAGGTCGAGCCGAAGGCGAGCCCTGACAGCATTGGATCGAAAGCCTTTTCTGTCAGGGTGCTAGTTCACTCCGACCGGACCTACCGCTTGATCATCCCCGCGCCTTCAACGCCCGGCGATGCTTGTGCAGCAGCGGTTCGGTATAGCCGCTGGGTTGTTCCACACCCTTGAACACCAGATCACAGGCCGCCTGAAACGCGATGGAGCTATCGAAATGCGGGGCCATGGGGCGATAGGCAGGGTCACCCGCATTCTGCCCGTCCACGACGGCGGCCATGCGTTTCATGACGGCCATCACCTGTGCCTCGGTACACACGCCATGCAACAGCCAGTTGGCGATATGCTGGCTGGAAATGCGCAAGGTAGCGCGGTCTTCCATCAGGCCGACATTGTGGATGTCGGGCACCTTGGAGCAACCGATCCCCTGATCGACCCAACGCACGACATAACCTAGAATGCCCTGTGCGTTGTTCTCCAACTCCTCGTTTATCTCCGCCTCGGACCAGTTGATGCCGCGTGCCAGCGGAATGGTCAGGATATCGCGCAGCGAAGCGCGGGGGCGGGTGGAGAGTTCGGCCTGCCGGGCCGCCACATCGACCTGATGGTAATGCAGGGCGTGCAGGGTGGCGGCGGTGGGTGAGGGGACCCAGGCGGTGGTGGCGCCGGCCATCGGGTGACCGACCTTGACCTTCAGCATCTCTGCCATCCGGTCGGGCATGGCCCACATGCCCTTGCCGATCTGCGCATGGGAACGGAAGCCGGCGGCCAGACCGTTATCGACGTTCCAGTTCTCATACGCCCCGATCCAGGCGGAGGCCTTCATGTCGGCCTTGCGGATCATGGGACCGGCTTGCATCGACGTGTGCATCTCATCGCCGGTGCGGTCCAGGAAGCCGGTATTGATGAAGCATACGCGGTCCTTGGCGGCGCGGATACATTCCTTCAGGTTGACGGTGGTGCGCCGCTCCTCATCCATGATGCCGATCTTCAGGGTGTGGCGGGTCAGGCCCAGCACATCCTCGATCCGGTCGAACAGATGGTTGGCAAAGGCCACTTCTTCCGGCCCATGCATCTTCGGCTTCACGATATAGACCGATCCGGCCCGGCTGTTGGACAGGCCGCCCGTGCGGCGCAGGTCGTGAAGCGCGATCAGGCTGGTGACTATACCATCCAGAATGCCCTCCGGCACCCAGGTTCCATCCGCAAAGGTCACGGCATCGATGGTCATCAAATGCCCGACATTGCGGATGAACAGCAGGGAACGGCCATGCAGCGTCACCGTGCCGGTGCCATCGGCGCTGGTGTAGCGGCGGTCGGGGTTCAGCGCGCGCTCCATCGTGCGTCCGCCCTTTTCGAACGTCGCCGTCAGGTCACCCTTCATCAGGCCCAGCCAGTTGCGATAGACGGTCACCTTGTCGGCGGCATCAACGGCGGCGATGCTGTCCTCACAATCCATGATGGCAGTCAGGGCCGATTCCAGCACGATATCGGCAACGCCGGCGGCATCGCCCTTACCGATGGGGTGCGTACGATCGATGACGATATCCAGGTGCAGGCCGTGATGGGCCAGCAGGATGTTGGTGGGGGCAGCCACGTCACCGTTATAGCCCTTGAACTGTGCCGCGTCGGCCAGCCCTGTCACCGACCCGTCAGCCAGCGTCACGGACAGCGCACCATCGGCCACACGATAACCCGTCGCGTCCTTGTGACTGCCGTTGGCCAGCGGCGCGGCGCGGTCCAGCACCTCCCGGCCCTTGGCGATCACCGCAGCCCCGCGCACGGGGTCATATCCCTTGGCCCCGGCGGTTCCGACATCGCCCAGCGCATCGGTGCCGTACAGCGCGTCATACAGGCTGCCCCAGCGGGCATTGGCGGCGTTCAGGGCGAAGCGGGTGTTCATTACCGGCACAACCAGCTGCGGTCCCGCCACCTGGCTGACTTCCGGGTCGGTGTTGGCGGTAGTTATGGCGAAATCCGGCCCT
Organism: Niveispirillum sp.; assembly: GCF_052437035.1. NCBI lineage: Bacteria > Pseudomonadati > Pseudomonadota > Alphaproteobacteria > Rhodospirillales > Azospirillaceae > Niveispirillum > Niveispirillum sp. The sequence continues at coordinate 495,050 of NZ_JBQVOH010000003.1, forward strand.
TCCGGTATGAGATAACCGATATCGCGCAGGAAAGCCTCATACGCATCCGGATCGATATCCTGCCCGCGCCGGGCAATGTGCCAGCCATCAATCTTGGCCTGTAACGCCTCGCGCCGGTCCAGCAACCGCTTGTTCACGGGCGCCAGATCATTGAACAGCGCCACGAAGCCCGACCAGAAGGCGGAAGGCTCCACACCGGTACCGGGCAGGGCCTCCGTCTCGATGAAGCGGTGCAGTTCGGCATCGACCTTCAGGCCGTTTATATCGACGGTGGCGGACATGGACGCGGACCTTCCCTGGCGGCTGGTGTTGTTTGTCCACCCCTATCAGTGCCCTTGTTGCCGCGCAACAGAGAATGGAAGTCTTTCCACAATGCGGAAAGATTGGTAGGTTCATGTGAACAATCACCGGAAGCGCCATGCCCAAACCCGCCACCGACAGCCCCGAACGCAACGGCAATGTCCAGGTCCTGACCCGCGCCATCGCCATCCTGAACCATCTGGCACAAGCCGATGGCGGGGCCAGCCTGACGGAGATCGGTAATGCCGTGGGCTTGGCGGCCTCCACCACCCATCGCCTGCTGACCTCGCTGGAGTCGGAGCGTTATGTGCGCTTCGATGCGGAAACCAAGCTTTGGTCGGTGGGTGTGCAGGCCTTCATCATGGGTAACGGCTTCCTGCGCACCCGCGATCTGGTCCGTCTGGCCCGGCCCCATATGCGGGCCTTGATGGAGGCCAGTGGCGAGACGGTAAACCTTGCCATCGAGGATCAGGGGGCGGCTGTCTACCTGTCGCAGGTCGAATGCCGGGAGATGATGCGCACCTTTGCGCGATTGGGCGCGCGGGTGCCCATGCATTGCTCTGGCGTCGGCAAGGCGCTTTTATCCGCATTGGGTGAGGCGGCGCTGATCCGTCATGTGGAAAGGCATGGCCTAACCCGGATGACGGCCCGAACCCTGACCGACAGGCAGGGTTTGAGCGCGGATCTGGCTGCGGCACGGGCACGTGGCTACGCCATCGACGATGAGGAACACGCCGTTGGTCTGCGATGTGTGGCGGCGCCGATCTTCAATGAACATGGCGATCCGGTTGGTGCCGTCTCACTTTCTGGCCCCATGGCACGCATAACCGATACGCGTATGCCCGTGCTGGGTGGGCTGGTCGGGCAGGCGGCAGGACGCATCATGGCGGAAATTGGCGGTAATCCTGGACTTTAAGTGGAAGACTGGCATGCCTATGTCTTCTCTTATACCATTCGAAATAAGGCGAAACGCTTGGGGCCATTTTGGGCCAGACAGCGTTAGACTGTTGAAGAGACGTTGAGTTCACGATTGCAGGATTTCCGGTCCATGGGGCAACAGAAGCAAATCCTGGTTGTTGAGGACGAGTTCCTGATCGCCATCCATGTGGCTGACATCATGGCCGACCTGGGTTTTGGTGTGATTGGACCCGCCGGAAACATCCAGCAGGCATTGGCCCTGATTGATGAAGGTCGTCTGGACGGCGCAATCCTGGACGTCAACCTGTCCGGGCAACTGGTATTTCCCGTGGCATCGGCCCTGGCTGCCCGCAACGTTCCCTTCATCCTGACCAGCGGTTATGACGTGGCGGGTTTGCCGGCAGAATGGAGGGACCGTCCGGTCCTTCGCAAACCGGTGGCGGAACGGGACCTGGCCCGTCTGGCACGATCGGTCTTCCTGGCAGAGACAGGCGAAATGATGAAGGTGGCGGGTGTCGGCCAGGCTTGAGACGGAAGCTCTACACGGTGCCCGGCGCATCCTGCTGGTGGAAGACAGCCCCACGCAGGCCCTGCGCCTCCAGATACTGCTGGAGGACGAGGGGTACACTGTCGAACTGGTAGACAGCGCAGAGGCGGCGCTTCCCGTTCTGAACCGCACGCTGCCGCACCTGCTGATCGTTGATCATCATCTGCCGGGCATGCAGGGTGGCGATCTTTGCCGGTTGATCCGCTTGCATGTGGCAACCCTTTCCATGCCCATCCTGATGCTCACCGCCGACGAAACCCCGGCCCGTCAGCGCGAAGGCCTGGACAGTGGCGCCGACGATTTCCTGCCCAAATCCACCGACCCGGCCGTGCTGCTGCTGCGTGTGCGGCAGCTGCTGCGTCATGCGCGGCGCGACGATGATATGGATGTACTGCCGCAGACGCAGTTCCGGCAGCCGCGTGCCCTGCTGGTCGGGTTTGAATCTGTCCTGGAATACGCCCTTCGCGCGCTGCTGCTGGAGGAGGGGTGCCGGATAACGGCGGTCAAGACGGCCACATTGGCCCTGTCGCACCTGGCGCTGGAGCCGCAGGATGTGATTTTGGTCAATGATCAACTGGCGGACATGGACGGGTTGGAGCTTTGCCGGCAATGCCGGTCCAGCCTGGGTACCGGTACTGCCTTGATCCTGGCTTTGGGTGGGCAGCAGGATTTGGACCGGGTCCACCGGCTGCTGGGTGCGGGCGTCGACGATCTGTTCGATCCAAAGGCCCCGCTGCCGCCGCTGCGTGCGCGACTGCGTGCCATCCTGCGCCGCCGTTTTCTGGAAGAACAGAACCGGCGCCTTTTGGCCGATTTCCGGGAAAGGGAAGGGCGCGCCTTGCGGTTGGAGGCGGAACGCAACGCCGCTCGCACACGGGCCATGCTGGCCGACCAGTTGGCGACGGTGAACCGGCGCCTCGCAGACCAGGCATTGATTACCGCCACCATCACCCGAAATGTGCCCGCAGCATTGATCCTGACCAATGGCGCGGGCATGGCGACATACCTTAACCCGCCCGCCATCGGCCTTCTGGGGGCTGAGCTGGAAGGCGCATCCTTGTTTGAAAAACTGGGCGTAACCCTGGGAAAGGGCGACATTCCCATCCCGGCCGTTGCGGAAAGTGCCGCAACCCTTGAACGCCCCGATGGGCAAATGGTCCCGGTTCTGTATTCGATCACCCCGCTGGATGGTGATGAGGGGCCGGCAGGTGCCGTTGTGCAGATCATCGACGTTACTGAACGCCGTCAGGCCGAAGAACGGCAGGAACTGCTGATGGCGGAACTGTCGCACAGGGTGAAGAACACGCTGGCCACGGTGCTGTCGATCGGCAAGCAGACCCGCCGGCGTCATGCCGATACGGACAGTTTCTGGCAATCGTTCGAGGGCCGGCTGCGGGCGCTGTCTGAGACGCATAACCTGCTAGCCGATCATTTCTGGGAATGGGTGCAGTTGGCCGACGTCATCCGGCATGAGGTGACCCCCTATGCCCAGGAACCACATGATGTGCGTATCGATGGCCCCGCCATCGATTTGCGGCCCAAGGCGGCACTGGCCCTGGCACTGGTCTTCCACGAACTGGCCACTAACGCCGCCAAGTACGGAGCCTTCTCACAGGCCGGAGGGCATCTGGAAGTGCTGTGGACCCTGACCGATGGGGAACAGCCGTGCATCCATCTGAGCTGGAAGGAAACTGGCGGCCCGCAGACGGCGGTGCCGACAACCTCCGGCTTCGGCACGACCCTGATCCAGCGCTCGCTGGCCTACGAACTGCAAGGCGCCACGGCATTGCGGTTTGAACCTGACGGCCTGCGCTGCGACATCGAATTCCCGTTCAGCGATGTGATCAGGCGCCGAACCGGGGGGTGACGCAACGCCGAACTGGTAACCATTAAAAATAGAATCCACCTAACCATCTGATTGTAAAAGAGAGTCGCACTTCAAAATAGAATCCACCCCCCACGCATAAAAAACGTGATAATATATCTTATGGAAATTACTGTTCGTTCTGGCGACGATAGGCAGATCGATGCCGCAAAAAATATCCTGCTGCTGTCCGCCGCGCCCATTTCGGCAGCATTGACTGCCGCCCCCCGCATTTCCGCATATACGCACCGCATGCAGGGATAATCTGATCCAAGACGCCGCAAAAAGGCGCATCGCAGCGAACGGGGGTTCACGGCATGACCAGCATCACGGGTATGGACGGACAGGCCAAAGCAGCGGGTGCCGGCAGGACGCTGGCCGCCGCCAAGGCGCATGCGCGTCTGGTGGCGATTGACGCGCTGCGCGGTCTGGTCATGGTTTTCATGCTGGTGGACCATGTGCGGGAGACTTGGTTCCTGCACATGCAGGTCACGGACCCGGTCGATACGACAACGACGGACCCTGGCCTGTTTTTCACGCGGCTTCTGTCCACCTTCTGCGCCCCGACTTTCGTGGCGCTGACCGGCCTGTCGGCCTGGCTCTACGGCCAGTCGCACAGCAAGGCCGAGACGTCGATGTTCCTGTTGAAGCGCGGGCTTTTTCTGATCTTCCTGGAACTGACTTTCGTAGGCTTTGCTTGGTCGGCGCAGTTTCCGCCGCAGACCTTCTGGCTGCAGGTAATCTGGGCCATCGGCATCTCGATGATCGTGCTGGCCGGGCTGCTGCATCTGCCGCGCACGGCGCAGGTGGCGCTGGGGCTGGTCATTGTGCTGGGGCATAATCTGCTGGACCCGATCCGGCTGGCGCCCGGCGATGCGTTCTATGAGATTTGGGCCGTGCTGCATCAGCGGTCGGTGATCCAACTGGGCGGCGGCCTGATTGCCAAGACCACCTACCCCATCCTGCCCTGGATCGGCGTCATCCTGCTGGGCTATGCCAGCGGCCCTTGGTTCGCCAAGGGTAGCGACGCGATGGTCCGCTGCCGCCGCCTGATCCTGACCGGCAGCATCATGCTGGTCGGGTTTGTCATCATCCGCGCCTTGAACGTTTATGGTGACAAGCCCTGGGTGCCGGGCGTCGACACACTGCACAGCGTCATGGCTTTCCTGTCGCTGACCAAATATCCGCCGTCGCTGCTGTTCCTGCTGCCGACGGTCGGCACGGGTGTGCTGCTGCTGGCTCTGTTTGAAAAGTATCAGGACAGCAGGATCATGCCCTATCTCGCCATGTTCGGCGGGGCGCCCATGTTCTTCTATCTGCTGCATCTTTATGTGCTGAAGGCGCTCTACCTGGTCGCCGTTGCCCTGTATGGGCTGAACAAGGGTCAGTTCTTCGGCGTGGACAATGTTTCCACCGTCTGGATCTGGGTCGCCATCCTGCTGGTGCCGCTCTATCTGCCCACCCGCTGGTTCGCGGGCCTGAAGCAGCGCCGCCGTGACATCTGGTGGCTGAAATACCTGTAACAGCGCCGAAATAGCGCGGGTTTCGCCCCGGCATAATCCGCGCATTTGGGCCTTACAACAATAGAACACACCGCCGCAACCGGCTGCTTCGAGCAAAATTATCTGCCGTACGGCCTAAGCTGATCGGGTGAGGGGACAAGGACCTCGGGTCTTTTAAAAAAGGTCTTGCCCCGGAGGAACGTTATAACATAACAGGCGGCACGAGATAACGGCCCTTCAGGGTCAGCGCCGCAATGAGTGAACAGCGGAGCAGCTTCACAAAGGGGATCAACGATGTATGTGACTAACCAGTTCCGCCTGGCGCTTGCCGCCACCGCCGCCTGCGTGGCCCTTGCGCCTGTGGCGATCGCCCAGCCCGCCGATGGCGCCCTGGATGAGATCATTGTCGTGGGCCAGCGTCAGGCCTATCGCGGCGACGTCGCCTTGAAAGACACGCCGCAGGCCGTCCAGGTTCTGGATGGTGCCTTGTTGCAGGATCTGGGCATCACGAAGCTGGAAGGTGCCCTGGAACTGGCGTCTGGCATCGCCAAGCAGAATAATTTCGGCGGCCTCTGGGACAGCTTTGCGGTCCGCGGCTTTGCCGGTGACGAGAATTTCCCGTCGGGCTTCCTGGTCAATGGCTTCAATGGCGGCCGTGGTTACGGCGGCCCCCGCGATGCCTCCAACGTGGAACGGATCGAAGTCCTGAAGGGCCCCAATTCCGCTCTGTTCGGTCGTGGGGAGCCCGGCGGTACGGTGAACATCATCACCAAGAAGCCTGAATTCAAGACCAAGGGTAGCGTCGCAGCCTCTGCCGGTAGCTATGACACCTACCGTGTCGAAGGCGATATCACCGGCCCCGTCACACAGAGCATCGCCGTGCGCCTGAACGCGGCATACGAGGATGCCGGCAGCTTCCGCGACACGCTGGACAGCAAGAAGCTGGTCGCCTCCCCCTCCATCCTGGCCGTCCTGACAGAGGATACGACACTGTCCTATGAGATGGAGTATGTGAACCAGAAGGTGCCGTTTGACCGCGGTATCGTGGCCGTGAACGGCGATCTTGGCGCCCTGCCCATCTCCCGTTTCCTGGGTGAACCGGGCGACGGTCCTATCGAGATCGATGTGCTGGGCCATCAGGTACAGTTGCAGCATGATCTGAACGATAATTGGGCTGTGCTGCTGGGTGGCAGCTACAAGGAGACTTCGTTCGAGGGCTTCTCCACCGAGGCGGAACTAGCCGGTGGGCGCCAGACGCTGAATTCCACCAATCAATATCTGTCGCGTCAGCGCCGTCAGCGCGACTATGACACCGAACATGGTGTGGTGCGTGGTGAACTGTCCGGCACCTTCACGACGGGCGCTGTCACCCATCACCTGATTGCCGGCGCCGACTGGGACAAGTTCACCATCGACACGCTGCAACGCCGTTATCGTCCACCGGCTTACACCGCCGGTCGCCCGATCACGACCGCCAACAACGCCATCGACGTGTTCAACCCTGTCTATGGCAATCTTGCCACCCCCAATGCTGTCTTGACCAACACCCACGAGGTTCAGGACGCCTGGGGCATCTACCTGCAGGACCAGATCGACATCACAGAGAATTTTAAGATCCGCTTCGGCGGCCGTTATGACGATTTCAAGCGTAACCTGCGCGACAATGCCGTAGCGCTGTCGGCCACCAATCCCAAGGTCCGTTCCTATACGGAATTCAGCCCGCAGGGTGGCATCGTCTATAACGCCACGGACGAAATCAGCCTCTATGCCAGCTATGGCAAAGGTTTCCGTCCCAACAGCGGCAGCGCCGCCAATGGTACCCTGTTCGAGCCGGAAAAGTCCAAGTCCTACGAGGTGGGCGCCAAGTATGAGAGCGAGGATGGCCGCCTGAACAGTACCGTCTCGCTGTTCACCATGAAGAAGAGCAACGTACTGACGGCCGACCCGGTCAATGCCGGCTTCTCTATGGCCGTCGGGTCCGCCCGCAGCAAGGGCATGGAATTCGATCTGAACGCCAAGCTGCCTGCCGATACTCGCCTGTTCATCACATATGCCTATACCGACGCCGAGGTGGCGGAGGATTTCCTCGATCCGAATTTCGCCCTGCCGATCCGCGAGGGTGACGCGCTGATCAATGTGCCCAAGCACACGGCCAACCTGATGCTGTTCAAGGATTTCGAGGTCGGCACGGGTACGGCCAGTGTCGGCGGCGGCATCAACCATGTCTCCAAGCGTCTGGGCGAGACGGGTGTCAACTTCTTCCTGCCCAGCTACACGCTGGTGAAGCTCCAGGCCTCTTACGAGCCGATGGAGCAGGTGAAGCTTTCGGTCGATGTGAACAATCTGTTCGACAAGCGCTACTACGCTTCCTCCTACGCCCGCCTGTGGGTGGCGCCCGGTACGCCGCGCACCGTTACGGGCCGGGTTTCTTACAACTTCTGATCTCGCGCTCCTTCCTTGTAAACTCCACGCCCCCGCCCGATGGTTCCCCCTGGGCGGGGGTTTTTGTTTGTTCTGACAGGAGCGATCATCATGGCTTTCCTGTTCAAATCATCGGCGGAACGTGGCCGTGTCTGGGGTGAGGCCTTTACCCGGCTGCTGCCCGACATGCCATTCCGTACTTGGCCCGATGTAGGTGACGCCGGCGATATCCACTATATGGCGGCCTGGACGGTGACGCGTGACCTGCTGGAGGGGCTGCCCAACCTGGAGGTCCTATTCTCCGTGGGTGCGGGCGTGGACCAGTTGGACCTGTCGCAGGTGCCCGCCCATGTGCAGGTGGTGCGGATGATGGAACCGGGCCTGACCGACGGCATGGTGCAATACGCCACCTTCGCCACCCTGGCCCTGCACCGGGACATGCTGGATTACCGGACCGCACAGGCCGACCATCGCTGGGCCCCACGCCATCTCCTGCCGGCGGCACAGCGGTGTGTCGGGGTGATGGGCCTGGGCAATCTGGGCATGGCGGTGCTGAACGCCCTGCGCCCCTTCGGCTTCCCCTTGCGTGGGTGGAGCCGGTCGGGCAGCGCGGTGAATGGGGTGGAGATTTTCGCTGGCGCTGATGCCCTGCCCGCCTTTCTGTCGGGCTGCGATGTCCTGATCTGCCTGCTGCCGCTTACCGGGGAGACGCGCGGCATTTTGTGCCGCAAAAGCTTCGATCTTCTGCCGCGCGGTGCCGGCATCATCAATGTCGGGCGCGGCGGGCATCTGGTGGAGCATGATCTGCTGAGCGCTCTGGACAGTGGGCAGCTGTCAGGGGCGGTCATTGATGTGCTGAATACCGAACCGGCGGCGGCGGACCATCCATTCTGGTCGCATCCCCGTATCCTGTTGACCCCGCATGTGGCCAGCCAGACAAGAGATGATTCGTCCGTGGAGGTTATGATCGGCAATATCCGCCGCCATCAGGCAGGCCAGCCGATGCAAGGACAGGTGGATCGTTCGCGCGGATATTGAGCCCCGCGGGGTACAGCAGAACATGCCGCACAGGTGGCCGGCAAATCCGCATTCCCTGCTGTCCCCTTCCCGCTTTCGGACAGAAGTTCCGGTTTCACCATGGCCTAATATCTCTTGTGCAGGGGGCTGAACGGCCCCTCCCGATCTTCACCGCAGCAATGGAAAGACGACGCCATGGCCCCCTTCCGGCCCAAATACATCTCCTTCGACTGCTATGGCACGCTGACCCGTTTCCGCATGTCGGAGATGGCGCGCGAGATGTTCCCGGACCGTATCGCGCCCGAACATATGGAGAAGTTCTGCAAGGACTTCGCAGCATATCGCCTGGACGAGGTGCTGGGCGCCTGGAAGCCCTATGATCAGGTGATCCACAATGCCGTGGAGCGGACGTGCAAGAAGTGGAAGGTCGAGTTCCGGCCCGAGGAAGCGCGCCGCATCTATGACGCCGTCCCGACCTGGGGCCCCCATCCGGATGTGGCCGAAGGCCTGTCCAAGGTCGCCAAGGAAATCCCGCTGGTCATCCTGTCCAACGCCATGAACGAGCAGATCCACCATAATGTGGCCCTGCTGGGCGCGCCGTTCCACCGCGTCTATACGGCACAGCAGGCGCAGGCCTACAAGCCACGCTTCCAGGCGTTTGAATATATGTTCGATCAGCTGGGCTGTGGTCCGGAGGACATGATGCATGTCTCCTCCAGCTTCCGTTATGACCAGAACAGCGCCACCGACCTGGGCTTCGGCGCCCGTGTCTTCGTGGCGCGCGGTCATGAGCCGACCAACCCCAATTACCGCGATTACGAAATCCCGCATATCGGCATCCTGCCGGCGCTGCTGGGGTTGTGAGCGTCGTAGGTCAGGTCGAAGGCGAAAGCCGGAGCCCTGACAGAAAAGTCTTAAATTCAATGCCGTCAGGGCTCGCCTCTGGCTCGACCTGACCTACGATAGGTACCCAAATGACCGCATCGCAAACCCTTTCCTACTGGCTGGACACGGCCCCCCGCTTTACCGGTGGGACGGCGGGGCCTGTTGAGGGGCGGGTGGATGTGGCGGTCATCGGGGGCGGGTTCACAGGCCTATCGGCGGCTTTGGCGCTGGCCAAGCGAGGCGCCAGCACCATGGTGCTGGAGGCGGGCCGGGTGGCGGGCGAGGCGTCGGGCCGTAATGGCGGGCAGTGCAATAGCGGCACCGCCCATGATTTCGCCGCCTTGGCCGGGCGGTTCGGGGTGGAGACGGCGCGCAAATTCTATCAGGCGCATGTCGATGCCGTGGACGATGTGGAGCGGATCGCGCGGGAGGAAGGGATCGATTGTTCCTTCCGCCGCTGTGGCCGGTTGAAGCTGGCGGCCAAGCCCGAACATTATGACAAGCTGGCACGCGCGGCGGAAACGCTGGCGACTGTCGATCCCAATGTCCACCTGCTGTCACGTGCCGATCTGGCCTCTGAAATCAAATCTGACGATTTCCACGGCGGCCTGCTGCAAACCACCAGCGGCCAGTTGCATGTCGGCAGGTTCGGGGTGGGCCTGGCGGAGGCAGCAGCACGAAAGGGAGCCCTGATCCATGAAGGGGCACCGGTCACCGGCTTGGCCAACGCTGCCGGCGGCGGCTGGGAGCTTCGGACACCGAAGGGTATTGTGCAGGCCAAGCAGGTGCTGGTCGCTACCGGCGGGGCCAGCCCGGTGGGTCCGTTCGGCTGGTTCCGGCGGCGCATCGTGTCGGTCGGGTCCTTCGTGATTGCGACCGAGCCGTTGTCAGAGGCGGTGACGCAAAGCCTGTTTCCGGGCCAGCGGAACTATGTCACCAGCAAGAATATCGGGAACTACTTCCGCCTGTCGCCTGACAACCGCCTGATCTTCGGCGGGCGGGCGCGGTTTGCCGTGTCGGACCCGCTGTCAGACGCCAAAAGCGGGCGCATCCTGGACACCACGCTGCGCATGCTGTTCCCAGCGTTGAAGGATGTGAAGGTTGATTATTGCTGGGGCGGCATGGTCGACCTTACAGCCGACCGCCTGCCCCGCGCCGGTGAACATGACGGCATCTTCTACGCGATGGGCTATAGCGGCCATGGCACACAAATGGCGGTGCATATGGGCGAGCGTATGGCCCGCGTGATGGGTGGCGAGCGTGACGCCAACCCCTGGGCCGACCTGTCCTGGCCCCCGGTTCCGGGCCATCTGGGCAAGCCCTGGTTTTTGCCGCTGGTCGGTCTTTACTATCGTATCCAGGACATCCTGCATTGAGGGGCCCCATGCGCCTTTCCCGACGACAGATGCTGGGCACGGGCCTTGCCGCCGGCATAATGCCGCTGCTCCCCCGGATGGCCAGCGCGCAACCCCGACGCGGCGGCCATGTCACCGCCGCCTGCATGTCCAGTTCCACCGCCGACACGCTGGACCCCGCCAAGGGCGCGCTGTCCACCGATTACTGCCGTCATGCCATGTTCTATAACGGCCTGACGGATTATGATGACAATGCCCAGCCGCGCCTGAGCCTGGCTGAAAGCCTGGACAGCAGTGACCAGATGACCTGGCGCGTCGTCTTGCGCGACGATGTGAAGTTCCATGATGGCAGCAAACTGACCGCCGATGACGTGGTCTTCTCCCTGCTGCGCCTTCAGGACCCGGCATCGGGATCGAAGGTGAAGCCCATCGCATCGCAGATGGCGTCTGTTCGGGCCGTCTCGCCGCGCGATGTGGAGATTGTGCTGACCAGCCCGAATGTCGACCTGCCGTCGATCCTTGCGCAGTCGCATTTCTACATCATCAAGGCCGGAACGACGAATTTCAGCACGGCCAACGGCACCGGGCCGTTCCGGTGCCAGACGTTCCAGCCGGGTGTCCGCACCCTGGGTGTGCGCAACGAGGATTATTTCCGCGATGGCCGCCCCTATCTGGACAGTCTGGAACTGATCGGCATCCCGGACGAGGTGGCGCGCGTCAATGCGCTGCTGTCGGGTGATGTGCAGATGATCCTGGCCATCAATCCCCGTTCCACCCGCCGCATCCGGGAAAGCGGCACGCATGACCTGCTGGTAACGCCGTCGGGCCTGTACACCAACCTGATCATGCGCCGCGATGCAGTACCGACGAGCAGCCCGGATTTCGTGCTGGGCATGAAATATCTGTTTGACCGGGAACTGATCAAACGCGCCCTGTTCCGTGATTACGCCACCATCGGCAATGACCATCCGATCCCGCCCTTCGACCCGCTCTACCGGGCCGACCTGCCGCAGCGAACATTGGACCTGGACCGGGCGCGCTATCATTTCGCCCGGGCCGGTCTGCCCTCCACCCCGTTGCCGCTCTATTGCTCGCCCGCGGCGGAAGGGTCGGTCGACATGGCGTCGGTGCTGCAGGAATATGGATCGAAGGTCGGTCTGAAGCTGGCAGTGAACCGCATGCCGGCCGATGGCTACTGGTCCACCCACTGGATGAAGCACCCGCTGGGCTTCGGCAATACCAACCCGCGCCCCACCGCCGATCTGATGTTCAGCCTGTTCTATAAATCGACCGCCGCCTGGAATGAAAGCGGCTGGAAGAATGAACGGTTCGACCGGCTGCTGCTGGAAGCCCGCGCCCAGGGGGACTTTGCGCTGCGCAAGGAAATCTATGGCGAGATGCAGGAGATCGTGGCGGCCGAATGCGGCACGGCGATCCCCGTCTTCATCACCCTGATCGATGGGTTCGACAAGCGGGTCAAAGGCCTGCGGCCCATCCCGCTGGGCGGCTTCATGGGCTATAAATTCCCCGAACATGTCTGGTGGGAGGGCTGATCATCATGGCCGGACCCGCGACCCGTGGCCTGCTGGCCACCGCCCTGCCCCTGATCGGCAAGCGTATTGCGTCGGGTATGCTGACGCTGCTGCTGGTTTCGCTTGTCGTGTTCTTCATCGCCCAGCTTCTGCCCGGTGACGCTGCCCAGGAGATGCTGGGCCAGGCGGCCACCGCCGATGCGGTCGCGGCCCTGCGGGAGAAATTTGGCCTGGATCGACCTGCGCCTGAACGCTATGTCCGCTGGCTGGTCGGCATGGTGACGGGCGATCCGGGATATTCGCTGGTCGCGAACATGGCGGTTTCCGATGTCATCGCGGCGCGCCTGCCCAATTCGCTGCTGCTGGCCGCCCTGTCGGCCCTGGTGTCGGTACCGGTGGCCCTGACCATCGGCATCCTGTCGGCCATGCACCGCGATGCCCGCCTGGACCGGGGCCTGAATGTGGCGACCCTGTCCATGGTGGCGCTGCCGGAGTTCCTGGTCGCCACGCTGGCGGTGCTGGTCTTTTCGGTTCAGCTGCGCTGGCTGCCCTCCATCGCCCTTATCCCGCCTGATGCCAGCCCGTGGCTGATTCTGCGCTCGCTGGCCATGCCGATCCTGACCCTGTCGGTGATCGTGATCGCCCAGATGGCCCGCATGACCCGTGCCGCGATCATCCAACAGTTGAGCCAGCCTTATGTGGAGATGGCGCTGCTGAAGGGCATCAAGCCGGCGCGGGTGGTGCTGACCCATGTGCTGCCCAATGCCATCGGCCCCATCGTCAACGCTATGGCACTGTCGCTGTCATACCTTCTGGGCGGGGCGATCATCGTTGAGACGATCTTCAATTATCCAGGTCTGGCCAGCCTCATGGTCAATGCCGTCACCAGCCGCGACATGCCGCTGCTGCAGGCCTGCGCCATGATCTTCTGCACCGCCTATCTGCTGCTGGTGCTGATTGCCGATACCGTCGCCATCCTGGCCAACCCGAGGCTGCGCAACCGATGACGAACGCGATCCGATCCTGGGTGAAAGCCCTTTCCGGCAGTGGCCTCATCGGTCTGGCGCTGGTGGTGTTCTGGCTGTTGATCGCCATCATCGGCCCATTCCTGGCCCCGTATGATCCCGGCGCCTTCGTGGCCCATGACGTGTTCGCCAGCTTCACCGGCGCTCACCTGCTAGGCAGCGATTATCTGGGCCGCGATGTGTTAAGCCGGCTGCTGTCGGGGGCCCGCTACTCTGTCGGACTGGCGCTCGCCGCAGCATTGCTGGCCAGTACGGCGGGCATCACCCTGGCCCTGCTGACGGCGGTCAGCCCGCGCTGGCTGGATGAGGGGGTCAGCCGGTTCATGGATACGCTGATCTCCATCCCGTCGAAGATCTTCTCCCTGGTCCTTGTGGCGGTCGTCGGTTCCTCCCTGCCGCTGCTTCTGCTGGTCGCCTCCATCACCTATATGCCGGGTTCCTTCCGTATTGCCCGCTCGCTGGCCGTCAATCTGGCACAGATGGATTATGTGCAGGTGGCCCGATGCCGGGGCGAAGGGGCGGCCTATATCGCCATCCGGGAAATCCTGCCCAACATGATCCACCCGATGCTGGCCGATTTCGGTCTGCGCTTCGTGTTCATCGTGCTGCTGCTGTCGGGCCTGTCCTTCCTGGGCTTGGGCGTGCAGCCGCCGGATGCCGATCTGGGGTCGCTGGTGCGCGAGAACATCTCCGGTTTGGGAGAGGCCGCACCCGCCATCCTGATGCCGGCCATCGCGATTGCCACCCTGACGGTCGGTGTCAACCTGCTGATCGATGCGCTGCCCGGTCGGGGCCGCCGCATGGCCGGGAAGGAATAAGCATGCAGACCCATGTCGAAGTGCGCGACCTGTGCGTCACCGCCGGTGCCCATACCATCGTTGCGGATGTGGATTTCAGCATTCCGCGCGGCGGTGTGCTGGCCCTGATCGGGGAAAGCGGCTCGGGCAAGACCACCATCGCCATGGCGCTCATGGGCTATGCCCGCCTTGGCTGCCGCATCGCGGGCGGATCGGTGCGGGTGGGCGATACCGATGTCCTGGCGCTGGATGAGGATGGGCTGGCGGCCCTGCGTGGGGACCGGGTGTCCTATATCGCGCAATCGGCGGCGGCATCGTTCAATCCGTCGCGGCGCATCATGGATCAGGTGGTGGAACCCGCCCTGATCCATGGAAGGATGGACCGCGCGGCAGCGGAGAAGAAGGCGGTGGCCCTGTTCCGGTCGCTGGCCCTGCCATACCCCGACACGATCGGCGAACGGTATCCGCATCAGTTGTCGGGCGGGCAGCTGCAGCGCTTGATGGCGGCCATGGCCCTGATCACGGGGCCGGAACTGGTCATTCTGGACGAACCGACCACGGCCCTGGATGTCACCACCCAGATCGAGGTGCTGCGCGCCTTCAAGCAGGCGGTGCGCGAACAAGGCGCGACGGCCGTCTATGTCTCCCACGATCTGGCCGTTGTCGCACAGATGGCTGATGCCATCGTTGTGCTGAACAAGGGCCGCATCCGGGAGAATGGCCGTGCGGTGCAGGTGCTGCAACAGCCCGAAGATGAGTACACCCGTACCCTGATGGCGGCGGCGCGCCCGGAACGGGCGGCGGTGGACGCGCCGAAGGTGACAGCAGCCCCGTTGCTGGAAATCAAGGGCATGTGCGCCAGCTATGGCACCACGCCCATCCTGCGCGATATCAACCTGACCATCGCGCGGGGCGCCACGTTGGGCGTGATCGGGGAGAGCGGGTCGGGCAAGTCGACGCTGGCCCGGGTGATTGCCGGCATGCTGCCGCCCTCCACCGGTGCGATCAGTTTCGACGGCGCCCGCCTGCCGCCCTCACTGTCCATGCGTGACAAGGAACAGTTCCGGCGTATCCAGCTGGTGTTCCAGAACGCCGACACGGCCCTGAACCCCGCCCATTGCGTGGGGGAGATCATTGGGCGGCCGCTTGCCTTCTATCACGGGCTGAAAGGGCCGGCGGCGGCGAAGCGCGTGGCGGAACTGCTGGACCTGATCAAGCTGCCCGCATCCCTGGCCGACCGGCCCTGTGGCGGCCTGTCGGGCGGGCAGAAGCAGCGCATCAACCTGGCCCGCGCGCTCGCCGCCAAACCCGACCTGATCATGTGCGACGAGGTGACATCGGCGCTGGATACGGTGGTGGGGGCGGCCATCCTGGACCTTCTGGCGGAACTGAAGCGCGAACTGGGGTTGGCCTACCTGTTCATCAGCCATGATATCGGCACGGTCCGCGCCATCGCGGACGATATCATGGTGCTGTATGCCGGTACGCAGGTGGAGACGGGCCGGCGGCAGGGATATGACGGGGTGGCGCGCCATCCCTATACCGACCTGCTGATCGGGTCGGTGCCGGAATTGCGGTCCGGCTGGCTGGAGGAACAGGGCACGCGCCCTGCCCCGCCCGTCATCGGCCAGCCCAAGGACGGGGCCGATCTGTGCCGGTTCCTGCCCCGCTGTTCCTGGCGTATCTGCGGCACCTGTGAAGAGTTCACCCCGCCCCGGCATGTGACGCCGGGCGGCAATATCATCCTTTGCCATCGGCCAGAGGGCGCATCGGAGGGGGCATCGTGAGCCAAGGGCGTTTCGTACGGCTGGCCGAAAGGGACCGGCCCGCCATCCATATCAGTATCGACGGGACCCGCGTGCGGGCAATGGAAGGCGACACGCTGATGGTCGCCATGCTGGCGGCGGGCGGCACGCTGCGCCAATCGGAATTTACCGAGGGCAACCGGGCGGGGTTCTGCCTGATGGGGGCGTGCCAGGACTGCTGGGTCTGGACCGAAAGCGGTCACCGGCTGCGCGCCTGTTCCACCGTCGCCGAGGATGGCATGTCCGTCACCACCAGCCAGCCGGGGGCATCATGGCCGAACCACGGGTGATCATCGTCGGCGCCGGTCCCGCCGGTGTGCGGGCCGCCGAAACCGTCGCCGCCGCCGGCCTGACCCCCATCGTGATTGATGAGGGGCGGCGGGCCGGGGGACAGATTTATCGCCGGCAGCCGGACAATTTCCGCCGGCCCTACGGCGACCTCTATGGCACTGAGGCAGAACGCGCCAAGGCGGTGCATGACGGGTTCGACGCCCTGGGCGACAGCATCGACTACCGGGCCGAAACCCTGGTCTGGAACATTGCCGACGGCCATGTCTGGACCGCCAGCGGCAAGGCGCAGGAGGCCCTGCCCTATGACGCCCTGATCCTGTGTACCGGGGCCACGGACCGGTTGATGCCCATGGCGGGATGGGACCTGCCCGGCACCTACAGCCTGGGCGGGTCGCAGGTGGCGTTGAAGGCACAGGCCGTGTCCATCGGGTCGCAGGTGGTGTTCCTGGGCACCGGCCCGCTGCTGTATCTGGTGGCCTCGCAGTATATCAAGGCGGGGGCCAGGGTGGCGGCGGTACTGGATACGTCCAGCTTCACCGCGCGCATCACCGCCCTCCCCGACCTTCTGGCCCTGCCATCAGTGCTGTGGAACGGCATCGCCCTGACCCGCGCCATCAAGGCGGCGGGCGTGCCGCTGCTGACCGGGGTCACACCGGTGGCCATTCAGGGGGATGCCAAAACGGGTGTCACCGGGGTGACGGTGCGGCTGGGCAATGGGGAAGAACGGCATTTCGCGGCGGACGCGGTGGCCATGGGGTATCACCTGCGGCCCGAAACGCAGCTGGCCGATCTGGCGCGCTGTACCTTTGCCTTTGATAAGCTGACGCGCCAGTACCTGCCGGTGCGGGATGAGGATGGAAGGGCCGATGCGCCGACACCGCTCTATCTTGCCGGTGACGGGGCCAAGGTGCTGGGTGCGCGGTCGGCGGAGGCGTCGGGCCGGCTTGCCGCCCTGGCGGCGCTGTCCGATCTGGGACTGCCAGTCGACAAGGGGGCCATGATCATGCTGCGGCGGGAGGTCGGGCGCTATGGCCGCTTCTCGCGCGGTCTGGCCAAGGCCTTCCCCTGGCCGCACCAGCAGGCAGCCGCGCTTGCCGATGATACGATCCTCTGCCGTTGTGAATGCGTGACGGTGGGGGATGTGCGCCGGACCATGGATGTGACGGGGGCGGCGGAAACCAACCGCACCAAGGCATTCAGCCGGGTTGGCATGGGCCGCTGCCAGGGCCGTTACTGCGGGCATGCGGCAGCCGAAGTGATTGCCGCCCATGGCGACTTCCCCGTGGCCGATGCGGGCCGCCTGCGCGGTCAAGCCCCGGTGAAACCCCTGCCTATCGCTATCGGGGAGGCGGAATGATGACCAACCCTGTGACGCATAGCGATGTGCTGATCATCGGCGGCGGCCTGATGGGCTCGTCGGCGGCCTTCTTCCTGCGCCAGACCCACGGCAAATCCGTCACCCTGATCGAAAGCGATCTGGTGGGGCGGCAGGCCAGCGGTACCAATTTCGGCAATGTTCGCCGCCAGGGGCGTCCCATCCATCAGTTGCACTTGGCCAACCGCTCGCTGGAAATCTGGCGAAAGGCCAATGAACTGCTGGGATCGGATGTCGAATATCTGCAATCCGGGCATATCCGCGTCTGTTACCGCGAGCGGCCGGAAAACATCGCCAAGATGGAGGAATATGCGGCGGACGCGCGGCAGAACGGTCTGGATCTGGAAATCCTGACCGGCAATACGCTGCGCGACCGGTTCCCGTTCTTCGGCACCGATGTGGTGGCCGGGTCCTATTCCGCCCTGGATGGCCATGCCAACCCCCGTCTTGCGGCCCCGGCCTTCGCGCGCGCGGCCCAGAAGCTGGGCGCGCAGGTTTTCGAGAATACCCGCATCAGCCATGTCACCAAGGCGGGTACCGATTTCATCGCCACGGCGAAGGATGGGCGGGTGTTTAAGGCCCCCATCCTGTTGATCACCGCCGGTGCCTGGGCTGGGGAACTGTCGGCGCAGTTCGGGGAACCGGTGAAGCTGACGGCGCGCAGCCCCACCATGTCGGTCACCGAACCTGTCCCCTATGCCATCGCCCCCGCCGTCGGGGTGATGACGCCGCTGGAGGTGGAAACCGTCTATTTCCGGCAGGTGGCGCGCGGCAATATTGTGCTGGGCGGGTCCACGCGCGGGCCGGCGGTGGCGGAAACCTACCGCTCCTTCGTGAAGCCGCAGAACACGCTGACCCAGTTGCAGCAACTGCGCCGCCTCGCCCCGGCCCTGGCCCGGCTGAACATCATCCGGGTATGGACCGGTATCGAAGGCTATATGGATGACAGCCTACCTGTGATGGGACCAAGCGGCACCACCAGTGGCCTGTTCTACGCCTTCGGCTTCTCCGGCTCCGGCTTCCAGATCGGGCCGGGCGTGGGCCAGACCATGGCCGAACTGATCGCCACGGGGGCCACGGGGATCGACCTGTCGCATTACCGGGTGGAACGGTTTACGGGCGTAAAATGATAAGCTCGCCGACATCCATATCTGGAGGCGCGACTGATAATTGATGCCAGAATTGCGTGTGACCAAACACGCAACAAGGAACGGGTAGGGCACGCATCACAGCAGATGTGGTGATCGCCACCACAGGGCTCGTGCATGACTTCGAAACATGCACCGATGACGTGCAGGCTTTCCAAGGCCTGCACGTCATGAACCCGGTTCGGGTATTCAGATACTTAAAACTCCACCAGCGCCGTCTTCACCTTCAAATTCGCCATATAGGCCTCGCGCCCGAGATCCTTGCCGATACCGGATCGCTTGAACCCACCCGTGGGCAGCATGAAATCGTTGGAGCGGCCATAGCGGTTGACCCACACGGTCCCGGCCTCCAGGCCCCTTACGGCCCGCAAGGCGCGGCCCACATCGCCCGTATGCACGCCGGCGGCCAGGCCGAACTGTGTGTCATTGGCCAGGGCCAGGGCCTCCTCCTCATCCCGGAAGGTCTGGACCGTCAGGACGGGGCCGAAAATCTCCTCCCGCACCGCCTCGGCATTTGCGTCCACACCGGCAAGGATGGTCGGCTGAAAGAACGATCCGTCCTGCGGCCCGGCGGCACGTCCCCCGCCAGTCACCAGGGTTGCACCCGCCGCCACCGTGCGCCCGACAATGCCGTGAATGCGGTCAAGCTGCGGATGGCTGATGATCGGGGATAGGGTGCCCGCTGGGTCCCAGGTCGGTGCCGGGTTCAGGGCGCGGACCCGGCCGGTGATCAGGTCCACCACCTGTCCAGCAACCCTTTCCTGTACGATCAGACGCGACCCCGCCACACAGACCTGACCGGCATTCAGCGTGATGGCGCGGGCTACGATTGCCGCCGTCTTCTCCATATCCGGGCAGTCCGCAAACACCAGCTGCGGGCTTTTTCCCCCAAGTTCCAGGGTGACCGGCTTTGGCCCCGTCTCTGCACAGGCCGTCATGATGGCGGCCCCCGTGCGGGTGGAGCCAGTGAAAGTCACCTTGGCGATCAGCGGGTGCCGGCAAAGCGTGTCGCCCACCGAGCGGCCATCCCCCTGCACAATGTTGAAGATGCCGGGCGGCAGGCCCGCCTCAATCGCCAGTTCCGCCACCCGCACGATAGAAAAGGGCGTCATCTCCGACGGTTTCAGCACCACAGAATTCCCCGCCGCCACCGCGGGAGCCACCTTCCACATCGCCATAACGATGGGCAGGTTCCAAGGGGCAACCGCCGCCACCACGCCATAGGGCTCGGTGATGGTCAAGCCCAGCTTGTCCGGCGTGGTCGCCGCGACCTCTCCCCCCACCTTGTCCGCGAATTCTGCGTAAAAGCGGATGCATTCCGCCGAATAGGGAATGTCCCAGGCCGTCGCCTCCGTAATGGTGCGGGTGGACCCCACCGCCTCCAGTGCCGCCAGTTCCGCGACATGGGCATCGAGAAGGTCGGCCCAGCGTCGCAGAACCCGCATGCGCTGACGCGGATCGGCCTTGGCCCAGCCGCTGTTCCGATAGGCGTCATAGGCTCCCTGGACGGCAGCATCCACCTGTGTCTGACCGGCGCTGTCCAACTGGGCATAAACCTGTCCGTCCGACGGGCGGCGCACGGGGATTTCGGCCCCGACGCCGGCCACGCGGACGCCATTGATGAAGTTGGATGCGGCGGGCAGGGTCAAGCTGTTGGGGTCAAAGGCGCTCACGAACGGCAACTCCGGCTGGCATTCCACATGCGCCATGGATAATCCCGATGGCACGGCATTTGGTCGGGATCACCCGGAAGAGCCACGCCACAATCTTCCGAAATCACCCGCATCCCGGCAGCGAATGCCATGCGCCCATGCTTAATATGTCCGCATGACAGCTGGGTTTGCGGCCGCAGCAGTTCATGCCGCCGCAAACCGGTATCCGAGGGGATGACGTGATGGAAAAACCGACCCGGCCCGCCGTGAATTTGCGGGCGATGACCGAGGCGGACCTGGAACAGGCCCATGCCCTGTCGCGCGAACTGAACTGGCCGCACCGTATGGAGGACTGGCAGTTCTTTCTGGAATTCGGGCAGGGGCTGGTTGCGGAACGGGATGGGGCCGTGATCGGCACCGCCATGTGCTGGCTGTTCGGGGAACAGGCGGGTACGCTGGGCATGGTCATCGTTTCACCGGCGGCACAGGGGCTGGGCATCGGTCGTCGGCTGATGGCCGGCGTCATGGATATCCTGGGCGACCGCACCATCATGTTGCACGCCACGCCGGAGGGGATGCCGCTTTATGAAAGCCTGGGGTTCAGGCCTGTCGGCGATGTTCTGCAACACCAGGGTACGGCCTTCTCCGTCCCGCTGCCCGACCTTCTGCCCGATGAACGGGTCCGTCCTATGGGGCAGCGGGACATGGAGATCATTCCCGAACTGGACGCCCGTGCCACCGGCATGGACCGCCGCCGCCTGATCGACACCATGGATAAAAACGCGCTGGGCGTCATGCTGACGCGCGAGCATGAGGTGGCGGGCTTCGCCCTGTTCCGCAAATTCGGACGTGGCTATGTCGTCGGCCCCACGGTGGCCCCCGACCTGGGCGGTGCCAAGGCCTTGATCTCCCACTGGCTGGGCACCAATGCCGGCATGTTCTGTCGCGTGGACGTGACGGAGGCAAGCGGCCTTTCCCCGTGGCTGGATGAACTGGGCCTGCAATGTGTCGGTCGCGTCACCCGCATGATCCGGGGCACGCCGCCGGCCCACGATCCGGATTTCCAGACATTCTCCCTTGTCACCCAGGCGCTGGGGTAATCATGACGCTGACCCTTTCCGATCCCGTTCTTTTCCGTCAGTCCGCCTTCGTCGGCGGTGAATGGCGTCAGGCCGGCAACCTGTCCATGCTGACCGTGGACAATCCCGCCGACGGCTCCATCATCGGCAGCGTGCCTGACTGCGATGCTTCGGATACCGAACAAGCCATTGCCGCCGCCAATGCCGCCTGGCCGGCCTGGCGGGCGTTGACGGCGGGTGCCCGCGCCGATCTTCTGGAACGCTGGCACGCCCTGATCCTGGCCCATATCGATGATCTGGCCCGCATCATGACGGTGGAACAGGGCAAGCCCTTGGCCGAGGCCACCGGCGAAATCCGCTATGCTGCCACCTTCGTGAAATGGTTCGCGGGTGAAGGGCGGCGTATCTATGGCGGGATGATCCCCGCGCCCGATACCGACCGCCGCATTCTGACCTGGAAGGAACCGGTCGGCGTCTCGGCGATCATTACGCCCTGGAACTTCCCCGCCGCCATGATCACCCGCAAATGCGCGCCGGCCCTGGCCGCCGGCTGCCCGGTGGTGATCAAGCCGTCGGACCTGACGCCCTTCACCGCCCTGGCCCTGGCCGTGCTGGCCGAACGGGCCGGCATTCCGGCGGGCGTGTTCAATGTCGTCACGGGCCGGCCCACCGGGATTGGCGCCGCCCTGACCGGGTCCCCGCTGGTGCGCAAGCTGTCCTTCACCGGCTCCACCCGCATCGGCGCGCTGCTGATGGGGCAGTGCGCGGACAGTGTGAAGCGTTTGTCGCTGGAACTGGGCGGCAATGCCCCCCTGATCGTGTTCGACGATGCCGATCTGGACATTGCCGTGGCCGCCACCATGGCCAGCAAGTTTCGTAATGCCGGCCAGACCTGTGTCTGCGCCAACCGCATCCTGGTGCAGGATAGCGTCTATGAAAGGTTCGCGGACAAGCTGGCCGCCGCCGTCGCGGCCCTGCGCGTCGGCCCCGGCTTCACGCCCGGCACAACCATCGGTCCCCTGATCAATGATGCCGCCGTGGCCAAGGTCAGCGCTCATGTCGATGACGCGCTGTCCAAGGGTGCCAAAATCTTCGCACAAGCCGATGGCCCCGGCACGGGCCGCTTCGCCACCCCCACCATCCTGACTGGGGCCAGCACCGACATGCGGCTGGCCTCGGAGGAGACGTTCGGTCCCGTCGCCCCGCTGTTCCGGTTCACGGATGAACGGGAGGCGCTGGACATCGCCAATGCCACGCCCTTCGGCCTGGCGGCCTATTTCTATACCGAGAACCTGCACCGCGCCTTCCGGGTGGCCGAGGGGCTGGAGGCCGGGATGGTGGCGCTGAATACCGGCTCCATCGCCATGGAGATGGCACCCTTCGGCGGGATCAAGCAATCCGGCCTGGGGCGCGAGGGCGGGCCGACCGGTATTGAGGAATATCTTGAAACCAAGGCCTTCCATATTGGCGGCCTGAAACTGCATGAGGCGCTCTAACCATGGCCCGCACCTATAAGATCGCCGTGATCCCGGGCGACGGTATCGGCAATGAAGTGATGCCCGAGGGTATCCGCGTCCTGGAAAAGGCCGCCCGCCTGTTCGGCTTCAATATCGAACAGCAATGGCACGATTTCGCGCATTGCGATTACTACCTGAAGCATGGACGCATGATGCCGGAGGACTGGAAGGCGCAGATCGGCAAGCCTGACGCCATCTTCTTCGGCGCCGTCGGCTGGCCCGCCAAGGTACCGGACCATATCTCGCTTTGGCAGTCGCTTCTGCTGTTCCGACGCGAATATGACCAGTATGTCAATCTGCGCCCCGTACGCCTGATGCCTGGCGTTCCCTGTCCGCTGGCGGGCCGTAAGCCGGGCGACATCGATTTCTGGATCGTGCGGGAGAATACGGAGGGTGAATATTCCTCCGTCGGCGGCACCATGTTCCCCGGCACCGACCGTGAGGTAGTGATCCAGGAAACGGTGATGACGCGGGTGGGCGTGGACCGTGTCCTGCGCTACGCCTTCGAACTGGCCAACAGCCGGCCTAACCGCCACCTGACGTCTGCCACCAAATCCAACGGCATCGCCGTCACCATGCCCTATTGGGATGCCCGTGTGGAGGCGATGGCCGCCAATTATCCCGACGTGCGTTGGGACAAGTACCATATCGACATCCTGACGGCGCAGTTCGTGCTGAACCCCGACCGGTTCGATGTGGTGGTGGGGTCCAACCTGTTTGGCGACATCCTGTCCGATCTGGGGCCGGCCTGCACCGGCACCATCGGCATCGCGCCATCGGGCAATATCAACCCCGACCGCACCGGCCCGTCCCTGTTCGAACCGGTGCATGGTTCCGCCCCAGACATTGCCGGCCAGGGTATCGCCAACCCGGTGGGTCAGATCTGGTCGGCGGCCATGATGCTGGAACATCTGGGCGAGACAGAGGCCGCATCCGCCATTGTGGCCGCCATCGAACGGGTCCTGGCCGAACCTTCCCTTCGCACCCGCGACCTGAAAGGCACCGCCGATACCGGTACCTGCGGCAAGGCAGTGGAAGAGGCCTTGGAGTGATGCAGTGCCCCTTCGACGGCGTTGCTGCGGTTCTACCGGACCAACGCCGTCGCGACCCGTCGTGACACCAGACGCAGTGCCAGCATAGACAGGACGACGCCCAGGCCCAGCCAGTAGAGCGGTCCCTGCCCCAGGCGCTTGCCCATACTGGCGGCAAAGGATGCCCAGACATACCAGCCGCCGATCAGGTGCAGCCAGCCCCAGGCCGTGGGCCCCAGCAGCCGCACCATCCGGTCGAAGGATGTGAGCGTCATCGCCAGGATCAACAGATAGGCACCGCCACCCGCGATCACCGTCATCCGGTTGGTCAATTGCTGGAACAGCGCATAATCCAGATCCATCAAGGCAAAGATGCCGAACAGATGGATCAGATGCGACACAGCGAACGACACGCCCAGATAGCGCCGCTGCCGCCGCAGCCAGCGCGTCGCGGGTGAGGGCGACAGGCGCACAAGGCTGGAGGCCGTGAAGGCCAGCCCGAACAGCAGCAGCGATGTCCAGGCCGTCAGCTGGATCACCCAGCGCGCCTGATGCACCGGATCAGGTGCCATCTGCACCATGACGGCGGACAACAGCACAAGCACCGCCGCGATACCCGCCGTCAGCCGCCATCCGTTGAAAATCGATCCCTTCAAGACCCCCCCCTTTTCTCTTCTCCTCATCACCGGGAAACCGGTGAAGAAGCGGAGAAGACTTCTATCCACACTCATTTATTGTTAACTATGTCTTCCCGATGGCGTTACCCCGGTTGATGCGCATGACCACGACCAGCCCTGCCCTTGAAATTCGCGGACTTCGTAAATCCTACGGAGAGAAGGAGGCGGTCAAGGGCATTGATCTGACCATCCAGCCGGGGGAATTCTACGGCCTTCTGGGTCCCAACGGCGCCGGCAAGACCACAACCCTGAAAATGGTTGTCGGCCTGTTGACCCCGACATCGGGCAGCATCAGCGTGTTTGGCGTTGATAATCAGCGCGATCCTGTGGCCGCCAAGCGCCAGACTGCCTGGTTGCCGGATGAGCCGATGCTGTATGACAAGCTGACGCCGCTGGAATATCTTGAATTCGTGGCGGGCCTTTGGGGCATTGACGCCCGCACCGCCGCATCGCGTGCGGATGAACTGCTGACCCGTTTGGAACTGCACGAACACCGCAATGAACGCTGCGAAGGTTTCTCGCGCGGCATGAAACAGAAGGCGGCGCTTGCTGGCGCCCTGATCCATGATCCGCGCCTGCTGATCCTGGACGAACCGCTGACCGGCCTGGATGCCGCCATCGCCCGGCAGGTGAAGGACCTGCTGGCCGAACGGGCCAGGGCCGGCTGCACCATCATCCTGACCACCCACATCATGGAGGTCGCGGAACGGCTGGTGGACCGTATCGGCATCATCCAGCATGGGCAGTTGCTGGCCGAGGGCACTCTGGCGGAGTTGCGGCAGAAGCATGGCCGCGACGGTGCCTCGCTGGAAGAACTGTTCCTTGATCTCGTTTCGGGCAAGGCGGTGGCCGCATGATCGCCCTGACACCGGGCAGCATGCCCTGGCTGCTGCGGCATGAATTGCGCCTGGCGTTCCGGACAAAGAAGACGGGGCCCTGGGCTTGGGCTGTTCTGATTGTCGGCATCCTGTTCATGCACGGCATCGGTTTCCTTTCCGCCTTCGGGTTCGGAAAGATGAAGCTGGAGCCGGAGAATGTGCAGATGGTCTTTGGCGGCATCGGCCTGTTCAGCATGGCCATCATGCTATCGGTTTCGATGCAGTTGACGGTCAACTCCATCTACACGCGCGGTGACATGGACCTGCTTTTGTCTTCGCCGCTGCGGCCCGGTGCCATCCTGCCGATCCGGCTGCTGGCCATCGCCCTGGC
Source organism: Niveispirillum sp. (assembly GCF_052437035.1). NCBI lineage: Bacteria > Pseudomonadati > Pseudomonadota > Alphaproteobacteria > Rhodospirillales > Azospirillaceae > Niveispirillum > Niveispirillum sp. The sequence continues at coordinate 520,997 of NZ_JBQVOH010000003.1, forward strand.
GGTGATGGGCACAACGTTGGCCATGGCCACCTGCTTCATGAACCCCAGCGCCATCATGATTTCGGCGCGCTGGCTGATCGGCTATGTCACCCTGCCAGCCCTGTGCCTGCTGACGGTCACCGTATCCTTCCTGATTGTTCTGGGGCTGGTGAAGATGATCGGGGCGCGGCGGGCACGGACGGTGGCCCAGGTTCTGGGCGGGGTCATCGGCATCGGTGCGGCCCTGGCGGCCCAGATCCCCAACATGAATAATGCCGCCGATCAGGCGACCAAGGCCAAGAATTTCCAGGCAATGGCCACGATGGCCGATAATCCCGCGATGGCACCGATCCGCTGGTTCGGCGCGGCCATTACGGGGGAGACAGGGCCGTTTCTGCTGCTGGCCCTGCTGTCATTCGGCGGGTTCCTGCTGGTGACGACATTGCTGGGACCGGCCTTCGTGCGCAGCGTCAACGCCGCCGCCGGTACCGACCTGACGGCCCGGCGTAAGGGCGTTAATGACACGCGCCCGCTCTCCATGCATCTGCGTGGCGTGACTGGTTCCATCCTGTGGAAGGAATGGCGCCTCATCCTGCGCGACCCCAGCCTGCTGACGCAGGTCGCCTCCATCCTTCTGGTCGCCGCCCCCATCGTGCTGCCCACCATGGGCAAAAGCATCAGTACCGCATCGGGGGAGGTCATGGCCGTGGGCTGGATGGGCGTTATCCCGGTTGCGGGCCTGCTGGCCGGTGCCCTGGTCTGGCTGGCGTTCGCGGGCGAGGATGCGCCTGACCTGCTAGGTACCGCCCCCGTCAGCGCACGGCGCATGCTGCGTGACCGTCTTCTGGCCGCCGCCGTTCCATCCCTGATCATCGCGACGGCGGTCAGTTTGTATGTGATTACGCAAACGCCCTGGTCCGGCCTGATCCTCTGGCTGATCTGCCTGCTGTCGGTCAGCCTCTATTTGCTGATGGATATGCGGCAGGGACCGGCGCTGGGCGGGCGAAAGGCCTTCCAGAAGCGGTACCAAAGCAACATGATCGCCCTATTTGGTGAAATGCTGCTGGGCTTTGCCCTGTTCGGTCTGGGTTGGCTGGCCCTGAAATTCCTGGCCCCGTTCTGGGCGATACCACTGCTTTTGGTGGCGAATGCGGGCGCATTGGCCGGGTTGCTGCTGCAAAGGCGCGGGGAAGGTTGATGAGAGGCGGGCGGTGCGGTACTGGTCCGCCCGCCATCCCCGTCACAGATTGCGGGCGATCACCAGACGCTGGATATCGCTGGTCCCCTCATAAATCTGGCAGACACGGACATCACGGTAGATGCGCTCCACCGGGAAATCCTCGACATAGCCATAGCCGCCGAAGGTCTGGATAGCGTCGGAGCAGACGCGTTCGGCCATTTCCGACGCAAACAGCTTGGCCATCGACGCTTCCTTCAGGCAGGGCTGCCCCGCCCCACGCAGGCTCGCGGCGTGCAGGACCAGCTGCCGCGCAGCCTCGATCCGGGTCGCCATATCGGCCAGACGGAAAGATACGGCCTGATGGTCGATTATCGGCACACCCATGGAGGTCCGGTCACGGGCATAATCGCGCGCCGCCTCGAACGCTGCCTGTGCCATGCCGACGGCCTGTGCCGCAATGCCGATGCGCCCACCTTCCAGATTGGCCAGTGCGATACGGTATCCCTCCCCCGGATTGCCCAGCATGGCAGAGGCGGGTACGCGCGCGTCCTCCAGAAGGATCTGCGCAGTATCGGAACTGCGCTGACCCAGCTTATGTTCCAGCCGGGCCACCTTGTATCCCGGATTGTCGGTGGGCACGAGGAAGGCGGAAATCCCTTTTTTGCCCGCCGCCGGATCTGTGACGGCAAAGACCAGGGCAACGCCCGCATTCTGGCCATTGGTGATGAACTGCTTGGCACCGTTCAGCACATAGTGATCGCCATCCTTGACCGCCCGCGTCTTCAACGCCGACGCGTCCGAGCCCGCCTGCGGCTCCGTCAGGCAGAAGGCGCCAAGCATCCGGCCCGCCGCCATGGGCCGCAGATAGCGCTCCTTCTGTTCGGTATTGCCGAACTTCAGGATGGGGGCGCAGCCGACGGAATTATGCACGCTCATGATGGTGGAAATGGCGCCATCGCCCGCCGCGATCTCCTCAATCGCCAGGGCATAGGAGACGGCATCGGCCCCCGCCCCGCCCCATTCCTCGGGCACCACCATGCCCAAAAGGCCGAGCTCGCCCATCTCCCGCAGCTCTTCGGCGGGAAAACGGCTGTCCCGGTCACGCTCGGCAGCACCGGGCGCCAGCCGCTCGCGCGCGAACTGCCGGGCCATGTCGCGGATCATGGTCTGTTCTTCGGTGAGGATCATGGGGGTTGGTCCTTTTGGAAAGCGGCTGACGCTTCTACGCCCGTCATCCCGGCGAAAGCCGGGACCCAGGGGCGGCGTGCCCGACAGTGCAGCCGCGTTGAACGCCGCTGCCGATAAGGGTGGTGCTTGTGGCCCCTGGGTCCCGGCTTCCGCCGGGATGACTGGGAGGAGGGGGAAACGGTCGGTTAAACCAGCTCCACCGCCATGGCCGTCGCCTCGCCGCCGCCGATGCACAGCGACCCGACGCCGCGCTTCAGCCCATGCTTCTTCAGCGCGTGCAGCAAGGTCACCAGGATGCGCGCACCCGACGCGCCGATCGGGTGGCCAAGCGCGCAGGCCCCGCCATGCACATTCACCTTGTCATGCGGCAGGTCCAATTCCTTCATGGCCGCCATGGCGACGACGGCAAACGCCTCGTTGATCTCGAACAGGTCAACATCTTTGGCCGTCCAGCCGGTCTTGGCGAATAGGGTCTGCATGGCACCGACCGGGGCCGTCGTAAACCAGGCCGGGGCACGGGCGTGGCTGGCATGGCCGACAATCCGGGCCAGTGGCGACAGGCCGCGCTTTTCCGCCTCGCTGGCGCGCATCAGGACCAGGGCCGCAGCCCCGTCGCTGATGGAGCTGCTGTTGGCCGCCGTCACCGTGCCATCCTTGCGGAAGGCAGGTTTCAGGGTCGGGATCTTGTCGGGACGGCCCTTGCCGGGCTGTTCGTCGCGGGACACGATACTGTCACCGCCCCGGCCCTTGACCGTGACCGGTACCACCTCCAGATCGAAGGTACCATCCTCCACGGCTGCCTTGGCGCGGCGCAGGCTTTCCAGGGCATAGGCGTCCTGCGCCTCCCGCGTGAAGCCGAAATGCGCCGCCGTATCCTCCGCATAGGTGCCCATGGCGCGACCGCGCTCATAGGCATCTTCCAGACCGTCCAGCGCCATATGATCATACATGGTGGCATGGCCGTAACGGTAGCCGCCGCGCGCCCGGTCCAGAAGGTAGGGCGCGTTCGACATGCTTTCCATGCCCGCCGCCACCACGATATCGGCGCTGCCGGCCAGGATCAGATCGTGGGCCAGCATGGTGGTCTTCATGCCGCTGCCGCACATCTTGTTGATGGTGGAGCAGGTGACCGACAAAGGCAGGCCCGCGCCCAGTGCCGCCTGACGGCCCGGCGCCTGCCCCTGGCCCGCCTGCAGCACATTGCCCATCAGCAGTTCCTGCACGCTGTCACCGGAAATCCCCGCCCGTTCCACGGCGACCTTCACGGCAACGGCGCCCAATTGGGCCGCCGTCAGGCCGGACAGGTCACCCATCATGCCGCCCATGGCGGTGCGGGCGGCGGACACGATCACGATGGGGTCGGTCATGGCATTCCTCTGGCGTCGATATTAATTGGTTGGGCATAGCGTAGACTTGTCGCTTCCGATCAGCCATAACCGTTGCGATCAAATTTCCTGATCACTTATGTCAAGAGCGAATGGGCAGATCAGGTGGAGAAGGGCAGCGTTTCCATCCATTTCGTGGCCGCCGCCCTGAACGGCGCGATGGCGCGGGGTATGGAACCGGCGCCCATCCTGCGCAAGGCCGGGATTGACCCCGTCCTGTTGCACCAGCCCACGGCCCGCGTGCCGGTGCACGCCTATGCCGCCCTGCTGCGCATCGTGGCGCAGCTGCTGGATGATGAGTTCTTCGGCCAGGATAGCCGCCGCATGAAGGTGGGCAGCTTTGCCCTGTCCTGCCTGCTGGCACTGGAAGGGGGCGGTGATGTCGGGGGCGCCCTCAGCCTGCTCTGCCGCGCCTACAACACCATCTTCGACGATCTGCGCGTGGCCGTGCGGCGCGACGGGCGGCGGGCGGCTCTGGAAATCGCGCCGACAAGGCCCGGCCACCGCCTGCCCGTCTTCGCGGTAGAGACCTTGTTCGTCTATATGCATGGCATTGCCTGCTGGCTGGCGCGGCGGCGCATCGTGATTGAGGAAGCCTGCTTTCCCTATCCCGAACCGGCGCATGGTGCGGAATATTTCGTACTGTTCAGTACGCAACTGCGCTTCTCACACGACCAATGCCAGCTCTGGTTCGACGCTGAAACCCTATCCCTGCCGATGGCACAGGACAGGCGCTCGGCGAAGACCTTTCTAAACCAGGCGCCGGAAAATTTCCTGGTTAAGTACCGCAATCCGGACGGATTCGGTCGCCGCGTCGCCAACCTGCTGCGCCGCCGCCCGCCCCCGGATTGGCCGGGCGCTGACGAGGCGGCGGGACTGCTGCGCTGCTCTCCCGCCACATTGCGCCGCATGCTGCGCCAGGAAGGCACCTCCTATCAGGCCATCAAGGACCGGCTGCGCCTGGATCTGGCCCGTCAGGCCCTTGCCCGACCGGAATTGTCCATTGCCGACATCACGGCGCAGTTGGGCTTTGCCGAACCTGCCGCCTTCAACCGGGCCTTCCGGCAATGGACAGGAACGACACCGGCGCGATACCGCCGCCTCAACGGGCTGCCGCCCTGACACCCGGCGCACAGGGACGCTGCGGCGGGCAGATGGTGACGGGATCGACGCGCGACAGCCGGACCCGCCCGATACCCCGGCCAATCAGGCCCAACCGGGCCGCCGCCGCCTGTGACAGGTCGATCTGACGACCGGGCACGAAGGGCCCGCGATCATTGATACGCACCAGGACAGAACGTCCGCTGCCCACATCCTGAACATCGACAAGGGTGCCAAACGGCAGGCAGGGATGGGCCGCCGTCAAGGCGGCGCTGTCGAAGATTTCCCCACTGGCGGTCGGCCGTCCGTGATGGCCGGGGCCATACCAGGAGGCGGTGACGATCTCCGCCGCCTGTGGCGGACAGCCGGCCACCGCCGGGCGGATGAACAGCAGGGGAAGGGCAAGGACGACCCCAAGGCACAGGGACCGCATGATGGTGCTCCGTTCGTTATGAACGGCACTGCTCTGCGCCCAACCGCCACAGACCAGCAAATAAAAACTCGTTTATACTGGTGATTTCATTCCATATATGGAAATTTTTATACCATGAGACCCGTTGTTACATGGGTTTTTAATGCAGATACCGCCTAGTATCGGCCATACACATTACTGTAACTTCATATCTCCACATGACCACCCAGTTCCACCACCCGGTTCAGCGGCAGGTGGAAGAAGTCGGCGGTGGTGGTGGCGCTGCGCATCATGAAGGCGAACAGCTCCTCGCGCCATGGCGCCATCCCCGGCTCCGCCGACGGCACCACCGTTTCGCGGGTCAGGAAGTAGGAGAAGCGCAGCGGCTCATAATCAAAGCCCAGATCCGTGCGCTTGGCATTGGCCAGCGCCTTCGGCACATCGGGATCGTCCATGAAGCCGCAGACCATGGTGACGCGGAACACATCGTCGCGCAGCTTCTCCGACACGATGCGTTCGCCAATCGGCACACGCGGTCGCTCCACCACCTTCACCGTCATCACCACCACCCTCTCATGCAGGACATGGTTGTGTTTCAGGTTATGCAGCATGGCCAGCGGCACGCCATCGGGATCGGAGGTCAGGAACACCGACGTGCCAGGCACGCGGGAAATGCGCGACGACAGGGTGCCCAGAAAATCCTGCAGGGGCATGGCACTGTCGCGCAGCTTGGCGTGCAGCAGCTTGCGCCCCATCTTCCAGGTGGTCATCAGGGTAAAGGCCAGCAGACCGGCCGCCAGCGGGAACCAGCCGCCATGCGTGATCTTGGTCGCCGTCGCCAGGAAATAGGCCATGTCCACGGCCAGCAGCAGCACGAAGAACCCGATGGCGAACTTACCGTTCCAGCCCCAGCGGTTGAAAGCCAGCAGCGCCACCAGGGTGGTGGTTATCAACATGGTCCCGGTGACGGCCACGCCATAGGCCGACGCCAGATTGGTTGAACTGCCGAAGCCCAGGACCAGGGCCACGACGGCCAGCATCAGCGCCCAGTTGACGAAGGGCATATAGATCTGCCCCATCTCCTTCTCGGACGTGTGGATGATGTTCATACGCGGCAGATAGCCCAGCTGGATCGCCTGCCGCGTGACGGAGAAAGCGCCGGAGATCACGGCCTGGCTGGCGATGATGGTTGCCAGTGTGGCCAGCATCACCATTGGCATGGCCGACCAGGCAGGCCCCATGAAGAAGAACGGGTTCGCCGCCGCTTCAGGATTGGTCAGCAGCAGCGCGCCTTGCCCGAAATAGTTCAACATCAGGGCCGGCCAGACCAGCATGTACCAAGCCAGCCGGATCGGCCCGCGCCCGAAATGGCCCATATCGGCATAAAGCGCCTCGGCACCCGTGACCGACAGGACGACGGAGCCCAGCGCCAGGAACCCAATCCAGCCATCATGGGCGAGGAAGGCCACGGCATAATGCGGCGACAGGGCCGCCAACACCCCCGGCGCCTTGCCGATATTGCTGATGCCCAGCACGGCCAGCACCACGAACCAGATCAGCATGACGACGCCGAACGCGCCGCCCAACGCCGCCGAGCCTTTCGATTGGATCGCGAACAGGGCCACCAGGATGGCGATGGCGATGGGTACCGTCCATGGCGCCAGATTTGGGGCCGCGACCTGCAACCCCTCCACCGCCGATAGAACGGAAATGGCCGGCGTAATGGCGCTGTCGCCATAGAACAGGGCCGCCGCAAACACGCCGAGCGTGCCGGCCAGTGCCGTCATCTTCGGGTTGCTGGACAAGGCCTTCTGCAACAGGGCCAGCAGGGCAAAGGAACTGCCCTCGCCTTCATTGTCGGCGCGCATGATGATGGCGACATACTTGATCGACACCACCAGCATCACCGTCCAGAAGACCAGCGACAGCACACCCAGCACATGCATCCGGTCCACCGGCAGGGGGTGTGGGCCGGCAAAGGCCTCTTTCATGGCGTAAAGCGGGCTGGTGCCGATATCGCCGAACACCACGCCAATGGCGGATAGAAACAGGGCGCCGAAGGAGGAACGCGGCGCGTCATGCGCCGCACTGGCCGAATGCCCCACGCTGAAATACCCCTGTGCCCATCATGCTGCGCTGCAAAGGCTACCCTTTTCGGCGGCGGGGCGCAAGAAATCGGCGTCATTGGTTAATAAGTGCTTTATAAATTGCGCACGAAACAGGGGGGAATGGCGGATGGCCACGGGGGATGATCTGCGGCGGCTGGCCCTGGCGCTGCCGGGAGTGGAGGAGCAGCAGCATATGGACCGCGCGGCCTTCCGCGTCGCCCGTATCTTTGTGACCCTGGGGCCGGATGGCAAAAGTGCGAATTTCAAGTTCACGCCGGAGGAGCAGGAACTGAAATGCCTGGTGGCCGCCAATGCGTTCGCCGCCATTCCTAACGGCTGGGGACGGCAGGGCTGGACCCAGGCGACACTTGCCAACCTGACCGAACCGGAACTGGAGGCTGCCCTGCGGATGGCTTGGGCGCATGCGCAGCCAACACGGCGTAAACGCTGAGCGTATCTGGACGGGACGCAACGGGCGGCGTAAGAAAAGGGCATGACGACCATGTCCTTCAGCCCTGCCCTGTCGCGCCGAGCCCTGCTGGGTCTGGCGGCGGGTGGTTTATGTCTGGCCGCAACGCCTGCCCGTGCCTTCACCCTAGCCGGCACCATCTGGGAGGAGACGGGCCGTCTGGCAAAGCTGGACCCCTATCTGCTCTACGCCGTTTCCTATGTCGAAAGCCGGCAGGACCGCAAGGGCCGCACCGGTCCCTGGCCCTATGCCGTGCGCACGACTGTCGAGTCCTACTTCCCAGAAGATTTCAAGGCGGCCATGGACCTGATCCACCGTCTGCCCAGCGACGAGGTGAAGGATGCCGATCTGGGTTGGATGCAGGTGAATGTACGCTGGCATGGCCAGCGCGTAGCCGATATCAGCCACCTGCTGCATCCTGGCATCAATCTGCGTATCGGGGCCGGCATCCTGCGCGAGGCGTTGGACAGCCTGCCCAACGACACGGCCCGCGCCATTGGCCGTTACCATACCTGGATGGACGAGGCGCGGGGCCGTGACTATGGCGAACGCGTTCTGGCCCTGCGCGAACGCCTGCGCCGGGCATAGGTCAAAACAGGGAAAGCTGCTTCACCGGCGCGTCAGGCACCCTGAAACGCGAACAATCCATATCCCAGGTCCGGCGGTCCATGCCGAGCCGTTTGATGGCCAGCCGGAACCGGCTGCGCAGCAATTCGGCATAGACGCACGCCCACTTCATCCGGGTTGCAAAGTCCGACCGGTACAGCGCCCCTTCCCGCGTCTGCCGGACCAGCGACAGCGCCCGTTCCGCGCGGTCGGGGTAATGTTCACGCAGCCATTCCCCGAACAGGTCAGCAATCTCCAGCGAAAGGCGCAGCAAGATGTAGCTGGCCGGCGTCGCCCCCGCGTCCGCCGCTGCCTCCAGGATGGCTTCCATCTCATGGTCGTTCAGGGCCGGGATCATGGGACTGGTCAGCACCGCCACCGGCACCCCCGCCCCTGACAGGGCCCGGACAGCGTCCAAACGCCTGCCCGGCGTGCTGGTGCGCGGCTCCATGGTGCGGGCCAGATCGCGGTCCAGGCTGGTGATGGACATGGCCACCCGCGCCAGCCCCTGGACCGCCATGGGCGCCAGGATATCCAGATCGCGCAGGACATTGGCTGATTTGGTGATGATGCTGACAGGCTGATTGAAGTCGCGGCTCCATTTTGCTGTCGGATTCCGCATTGACATTAAAGTTTACATCGTAATAAATAAATCCCAGGCCAACCAAACAAATGGCCATTCAAGGGAGAGAACCATGGGATCGCGTTCAAAGGCAGCGACGCTTCGCGTCGCCTGCGTGGCTGCCTGCATGTCCACGGCAACCATCGCCTATGCCCAATCGACACCCACGCCGCCCGCTAAGGACGAGATGGTGTTGGAGGAGATCATCGTCACCGCACAGAAGCGCGATGAACGGCTTCAGGAAGTGCCGGTCTCTGTATCCGTCTTCGGCGCGCAGGGCCTGGAAATGGCCAAGATCGACAGTGGGACCGAAATCGCACGTCAGACGCCCAATCTGCGGGTTTCGGTGTTGGGTAACGAGAACCAGCCGAAATTCGCCCTGCGCGGCATCTCCACGTCGGAGTTCAATCTGAATGCCGTGTCGCCGACCGGTGTCTTCTATGATGAGGTCTATGTCGGTGCGCAGTATCTGGGCGGCGCCCAGGTGTTCGATATCGAACGCATCGAGGTGCTACGCGGTCCGCAGGGTACGCTGTTTGGCAAAAACACCACGGCAGGCGCCGTCAACTATATCTCCCGCGGCCCCAGCTTCACGCAGGAAGCGGAAATGAGCATCGGGGCCGGCAGCTACGGCTATGTTGAAGCCAAAGGCGTGGCGGAGGTGCCCCTGGTCGAAGACCGTCTGTCCGCCCGCTTTGCCTTCAATGTCGCCCATTCCAAAGGCTATATCGAGAATGTGAACCCGGCCATTTCCGACCGGTCCAATATCGACCGTAAGGCCGGCCGCCTGACCCTGGGTTATCAGGATGAGAATGACCTGAAGGTCACGCTGCGCGTCTTCCATAACGGATCGGATGCCAAGGCCATCGGCGTCATCAATACCGGTACGGCACCGGGCGGGTTGAATGCCCTGGGTGTCGATCCCCGCGTCAACCCCTATACGGGCCAGCGCATGACCCGCCATCAGATGGCAACCGACCGCGATGGCGACCTAGAGGTGAGGGGCAGCGGGCTTTATCTGAATGTTCAGAAGGATCTGGGGCCCGTCTCTATCACGTCCATCACATCCCACCTGCGGGGCCGGTTCCTCAACAATGTTGACGCCGATGGCACTACCATGAACCTGCTGCATATCGATTTCCGGGCGAAGAACAAGGAAACCAGCCAGGATCTGCGTATTGCCACCAACGGGTCCGGTGCGTTCAATGTCATCGCGGGCCTGTATTATTTCCGCGACGATATCGATATCGATACGACCTACACGATTTTCGGCGGGCCGCCCGTTCTGCCCATCCTGAACCAGAGCTTCGATCAGCGCCGCACCTCCTATGCGGCCTATATCGACGGCACCCTGGAACTGTCGGACATGTTCACGGCCTATGGCGGCCTGCGCTACACCGATGACAAGGGACGGCTTTCCAACTTCCAGGTCACGCCCGTCATCGCCCGGCAACCGACCCTGACCTATCACGATGCCAAGCCGACGGGCCGTATCGGCCTGCGCGCGCAGCTGGAGGATGATGTCATGCTGTTCGGGCAGTTTGCCCGTGGCTACCGCAGTTCCGCCTTCAACGGTGGCGCCCTGACCAATGCGGCCGACCTCAACGTCGCCGACCCGGAAAAGCTGGACGCCTACGAGATCGGCCTGAAATCGCAATGGTTCGACCGGCGCCTGACGGCCAATGTGTCGACCTTCCTCTATAATTTCAGCAACCAGCAATTCATCAATCTGGTCGGCATCAATAATCAGCAACTGGTAAACGCCGGCAAGTCGCGGACCAAGGGTGTGGAACTGGAACTGTCGGCGCGGGTGACGCCCCAACTGAAGGTCAATGCCGGCCTTGGCCTGCTGGACGCCGAATATCGGCGGCTGGTCCTGAATGGCGTCAATCTCAGCGGCAACGACATGATCGAGGCGCCACACCATACCGTCAATCTGGGTGCTGATTACCGTATCGATCTGGATAATGACGGCGCCATTCTTTTGCATGCCGATGCCACGCATGTCGGCATGCAATATTTCCAGGCCAACAATTCCGTCCTGTCGCGGGGCGAGGCCTTCTGGGATGTTGGCGCCCGCATCGCCTATCGCGCTCCCGATGATCGTTATGAATTGTCGGTCTATGCCAAGAACCTGACCGATAACCGGCAGGTCACGGGCATCGTCGTCGACGCGACCAGCCAGACACGCTTTGCGACTGTCCCCTATCCGCGCCGCTTCGGGGTAGAATTGTCTGGCAAATTCTGACCGGAGGCCCGTCCATGGACACGCAATTCACCCTTACGCGCCCTGATGGGCAAAGGCTGGCCTGTTATCGCTGGTCCAAGGACGGGCCATTCCGGGCTGTGATCGTGGTGGCGCACGGCATGGGCGAACATGCCCTGCGCTACCGGCCGGCCCTAGCTGCGCTGGTTGATGCCGGCTACATCGTGTATGCGCTCGATCATCGCGGCCATGGTGCCACCATCTCCCTGTCCGAGCGGGGGGCCGGCGATTTCGGCCCCGGCGGCTTTGCGGCGGTGGTGGCCGATCTGGCCGCCCTGGTTGACCGGGCCAGGGCGGACCAGACGGACTTGCCCCTCTTCCTGCTGGGGCACAGCATGGGTTCCTTCATCGCTCAGGCGTTCCTGATCGATCACGGCGATCTGATCGACGGGGCTGTCCTGGTCGGGACAACGGCGGTCGATCTGCTGGCGGCGGCCATGGCGGCGGAAAGCGATGCGCTGGCGGCCTTGAACCGACCGTTCGAACCCGCCCGCACGCCCTGCGACTGGTTGAGCCGTGACGAAGCCCAGGTAGATGCCTATATCGCCGATCCGCTGTGTGGCTTCTCCCTGGTCCCGCATTCCATGATGTCGCTGCTGTCGCAGGGCGCGCGGCTGGCCGACCCGGCGGCACTGGCACGCATCCCGTCCGGTTTGCCCCTCTATGTGCTGGTCGGCGATCAGGACAGCCTGACAACGCAGTTCGGGCAGTTGCCGCCCCTGCTGGACCGTTACCGCACGGCGGGCCTTGCCCCGGTGCTGGCATCGTATCCCGGCGGACGCCACGAAATTCTGAATGAAATCAACCGCGATGACGTGGTGAGAGACCTTCATGCCTGGCTTGTGCGAACCATCGCCACCCTGCCCCGCCACACCCGCCGGGCTGATCCCGGATGACCGGCCTTATGACCTGCTGATTATCGGCGGCGGCATCAATGGCACCGCCATTGCTCGGGCCGCCGCCTTGGCCGGTGAGCGCGTGCTGCTGGTGGAGCGGGATGACCTGGCGCAGGCCACCTCCTCGGCGTCCACCAAGCTGATCCATGGCGGATTGCGCTATCTGGAACACCGGCAGTTCAAGCTGGTGCGGGAGGCGCTGGCGGAACGGGCCATCCTGCTGCGAACAGCCCCCCATCTGGTGCGGCCCATGGAATTCAGGTTGCCGCATGCGCCCTCCATGCGGCCCTGGTGGATGGTGCGTATTGGCCTTTATCTGTACGACCTGTTCGCGGCGGGCGGTGGTCTGCCCCGGTCACGCGCGGTACCGTTGGACGATGCCATCCTGGCGGCGGATCACGGAACAGGCTTCAGTTACTGGGATGCCTGGGTTGATGACAGTCGGCTGGTCGTCCTGAATGCGCTTGGCGCGGCAGAGGCAGGCGCAGACATTCAGACCCGTACCCGGTTTGTCGATGCCGTGCGGCAGGGGCCGGTCTGGCGGGCGGCATTGCAAACAGCGGACAACAAAGTCACTGTCGCGGCCCGGCGCGTGGTGAATGCGGCAGGTCCTTGGGTGGAACAAGTCCTGTCCAATGGACTGGACCGGCGGGGCCAATATCGTATCCGCCTGGTGCGCGGCAGCCATCTTATCCTGCGACGCCAGCTCCCCCATCACCATGCCCTGATCCTCCAGCAACCCGACCGGCGCATCATCTTCATCATTCCCTATCAGGGGGATTGGACCCTGGTCGGCACGACCGACTTTGCCGTGGACGATCCGTCGGACAACCGCATCTCGGCGCAGGAAACGGCCTATTTGCTGGCGGCTGCCAACCGATATCTGCGCGATCCGGTCGGACAGGCGGACATTGTCGGTGACTTTGCCGGCATCCGCCCCCTGTTCGATGATGGACGGGACGAAGCCAGTGCGGTCACGCGTGACTACCGGTTGGAACTGGACGCCGACGGCCCGCCGCTGCTCAGCGTCTTCGGGGGAAAGCTGACCACGGCCCGGCATCTGGCCGACATGGTTCTGGGCCGGTTGGGCATCAACGGCGGCGATACGTCAGCCCTGCCGCTGCCCGGCGGCGACATGGCGGATTTCGACATGTTCCGGCAGGCTGCCCGGTGTCGCTGGCCATTCCTAGATGGTCAGACGCTGGACCGCCTGGCCGGCGCCTATGGCACGCGGCTGGAACGATGGATGCAGGGGGCCGGCACGATTGCCGATCTGGGCATCGATTTCGGCCATGGGCTGAGCCAGCGGGAGGTCGATTATTTGGTGCAGACCGAATGGGCGCGCAGCAGCGATGACATCCTGTGGCGGCGAACGCGGCTGGGCCTGCGGTTCGATGCCGGTCAGGTCGCCCGTCTGGATGCCTATCTGCGCGAGCAGGCGCCATGATCCGGGATCAGATCATCGCCATCGACCAGGGCACGACATCGACCCGTGCGGTCCGGTATGCCGCCGATGGCCGCGTGCTGGCGGTGGCCAGCCAGCCCCTGCGCCTTGCCCATCCGCAGCCAGGGTGGGTTGAGGCGGATGCCGAACATCTCTGGGCCGGCGTGCAGGATTGTGTGCGTCAGGTCATGGATGAAAGGGTGGCGGCCATCGGCATTGCCAATCAGCGTGAAACAATCCTGCTCTGGGACCGCGACAGCGGCCGCGCCCTGCACCCTGCCATCATCTGGCAGGATCGGCGGACAGCAGCGCAATGCGAGGCGCTGCGGGCCGATGGCGCGGAAGATCTGGTCCGGGCGCGCACCGGTCTGCTGCTCGACCCCTACTTTACCGCCAGCAAGCTGGGCTGGCTGCTGGACCATGTGCCCGGTGCCGCCGCCTTGTCGGCACAAGGAAGGCTGGCCGCCGGCACGGTCGACAGTTTCCTGCTCTGGCGGTTAACGGGGGGCCGGTCCCATCTGACCGATGCCACCAACGCCAGCCGTACCTCCCTGTTTGATATCCATCGACGATGTTGGGATACGGACCTGCTGACGCTGTTTGATATACCGGCCTGTATCCTGCCCACCGTGGCCGGCAACTGTCATGATTTCGGGCAGACCGATATCCGGGTGACGGGGCGGCCGGTTCCCATCACGGCCATGGCCGGCGATCAGCAGGCGGCCATGATCGGGTTGGGGTCCGTTCTGCCGGGGCGCATGAAGGCGACCTATGGCACTGGCTGTTTTCTGCTGGCCCATACCGGTGACAAGCCGCTGCTGTCACGTCACCGGCTGCTGACGACCTTGGCCTGTCTGGTTGATGGCGAGGCCGCCTATGCCGTGGAAGGGTCGATCTTCGTGGCAGGGGCGGCATTGAACTGGCTGCGCGATGGGCTGGGCATCGTCCACGGTTATGATGGGATCGCTTCATTGGCCGCCAGTGTGCCCGATGACCATGGCGTGCATCTGGTTCCGGCCTTTGTGGGGCTGGGCGCCCCTTATTGGCGCAGCGACCTGCGGGCCAGCCTGACCGGCCTGACGCTGGATACCGGTCCGGCCACCATCGTGCGCGCAGCATTGGAGGCTGCGGCCTTCCAGACCTGCGATCTGATCCAGGCCATGCAGGCCGACGGGCTGGTGCCACAGGATGTGCGCATCGATGGCGGCATGGCGTCGAACGACTGGTTCGCGGGATATCTGGCGGATATGACGGGCCTGTGCGTGGACCGGTCACGCAATCATGAGGCCACGGCCTGGGGGGCCGCACGGCTGGCCGGGTTCGCGGCTGGCATCTGGCCCGACCCGCGACGCGTGCCTGTTCTGTCCGGGCTGGATCGGTTCACGCCATCCATTGATGATGCTCTCCGTCAACGGCGTCTGACCGGATGGCGCGCCGCCGTCCACCATCTCCTGGCCTCCACACCACCTCCGGAAGGAACGTGACCATGCATGCAGATATCACCGGCCTTTGTGATGTGGTGGCGGCACATGCCGTGCCGGGCGACGGCATTGCCCTGTCCGGGATCGGCGCCAGCGTCACCTATGCCCAGCTTGACGCGCGTATCCAGGCGGCGTTGGGCGCCCTGGCCGCTCTTGGGCTGCGTCCGGGTGAACGGGTGCTGCTGTTGCTGCCGACATCAGTGGAGTTCGTCACCGCCTATTTCGCGGCTCATCGGGCGGGTCTGGTGGTCATGCCTCTGAACCCGCTGCTGGGTCCTGATGAGGTCCGCCACATTCTGGACAGCATGCGGCCGGCGGCCATCATCGCCGCACCGGCAGACGGGCCGTATCCGGTACTGTCAGCGCTGGACGGTCTGGTGGCTGACCTGCGGTTGAGCTGTCTGGTCCTGCGCAGCGGCCCGGATCAACCGTTCGACCGCGCCATGGCCCGTGCCCGTACCGATCTGCCACCCGTGCGCCGGGATGGCAGGGACGAAGCATTGATCCTGTTCACTTCCGGCACGTCGGGCCGGCCAAAGGGCGCATCACACCGCGAGGCAGCGTTGATCACCAACGCCCGTCACGCCAACGCGGTATTCTCGATCACCCGCGACGACGTCCTGTTATGCCCTTTGCCGTTGAGCCATGTTTTCGGACAGATGGTGATGATGCTGGGCGGATTGTCGGCGGGGGCGGAACTGTCGCTCGTCCCCCGCCCCGGTCCCGCCGCGCTGTTTGACGCGATGGTTCAGCGCCGGCCCAGCATCATCGCCGCCGTGCCCGCCAGTCTGGCCGCCGTGGCGGAACAGGCGCGCCAGACGGGACACCACCCGGAACCGGGCCGTTTGCGCTTCGTGCTGGCCGGTGGCGCGCCCCTGCCGGCGGCCACTGGCACCGTGTTTCAGAATAGGTTCGGTGTACCTGTCCATCAGGGCTATGGCATGACGGAGGTGGCCTGCTGCATCGCGCTGGAACGGCCCGGAACGATGCCGACGGGTGGTGTCGGGGCCCTCTGCACGCCCCTGTCCCACCGTATCGTGCCGTTGGACCCGGCGGACCCCGATCAAGGTGAATTGCAGCTGGCCGGACCCAATCTGCTGCGCGGCTATTACATCGACGGGACGTTCCAGCCACGCGGCGACGATGAATGGTTCGCCACCGGCGACATTGTCCGCCGCGATGCAGAGGGCACGCTGTTTCTCTGTGACCGGAAGAAAGAAATGATCATCCGCAACGGCTACAATGTCTATCCGTCGGAGGTGGAGGCGGCGCTTGCCAGCCATCCGGGTGTGCTGCATGTGGCGGTGATCGGCGTGGCGGATGAACAGGTCGGGCAGGAGGTGGCGGCCTATGTTTCCCCGCGCGAAGGACATATGCTGTCGGCTGACGAACTCGCAGCCTGGTGCCGCGCCCGCATTGCGCTGTACAAATACCCCCGGCTGATCGCTATTCTGCCGGTGCTGCCCACCAACACGACAGGCAAGATCATGAAACGCGCCCTGGACACCGCTATTCTCCGGCGCGTCTCGTTGAGCGGTTGAAGACGACATGACAACAGAGGCTCCCCTTCCCCGTCGCCGGGGCCGCCCGCCGGCTGATCCAAAGATTCTGGCCGCGTCTGTACAGGAAGCGCGCGACAGCATCTGTGCCGCTGCCCTAACCCTGTTTCAGCAAGGCGGCGTTGACGCGATCAATATGCGGGATGTGGGGCGTCTGTTGGGCACCTCGCAGATGATGGCCTACCGCTACTTCCCCAGCAAAGACCACCTGCTGATGGAACTGCGCATCCGGGCGTTTGCGCGCTTCACCCAGGCCTTGGCTCGCTGGCGGCGGCGGGCGCGACGGGATGCCGACGCGCTGCCCCTGGTCTGTGGTGCCTATCTGGTTTTTGCCTATGCCAACCCCCATGACTACCGGTTGATGTTTGACATGTGGGCCTTTGAAAACCCGGAAGCTATGAAGAAGGAATTCGGCGAGAAGGTACGGCGGCAGTCTGCGTCCTGGCTTGAGATACAGGCCTCAGTGTCCCAGTTCCTGGGGCCCCGCGCTGAACGCGCGGATCTGGGCCAGGCAACCGACATCGTGTGGAGCGGGCTGCACGGCCTGGCATCGCTGCATCTGGCCCGCAAGCTGGTTTTCGGGCGCAATCTCAAGCATCTGGCCAGACCGGCCATTCGGTCGATCATGGCCGGTCTGACGGCACTGGCCTGATACCGCCTGCGCTGCGTCCATACCCATGTGGCGCTCATAAAGTTTACATTGTAATATAAAAAGGAACGACCAATGACCCGTCCCCTCAAAGGCAAGACCTTGTTCATCAGCGGCGGATCGCGCGGTATCGGGCTGGCAATTGCGCTGCGGGCGGCCAAGGACGGTGCCAATATTGCGATTGCCGCAAAGACAGACCAGCCTCACCCCAAGTTGCCGGGTACCATCCATACCGCTGCGGACGCGATTGAGGCCGCTGGCGGGAACGCCTTGCCTATCCTGTGCGACATCCGCGATGAACATCAGGTTGCCGCTGCGGTCGCCCGCACCGTGGACACGTTTGGCGGCATCGACATCTGCATCAACAATGCCAGCGCCATCCGTATGACGCCGATCCTGGAAACGCCGGTTCAGCGTTTCGATCTGATGCATGGGGTGAATGCGCGTGGATCCTTTGTGGTGACGCAAGCGGCCCTCCCGCACCTGCTGGCATCGAACAATCCGCACATTCTCTCCATATCCCCGCCATTGCACATGGAGGAGCGATGGTTTGCTCCCCATGTCGCCTACAGCTTGGCAAAATACGGCATGAGCATCATCGCCCTGGGTGTTGCCGGTGAATATCGTGGCAGGGTCGGGATCAACTGCCTCTGGCCGCGCACGGCCATCGACACCGCCGCAATGACGGAGTTCGGCCCCCATGTCGGCCTGGGCGCACTGCGTCGCCCGGAAATTGTGGCGGATGCTGCCTATCTGATCATGACCTCCGACGCCCGGATCAATACCGGCAACTTCTACATCGACGACGAACTGCTGGCGGCAAATGGCGTCACCGACCTATCCGACTATGGCCCGCCTGGTGTCGCGGATATCGATCTGACACCTGATTTCTTCGTGCCGTCGCTGCGGGAGCTGCGATCAGTGACCAATGTCTAGAGATGTTTTCGATAGGCAGTAGTCTTAGATGATCTGCTCCGGCTGGGGACATCGGTGCGGATATGCACGGTGCCGGCGTCTCTAATGCTGTGCCACGTGGGCTTCGATCCCCCCAGAACGGTCTTGCGCTGGCCCTGCATGTCAATCGGCATTGAAGTTTGGCTCTGACGCAGTTTTGGTGAAGTGCCTTTCTACCCTGCACCGATGACGCGGGCCTGGAGCAGGTCGAGTTTTCCGCGGCCATACATCTGGCGCTTGACGAGTTTGAGCTTGGTTATCTGGCCTTCGGTTTGGCCGTTGGACCATGGGGAAGTGATAGCCTCCTCCACAGCGGCCCGATCCCTGACGATGCCATTGACGAAAGACGCCACCATGGATGGGCTTGCCCGTTCCAGCCAGGGGGCCAGGTCAGCCAACGACCGGCGCCGGATCATGCCCTGGAAATCGGCGATGATGGTCCTGGCTTCGACAATGGTCGGGACCCCCTTTTCAATGGCGGCAACCAGGACAGTCTCAGCCTTTGTCAGCGCATCGCGTCCCAAGGTCATGAGCCGGGCGATGATCCGGGCGGATGGTGTCCGTTTGAGAGCCTCTACTCCCATCTGGTCGGCCCGGCGCCGGCGGGTCGCCCATTCCGTGACGACGCGCAGCGAGCCTTGGAAACCCTCCTTACTGAGCCGCCGCCAAAGTTCAGTACCGTTGCGATGCCCCGCCTGCCATTGCTGGTCGAGCCAGAGAAGATGCAGTTCCAGGGAACTTTCCCTTGTCCGGAAGATGTCCGTCCCCTGACCCCGGAGGATTTTGCGCACCAGCCCTCGGCTGTGGCCGGTCCGGCGAACGATCTCCTTGATGGGGATGCCCTCCTTGGCCAGGCGTTGGACCGCATTGTTGGTATCCTCACGCCGCAGATATCCTTCGTACTGCAAGCGCTCTGCCGCCGTGAGAAGGGCCGGATCGATGCTGGTGGCGCCGACCGCGGTGCGTATCTGCCGCATGGATTTCCGGACTGCGTCGAGAAAGGCTCGACTTGCGTTCTCCATCAGGTGCCAGCGGTCGGCCACCTGCGTGGCAGTCGGCAACGCCTTGGAGACAGCCAGGGCGTAGCCACTTGCGCGGTCGCGGGCCACGATGCTGACCTGCGGCTGCTGTTCCAGCCAGGCTTGCGTCGTCGCCGGCTCACGATCAGGCAGCAGGGCGATGGTGCGCCTCCGCTCCAGGTCGCAGATCAGGGTTCCATAGCGGTGATTGCGTCGCCACGCCCAATCATCCACGCCGATCACCGTAGGCGGCACGATGCGCGGGCTGCCTCGACGGCGAACTACCCGCAACAAGGTGTCGTTGCTCACCGGTAGCATCAAGCGACGGGCCAGGGCAGCAGCCGGACGACCTCCCAGCGCCAGACCCAGATGGTGGACAACCTGATCCAGCCGGGCCGTCCGGCGAGCCCAAGGTGCGAGAACATTCGGATCAAAGCGCTCCGTGAATACGCGGCGCCTGCACAGCACAGCATAGCAGAAAAACCGGCGGGCAAGCAGCACAAGCTCAACCAGACGACCGCTGGTCGGCAGGTCCGCCAGCCGCCGATGATATCGGCTATGGATCCGACCTGACCGCGTCCCGCATCCGGGACAGGCGCTCATCGCCGTGACCGGGCTGATGGTGAGGCGCACCATCCCATCATCATCGGTGATGTCCTTGATGGCCATGACGGCAACATCGAACATCGAGTGTGGAAAGCCCAATCCCATCATGCTGATCCCTATGGAAAATCCACTCCAGAGGAATCCCGAATTTCATCAAAATTGAGTCAGAGCCACTTTTCCACGCCGGATAACACATCATGACTTCTTCACACGGTGCTGCGAGGCCGGACCACGGCATCGACCAGCAACCGCATATCCTTGTGAGAGAGGGTGACTTCGACGATATCTCCCGGCGCCGTTTCGAGTGGCGCAGCGAAATCGAACAACGTCGCTCCCCACGAGGTCGCACCGTCCTCACTGAACGGATCGCTTTCCAATGTCTCACCTGCGCCGAAATCGAGACGGATCCATTGCATTACTCCGTCTATCCGCCCCCCCGTTGAGACTAGGGAAACCGTCTCGGTCTGAGGGCCGAAGGGCGAGGGGGCGTCATAATTCATGCGCAGCACGGAAGCGGTTTCCGAACAGTAATCGACATGCTCCCTCTTCTTCAGTCTCAACTGCCGCCCCGGCACGGTAAGCAGATTGAACAGGGACATGTCGAAACCCTCGATCGTCACAACCCGCCGGCGCGCATCCACCGATCGGGCGAGGGCGCAACGGATTTCTGCGCGCGGGGGCAGCGCCGGCGCACCCGCTACGAGTAGCCGCGCGCGCGCATCACGTAGGGCAGCGGTGACGCCCTCGTCGAAAAGACGCCTACCGAAAATCTCATGGACCACCAGTTCGGCGGGCGCATCCATATCTTCAGGGATACTCAACAGATCGGAACGCTTCGAAATCACCCGCACGCGATCCGAGAAGCCATTGCGATCGACGATCGCGCGTGCTGTCGCGGCGATTGTCGGCTGGGCTTCGCATGTCGTGACGATAGCGCCGGCCTCCGCGCACAGCATCGCCAACAAACCGCCCCCGGTTCCAATCTCGAGCACGCGCATGCCCGGATGTACCATCCGGCGTATTGCGCGAGCATAGGCAGCGTTGCGGGCATGGTCGAGCAGCATGGGGACATGAAAGGACTGCACACCGTTTGAGAGGGCATAGCCGATGATATCCCGTACCGCCATGCTCTCCGGCGCTGCTTCGATCGCGGCGGTCGCCATTGCCACGGCGTCGTCCACAAGCCCCTTCTCATGCAGCACCGCGCTCAGCATCGCCATGGAGCGCGAATTTCCTCGGACGCTCGGGTAGCGGGAGAAAATGTCGTCAGTCACATTTGCGCTCCGGACGAACGTTCCCGGCCTTGATGGCACCGTCCCGCATCCAATGCGGACCACTACAGCCAGTAGCGAAGTTTTCGCCGCTCAACAAGTACGTTTGGGTGACGATCCAGCGCCGCATCATCCAGCGCTTCCTACAGATGATGAAGTGGCGATCGTAACGGCGTTTCGAACGCGGCACCGACATCATCGGAATATCCAAGCGCCACGTCGCCGCCTAACATATGCCTCTGGCGAGGTCGCTACTCCGCGACGCTACGCCACGCGTTGGGCGTGATGGACTGAAGAGCGACAATTTTGCCCTGACAGCATAGTGCGCCGAGAGAGTCACGCATCTGGCACCGAACACGTTACGGCACCTTCCTCTCGAAGTGTCATGACAAATGATTCGACTTCATTCCGGCAGGTATCCTCTGCAACATCGAACTCTTTGCAGAGCTGAGCGCAAATATCCGATAGATCTTGAGGTTCCGCAATCAATTCCCAAATTCGAGCGCCTACTCGCGAGACCACGATGTAGTTGCCGTTGTCGATGCACATCAGCGCACATTCTGCGCCGATCATAGCGCTTAGCCACTCGCCGTTGTGCGCAATTATCATGCCGTTAGTTCCTCTTGAGTGCAGTCCAGGCACACGCTCGCCAGTGCGCTTCCAGAATATCCATGGTTGACGCGAGTTTCGACAGGTAGCGCCCACGTTTAATAACGTAGACTGGCGCATGCTCCAAAATTTTTGCTGAGGCCTGAAAATAGCGGGGGAGCTGCCCAGTGTGAAGCACGATGTTTGGGCGATGTGCATTTCCCCGTAATTCGTTGAGCGCCATGGCAGACGGAAGGCGCGCTACGACCGCATCGTTGATCGCCGCCGATTGCAGTAGATAAATCGCCCTCAGTGGTAGATCGGAACCCGTCCAATGCTTTGCTGGCTTCACATAGGTCTTTTCAGTATTGGCCAGCACAGCTTCGCGACGTCCCATCTCCAATCCTGTGGCATGTATGGATTCATCGGTGAGCTTTATTCTCCGTGCATCTGAGCTAACCAGCGGACGACCTTCCTGATTAAACGAAACATGGCTCACGTCGTCGCAAATCACGGGATAGCCCCGGGTCGAAAGCGCCGCTACCAGAGTCGACTTGCCTTCTCCCGATGCGCCCGCAAATAGAATTGCCCCACCGTCGGCTTCGATGCCGCTCGAATGGAGAACAATGCCGCCGCGCTGGTGAAGCAAAGCGCCCATAACTGTGCCTTGCAGATAGGCCGCACAGGCTTGTGCAGGAACGCCCGGCTCGAGTTCGAACACAACCTCCTGGCCGCGCTTGATCAGAAATCGCCCGGTGCCCGGCGCGCGGAGTAGGAATTGGTCTCCATGAGCGTCCCACCCTGGCCTGGATGTCGTAGCGTTCAATAAGGTTTGAGGAACCCCGCCCAAACGCATGACCACGTCGTGGCTCTGGTTCGATGCCTTGAGCGGTAATGAACCAGCCAGTTCTATTTCGGACGCGACAACCAAGCCGCAGATGCGATAAAAATGCAGGGTCAAAGCTGCGCCCGCCTTGCAAGTGCCTCATAGAGTGGGTCGAGCGTATTGCTAACAATATCTTGCACATTCTTAGGCAACGGGCTTGGCGTACGCCACAAGTAGGGTTCGCCGCTATGCGAATGAGTGCGACTCACATTGTGCATCCGCAACAAGCAATCCTCTCCGATCTGCACCTGCATAAGCGGCGCTACACGGGTCCACGCTGCACAGGGCAAGTTGCGATAGTCGACAACGTGAAAATTGGCATCTTCGAAGCCAGTCGCCGCCAGAAACGCCCAGGACACATCGCGCAGTGCCAGTCGAGCGACCGATTCCGGATCCAATCCTGCAAGCGCCCGGCGCGGTCTCCTGAGGTTTGACTCGACGATCTCTGTCGGCTCCCGCTGCACCCAGACGATCGGGGTCTTGGGAAAGGCCCGACGGAACAGCGCAAGGAAATGGCTGGTCCGGCTGGAAAGTTTGACGACAAAGCGCTGCTCTGTACCAAAGCGTCTGCGACCGAGCGCCCGGATCAATTGCCGTAGGGTTTTATCCGGCGCCTCGAGCGGGCGTTGCAAATTGGCCTGAAGAAGCTGAAAAACGATCTCGGGCTCACCAACAAGAACCGATTGTTCGTGCATTGCGGCTGTCAGCAGCGAAAGCAACGTCGATCCGGACCGCGACGGGTGAGCGATGATCACATCGGGATCGAGTGACGGCTCGGAATCGAGTGATGAAAGTGTTGACAGGCCGGACTGCACGATGGCGTCGTTCGACGCTGCGCTCCGTGCCTTCAGGGTTTGAGAAAAGAAAGGTCTGTCGAACGACTGATCGCGCAAATCAGCCCATTCAATGACAGCTTCGTGACCGCCATGAAAGGCGATGGGCGTCCAACCTCGAAGTCGCCTCTCTAGGGACAACATTCAGTCCAAACCTCAGCAATTTCAACGTTGGACGCTTCCCTCCTTGCGTGTGACATAACGCACCACAGGCAAATGTTCCCCCGCGCCGATTGAGAGGGAAGGATCCAATCCACCCCCCATATTGAGGCCCAGCTAGGCTGAAGCCATCAGCTAGTAGGGCCAATGTCGCCGCCGGTTTCAGTGCCACGGGTAGGGCCACCCTTGGTGATCTCAGAGACCGCAGCAGACGTGACCCGCGGCGTTTCCCATGCTTCCTTGGTGGTCAGCGGAGCCACAACGCCTTCATTGGTCTCGACTTGGCTGGTCATATTCTGGCCCTTCATGTGATACTTGGGGAGAAAACTACGCAAAGATAGGGATGAAGCGCAAGCGTTAATCCTCCGCGATAGCGACCAAGGATTTTTCTGCCAACTCCTGAATGGCCTTGGCCAAATCGTTAACCGACATTTTGCCTGCCAATTCTTCTGTAAGCGCACCGAAGGACACGGTACCAAGATGGTTGATATTAGCAAGTGCAAGACGTTCATTCAGAGATAACCTAAAACGTTGTTCTCCGATTACTAATTGGGCAGCCCCCTCTCGCTCGACCATCAGATCGACCTCTCGCCGCAAAGCACTGACCAGGCGGCTCGTGGGCGTCAGCCTGCCGGCAATTCCGAAACTGGCAAGTGGTCGGAGCGAACGTTGAGTGGCCTGGAGAGCCTCGAATTCGTCAACCGTTGCGGTTTCCAGCAGGTCAAGGATTGACTGAATAAGTTCGCGGTCACGGGCAACGCGCGCTTCTCGGGGCAGCGTGGCGCCCAGGTCACGACGTAATGCGACAACCTCTTTCGCTTTCGTTGCCAGCCACGCGATGAAATCCACCCCCGTCTGCTCGGCGATTCCGATCGTAAGGTGCATCGACGGCTGTTCTTCGGGAACCGCGGCGTGGACCTCCCCGCGCGGAAGATAGAGTAGGTCACCCGGCGTCATTCGCCCTTCCCATTCACAAGGGGGGGGGGGCTTCCCATATGCACGCTTCTTGTTGGAAACGGTTCCGGCACTCCGTACGTGCGCCAATGCTTGACGCCCTGAAGCTGAACGATCAGCACATCATGGTCGTCGGAGTGCGCCAGAAATGCGGACTTCGTGCCAAAGCTGATATACGCGTTGACCCCGGTTTTGCAGCACAGCTCACGCTCGATCGCCGTTGCCAACTCGCCGATCGCGGGCACGAAGCGGTCGATATTGTTGACAGTCAGCGTCGCACCCTGGGCTGCGAATGCCTGGATCGCGCCCGGCCGGAGTTGGCCTCGTTCGTCAACATAAAACGACTTCAGCATCGATTTTGCGTTGAGGAGTACAGCGAACTTATCGGCTGGAATTGCGCCTGTTGCGATCAATGCGTCGAACGTCGGCCAAGGACACAGTTCTGATATATCCGTACGCATCGGCATTTCCGCATGCCAGCGGGCCTTGGTGGCAAAGGCGACGGAAAAGGCAGCCATGTTCGCAGTAGTGACGAGATCACTCAGGGTCCTGATCGGCATTTCACTCCTCGCTCCGTGGCCCTCCCGCAGTCGCACGTCGTCGCACGCGGCAGGCGACATCACATTGCTACTCCAACCACCGACTGACCGAAGACAGCGAGGTGAACGTCCTTCTGCAAAGTGCTCTGTATTCATAGTCTGGAGTGCCTTCCAGCCCGCCAATCAGGCGATCCAGCTTCTCTGGATCGATGACCGCAGCAACGTCGGAGGGCATTTTGTCTCTTAGAACACGCCCCCAATCGGCCAGATCGCGCGGATCAAGGTGCCTGCCAACGGGTGATCCCATCCATTTGGTCATCCGCCACGCGACTTTGGATGGCACGATCCCATCAATCGCGCGGCGATGAAGGTAGCGGCCGATGCCCCTTGGGCCAAATTTCTCGATCGTGGGCGTTGAAAGATACAGCTGCACCAAACGCGCGTCCCACAACGGCCAACGATATTCGATTCCCCAGGCAGCAGCGGCGAGGGTGCAATTTTCCAGCCGGGTGGTCGAATCCATCGGGCCTAGGTGGTGACCGAGAATGAAGTCATTGACGCGCTCATAAGGGCCATCGAACCTTGCTGAGTTGAAATAATCGCGCTCAACTTGATGTTCGTCGATTACCGAATTGGTCAGCGGGCAGTGAGGCCAACGCTGACGCCAGTCAGCAAGGTATGCCGAATTGTGTGTCTGCGCACGGGGAGGCATCAGAATGCGCTTGGCCAGCCGTGCGGTCCGCATCAGTGCATTGCCCTTTAGCATTTCCAGAAGCTGACGATAGGCTCCCGCCCGCTGCATTTCAATCAGTGCGTGTTGGCCTTGATTGGAGACAACCTCGTCGCCTCCGAATCCTGAAATCAACGTGCGCACGCCATGCAGTGTGGCCTCGCGATAAAAGGGCACATGAAAATCGGCATTTCCATGTTCGGCAGGATAGCCGATCGCAGCGAGTACGCGGGCGGATTCCGCCTCGCATACCGCATATCCAGTGGCCAGATAGTTATGCTCGATCCGGTACGCTTGGCTGGTCGCCAGGATCAATTCAGGTTCATCCTCAAAATTAGCAAATCCAAACGTCCGCAGCCGGTCGCCCGAGCCAAGGGTCCGCGCAGCAAGCGCCACTGCGATTGATGAATCGATGCCACCTGATGTCTCGACGCCCACGGGATAATCGCTCGTCAGACGGCAATTCACGCTCTCTTCGAGCATGGCGCGATAGGCGTCGACATGCGCAGAATCGCGCCGTGTGGCGAAGGGAGCATCATCGCGCCAATGGTGCCAGCGCTCGACCTGTGGTGTACCATCAGCCTCCAGGAACAGTGTGTGTCCGCCGGGCAATTTTTGGAACTCGACATAAGCAGTCCGTTCGATATGCTTGGACAGCCCTCCCCATAGAGACCGCGCGATCCAGTCACGGTCAGGCGTGAGCGGCAAGCCTGGAAACTTCAGCGCCGCGGCCGTGGACGCGAAGGCAAAGACGCCATTGTCGTATCGATAATAGAGCGGCCTAGACCCCATGGGATCGCGGGCGAGAAAGACTTGGCGGCGCGCATCGTCGATCACAGCGAGCGTGAAATCACCAATCAACTGCGCAGGCAGATCACGACCGAACCGTGCCCAAGCCGCTACGACCAAGGCAGCATCGGTCGTTTCGTCACCAACGCCGACGAGGCCAAGTGCTCGGGCCAAATCGGCGCGGTTGTCGATCCGCCCCCAAAAGCTGATCCAGGCTCCTGACTTAGGGCAGCAACGCGGCAGTTCCAAGTCGCGGTTCTGTGCGCTGACGAAGCGCCTGCGCTCGAGCAGGACCGCTGTTTCCGATACTGCCATGCCTTCAGCGTCAGCCTGTCCGAACACCGCGAAGGGAATCGCCATGCTGGCGGCAGTCGGCCGGGGCATGGGCCAGCCTTTGCGCCCGACCGACATCACGCCCGCAAACATCGCGTACTGCTCCCTCTGGTTGATCTACTGCATCGCCCAATGAGTGTCCGCTTACCACCATTTCAAGGCGTCCAGCCGCGTCAAATAGTCATGCGAGCTGACAGTCCGCTTATGGTGGGCGCGCACCAGTGTGAGAATGACCGAAACGGGGTGCGAAGCGGCCAAATCGGGCCGGAAGCGGACGGGCGGGTTTATGGCGACAAATCTGGGATTCCGGCCATTCCCGCCCGCCCCGGTGGTTACCAGCGGATACACCGGCTATATGTCCGTCGTCTCGATCTTGGTCTGGCCCAGCAGGATTTGCACGGCGCGCAGGTTGCCGGTCTGCTTTTAAATGAGGGCAGCCTTGGCCCTCCGCAGGGAATGGGTTCCATAATCCTCGCGGCGCAGGCCGGTCCCAATCACCCATTCCTCAACAAGGCGCGCATACTGGCGGGTGCTGGTGGGTTTTGCATGATCGTCTCGGCTGGGAAAAACATAATCAGTCAACGACCCGCCCCGCCGTTCCAGCCAAGCCTTCAGGCTTTTGCGGGCCGTCTCCAGCAACTCGAACTGAACTGGCCGTCCCGTTTTCTTTTTAACAACCAGAGGAACGGGACCGGATTTCTCCACCACGAACAATGTCGCTGATCTTCATCCGGACAAGGTCACAACCACGTAGCTTGCTGTCGATGGCCACCACAACATCGCCAGCGACAGGGGCGCGGATGGTGCGTTGCTTTAGGGTGCCGGCAGGGTCGTAACTGCCCCACTCGATCCCGTCCAACTCCTGATACAGCGTCGTGATGCTGTTCAACTGTTCCAGGCCCGCCCTATTGGCCAGAGCTCGTCGCCAAGCCGGGCGCGTTGGGCCCCACCTGCATAGAGCGGGTGTCATAGCGCTAGGTGCGGCCCGTCGCACCCGTGTCGTTGTCACCGGCATCATGGTTAATAAACCTATACCAACGTGTTAGAGGCCTGAAATACGCGGATAATTGTCCAATGCCCGGCTTGGGTCCATTCTGTGCTGGCTTTCCGGTCGAGCAACTCGGCCACCGGCGGCACCGCCGGCCCTATCGGACAATCGGAGCCCATCATGAAAAGCATGGTGACCCGCGCCGTCACCGGCGCCACCCGCCGTGACGTCCTGGCCGGCGGCATAGGCCTGTACGCCGCCGGCCTGCTTTCCACCACCCTCTTCCCCCTGGCGTCGGCAGAGGCCGGCACGCCCCCTGAAGGAACCCGGATCATGAGCACGGTCAAGACCGAGGACGGCACGGAAATTTTCTACAAGGATTGGGGGCCGCGCGATGCGCAGGCTATCGTCTTCCACCATGGCTGGCCGCTGTCAGCCGATGACTGGGACGCGCAGATGCTGTTCTTCCTTGGCCAGGGCTTCCGCGTCATCGCCCATGATCGTCGCGGCCATGGCCGGTCAAGCCAGACTGACGCAGGCAACGAGATGGACACCTATGCCGAGGATGTGAAGGCGCTTGCCACGGCATTGGACCTGAAGGGCGCCATCCATGTCGGCCATTCCACCGGCGGCGGCGAGGTGGCGCGCTATGTCGCCCGTGCCGAACCGGGCCGGGTGAAGAAGGCCGTCCTGATCGGTGCCGTCCCGCCAATCATGGTGAAGTCGGACAAGAATCCCGGCGGCTTGCCGCTAGAGGTATTCGACAGTTTCCGCGCCGCCGTGGCAGCCAACCGGGCGCAGTTCTACAAGGATGTGCCGGCTGGCCCCTTCTACGGCTACAACCGGCCCGGCGCCAAGGTTTCCCAGGGCGTCATCGACAATTGGTGGCGCCAGGGCATGATGGGCGGCATCAAGGCCCAGTATGACTGCATCAAGGCCTTCTCGGAGACCGACTTCACCGAGGATATGAAGAAGATCGACGTGCCGGTGCTGGTGATGCATGGCGACGATGACCAGATCGTTCCCATCGCCGACAGCGCGCTGCTGGGCATAAAACTGCTGAAGAAGGGCACGCTGAAGGTCTACGAGGGCTTTGATCACGGCATGGCCACCACCCAGGCGGATACGATCAATGCCGACCTGCTGGCCTATTTCAAGGCCTGATCGTTAGGCGCTCCTTCTGGCGTCGGGCGCCGCCATCTGGTGGCACGGCTCACGCACCCATGAGGACGCGGGCCGGCAATCGCCGGCCTGCCCGTCCGAACCTGTCACGGTGGAGGTTTTCATGCTGCATCCGGCCTATCATCGCGAACCCTCACCCATCGCACGGCGCGCCTTCCTGGCCGGCACCGCCGCGCTGACGGTGGCCGCCGGTGCCCTGGATATCGGGCTCAGCGTGGCGGCCCCACCGCGGCGCTTCGGGCATGGTGATTTTCAGATCGATGTGTTCAGCGACGGTTTCATCACCCTGTCGGACGCCATCATCACGCCGGATGCGGGCCCCTCCGAACGGGCCGATATCATCCGGCGCCTGGGCGGACGGGCGGGCATGGCTGACATCCCCGTCAACATCCCCCTGATCCGGGCCGGTCAGGCGCTGATCCTGGTCGATACCGGGTCGGGGGACAAGTTCCAGCCGTCGGCCGGGCGGCTGCGCGACAATCTGCGGGCCGCCGGGGTCGATCCGGCCGCCATCACCCATGTTGTGCTGACCCATGCCCATCCGGACCACTCGGGCGGCGTGGTGCTGCCGGGTGGGGGGCTGTGTTTTCCCAACGCCAGTTATCACGTATCGGCGGCGGAATGGGATTTCTGGATGGGGCCGGACCCGGATGCGCGCTATCCGGGCTTGCGCGACTTCGTGCCCGGCGCCAAGCGCGACCTGGGTGCTGTTGCCGACCGTCTGGTCAGGCTGAAAGATGGGGACGAGGTGGTGATGGGCCTGCGTGTCCTGGCCACGCCGGGCCACACGCCGGGCCATATCTCCCTGGAACTGGCGGGGGATGACGGCTTGCTGATTACGGGCGACGCCATCACCAATGTCGTCGCGTCATTCGAACATC
The DNA here is from genome assembly GCF_052437035.1 of Niveispirillum sp. Classification (NCBI taxonomy): domain Bacteria; kingdom Pseudomonadati; phylum Pseudomonadota; class Alphaproteobacteria; order Rhodospirillales; family Azospirillaceae; genus Niveispirillum; species Niveispirillum sp. The sequence continues at coordinate 551,054 of NZ_JBQVOH010000003.1, forward strand.
CTGGCTGGCGCTTCGGCTTCGACACCGACCAGGACCAGGGGGTGGCCACCCGCCGTCGTCTGATCGACCGGGCAGCAACGGAGAAGCTGCGCATGCTTGGCTATCACTGGACTGCGCCCGGCTTCGCCATCGCCGAACGGCACGGCAGCGCCTATCGCCATGTGGCGCTGGCCTGAACAGGAACGGTCGCTTCCCGACGCGTCCCCCAAACCGGTCGCCGGCAGACACTTTACGGCACTTCGACGAGGGCAGATCGGGCGGCCGCTTACACCATTCGCTAACACCTAAATATGATTCCGCTGACACCTGACCCGAGCCAGCATCATGTACGTCTCAGTTCATAGAAAGACGTCCAGTGTCCAGCCACTTGCTCGTCTGTGTCATCGATGATGATCCATCGCTTTGCGCCGCCCTGGAAAATCTCCTGCGTTCATACGGCTATCGCGCCATGGCCTATGGTTCTGCTGAAGAATTCCTCGCCGGCGCGGATGTGATCAGGGCTGATTGCGTTATCAGCGACATCCAGATGCCCGGAATGTCCGGTATCGACTTGCGGCTGTCGCTGGCTGGTTTACGGCCGGATTTGCCCGTCATCCTGATGACGGCGCACACAGAACGCTTCCTGCTGGACCGGGCCGCTGCCACCAACCCGTCGCGCATTCTTCAGAAGCCGTTCGATGCGCAGGACCTTGCGGAATGCCTGACGGTCGCCATGGGGACCGTGGATACGGCTATGCCGGGACTGAATCGGCCATGACGGACGATATCGCGGATCTGATTTCCGAAAGCCTGATCGTGCGCGACATGCCGGGGCACGTCACGCTCTGGAACCGGGCGTCCGAACGGCTATACGGCTTGTTGGCGGTCGCGGCCCTGGGGCAGAAGCTGCATGATCTGCTGGGGACGCGCTACCTGTTCCCGATGGCCGATATCGAAGCACGGTTGCTGGCAGCCGGCATCTGGGAGGGTGAGGTCGGACGTCGTGCCTCTGATGGGCGCGAACTGTCGATTGAGGTGCGCTGGACCCTGCGCCGTGATGCCGGTGGACTACCGGTCGATATCGTGGAAACCGGGCGCGATATCTCGGCGCTGAACACCCTGGAACAGGAAACGCGGCTGGCGGCGCATCGCTACCGAAATCTGTTTCAAGCCATGGCGGCCGCGTTCTGGGAAATGGATTTCAGCCGCGTGCGCATAATGATCGGCAGCCTGATGGCGTCGGCTGTCACGGACCTGCCCCGATATATGGCGGAGAACCCGGACTGGGTGGTCGAGGCAATGCGTGCCGTTCTTGTGGTTGACGTCAATGACAAGGTCATCTCCCTGTTCGGGGCCACCCAGCGTGAGGAGTTGTCGGCGGCCATGTCGCCTGGTGCTTTGCACCGCAAAGCCGCCACGTCTTTGCCGAAAGCCTGTTCCGCTCCGTCGGGCTGGATGCGATGGCACATGAAAGCGTGCGGTGTTTCCTTGATACGCCCCGACCGGACGTACCCGGCTGTTTTTTGCTGGATGTGCGCATGCCCGGTATCGGCGGTCTGGAGTTTCAGGCGCAGCTTCAGGGGTTGGGCATCTGGCCTGCCCGTGCATGGCGATACTCCCATGTCCGTGCGGGCCATGAAGGCGGGTACCGTGGATTTCCTGCCAAAGCCCTGTCGCGACCAGGACCTGCTGGATGCGGCCGACCATCTGCGTTCCCTTTATGAAATATTGTCGCCGCGGGAACGTCAGGTGATGGCCCTTGTCACCGCCGGTCGCCTGAACAAGCAGGTCGCGGGCGACCTGGGTCTGTCGGAAATCACGGTGAAGATCCATCGCGGTGCCGCCATGCGCAAGATGGGCGCCCGAACCCTTGCCGATCTGGTCCGTATGGCAGAAGCGCTGAAGCTAGTCAGCCCCCCGGGCAGTACCCCCTATACGCAGGTATGAGCGGGTTACATCCAAGGACAATTGGTTAACGGCATCATCCGGCGCATCGTAACGGCACCCCGATCTGCGGGGGTAAGCGATCACCGGAGATATCCCGATGTCGGCGACCCAGCCAATCGACAGGGCGCGCACCGCGCTGCTGTTCGTTGATCCGTACAATGATTTTCTGGCGCCGGAAGGCAAGCTCTGGCCTATGGTCGCGTCCGTGGCCACGGAACTGGGCCTGCTGAACAATCTGCGCAAGGTGGTGGCCGTCTCCCGTGGCGCCGGCCTGCCCGTCATTATCGTCCCGCATCACCGCTGGAAAGACGGCGATCTTGACGGCTGGGACCATCCCAACCCCTATCTGCTGGGGGGATATCAGCACAGGGTGTTTGAAGCCGGGAGTTGGGGCGGGGAATGGTTTCCTGAATTCGCGCCCCAGCCGGGCGATCTGGTCGCCACCGAACATTGGGGTTCCAGCGGCTTCGCCAATACCAACCTGGATTTCCTGCTGAAACAGAAGGGTATCAGCCGCGTCATCCTGATCGGGCTGATCGCCAATACCTGCATCGAATGCACGGGCCGCTATGCCGTGGAGCTGGGCTACCACGTCACCCTAGTCCGTGACGCCACCGCCGCGGCCAGCCCCGAGGCCATGCGCGCGGCGCACGAAATCAACGGCCCCACCTATGCCCACGCCATCGTGACCGCCGCCGAACTGCTGGCCACCCTGACCATTCCGAACATTTGAGGAGAGCTGGAAATGGATGCATTGTCCTTCGACCACACCGCCCTGACCGCGCCCAACCGCACTGTGGAGGTGGGCGGGCGCCGCCTGGCCTATCGCCGCTTCGGGCACGGCCCCGACCTTGTCCTTTGTGTCCGGTTCCGGGGCACGATGGATAGCTGGGACCCACTGTTCCTGGACCTTCTGGCGCGCGATTTCACTGTCACCGTCTTCGACTATTCCGGCCTGGGCCTGTCCACCGGCAAGGCCAGCTATGCCAAGACGGACATGGCCCGCGATGTGGATGATCTGGTTACGGCACTGGGTCTTGGCCGCGTGGTCATCGCCGGCTGGTCGCTGGGTGGGTTCGCGGCCCAGGTCTTTGCGGCCCTTCATCCGACCAAGGTCAGCCATGTGCTGGCTATCGGCACCATGCCGCCCGGCCTGATGGTCAAGGCGCAGGAACCGGTGTTCCTGCAAACGGCCTTCAAGCCGGAATATGGTATGGCGGAGGAATATATCCTGTTCTTTGAGCCGGACAGCGCCCGATCCCGCGCGGCGGGCGACGCCTCCGTGGCGCGCATCGCGTCGCGGTCCATCGTGGTGGATGCCGTCACCCCGCCTGCTGTGATGATCCAGTCGGTGATCGAAAGTTCCGACCCGACCACGCCCTTTCCCGACCCCGATGGCGCCTATCAAGCCTTTTACCGCTCCACCGACATTCCCGTACTGGCCTTGTCGGGCGACCATGACATCATGTTCCCGGTGGAAAACTGGTACGCCATGAACGACCTCTGGCCCACCCTGTTCGTGGCCACCTGGCCCGATAGCGGCCACGGGCCGCAGCACCAGTATCCGGGACTGAGCGCAGACTTGATCGCCAGCTTCGTGAAGAACAATCCGCGGTCGGCCTGAGTGCCGCCGGCGGCCATCTTTTACCGGCGGCCAGAGATTTTGACCGACGGGCTTATCCATGGAGGGGAAAAATGCTGCTTGGATTGTCGATTGAGGCTTTCACGCTTCTGCATGTCATCATCTCTCTGATCGGGATCGCCACGGGGCTCACTTGGCTGCTGGCCACCATTGGAGGCCGGTGGTTGAGCCGGATGAACGCGGTGTTCCTTGTCACCACGATCGTCACCACCGTAACGGGTTTCATGTTCCCGATCACGGCCTTCACGCCGGCCCTGGGGATCGGTGGCGTGTCGCTGGCGGTACTGGCCGTGGCTGTAGCCGCCCATTGTCGCCGTTGGCCCGTGACCTACATCGTGACGGCAACTATCGCGCTTTACCTCAATTGCTTCGTTGCGGTGGTGCAGGCTTTCCTGAAAGTTGGGCCATTGAACAACCTTGCCCCAAGTGGCAGCGAGCCTCCCTTCGCCCTTGCCCATGGGGCGCTGTTTCTGGCGTTCGTGGCCATGGGTTGGCTTTCCGCCCGGCGGCGGCCTTTACCAGCTTGAATATTGCTGTCCGTACCCTGGCGGCTCCGCTTCAAGTTGCCGTCTTCACCGTTTTAGAAGACCACAAAACTCGCCATGAACGGGCGCTATCCCGACAATAGCTCCCTGTCCGTCAAAGGAGGTTACGGCCAGTACCGGGCTGTGACAAGGCTCCGCCCTCATTGACCCATCTTGAAAGCGCCTCACGCCCGGCCATGGGCGCCGTGAGTTGAACAACCGGGCTCATGATCTCGCCTCGTGAGATTCGATCAGCCAGAGCTGCCGATCCATCCCACGGGTGACCTGGGTGAACAAGTCGGCAGTGACAGGATCTCCATGGCTAGTGGACAGGCCAATCGCTTCACGGGCCGACTGGCCAAAGGCGCTGAACGCCTGCGACAGCGCAAAGATGTGCTGCCGGGCCTCGGCCACCCCCAATGGATAGGGTACAAGGAATGATCGTTCAGCCGCCACATGAACGCTGCCATAGGCCGTGCCGCCCAGAGCGGCGGCTCGTTCCGCCATCAGGTCTGCATAAGTGCCGACTTCGATGGCGGCATTATCGAACATTTCATGTACAGCTGAAAAACTGCTGCCGCGAACGTTCCAGTGTGCCTGCTTGACCTGGGCATGCAAATCAACGGCCGCAGCCAAATGCCTGTTCAGCAGTTCAACCGACTGACCGCGTGTGTTTTCCGATAGGGTGTTGTGAGTGTATTGCATCATCGATCTCCCTTTTTGGCATTAAATCATAAATTATTGAGCCGTTAGGTATAAGTTTCGGAAAATACCTAAATCCAAAAGTGGTATATAAAGGTTATATTTTATGTATACTTATTATGAAATTACGCTACACTTCATTAAGTTTTCTGAAAATATATGATCGGTGACTTCACCATGAACCCCAGAATCCCGAGACCTGAGGACGCTCCACGCCGTGAAAACGGCATGGATATTGTTGCCATCGGCGCGTCAGCAGGCGGTTTGGAGGCCGCCATCCGGCTCTTGGAAGCACTGGACGATGGCGGCGGGGCTAGTTTCATCCTGGTCCAACATCTGGCCCCCAATCATGACAGCCTGCTGGTCGATCTTCTGACCGCCCATACGGCTCTCCGTGTCCAGCAGATCACCGAGGGTATGGAATTACTGCCGGGCCATGTCATGGTCATACCGCCCGGCGCCTATCTGTCAGTCGTCGCCGGTCGCCTGCATTTGATGTCCCCGCCGCGCGGCAAGGGCGCCCGCCTGCCCTTCGACTTCCTGTTGGCCTCACTGGCCCGGGATTTTGGTGACCGTGTGGTTTGTGTCGTCCTGTCGGGTACGGGTACGGATGGCAGCCAGGGGCTGCGTGCCGTGAAGGCGGCGGGCGGGCTGGTGATCGTGCAGGAACCGGCGGAGGCCGGGTACGACGGCATGCCCCGCAGCGCCATGGCCACCGGTCTGGTGGATCATGTGCTGCCAGTCGCCGCGATGCCGGACATCATCCGCGGCCGCCACCGCCTGGACAATCCGCCCCCCGCCGGCGTGGGGCAGGACGGGATGACCAGCATCATCGACCTGCTGCGCACCCATACACCCTACGACTTCACGCTCTACAAGCCGGGGACGCTGCGGCGGCGTATTGATAGGCGCATGTCCATGGCCGGCATCGCCACCGATAGTCTGCCGGATTACTTGGATCTGCTGCGCAGCGATCCGACGGAGCGCGACAACCTTGCCAAGGACATGTTGATTAATGTCACGGAGTTTTTCCGTGACCCGAAAGTGTTCGAACTCCTGGCTGCAACCGTCGTTCCTGGCCTGATCCGGGGCAGGTCGGCAGACAATCACCTGCGCCTATGGGTTGCCGGATGCAGCACCGGGCAGGAAACCTATTCCCTGGCGATCCTGTTTCTGGAACAGATCGCCCTGGCCGGTTTGGCGATGAAGCTGCAGCTTTTCGCCTCCGACGTCGATCCAGATGCCGTCGCCACCGCGCGCGACGGCTGGTATCCAGCGAATATTGCCGAGAATGTTTCTGCCGAGCGGCTAGCTCAGTTTTTCATCGCCGATGGCACAGGATATAGGGTGACGCAGGAACTGCGTGGCCATATCATCTTCACTGTCCAAGACGTGCTGGCGGACCCGCCCTTTTCACGTTTGGATTTCATCTCCTGCCGTAATCTTCTCATCTACCTGATGCCGGAAGCACAGGCGCGGGTGCTGGCCCTGTTTCATTTCGCCCTGCGTGATGGTGGTTTCCTGCTGCTGGGCGGAGCAGAAACAGTGGTGCCGGCGGCGTCCGATCGGTTCGAGATCGTGTCGAAACCCGCCCGACTGTTCCGCCATGTCGGCCGCAGCCGACCGGGCGATTTCAGCGTCCTGATGAGTGCAGGGGACGGTATCCGCGCTCTGCCTCGTATCAGTACGGGCCCCGGCCTGTCGCGGCAGAATGCGCTGGCGGATTTATGCCGACAGCTGGTGATGCAGGAGTATGCACCAGCTGCGATCCTGATCAATCGAAGCCATGACTGTCTCTATTCCCTTGGGCCAACCGGTCATTTCCTGCGGGTGCCAGCCGGTCACCCGACGCAGGATCTGTTGGCCATGACAGCCCCCAGCCTGGCGGTGAAACTGCGCGCCGCCATCCAACAGCCGCACCAGGAGAAAGCCAGGATTACGATCAAGGGTGGCCAGATACGCCGCGATGGCGACATTGTTGACTTCAGCATCGCTGTGCATCCCGTAACCCACGAGGGGGAGGAATTGATGCTGGTCTGCTTCATCGACCGGGCCCCGCCCGTGATGGGCAGCGACAGCAAGGCCCCGCTTCCCCCGGAAGGACAGGCCGGCAGCCTGGCCCTTGAACTGGACCATACGCGCGCCGAACTGGAAGCGGCCATCCGCAACCTGGAACTGGCCGGGGAAGAACAGAAGGCCGTCACGCAGGAAGCCCTGTCCATCAATGAGGAGTATCAGTCCGCCAATGAGGAATTGCTGACCTCCAAAGAGGAGTTGCAATCGCTGAACGAGGAGCTGACAGCCCTGAATAGCCAGTTGCAGGAAACCCTGGACCGGCAGCGCACCACCTCGAACGACCTGCAAAACGTGCTCTACAGCACAGATGTGGCAACCATCTTCCTGGACCCCGAACTGGCCATCCGATTCTTCACGCCGGCCACCCGGTCCTTGTTCAGCATTCTTCCTGGCGATGTTGGTCGCCCCTTGGCCGACCTTAGTTCGCTGGCCGCCGATGGCGACCTGTTTGCCGATGCCCAGTCCGTCTTGCAGTCGCGCGTGCCGATCGAACGGGAGATCGAGGCGCGGACCGGCGCATGGTATCTGCGCCGGGTGTTGCCCTATCTGACGCGTGACGATCAGGTAGAAGGGGTCGTCATCACCTTCGTCGATATCACCGAGCGTCGGCGGGTGGCCGAAGCGCTGCGGATTGCCAAGCGGCAAGCCGACATGGCGAACCGGGGCAAGTCGCATTTTCTGGCTGCCGCCAGCCATGACCTGCGCCAGCCTTTGCAGACCCTGATCCTTCTTCAGGGCATCCTGGCGGGCCGGACGCAGGTGAAGCAGGATCGCGAACTGCTGGATCGGATCGGGGAAACCATCAGTGCCATGTCCGGCATGCTGAATGCCCTGCTGGACATCAACCAGATAGAGGCTGGCGTCATCGCCACCGACCTTTCGCGGTTCCCCATCGACGACCTGCTGTGCCGGATGCGGGAAGAATTCAGTTACCACGCCCACGCACGCGGCCTCAGATTGCGCGTGGTTCCTTGCAGCGTTCAGGTCTTCAGCGACCGGCGTCTGCTAGAACAGATGGTCCGCAACCTTTTGTCCAATGCCCTGAAATATACCCGCCGGGGCAAGGTGCTGCTGGGCTGCCGCCGCCGGGCGGACGGGATCAGCGTCGAAATCTGGGATACGGGCGTTGGTGTGCCAGAAGCTGAACAACAGGCGATTTTCGAGGAACATCATCAGATAACCCAGGCCGATGGAAAGCCCGGCAATGGCCTGGGCCTGGGATTGTCGATCGTCCGTCGGCTGAGCGGGCTTCTGAACCATCCCGTGCGGGTGCGGTCGGTACCAGGCAAGGGATCGGTCTTCACCATAGAGATACCGTTCCATGCGCAGTCGGCAACAGCACCTGACCTGTCCGCGCCTGACAGCCTGGACAAGGATGTCGCCATTCCAGGCAACGTCCTGGTGGTGGAGGATGATCCGGAAGTGGGTGATCTGCTGGGAATGGTTCTGCGCGACGCCGGCCACCGGGTGCTGCTGACGGTCGATGCCGGATCAGCTCACCGCCAAATGGCGGCAGAGGGCTTTCGCCCCGACCTGCTGCTGGTCGATTTTAATCTGCCGGGAGGAACGAACGGACTGGATCTGCTGACCTCCTTGCGCCGCGACCTGCATCGCGCCGTTCCCGGTCTCTTGCTAACGGCAGACATCTCGACCGAGACGTTGCGCGCTATCGCCCTGCGCAATGAATTGCAACTGCATAAGCCGGTCAATCCCACGACCTTGCTGCGCACGGTTCAGCGCTTGCTGGCCGTGCCGCCACTGGCAGTACGGATGCCGGAACCCAGCGGTGGAACGGGGGATGGCGTCACCATCCACATCATCGACGACGACGCCCTGCTGCGCGACAGCCTTCATCAGTCCCTGGAAGGGCAGGGCTGGCATCTGGTCGATCACGCCAGTGCGGAAGACTTCCTGGCGGGGCCGCGACGGACAGGGCCGCAATGTCTGCTGATCGACGCCTACCTGCCGGGTATGGGCGGCATCGACCTGTTGCTCCATCTGCGGCAGACCGGTGTCACAACCCCAGCCATCGTCATGACCGGCAGCAGCGATGTACCCGTGGCCGTGGCCGCCATGCGGGCCGGTGCAGCCGATTTCATCGAAAAACCGGTCAGCCGCATCGACCTTGTAGCCAGCATCCAGCTAGCCTTGGAACGGGCGGAAGACGACACGAAGCTGGGCACCTGGCATCTTGACGCTGCCAAGCATATCGCCGGACTGACCAAACGTCAGCAGCAGATTATGACACTTGTACTGGCCGGACATCCCAGCAAGAACATCGCCGCTGACCTGGGTATCAGCCAGCGCACCGTAGAACATCACCGGGCCGCCATCATGCGCCGGACCGGCGCGCGTTCCATCCCCGCCCTGGCGCGTATTGCATTACTGGCCGACTGGAACGGCTTGACATTGGCGCCAGAATAAAAATAAAACCCAGACCAATTCCAATAATTATAAATGTATAGTCCTAAGAATCATTTTTAAATTTCAATAATGAAAGGTATAGGTATATTCCGATAATTAGTAATAATCATCAAATCATTTATCATATCTTTGAAGCGGTTTGGATTTATCCGAACTTACAATTCAAGGATCATCACCATGCTTAAAAGCCAATTAATGTACGCACTGCCCATCGGCTTGCTGCTGCTGTCCGGCTGTTCGACACGCGATCAAGTCGCTGGATCGCAGGGGCGTGGCCACGACATCTCCGTAACGTCGCCGGGCTACACGGCCCTGAAGGCGGGGGATTATGACAAATCGACCCGTATCTTGGAGGCAGCCAACATCAAATGGCCCAACAGCCCCTATGATGAACTCAATCTGGGCGCTTCCTATCAGTCACAAGGGCGTATGGATCTGGCGGAACCGTTCCTGCGGCGGGCAATCACCCACGGTCACGGGCTAATGCCGGCTGAATCGACACAAGACTGGGGTCGCGGCATGACGGTGGAGGAGATCGCCTGCAAAAATCTGTCGATCGGACTGAAGCCTGCCACGATCGAGGGGACAGCCACACCCTGCCAGACGACCCTGGTTGTCGCTGTTATCGCCGCTCCGGGTCCGGTAGCGCCCGTTTATCAGCAGACCTCGTACAATACCTATTTCGAGTTTGACAAGGCGACACTGACCAAGGACGGCGAAGCCATTCTGCGAGAAGCCGCGAAGGAAATACGCAGCAACCCCGATCGCCGCGTCACCCTCGTGGGCAAGGCGTCCAGCATCGGAACAGATTATTACAACATGGACCTCTCACGGCAACGGGCCGAAACCGTCCGCAACGCTCTGATCGCGGCAGGCGTGCCCAGTTCTCGTATCGAGGTGCTGTGGGTTGGCGAACGGGAACTGCCGATGCAGCAGAACGATGGCAAGCGGCAACCCCTCAACCGGGTGGTGGAAGGGACCGTGAAGTAAGTCACCGATATCGTCAGGACAGCAACGGTCGGACGCGACACACCGCGCCCGACCGTTGCTGTCAGTCGAAAAGAAAGGCGCATCATGCCGATTGAAAATACCGACCTTGAACGCCGCGTCCTCGCCCATGAACGCATCCTGCAGATGCTGATCGCCCATATGACGGAAACGGAGCCGAAATTTCTGGAAAGGCTGCAAGACCGTTTCATCAAGGGTTATGATCTTGGCTCTTGCGAACATGATTTTGTCGGCACCGATGAACATGCCTGGCAATTCATCCGCCGGATCGTGCAGATTGGCACGGATCAACCCGCTGTACCGGCTGCCGTTACTGGAACGGGCCCAGAATAAATGCGGCGATCGCCATGACGGCAATGACTGCCGGAATGATGATGGGTGGGACAATGAAGTCCCGCCAGCCGGGTATCTGTTCGACGGCCTGCGCAACAGGTGTTGGATCCGGGATGACATCGGCGGATGGTGCGGTAATTGTTGGAGAGTGTTGGTCAGTATTTCCAGCGATCGCAGCCTTCAGCGCCTCCGCGCCAACGTCCAGGGCAAAAGACAATCCGTTGGTTGCTTCGATACGGCGCAGCGTCGTCCGCACGGTCCGCCAGGCGGTGAAGGACAAGCTGTCCATTCTCTCCTCCTCAAACTCCACCTCATAGCGCCCCGCCGGCAGCGGTTCCTCAATCTCTGGCAAAATGAATGGACGATGGAAATGAATGGTCTCGCGCGTCATACGGGCTGACATCATCATAACTCCCATTTTGACAGAATATGGGGCACACGCCGTCAACCAAAATCCGAAGCGGAATATCCCCGCTAAATACTAACATAGCATTTTACTTTCACAATATTAAAATTCATAAGGCCAAATATTAATTGAATATAGGTAAATTCCGATACTGAACATTTTTAACATTACTTAATATAATGACATATCGATCAGTGGTCGACCTGCAGTTCATCGCCTCGTCTCCATCAATCGATCCATCACCCTGTCCCAGGGTGGTATGAAAAGGAAACACACCATGCAGAAGCCCAACACCATGTTCGCCAAGAAGCCAGCCAGCGCCACACCGGCGAGCGGCAAAACGGAACCGGCATCGGAAACGAAGCATGCTCCCGTCACCCATGTTGACAAGCATGATGCCGGCACGAATGCCAAGCACGCACAGAAGAAGTAGCGCCTTGGCTACGCCAGTGCTTGGACGCCCCTCTGGGCGCTGGCGTCCTTCTTTGACTGACAGAACCACCGGAGAACATCATGAAACGTGTCACCATTGCGCTGGCCGCCTTGGCCTTTCTCGCACCTTCACTGGGTGGCACCGCCTTTGCGCAGGGCACTCCCCAGACCATGGCCCTGTCACAGGTGGATCTTTCGACCTTGGCCACCGGCTACCGCACTTCCAAGGTGGTGGGCAGCAAAGTTTTCAATTCGGCTGGCGAAACGGTTGGGACCATCGACGATCTGATCGTCACGCCCAATGACAAGATCCCGTTCGCCGTCCTGTCCGTTGGGGGCTTCCTGGGCGTCGGTTCCAAATATGTTGTCGTGTCCTATGCGGCGCTCGCCGTCGAAAACAAGAAGATGATCTTGAAGGACGCCACCAAGGAGTCCCTGAAGAACCTCCCTGAATACAAGTACACCCATTAACATCGTCCCATCCGGAAAGGGCGGGTTCCGCCCAATCCGTGCAGCAGGACCAATTCAAGGAGCGCTTCATGGGCTTGGGCACCATTCTGTTGATTATCGTCATCGCCCTGCTGATCGCCTCCCTTCCCCGTTGGTCGCACAGCGCCAACTGGGGCTATTACCCCAGCAGCGGTCTCAGCCTTGTCCTGATCATCATCGTGATCCTGCTGTTGCTGGGGCGGATATGACAGATCATCGCATCATCCCCCTTAAGGAGATCGAGATGTCCCGTAAAACCCTGCCGCTGCCATTGCTGTTCATCATGAAGTTTCCGGCCACGTCGTTGCTGTCCGCCTGTCACACCATGGCGGGTGCGGGCGAAGACATTACCAAGACCGGCAATGCCATCGAGAAAAGTGCGGACAAGCACACTCCTTGACCCTGTCCGAATGACTTCCAGGCCTCATCCTGATCCCCACGGCTGGCAAGGGGGGATAACGGCGCTGGGATGCGCCGTGTGACTGGCCTATCCTACGCGATGTTCCGTGCCCTGGGCCGGGCCATGCAGCCCATCATCCACCCTTGAGGCGCCAGAACCCCGGGGGAGACCCATGGCCGACAAGCCGATGCTGGAAGGGCCGATTTCGGGACTGTCCTTATCCGCCCTGTCCGCCCGGCTGGAAATCAATGAGCACGGGCTGACGTCGGCCGAAGCGGTCCGCCGCTTGCGACGGTTCGGGCCTAATCAGGCCATGCCCCAGCATCGCCAGCCCCTGTGGCGGCAAGTTCTGGGCCGTTTCCTCAATCCTCTGGTGCTGATCCTGCTGTTCGCCAGTGCCCTATCGGCGGCAACGGGCAATCTGGCCAGCTTCACCATCGTGCTGACCATGGTGGCGTTGAGCGTCACCCTGGACATGGTGCAGGAGCGCCGCGCGGAAAACGCCGTCGATGCCTTGCGGCGCAGCGTCGCCGTGACCGTCCGCGTTCTGCGCGACGGCAGGGAACTGGCATTGCCCATGGAAACGCTGGTGCCGGGCGACGTTGTCCGGCTGGCCGCCGGCGATCTTGTGCCCGGCGATTGCCGGCTGCTGGAGGCGCTTGACCTGTTCGTCAATCAAGCCCTGCTGACCGGAGAACCGTTTCCCGCCCCAAAACAGGTCGACGGGCCAGATACACCAACTGACGATATGACCGCTGCCACCGATACACTGTTCATGGGCACCTCTGTCGTGAGCGGTACGGGCACAGCGATCCTCTGTCGTAGCGGCTCCGCCACCGCCTTCGGGCAGTTGAGCCACAGCCTGATGGTGGAACCACCTCCCACATCGTTCGAACTGGGCATCCGGCGCTTCGGTTACCTGATCCTGCGGTTGACCGTGTTTCTGGTGCTGTTCGTGCTGGCCGTGAATGTCATGTTCCACCGGCCCTGGCTGGAAAGCCTGATGTTCGCGCTGGCGCTGGCCGTCGGGCTGACGCCGGAACTGCTGCCGATGATCGTCACCGTGACCCTGGCCAAGGGGGCCACGCGACTGGCCGCCAGACGGGTGATCGTCAAGCGCCTGCCCGCCATGCACAATATCGGCGCCATGGATGTGCTGTGCACGGACAAGACCGGCACCCTGACCGAAGCCGTGATCCGCATGGTCCGGCATATCGACGCCGATGCCCGGGACAGCGAAAAGGTCCTGCGCCTTGCTTATCTGAACAGCCATTTTGAAAGCGGCATCCGCAGCGCGCTGGATGAAGCCATCCTGGCCTTCCGCCCGCTGGACGTTACCCGCTGGACCAAGATCAACGAGGTGCCGTTCGATTTCGAACGCCGCCGCGTGTCGGTGCTGGTGAGTGACGGCGCGGATCGCGTGCTGGTGGTCAAGGGTGCGCCAGAGGATGTGCTGCGCCAATCCACCCATTACGATGCCGGCGATAAGGGCATCCAGCCGCTGGACCCGGCGGCCCGCGCCCGGATGCTGCACATGTTCGCGCAATTGGGGGAACAGGGCCTGCGGGTGCTGGCCGTCGCCTCCCGCGCCATGGATGCCAGTCATGTCTCTGCACGACTGGATGACGAGGCCGAACTGGTCTTCGCCGGATATGCCCTGTTCCTGGATCCGCCCAAGGCCAGCGCCGCCGCGGCCCTGCGCGCTCTGACCGATGCCGGTGTAGCTGTCAAGGTGTTGACGGGTGACAATGAACGGGTGACGCGGCATGTCTGCGAAACCCTGGGCTTCCCCATCAACGGTCTGATCACCGGGGACGAGTTGCAGGTGATGAGCAGCGATGCGTTGCGGGCGCGTCTGAACGGCGTCAATGTCTTCTGCCGGATGACCCCACAACAAAAGGAACGGGTTCTGCTGGCCTACAAGCATGCCGGCAGGGTCGTGGGCTTTCTGGGGGACGGGATCAATGATGCGTCGGCCATCCATGCCGCCGATGTCGGTATCGCTGTAGACAGCGGCGCCGACGTGGCTAAGGAGGCGGCGGGGTTGGTGCTGCTGGACCACGACCTGTCGGTGGTAGTCGATGCAGTAATGGAAGGACGGCGCACCGTGCGCAATGTCACCAAATACATTCTGATGGGCAGCAGTTCCAATTTCGGCAACATGTTCAGCATGGCCGGCGCCGCCCTGTTCCTGCCCTTCCTGCCGATGCTGCCCACCCAGGTCCTGCTGAACAACCTGCTTTACGACGCCTCGGAAGCAGGCATTCCGCTGGACAATGTCGATGCCGACAGCCTGGCCCGGCCCGTCCATTGGAACCTGACGTTGATCCAACGGTTCATGCTGGTGATGGGACCGGTCAGTTCCGCCTTCGATTTCCTGACCTTCTACGTGCTTCTGCATGTGTTCGGCGCGGGCGAAGCTCTGTTCCAGACGGGCTGGTTCGTGGAAAGCCTGGCCACGCAGGTGCTGGTCATCTTTGTCATCCGGTCGCGGCACCTGTCCTGGCGCAGCCGGCCCAACCCGGTACTGGCCGCGGCAGCGGTGGGCATTGCCATCCTGGGGGCGCTCTTGCCCCTGTCACCCATCGGCCCGTGGTTCGGTTTCGTGACACCGCCGCCGGCCTTCTACCTGTTCCTGGCGCTGTCGGTCCCAGCATATCTGGTGATGATGGAGGGGATGAAGCGGCTGTTCTTTCGCTACATCGCCCCTTCCAACTGAGCTTGCGTCCTGGCGGTCATATCTGGCCGCACCAGCACATGATGGGTGGCTCCGTCATCGTCAAGATCCAGGGAATTCGCCCCGTCCAGCCTGCGTCCGTCGAGTTGGATGGACACGGAATCCCAGCGCTCGCCACCCCTGTTCTCAATTTTAATGTCGTACCTTGCCGTTCCATGGCGGAACATGATCCGCACCTCCGGCCAGTCGGGCGGCAAGCGCGGATCGATCATCAGACGGTTGCCCTGTTGACGCAGGCCCAGGACGGCTTCCATACCCGCCCGCTGCATCCAGCCGGCAGCACCCGTGTACCACCCCCAGCCCCCGCGCCCGACATGCGGCGCCACAGAATAAATGTCGGCAGCAACCACATAGGGTTCCAACCGGTAGCGTCGCACCGCGTCGGGGTCGCGCGCGTGATTGATCGGGTTCAGCATATGCAGCAGATCGGCGGCCGGTCGGTTGCGGCCCAGCGCCGCCAGCGCCATGACGGACCAGAGGGCCGCATGGGTATATTGCCCGCCATTTTCCCGGATACCGGCTGGATAGGCCTGGACATAGCCGGGATCGGGCTGGCTTTGCACGAAGGGCGGGGTGAAAAGCAGGGCTAGGCCCTCCCGTTGCCGGACCAGATGCGTTTCCACGGCCTGCATCGCCCTGGCCGCCTTGTCCGGGTCACCGGCGCCCGAAAGGACAGACCAGCTTTGGGCAATGGCATCAATCCGGCATTCCTCCCGCTGGGCTGAACCCAGCGGCGTTCCGTCATCAAAATAGCCACGCCGATACCAATCGCCGTCCCAGCCATCCTCATTCAAGGCCACCCGCAATGCGGCGGCTTGTTCACGCCAGCCGCCGGCACGCGGATCGCCGCGTGCTTGCGCCAGATCGGCGAAACGCATCAGGGTGGTGAACAGCAGCCAACCCAGCCAGACACTTTCCCCCCGTCCCCCCTCCCCGACGCGGTTCATCCCGTCGTTCCAGTCGCCTGTCCCCATCAGTGGCAGGCCGTGGGATCCCATGATCAGGCTGGCATCCAGCGCGCGGGCGCAATGGTCGAACAGGTTGACGCTTTCCTCGGCGGGGGACGGATGGAAGAAGCTGTCATGTTCGCCTTCATGCAGCCCTGGCCCGTCCAGAAAACCTACCTTCTCATCCAGTACCGGCAGATCACCCGTTGTCTCCACATAGTGGGCAGCGGCATAGGCCAGCCAGATCCTGTCGTCGGAGATGCGGGTACGGACGCCGCGTCCCGATGGCGGCAGCCACCAATGCTGCACGTCGCCTTCCACGAACTGCCGCCCCGCCGCACGCAGCAGATGGGCCCGCGTCAAGTCCGGGCGCGTGATGGCCAGCGCCATGCCATCCTGCAACTGGTCACGGAAGCCATAGGCGCCGCTGGCCTGGAAGAAGGCTGCCCGCGCCCAGAGGCGGCAGGACAGTGTCTGATACAGCAGCCAGCCATTCAGCATGATATCTAGCGACCGGTCAGGTGTGGTCACCTGCACCTTGCCCAGGATCTGCCGCCATTGCCGGCTGACCGCCCCCATGACGGCGTCCAAGTCGGCTTCGCGGTACCGGGTGACCAAGGCGCGGGCGGCATCCGCATTCTCCGCCTGACCCAGCAGGAACACGATCTCCACCTTTCCATCGGGCGGCAGCTGGATGCGGGTCCGCAGGGCCCCGCAAGGGTCCAGGCCGGCCCCCACCCGCTTCGACAATGGTCCCATGCCGGCCAGCGCCAACGGATGGGCCAGTGTGCCGTTCCGCCCAATGAACTCCCGCCGATCACCAGTCCAGTCCGTCTGTTGCCCACATAAGTCGGCAAAGGCGACATGCCCGCCAACATCCCGATTCCAGGGATTACCCGCGAACATCGCACCGGTAACGGTATCGATCGATGTGGTCACAAAGGCGCGGGTGGCGTCACGCGATGGACCCAGCACCCATTCCACATAGGCCGTCACCGTCAAGGCGCGGGGGCGGTGCGTGGAGTTATGCAATGTCAGGCGTGCAATACGGACGGGCGCATCGACCGGCACATAAAGCAGCAGATCGCTGGAGATACCGTTGGTGCGGCAACTGAAACGGCTATATCCCCAGCCATGACGGGTAATGTAGTGACCGCCCGGGTCGCGGATGGGGCTGGCGGTCGGCGACCAAAGCGCACCGCTTTCCTCGTCCCGCAGATAAAATGCATCGCCGGTTGGGTCGACGACAGGATCATTCGACCATGGAGTCAGTTGGTTCTCACGGCTGTTGCCAGCCCAGCAGAAGCCATTGCCATCCGCTGATACCTGAAAGCCGAAATCGGGATTGGCAATGACATTTATCCAAGGTGCCGGTGTTACCTGACCCGGACCCTGGATAATGACATACTCACTTGCGTTCCGGGCAAAGCCGCCAAGCCCATTGAAGAATTCCAGTTCGGGTCTCACCTGCGGGGACATGGCCGCCGCCAACCGCCGCCGCGGGATGGGGATTGGCGGGGGTGCATCGGCACCCATCCGCTGCAACTGGTCAAACAGGCTACCACGCCGCGCGACCAGCACCACCCGCGCCACGGCGTTAAGAAGGGCATGCGCCTGCGGGGTGATCAGATCGGCGCGCAGCAAATGTACGGTACCGGGTGTCGTGTCATGGCCCGCGGGCTGACGCGAACGGTTCACGCGAACCAGCGCTTCCAGCGCAGTCTGCAACTCCTGCAGATAGGAGGCCGGATGATCATTGAGGATGATCAGGTCGACCGCAAACCGCTTCATCCGCCAGTAATCGAAGGCCAGCAGCC
This sequence comes from Niveispirillum sp., assembly GCF_052437035.1. NCBI lineage: Bacteria > Pseudomonadati > Pseudomonadota > Alphaproteobacteria > Rhodospirillales > Azospirillaceae > Niveispirillum > Niveispirillum sp. The sequence goes on from NZ_JBQVOH010000003.1 coordinate 568,917, forward strand.
CCTCCCGCACCACAGAGAGATCATCACTGTCCGTAATGCGCAGCAGCAGGATGGGCAGATCCCCGGAGATCCCCAGCGACCACAGGTCGGACTGCGGGGCCAACCCGTTCTGGATGAGGGCAGAAGCCGGCCGCAGAGCCGGGGTGGCATGAACCAGATGCCCCGCCAGCTGCTGAAACAGTGCGGCAGTGCCTACTCCGATGCCAAGATGGCGTAGCTGCACCTGTGCCTGGGTCCAGGCCAGGGTGGCAGCACGGGTATAGGCGGTCACATCCCGGTGCCGGTCGATCATGTCCAGCAGCGCAGCCCTGCTGTCGGCCGCCAGGGTCCAGAACGCCAGACGGGCCGTGCCCTGTGATGCCACCCGGATCGTGTGGCGCAAGGCGAAGACCGGGTCCAGGACGGTGCCTGTCGTTCCAGACAGGCTGTGTGCCGGCTCCATCGCGACGGCATCACGCAAGGACCGGCCGCGGCCCAGGAAGCGGGCCCGGTCAGTTTCAAAGCTGCTTACGCCGCCGCCATTGCCCTCCACCACCAGCATGTGTCCCAGCCAGATTTCCACCTCGTCCGGGTTCCGCCGACGACGCGTGGCGATCAGTGCGTCGCAGCCGGGCAGATATTCAGTCTGCACGAACAGCTTGGCAAAAGCCGGATGGGCGACATCGGCGACCTGCGGACAGAGCGCCAGTTCCAGATAGGATGTGACGTCCAGATGGCGTGCATGGGGGCCTTCGTTGGTGAGGGTAACCCGTCGCACCTCCGCGTCATCCTCCGCCGAGATCAGGATGTCCAACGCAGTGATCAAGGTCCCGTCATGCCGGATGAATTCCGCCCGATCTTCATGGAAAGTCACGTCATAGCTGTCAGGATCGACACCGCACGGGTGATAGGCCGCCGACCAGAGCCTGCCATCATCAAGATCGCGCAGGAAGATGCCGGTGCCGTGGCTGTCGCAGGTCGGATCCTCCCGCCAGCGGGTCAGGGCGATGGCACCGCGCCGTGTCTGGCCTGCCCCCGCAACCGTTACCATCGTCGTCATCCGCCCGTTGGACAGCAGAAGGGTTGACGGAGCCGCCTGGTGCGGGTGGGTGAAATGCCGGTCGGCCAGCGGTTCACTGACCGGGCCGGTGATGCGGGCATCCGGCCCGGCTACCCAGTGATGGGTGACTGGCACCTCAGTTGGCAACCGCTCCTGCAAAAGCAGTTCGGTCGCCCGAACCATCGGTTCGGCATGGAAGCGCGCCCGCATGATCCCGTTCAGCAGGGTATTGGCAATCGCGACGATACCCATCCCTTGATGATGGGCCATATAGGCCTGAACCAGCGCCATCCCCTGTCCCTTGGGCAGGCGCACAGGGGTGAAATCCAGGGCCTCGAAATATCCGTAATCCCCACGGGCACCCATCATCAGCAGCCGACGCAGATTACCAGCCGCCGCAGACGGATCGACCATGGCGGCCAGCATCGTGGCATAAGGCGCAATGACGATTTCCGCAGACAGGCCGCGCTTGAGGCCCAAACTGGGAACGCCAAAATTGGAGTATTGATAGGTCAGGTCAAGGTCACGGGCATTATAGGCGGACTCCGACATGCCCCATGGCACGCCCAGACGCGCCGCATAGAGGATCTGGCGATGCACAATCAGCCGGCTGGTCTGTTCCAGCAGACTGCCACCCGGCGCGCGCATCACCAGGGCAGGCATCAGATATTCGAACATTGACCCGGACCAAGAGATCAGTGCCGCACCATGGTTGGCCGGCACGACCGTGCGGCCCAGGCGGAACCAGTGGCGTGCCGGCACATCCCCCTTGGCGATGGCAATAAAGCTGGCCAGCCGCGCCTCGGACGCGAGCAGGTCGTAGCAGCTTGGGTCCGGGACATTTTCGTTCAACAAATGCCCGATGGACAGAAGCTGGCGCTCACTGTCGAACAGGAAGGTAAAATCCATCGCGGCGACTAAGGCCCGTGCCCTCTGGGCCAACGCCTCCAGACGAGGGGAGAGGTCGTCGTCCTGCTGTTCATCACGATGATGGGAATGGATGCAGTCAAGACACGCCCCGGCCCAATAGGCGGCATCCGCGCCCAGTGACGCCAGCGCCGGTGCCGTCATCAAGATGGCGATCTGCTCTGCCCGCTTGGTCAGGTTGGACATGATGGTGTCCGGATCGCCTTCGCGTGACTGCTGGCGGATGACACTGGCCAGCGTGTCCAACGCCTGATCCAGGCGACCGCCGGCCTCGCTCTGCCCGGATGTAGGCCGGATATCCCGCACCAGGGCCAGTGTATCGGCCACCCCTTGCACCCGCATGGCATCAGGACAGAGGCCGGTGCGCCACATATCGCAACTGTTCGCTAACGCGACCAGATGCCCGGCCAGATTGCCGCTGTCCACGGAGGAAACATATTTCGGGTCCAGGGGGCACAGATCCGCCGTGGCATACCAATTCAGGAAATGCCCCCGATACCGCTCCAGCCGGTCCATGCTGCCCATGGTCGCTTCCAGCCGGTCCAGGGCATCATGGGTGCCGATCCAACCGAAATCCCGGGCGGCAGCCACCGACAGCAAGTAAAGGCCGATATTGGTGGGAGAGGTCCGGCGTGCCAGTACGGGCACGGGGGTTTCCTGGAAGTTGTCAGGCGGCAGCATATTGTCTTCGGCGGTAACAAACCGTTCGAAGTAACGCCATGTGCGGCGCCCGGTCAGACGCAGGATCGTCTCCGCCTGCTCATCCGGATGATCCGCTTCCCGGCCCTGCGTAGGCCGGCTGATCCGTTCGGCAATGAAGGGCGATAACAACCAGGACAGGGTAAAAGGCAGGCAGAGCAGCCAGTTCCCATCGCCCGCCGCCAGAGCCACCGTAAATCCGCCAACGGCTAGGATCGGCGCGCCGGCCATGCGTTTGAAACTTCCAACCAATGTCAGGCGCGGGGCCATCGAGGTCTGAGCCGCAGGAACCCATTGCAGCAGATGCCGGTGGCTGAACCACAGGCGCCAGAGCGTGCGCAGGACCGCATCCATCAGCATCCAGGCTTGGTGGGCCAGGAAACCACCCGTCAAGGCAGCGAGAACCATGGCCCGTTGAACCTCAGCCACCAGCGCACGCAGATGGCCCGACCATCGAATGCCTGTCTGGGCCGGCCACAGAGCGGTGACGATGGGAAACAAGGGTGGGGCCAACAGCAGGACACCATTGAACAACGTCCACGCCAGGCCGGCCGCGAATGGCAAGGTCCAACCCAGCACCAGTGAAAGGACCATAAGGGGGGCCACCAGGGTGCGGCGCAGATTGTCCAGCATTTTCCATCGGCCAACGGCAGGCACCAAGCCATTCACCCGGCTTGGATCAGTGGCAGCATAGCCGCGCCCCATCAGCCAGGGCAGCAACTGCCAGTCCCCCCGAGCCCAGCGGTGGTGGCGCAAGGCATCCAGCTCGTAGCGGGTGGGAAAATCCTCCACCAGTTCCACATCGCTGACCAGGGCGGCCCGCGCGAAATTGCCCTCGAACAGGTCATGGCTCAAAACCGTGCCATCCGGGACGCGCCCAGCCAATGCCAGTTCGAAAGCGTCGATGTCATAGATGCCCTTGCCGGCATAGGACCCTTCCCCGAACAGATCCTGGTAATGATCGGATATGGCGGCGGCATAGGGATCGATGCCATTCAGGCTGGAAAAGATGCGCTGGAACAGCGATCCGGCCCGCCCGACCGGCAACGAAGGTGTGATACGGGGCTGCAGCAGGCCAAAGCCTTCGACCACCCTGCCCTCCACCGGATCAAAGCGGGGCCGGTTCAAGGGATGCGCCATCTTGCCAATCAACCGGCGGGCGGCATCGCGTGGCAGGCGTGTGTCGGCGTCCAGGGTCAGGACATAGCGCACCCCGACGGGCACCGCGCCCTCTTCCATCTCCAGAAAGCCGGTATCGGTCGCACCACGCAGCAGGCGGTTCAACTCGTGAAGCTTGCCCCGCTTACGCTCCCACCCCATCCAGCAGCCTTCGCCCGGACACCAGACACGCTTGCGATGCAGCAACAGGAACCGTGGACCACCGGGGCCCGGTCCATAACGTGTGTTCAGTCGCGCAATCCCGTCGCGGGCTGCGTTCAACAGAATGTCATCAGCTTCCGTCTGTTCCGTGGGGGCATCGGTCCAGTCGGACAGCAGTGCGAACTGCAGATCGCCGTCGGGACTGGCGAGGTGGTGCACCTCAAGCTGCGCCACCTGCTCGGCGATGGCACCGGGTGTGGTCAGCAAGGTGGGCACAGCGACCAATGTCCGTAGGTCTGCCGGCACCCCCTCCTTCAACGCCAGACCTGGAAGAGCTGTGGCCCCGATCCCCAGCGACAGGACGCGGTTGAACAATGCCATGGCGACATCAATGCAGGGAATGAATGACACCAGGCCTAAAGTAATCAGGGCCAGCGCCCCCGCCCCCGTCTCTGCCAGCAGGTGCAGAGCCGCCAGCAATATCAAACCGGCGATCAGGACAATCGACCCGACATAAAGACCAAGACCCATGGACCGCATATACCGGGCAGGCCGCTGCCCCCAGCGTGGGCGGTAACCGATGTGACGTTCGAAAGCCGGACGTCCGCGCGCCAGCAGGTGATATCCAGGATCACGGCGGCGCGGATCGGCGGTATCCTGCGTCTGCGCCACCGCCAGAACCTGCCGCGTGACGTCCAGTTCAGACCGTCTACTGCATCTCGACATATCCTCAATGGCGCTGCGGTACAGGTTACGGGTTAAAAAATCCATCCTGGGATAATCAGCCACCGTCGCTAAAAGATCATCGACGGGACTCGCCTTTTCAAAAAGCTCCTTCCAATCTACATCGCCGATGCGGCGCAGACTGGTAATGATGTTGCGGACCGTGACATTGGTGCCACCCTGCCGTCGATGGACGTCGTTAACCATTTCATCCGCTGTCGTAGCCCTTGACGCCAGCCTCCGGTCCAGCCAGACCAGCACCGGAATCGTGTCCGGGTCCTGGTCACGCAGCCGGTGCAGCAGTTGCACCACCATGGCCGGCGGCAATGCATCGTCCTGCAGCATCTGGATGGCTTTGGCCGAAGCTTCCTCGACGGGGCCGCCCCCAGCCAGTAGTGCGTCCGCGATCATATCCGCTTGCTGCCGTGCATCCCGATTAACCAGAGTCTGTACGGCCAGACGTCGTAGATTCTCGATCAACACCATACGCAACGCGATCGAGACTGCCCAAAGCTCGCCAATGGTCAGCGGCTCCACGGACTGGTAGGCGCGCAGGTACCTGACCAGCATGTCGGCGTCGAACCTGCTGTCCGTATGTGCGACGAACGCCCAGGCCAGGCCAAAGACACGCGGATAGCCCCCGAACGGCCCCGTTGCTAGTTTCGGGAGCTGGCGATGAAAGCCCGGCGGAAGATCCCGGTCGATTTCCCGGATCTGGCGTTCGACAAGGTGGTAATTGTCAACCAGCCATTCCGATGCCGGGGTAATTGTTCTGCCCTCAGCCAGGGCGGACACGGTCTTGCGATAGGCGTCGAGGAGTACAGCAGCATTATCGGCCAGACGGGCCGCCCACGAGCTAGTCCGCGGCGGTCTTTTGGTCACAGGTTGGGCCGCCGCCAAGGAGCGGGCATGCTCCTCCAACCGTTCGATCCCGAAAAGCTCTTCCCGAATGACCTCGACACCTCGCCAGAAGGCGGGCGACGGCGCTGCGCGCAAGATATTCATGCTGTCGCCTTCTTAATAAGGTAAGCGGGCCCGGCAGAGCCCGCCTGTCTGTCCCCGGCCTTCGGTACGCGGGGCCGCGGCATTGCCCATCTCGGGCCTGCGCCTATGGGCAGTGCTCGACGGATTGATGCCCGCTGTAACTGGGAAGGCGCTTCCAGATGGAAACCGATTTAAAGATCCAGAACCTTTCTACCGATCACTTTAAAATTTTATGGCCATAAAGAACCCGCTCGGAATCTACCCATATACAAAATTAAAATTTCTTTTTTCAGTAAAAGATTACAATTCACAAAAAAACACATCCCAAACCTGACAGTGAAATAGGTATTCTCCGCTATTTTTTGGACTGCACAAAGATGCCATGGTCACATATGCCATTGAAGTCATTTTCCGATGACGTGTATTCATCGGAAATGGTTGCAGGGGTACTGTCACCGCGCGGGATGTCGCACGAGCAGTGAAGCCGCCGGAAGGCCGTGGCCGCCAGATCCGCACCCCGGGATCAGACCAAAGAGAGAGACATCAAATGAAGATAGTCATGTTCGAAACCGAAGCATGGCAGGATGTCATCTGCCAATGCCTGACCCCGCTTCACGACCTACGATGTTTGCCGACGCCGTTGAGCGAGGAGAATGCCAATTTATTTGCTGATGTGGAGGCAATCTCGACCTTCATCGACAGCAAGATTGACGCCGCAACACTCAAGCACATGCCGAAGCTGCGCTTGATTGCAACACGGTCGACCGGCTATGACCATATCGACTTGGCCTCATGCCATGCGGCGGGCGTTACGGTCTGTAACGTACCCAACTATGGCGATCCCACTGTCGCCGAGTACACGTTTGCGCTGTTACTGGCATTGCTGCGGCGGGTTCCAGAGGCCGTTACGCGGACGAAGCAAGGTGACTTCTCCCGGGCCGGTCTGCGCGGATCTGATCTGGCCGGTAAGGTCCTGGGTGTGGTTGGCGCAGGCCGGATTGGTCAGCGGGTCATTCAGATCGCCAAAGCCTTTGGGATGACCATTCTGGCCTTTGACAGCACCCCCAACAGGGATCTCGAAACGCGATTAGGCATACGCTTCGTCACGCTGAATCAGCTTCTGAAGCGCAGCGACGTGGTCACGCTTCATGTCCCCGGCGGCCCGGGTACGCATGCCTTGATCTGTGAACGCAAACTGGCGCTGATGAAGCCCGGAGCCATGCTGATCAATACCGCACGGGCCGATATTGTGGATACAGAAGCCTTGATCCGGTCCTTGTCGGAAAACCGGCTCGCTGGTGCTGCCCTGGATGTATTCAGCCAGGAAACCTGGCTACAAGACGAGGCCGAGATTTTTCGACCAAATGCTGATCCTAGCTTAGCCAGCCTTCGGATGCTGGCGGCAGACAGAGCGGTTATATCGGCGCCCAACGTGATTGCATCCGCCCATATAGCTTATGACACACACGAAGCCATAACCCGCATCCTGAATGTGACCCTATCGAACATCGCCGCCTTCACGGTAGGCAGACCAGAGAATCTGGTCGGGTTGCCGGTCGGCAGTAACATAAAGGGTAGAGCGGCGTTGACGGGCCAAGCTCAAAACATGCGGTGTTTCGGGGCAGCGATGGGCACCCTGGTGGAAGATGTGCGCCATTACAGTACTGCATTTCTCGACACGCCCGATGCGGTGTGCGTGCACGCCCTTCGCGGGGCACTGCGCCGCACGCGCGCCTGTCTTCTGATGTTCAAACCGCTTTTGCCAGCAGAGGATTGCCGCTGGATCCGTCAAGAGTTGGGACGTCTCACCCGCCAACTGGGCCCGCTACGCGACCTGGACGTTCTGATAATTCGGCATCCATCAAATGGCGTTGCTGGACCGGCCGTGGCGGAGACGGAAGACCTGAAGGCAGCAGCTTCCTCTGCTCGCGTGGCGGCGGCGGCCACTGCGCAGCGCAGCGCAGGAGCTGCGCGCCTTACCATGATGATTGCCGGGTTGGAGGATTGGGTAAGGCGCCAATCATCCGCAGTAATAGATGAGGCGGCGTGGGGGCAAATGGTTGACTGGCTGTGGGCAGCGGATGCCCGAGTAAAGAAGGCGGGCGGACATGATATCTATCGCGGCACCAAAGCACGCCATAGGCTACGCCGCCTTATCAGGACACTGCGATACAATTCCGAAGTGTATTCAAGGCTTTTCGGCAGCGACGAGGAAAATAGCTACATCGCTGCCCTCAACCATCTGCATGTTCTGTTGGGCGAGATGAATGACGATGCCGTGGGCGACCGTTTGGTTCACGACCTCGCGTGTACGGGGCTCGGGAGCCGGAAGCGCGCCGCTCAGGTCCGCGCCAGAGATCTTCAGGGCGCTTGGGCTGATTTCGAGGGCTTGCGACCGGAATGGACCCTGGACGCTGCCACAAACACGCTTCAGCCAGCCCCGACCGAACGTGGCCCGGCGACATAGGGTGCAGCTGCGGGGTACCTGTATTCTATTACCGCAGTTGACTGCGGTTGCTCCTCGGCGTCCCGCACGATCTGCGCCGGGGCGTAGAAGCCCATGGGCTGGCTGTTCAGTAGTGCCGCGCAGAACACATCGGGATGCCAGCATTTCAGCCAGGCGCTGGCATAGGCGATCAGCGCAAAGCTGGCCGCGTGGCTTTCAGGGAACCCTGGCGGTGCAGGTCGCCCACCGTCCTGAAGCCCAATGTCCGAAGGTCGCCGGCCATCGCCGGCGGCAGACGCAGGGCCTCCAACGGCAGGGGTGACAGCAGCGACAGGCCCCGGCCTGGGTCGGCCACGAAGATGGGATTGGTTAGGTACCGCGCGAAGGCATGGGCGGCCCCCCAGCTGTCGGCAACAGCGGCGCGGGCCTCGACGCCAGACATGGCCAGCCGGCCGACCCAAACCTCTAGCATAGCCTCCTCGCCGCCATGCAGATGGTCGGCACCGGTGGTATCGATGACGATGCCGTCCGGCTGATCGGCGGCGACCAGCGGGGAGAAGCGCTGGAGGATCCACAGCGCCAGCCGATGAAGTCCTTCCTGGTCGGCCTGCGGTGCGGCCTCATTGACCACCAGCCCCGGCACCAGGACCTGGGCCTTGGCGAGCGCCATGTCAGGGCGCAAGCCTGATTCCAGTGCTGCCGAACAACAGGCCGTTACGACGCGCCGATTGCGGGCGCGGCCAGCCATCGGTGCCGCCCCACGCGCCGCACCGGTAGGGGAGCCGACGGCAGGGTAGAGACCCGCCAGCGGGTGACGGCGGATGTCGGCTGGCCAAAGTCGGCGGCATCCGCCTGCCGGCGCCAGCGGCGCAGCGCAATGCCGATGGTCTGTTTGCCTTCCACTGCCAGCTGGAGCCGCCGCGACGCCGTCATGTTGAGCGCCGCGACCTCAGCCACGACAGCCCCCAGGCTGCCATGGCGCAACGCTTCCTCGGTACAGGCCAGCACGGTCTTATCATCGCCGGCCTCAACGTAGATGACACGGTCGGGCGGCAGTCCGGCCTGGGCCAGAGACGGGGCGAACAGGTCCGGCTGAGTCCAGATCCAAAAGACCGGTCCCTCGGTGCGGGCCGCGATGCCGGCGCTGAACAATGCCGCGGCCGCCCCGTCGACCGTCCCCGGCCCGCCACCTTGTGCAGTGCGCCCAGAGTTAGCCCGCCGCCGGGCAGCTTGGCATCGAGGACAGGCAACCCGAAAGGCAGCACACCGCCTTCGTGACGGGACTGACCTTTGATCCGGGCGACCTGCGCGCGTAGGGACGCTATTCCGGTTTCGACGATGTGACAGCGATGTGTCAGGCGATCGAGCAAGGCGGTGGTCATCTTAGCATCGCCAAAGACGGTTGCCCATTCGCTGAAGCTCAGGTTCCTTCGGAGGCCGGGCTGTGAAGTCGTCGGGCAAATACCAGGCCAGCCGCCGGTGCTTGGCATTGGTGATCCCGTGGATATTGTTGCCTGCGATGGCGCGAGCGGAGTGAGGAAGACGCCCGGCCAAGTGACCGATCGGCAGTCGGTATCGCTGCTCAAGGGCGACGATCGCCCGCATGCTTCGCACCGTCCGGGGATGACGCACCCCACTCCACCAATTGCGGATCGTGGATACGTTGACCTTTATGCCGGCAGCAGCGAGCGCCCGCTGAAGCACATAGTTGTTGTCGCCGTGCCTCTTTGCCTGCTGATCCAATTCCCGATGGAAGTCGGCGAAGGTGCGCGCCTCGGGCCATGGCGCCGCTGGAAACTGAACGATTGGTGTGGGTTGGCGCTTGCGACGAGGTGCAATCACCACCGGTACGGCAGCTGGGTCGTCCTTCCTCGGCCGCCCGCGCTTCCTGGCCGGGGCTGTGAGTTTGACCTCCATCTTGTGCTCTGTCGGCGGCTTCAACGTGGGGAGGGCCAGCTTGCGTACCACCGTCCGGACAGGCCGCTTCGGCTTAACGGCGGGGGTGGGAAGCTCCCGCACGATCGCATCCAGCAGCGGCATCAGCTGCGCCCTGACTCCAAGAAGCGCCTCAACCGGGGGATATCGGCCGCCACAGCGATAGTCTGATAGTCGAAGCCACCACCCGGCTTGGCAGGCCACCGCCTGTCCTTTGCCAATCCAGCGAGATGGTTGCGGAGGGCAATAACCTCTCGAGGTGGCATGGGGCATTCAAGGCGGATGCGAATGTAGTCGACAATGATGCGATGAAGGCGCAGGAACATTGAGGGGGCCTAACCGGGAAAGGGGGTGCTTCCCTGCTCCCTGGACCGACGCCGCGTCTGTAAGCGGCCTCATTGCGGTACGAAAAATTAACAACGGCCGATGTGATCGCAACAACGAACGACATTCGTAAAGCGGATGGCTGCGGGGTTGCGGCAGGCAGCATGGTCACTGAGGTGTAAACCACGATGGATCATATCCGGACGGTGCCCGACTACGGCTGCTGCGAATGGCGCAGCAGCCGCGGCATCACCGTGAGCCAAAAAACTCCACGCGCAATTCCTCCCTGGTTCGGCCTTTGACCAGAACGAACTCACCAACGATGCGGCCAGCCGTGATCGCGTCGGCCAGTTTGGCCAAGCGTTGATATGTATCCTGCTCGATCGTCAAATTTAGGCGGTCACCATCACTCATGATGACGGCCATCACTCTTTTCGAAAAATGGTGGCGTCTCTTTGTAGGGATGCCGCTGACCCTGCAGCGTCTGGCACGTGACATTGGCCCCTTCTGCCATGAATATAGCATGAAGCACGATGAAAGACAGAAGCTGATGGGTTACGGCAGTGGCGGAACCTCAACGACAATACGGCAGCCATTTCATCGCACATACACCAGGATTATGCGGATTTGTCGCACTTACTACCTATTCCTCATTCATATTTTCAGCTCGTCCAGAGCGGTCTCCGGTCCTTCCAGCTCCATTTAAAGCTCGACGTGTCAAGGAGGTTTCGGCCTCCGACAAGCCAATCGGCAGCGCACTGTTGATTCTCATTGCAAGTTTCATCCAAGCGCGTATGTTCTTTTTTTGTTCCATGGATCGTGCGCGAATGTACGAACGACAGAGCCAGGTAAAGAAGGGCCGCGGCGCGGTCAGCAACAACGATTCTCGTTTCGAACGCGAAGCACGGGTTCTCGTTGATGATGGCTGGGATAACGGCACCGAGCTTCCAGAAGCAGTCCGAACTGTGATTGCGGCAGATACTGCTCGCAGTATTATAAGCAGGAATGAATCACCAGATGTACCATTCAGTCAGTCTGTTAATCCATTTCGTGGATGCGAACACGGCTGCGTATATTGTTTTTCTCGCCCAACTCATGCATATCTTGGCCTTTCACCGGGCCTTGATTTTGAGACAAAGCTATTTGTGAAGCGAGGAGCCGCAGAGCTATTAGCTAAACAGCTCCGGGCAAAGAACTATGTTTGCGAACCCCTAGCTCTTGGGGCGAATACAGATCCATATCAGCCGATAGAGCGCATGGAAAAGATAACACGGGCGGTGCTAGAGGTCTGCCGTGACTTCAATCAGCCAGTGGGCATTATCACAAAGTCCGCCCTTGTTACGCGCGACATTGACATTCTGGCACCAATGGCTAAGGACGGGATCGCAAGGGTTGCCATTTCCATCACCACGTTAGACCGCGACCTGGCTCGCAGGATGGAACCGCGAGCCAGCACGCCTGGGAAAAGGCTGGAGGCCGTGCGGACTCTTGCCGCGGCTGGGATTCCTGTCTCTGTCCTGGCCAGTCCCATGATTCCGGCACTAAACGACCATGAGTTGGAAGGAATTCTCGAGGCAGCGCATGAAGCTGGTGCTAAAGGGGCCAGCTACATCATACTGCGCCTGCCGCTTGAAATTGGACCGTTGTTTGCGGAGTGGCTGCAAGAGCACTACCCAGACCGGGCAAGCCGAGTGCTTTCTCTGATAAAGCAGATGCGTGATGGTGCGATTTACCAGTCCGGGTTCGGCACTCGAATGAAGGGTACAGGCCCTTATGCCGATCTGTTGCGGCAACGGTTCCAACTGACCGTTCGGCGATTGGGACTGAATAGTCGGAGTTGGGAAATGGATTGCAGCAAATTTCGTACCCCACCTTCACAAGGGGACCAGTTACGCCTGTTTTGAACCGCGCCGAGTTTGGCGGTGGCTTGAATTCAATATTTACGCGGCCACGGCTTTAGTTTCCAGAGCTGCGTA
>NZ_JBQVOH010000004.1:0-405033 GCF_052437035.1 Niveispirillum sp.
GAGACGCCATCTATGCCGCCCCCCTGCACCCCTATACGCAGGCCCTGATCTCCGCAGTACCGGTGCCGGACCCGGATATCGAGAAGAACAAGGAACGCATCGTCCTGGGCGGCGACCTGCCCAGCCCGATGAAGCCGCCGTCCGGCTGCGTCTTTCGCACCCGCTGCCCCAAGGCCACGGACATCTGCGCCAGCGATGTGCCCGTCCTGGAAGAGAAAGCGCCGGGCCACAAGGTCGCCTGCCACCATTGGGGGCCGCCGGAGAAGAAGCTGGTGTAGGGTCACCTAACCCATTGGCCTACAATATCAGTGAACGCTAACATGCATTTGCATGTGGTGAGGGATAGGGCTGCGGCCAGCGCAGCCTAAAGCTACGCGCCTTAAAGGTTTGGTTAACGAAGCAACTGCGATAAGGGCTGAAACAATCAGCACTGTCGCAATCGTTTTCAGCCGGACCGCAAGGGGTGCCGACATGGGCGCTTTATTTCATCGTCTCACCAATATCTCACTGTCGGCCCGCATCGTCGGCCTGACCACCTTGTCCTTGCTGCTGCTGGCAACCGGTCTGGTTCTGGTCAGCGACCGGCTGGTTGAAAGCTATGCAAGGCTTCAGGCCGGCGAACAGCAGGACCTGTCCATGCGGGTGGCGTGGCAGGTTCTGGACAGTGTGGGTGCCCCCTTCCGGCGCGAAGGCAAGCAGCTTTACGCGGGCAACACGCTGCTGAACGACAATTTCGGGCCTGTCGATACGATCAGCAGGATTGCCGGCAGTACCGCCACCATCTTCGTTCTGGATGGGGCAGAGGCGGTACGCATCGCCACCAACGTGAAGAAGCCCGATGGCAGCCGCGCCGTCGGCACCAATCTGGCCCGCAATCCCGCCTATGAGGCTGTGGTAGGCGGTGGCCGCAGCTTTCGTGGTGAGGCCGATATCCTGGGCGTCACCTATCTGACGGCCTATGACCCGATCAAGGACGCGGGCGGGAAGATTATCGGCGTGCTGTATACGGGTGTCGAGAAGGCCCCCTATATGGCGCAGGTGGCGGAGCTGAAGCGGTCATTGCTGCTGACATCCGCCGGCATCACGCTGGTTCTGGCCCTGCTCGCCCTGGTCATGATCCGGGTCTGGGCGTCGCGGCCCCTGCATTCCCTGTCCGACCTTCTGGAACAGCTGGCAGCGGGGGAGACGGATGTCCTGCCGCCCGATGCGACGGGCCGCCGGGATGAGATTGGCCGCATGCAGCGCGCAGCCAGCAGCCTGCGCCTGTCGGTGGTGGAGGCGTTCCGCCTGAAGCAGATGGTCGATGACATGCCGTTGAATGTCATGCTGGCCGATGCCGCCAACGGCTTTGCCGTCACCTATGCCAACCGCGCCACCCTGGCAGCGGCGGAGGGTCTGGCATCCGTGCTGCCTGCGGGTGGGGCCAACCCGATGGGCCGACACCTCAATATCTTCCAAACTGAGACGGGCGAGATCGGTCAGGTCATCACCCGGCCCGAGAACCTGCCCTGGCGTGGCCAGATCGATATCGGCAATGAGCGGGTGGATATCCGTATCGCCGCCGTCCGCGATGGCCATGGCCGCTATGTCGGGCCGATGCTGACCTGGACCATCGTCACGGCCCAGGCGCGGCTGGCCGACCGGTTTGAGGCCAATGTCCGTGCGCTGGCCACCCGCGTCTCCTCCGCTTCGCACGAAATGCTGGGTGCCGCCGACGCCATGCGCCGCGCGGCAGAGGGCACGGGGGCGAAGTCCGGCCATGTGGCCAGCTCCGCCAACCGCGCCACGGGCGATGTGGAGACGGTGGCCGCCGCCGCAGAAGAACTGGCTGCCAGCGTGGCGGAGGTTGACCGTCAGGTCGGGCAGTCGGCCCATATCGCGGGCCGCGCCCGTCAGGAGGCCGATGAAACCGGCCGCTCCATGTCCGATCTGGCCGAAGCGGCAACGCATATCGGTCAGGTCGTGGATATGATCAACAGCATTGCGGCCCAGACCAACCTTCTGGCCCTGAACGCCACGATCGAGGCGGCGCGGGCCGGTGAGGCGGGACGCGGCTTTGCCGTGGTGGCGTCAGAGGTGAAGACCCTGGCCGGTCAGACGGCCCGCGCCACGGAGGATATCCGCACGCAGATCGCCGCAATCCAGTCCAGCACCCATCAGGGCGTGGCCGCGATGCAGCGGATCGGCACCACGATCCGGGAAATCGGTGATGTGTCCCAGGATATCTTGTCAGCCGTGTCGCAGCAGAACGCCGCGACCCGTGAAATCGCCCACAGCGCCGCCGATGCGGCCCGTGGCACGCGGGAGGTGGTGGACACGATTGATGCCGTCACCGATGCCGCCGGCGATGTCGGCAGCGCCGCCACACAGGTGAAGGCCACCGCCGACGCCCTGGACGACGATGCCCACAAGCTGCGCACGGCCATCGACGATTTTCTTCAGCAACTGCGCGCGGCATGATCCGCAAACCGCGCAAAAAGCAAAACCCCGCTTCCGCCAGCCGGCAGAAGCGGGGTTTTTCGTTATACCAGCGGCATGAAATCATAACCGATGGTCAAGATTTCATGCCCCTCAGTCGCCGGCGGGCGCATCTGCGCCCTTGGCTACGCCGCATGGGCGGCGCCGCGGTCGTCACCGCCGTACCAACGGTCATAATTTTGACCGTTGGTATTACGGAAGGCCGATCAGCCCATATAGCCCTGGACCAGCGGCAGCACCTGTTCGCTGCCATCGATGATCATCTTGATGGCGACATAGAAGATCACGGCCAGACCGACATAGGCGATCCAGTGGAAGCGCGAGAGCAACTTGGCAATGGCGGTCGCGGCAGCACCCATGAAGGCCACCGACAGGGCCAGACCCAGGATCAACACTTCGGGATGTTCATGCGCGGCACCGGCAACCGCCAGCACATTGTCCAGCGACATGGACACGTCGGCGATGACGATCTGCACAATGGCCTGACGCACCGTCTTGGTGCCTTCCGACGGCAGAGCCTCGGCGCCGGGATTGGCATCGCCGGGGTTCACGGCCTCGTCCGCGACCTCGGCGCCCAGTGTTTCCTGATTATGCTGGCGAATCTCACGCCACATCTTCCAGCAGACCCAGAGCAGCAGGATACCGCCCGCCAGGGTGAGGCCAACGATGGCCAGCAGCTGTGTGGTCAGCAGGGCGAAGATGATGCGCAGCACGACGGCGGCGGCGATGCCCCAGAAGATGACCTTGGCCCGCTGTTGCGCTGCCACGCCCGCGGCGGCCAGACCCACGACAATGGCATTGTCGCCGGCCAGCACGATGTCGATCAGGATCACCTGCCAAAGCGCGTTCCAGAACGACACTTCAAAAAACATGTCCATTGATAAATACCCCCACCTCTTCACTGCCGCCGTTCTAACACAGGGGGGCGACAGCTGGCGATGGGGAACAAAAAAGCCCGCCCCTGTAAGGACAAGGGCGGGTTTTCAAGTCTTGGCAGTTGGATCCTGCATGAATGATGACAGGACGCAACAGATATCGACCACAGAAACTAAACTGTCAAACATTATTTTCAATATTTGGAAGAATCTACATTCACGAATACTTAAAATAGGCAAAATAAATGCATTTCCATTCATTGAAATGAATGGATTTAAGTTGTTTCGGAAGAATAGGCAAAGAAAGCCCGTTTAAAGACAGGCTGACGCGGTCAGGCGCGGCGGACCGGTAGACCAGGGATGGGCACAGGCCTGCCCTGCGCCGGAAAGTCCGGCGGGCGTCATCTCTGGATCTGCGGCGGCGAGGCGCGGCAGGCTGGACAGGGCCGGCAGGGCCAGACCGTCATGCCCACCGGCATCATCAGTGCCCGTGGGCAACGGTGCCTCTGGCGCGGCACTTAACAGGAAAAGGCCGGGATCGTCAGGACTGACAGGGTCGGGCGCCGGGTCGGACCCCTTCTGTTCGGCCAGGACAACCGGTGCCGGAAGCTGGACAGCACTATCGGCTGCCGCCGGCGGGGCCAGCAGCAGGAGGGACAGGCTGAGCAACAGGACAAGTAACCGGTCGATGGTCACGCGTCGCTTCCGGGCAGGTTTCGTCCCCGTTACCGGGAACAATCACCATAGAATGGGCACAGTCGCGCGCGGCGGCAAGCCCCGGTTTATCGCACCGGCTGCGCGCCGTCCGGCAGATGCTTGATAATCAGGTCGGCCAGCCGCCGGATGTCGCCGCTGCGCGGGCTGCCCCGGCGCCAGACCAGGGCCATGGTGCGTGTAGGCGCGGGATCGGCGAATCGGCGCAGGCCGATCTGGTCATTGGCGGCCAGCGAAGGGGCAGCAAGGGCGGGCAGCAGGGTCAGGCCCAGACCGCCCGCCACCATCTCCACCAGGGTTGCCAGCGAGGTGGCGGCAAACCCATCGCCCGCCGCCGCCCCCGACAAGGCGCAGACATCCAGCGCCTGATCACGGAAGCAATGGCCGTCTTCCAGCAGCAGCAGGGTCTCGTCCTTCAACTCCCCCTCCTCCACCGTTTCGGCATTGTCCAGGCGGTGGCCGCGCGGCATGGCGACCAGGAAGGGTTCGGTGTAGAGCGGCAGCAGTTCCACCCCCGGCTCCGTCACCGGCAGGGCCAGCAGCGCCATGTCCAGGTCACCCGCCCGCAGCCGGTCCAGCAACCGCTCGGTCAGATCCTCGCGCAGGTAAAGCTTCAAGTCCGGGTAGGCGGCGCGCAGGTCCGGCAGAACGCGCGGCAACAGATAAGGGCCGCTGGTCGGGATCACGCCCAGGCGCAGGGCACCCGACAAGGGTCGGCCAGAGGCGCGGACGGCCTGTGACAAATCGTCCACCTGGCCCAGGATCACCCGCGCCCGTTCCACCGCATCCTCGCCCGCCGGGGTCAGCAGCACGCGATGCTTGGTCCGTTCCACCAGGGCAGCCCCCAGCATTTCTTCCAGCTGCTGTATCTGCGCGGACAAGGAAGGCTGCGACACATGGCAGGCCGATGCGGCACGCCCGAAATGAAGCGTGTCGGCCAGGGCCACCAGATAACGCAACTGCCGAAGGGTGATGTTCGCCGGGTTCATTGGTTCATCCTATGACGGCAGTCGGAAGATGCGATTGGATTTTGCACCGCAATGCACTCATATCAGCGACGCCTCAAGCCGATAGCTGTATCGGCAGGGGCCTGACTTTGGCACCGCATCACAAACCAACCCAAAAAACGGAGTTGTTTATCATGCTGACCGTTGGCGACAAGTTCCCCGCTTTCGACCTGAAGGCCACCGTTTCCACCGACATCAAGTCGGCCTTCACGACGATCAACAACGACACCTACAAGGGCAAGTGGCTGGTCGTGTTCTTCTGGCCGAAGGATTTCACCTTCGTGTGCCCGACCGAGATCGCCGCCTTCGGCAAGCTGAACGGTGACTTCGCCGATCGCGACGCCCAGGTGCTGGGCGCCTCCATCGACACCGAGTTCGTGCACCTGGCCTGGCGCCAGAACCACGCCGACCTGAAGGACCTGCCGTTCCCGATGCTGGCCGACGTGAAGCGCGAGCTGTCCGCCGGTCTGGGCGTCCTGGACAAGAACGAGGGCGTTGCCCTCCGCGCCACCTTCATCGTCGATCCGGAAGGCATCATCCGCTTTGCCTCCGTGCATGACCTGTCGGTCGGCCGCAATGTGCAGGAAGTGCTGCGCACGCTGGACGCCCTGCAGACCGACGAACTGTGCCCCTGCAACTGGCAGAAGGGCGAGGACGTCCTGAAGGTCGGCTGATCTCCTGATCGCTGATCTCTGACGGATGGGCGCCCTGATCCCCCCGATCTTCCGGGGCGCCCATTTACCCCTTCGCCCTCCCCCCAACTCCCGGGCGAAGGGGCCCTATTCCGGCGGCATGCCGCCCCGGTGATCCAGGCTGCCCCCGCTGGCGGGCGCCGGCACCTTTTTCAAAACCGACCGTCCCGCGCATCGGCCACCCCGCGCCGCGCCCGACGTCATGTCCACTCTCGACGGGAGATGAAACCATGTCCATCGACGCGCTGAAGTCGCGCCTGCCCGACTATGCCAAGGATCTGAAGCTGAACCTGGGCTCGGTCCTGACCACCTCATCGCTCTCGCCGCTGCAGGCCTGGGGCACGGCCATTGCCGCCGCCTATGCCAGCCGCAATGCGGAAGTGACGAAGGCCATCGTGGCCGATGCCGCCGCCCATCTGGACGCCCAGAACCTGACGGCTGCCAAGGCCGCCGGTGCCATCATGGGCATGAACAACATCTATTATCGCTTCGTGCATCTGGCGGATAACAAGGAATATTCCAAGATGCCGGCGCGTCTGCGCATGAACATCATCGCCAATCCCGGCGCATCCAAGGTCGATTTCGAGCTGTGGTCGCTGGCCGCCAGCGCCGTCAATGGCTGCGGCATGTGCATCGACGCGCATGAGCATGAAGTGATCCAGAAGGGTGCGACCAAGGAGAATGTGCAGGATGTCGTGCGCATCGCGGCCGTGATCCACGCCGTCGCTACCGTCCTGGACGCCGAGGACGCACTGGCCTCGTAAGGGTTTAGCGGGTTGGTTTAGGTAAAAACGCCCCGGTGCCATTTGGTGCCGGGGCGTTTTGTTGTCAGGCCGCGATGCGGATGGTGGGGACGTTCGCGATCACATCATTGATGCCAATCTGTCCTCTGCGGAGACAGTACGCACAACCATGCGCTCAGCCAGACAGGACGTAAGGATCGGCCCATCACCCCAGCGGATATATTCCAACTCCAGCAGCCGATCTTGAGCATCCATATACAGAAGAACATCTATCTCGGCGCCATCTGCATCAATGATACGCCCCTCAGCAGGATAAAGTTCCTGCCCCCTGTAAGGGGGCCGCTGATAACCTGATATGCTGAATATAAGGCATTCGCCATCTGCACGCTCCTCCACGACACGCGCTGCCGCCGCATCCGAAATCAGACGGGAACGGGCGGGTTCAGGCAGGCTGTCGGCAAGCCTCAGAACAATCGACATTTCATCTGGGGACAGGTCGCGCATTCCCTACCCCACCACCGCCCGGCCCAGCCGTTCTAGAACGGCGCGCAGTTCTTCATTCTCGATGGGTTCGACCGTCATCGTCAGTTCCCGTTCCTTCACGGGGTCGAGGCGTTTCACGGGCTTCATCGCATAGTTTTTCTGCGGCAGCACCGGACCTGCATGCACAAGTTTCAGCCGCGCCACCGCGCGGTAGCCCATGAAGGAATTGATCCGTTCCAGGATCTGCGGCTCTTCATGCTGGACCAGCAGGGCCGCCGCACTGGACACCCGGACATGCAGCACGGCATTCTCCCGCCGCCCGGCGGGGAAAGCCAGCTTCAGGGGCGATGTCTGTTCGGCCAGACGGCCGCCGACAATGGCGGCCCAGTCGGTCAGAAGCGCGCCAAAGGCCATGCCGTCCTTGCCCAGGGCCTTGCCGGCGACGGCATTCAATGTACGTCCAAGGCGTTGCGGGCCGAAACCACTGGGGCTGTTCATGGCTGTCCGTTCATTACCGAAGACCGGTATCAAAGCAGATCAGGCGGGCGCTGACCAGTCTGGTGGCCTGCCCGGCCTGCTGCTGGACTGGTATGACCGGCACGCCCGTGTCCTGCCCTGGCGGTTCGCGCCGGGAGAGGTGGCCGATCCCTATCGTGTCTGGCTGTCAGAGATCATGTTGCAGCAGACGACGGTGGCAACCGTCGGGCCGTATTTCCAGAATTTCCTGGACCGCTGGCCCAGCGTCACCGACCTTGCCGCCGCTGATCTGGATGATGTGCTGCGCGCCTGGGCGGGGCTTGGTTACTATGCCCGCGCCCGCAACCTGCATAAATGCGCCGTGGCGGTGGCTGGCCAGCATGGCGGGCGCTTTCCCGATACCGAAGAGGGGTTGCTGTCTCTGCCCGGTATCGGTGCCTATACGGCAGCCGCCATCCTGGCCATCGCGTTCGATAAGCCCGCAACCGCCATGGATGGCAATGTCGAGCGGGTGATGGCGCGGCTGCATGCGGTCACCGATCCGCTGCCGGGGTCAAAGCCCATCCTACGCGCCCATGCAGCATCCCTGGTGCCTGCCCGGCGGTCCGGCGATTACACCCAGGCCCTGTTCGACCTGGGCGCTACCATCTGTACCCCGCGCAAGCCGCGCTGCATCCTGTGCCCCTGGACAGCGTTCTGTGAAGCCCGCAAGCAGGGCATCGCCGATGACCTGCCCGCCAAGACGGCCAAGGCCGCCAAGCCCACCCGCCGGGCGCTGGCCTTCGTCCTGACCGATGCACGCGGGCATGTGGCCCTGCGCCGCCGCCCGGAGAAAGGGCTGCTGGGCGGTATGATGGAGGTGCCGACCACGCCGTGGGAAGCGGCCCCGGCACCGACCCTGGCAGTCTCGCGCCGGCATGAGCCGCTGAGCGGCATCGACTGGAGGCCCCTGCCCGGTATCGTCCGTCATACTTTCACCCATTTCGAGTTCGAAATTACGGTGGCGGCGGGCCGGGCAGCCGAGGCCTGCGGTGTGCCGGACCTGATCTGGGTGGCGCCCGACGCGCTAGGGGATGAGGCGCTGCCCACCGTCATGCTGAAGATATTGCGTCACGCCCTGGCCAAGGGGGCCTGACATAAAGGGGGCGGAGGCCCTGAACCCGCAGATGAAACCTGTTTCGCGCCGCTCCCTGCTGGCGGGTCTTGCGGCCCTGCCGGCCATGCCGGGGCTCGCCGCCACCGCCGCGCCAGCCGTGGATGCGGCCTTGGTCCTGGCCATCGACGCATCGGCCAGTATCGACCAGGGTCTGCTGGATTTCCAGTTGCGCGGCCATGCCGCCGCCTTCCGTCACAAGGCCGTGGAGGAAGCCATATCCAGGTCAAGTGGCAACGGCATTGCAGTAATGCTGGCGCAGTTCGCGGGGCCGGAGACGCTGACGACCCTCGTGCCCTGGCGGGTCCTGAAATCCGGGCGGGACTGCGAGGACTTTGCCGCCACCATCGACGCCGCGCCCGGCGTGTTCATGGGCGGGTCGACGGCGCTGGGCAGTGCCGTGGTGCAGGCCGTGGCCCTGTTGGATGCCGCCCCTTACAGAACAGAGAAGCGGACGCTGGATATCGTGTCGAACGGGTTCAGCAATGCCGGTGTCGATCCGCGTTCGGCCCGTGGATATGCTGCCGGGGCCAATGTCACCGTCAATGGTCTGGCCATCCTGAACGAGTATGACTGGCTGGAAGGCTATTTCGCGGAAAATGTCATCGCGGGCCGTGGTTCGTTCGTACGCACAGCCAAAGACCTGAACAGTTTTGCTGGCGTGTTGCTGGGCAAGCTGGTGACGGAGATGGTGTAAAAATAAAACCGGGGCGGGTTTTGATACCCGCCCCGGTCTGTTTCTACTTTACGCTTGCCGATCAGGCCTGTTTTTCAACCGACTGGCCGCGCGTCTTGTACAGCGAGTAGAGTACGCCCACCGCCAGCAGACCGAAGGTTACGGACAGCGAAATGGCGGGGTCCAGCTTGCCGTAAATCTGGTTCCAGAAAATCTTGCCACCGATGAACACCAGCACCACGGCCAGTGCGTATTTCAGATAGTGGAAGCGGTGAACCATGGCGGCCAGCGCGAAGTAGAGCGCGCGCAGACCCAGGATGGCGAAGATGTTGCTGGTATAGACGATGAACGGGTCGGTCGTGATCGCGAAGATGGCAGGAACGCTGTCCACCGCGAACACGATGTCGGCAAACTCGACCATCAGTAGCGCCAGGAACAAGGGCGTGGCCCAGCGCACCACCTTGCCCGTCTTGGGGTCCGGCTTCTTCACGAAGAAGGCGTTGCCGTGCAGTTCATCCGTGACGCGCATGCGGCGGCGCAGGAAGCGGACCATGGCATTGTCATCCATGGAGGGTTCCTTGTCCCCCATAAACAGCATCTTCACGCCGGTCAGGATCAGGAAGCCGCCGAAGATATAGAGCAGCCAGTCGAATTCCGTGACCAGGGCCGCACCCAGACCGATCATGATGCCGCGCAACACGATGACGCCCAGGATACCCCAGAACAGCACCCGGTGCTGATAAAGGCGCGGGATGGCGAAATAGCCGAAGATCAGCGAGATAACGAAGACGTTATCCATGGCCAGCGCCTTTTCCAGCGCAAAGCCCGTGAAATACTGCATGCCCGGCGTCGGGCCCAGATACCACCACACCCAGCCGCCGAAGGCAGCCGCGATGGCGATATACAGCGCGGAGAGCACGAGGCTTTCGCGCACGCCGATTTCGTGGTCGTTCTTGTTGAGCACGCCCAGGTCGAAGACCAGAAGAGCAATAACGATAGAAATAAATACCAGCCAGAGCCAGAGGGCCTTGCCCAGAACCGGCTCAAGCATGATCGTGGCGAGAAACTCCATGGGAGTGCCTCCAGTAGATCAGCCGAGTGCTTGCGTCAGCGACGAGGGTTCTATCCGACATCGCAGCCAACGCCTTGGCTGCCAGAGGGGCCCGGATGGTCGCAGATTTAGGATGGGCTTTCAGGCCTTCAAGAGGGGCGGCGCAAAATTTCTCGCACCTTCGCGATACGCGCAAACCGAAAGAAGGCGATGATGGCGGCCAGTTCCAGGCCATAGAGGCCGAACACCCAATAGCCCTTGAGGAAGAAATACCGGACCAGATTGACGGGAAATTCCGTCATGGCCCGGAAGGCCCCATACCGCCGGCCCTTGCCCCGCGCCACGATCTCTTCCGCCTGCGCCGTGGAATAGCGGTTCAGCTTGGCGATCAGGTCGCCATGATGGCGGATGGAATAATGCGCGATGATCGGCGACAGGGCGCCGACCCGACCGCTGTGCATTTCCACGGCATCATGGGTGGCGCTGTCGGCAAAACGGCCATGGCGGCGGTCATAGAGGCGGATGTAATTGTGCCGTGGGGCGAACCGATGGGGCCGCTTCTGTCCGGCCAGGGTCATAACGGTGCGGATGCGATAGCCCTGCAACGCCGGCTGCCCAGCCGCGAACAGTGCGCGCACCGCCGGCTCCAGTGCGGGTTCCGGCACCTCATCCGCATCAAGGTTCAGCAGCCAGTCATGCCGGCACTGTTCCTCGGCAAAGCGTTTTTGGGGGCCATAACCGGGCCAATCGTTGTGGATGACCGTGGCCCACAGCGACCGGGCCAGTTCCGGCGTGCCATCGCTGCTGCCGCTATCCACCACCAACACCTCATCCACCCAGTCGCGCACGGACAGGATGACGGGGCCAATGCGGTCGGCCTCGTTCAGGGCGATGATGAAGACAGAGAGGGGAAGTTTCCCGCTCATTCCGCCGCCAGAATCCTCGGCAGCTTGAAGATCACATTCTCCGTGGCGGTCACCACCTCCTCCACGGTCACTGCGAACCGTTCCCGCAATGCTGCCAGCACCTCATCCACCAGTACCTCCGGGGCGGACGCGCCCGCCGTGATGCCCAGGGTGCGGACCTTGGACAGGCGGTCCCAGTCGATCTGGGCCGCGCGCTGCACCAGCATGGCGCGGGTGCAGCCATGGGCGCGCGCCACCTCCACCAGCCGCACGGAGTTGGAGGAATTGGGTGCGCCCAGCACCAGCAGCGCATCGGCGCGCGGGGCGATGGCCTTCACCGCGCCCTGCCGGTTGGTGGTGGCGTAGCAGATATCCTCCCGCTTCGGCCCGGAAATGCTGGGGAAGCGGTCACGCAGGGCGTCCACGATGGCGCCGGTATCATCCACCGAAAGGGTGGTCTGGGTGGCAAAGGCCAGATTATCGGGGTCATCGACCACCAGGCCCGCCACATCCTCCACCGTTTCCACCAGCTTCACCGCGCCTGACGGCAGCTGGCCGATGGTACCCACCACCTCCGGATGGCCGGCATGGCCGATCAGCAGGACGGTGCGCCCGGCCTCATGATGATGCTCGGCCTCGCGATGCACCTTGGAGACGAGCGGACAGGTGGCATCCACATAGATCATGTTGCGGCGCTGCGCCTCGGCGGGGATGGCCTTGGGCACGCCATGGGCGGAGAAGACGACGGGCCGGTCGTCCGGCACCTCGTCCAGCTCCTTAACGAACACCGCTCCCTTCGCCTCCAGGCTTTCCACCACGAAGCGGTTATGCACGATCTCATGCCGGACATAGACGGGGGCGCCGAATTTCTTCAGCGCCGTTTCCACGATCTGGATGGCCCGGTCCACCCCGGCACAGAAGCCACGCGGGGCCGCCAGCAGCACATGCAGGGGCGGAAGCGGGGCGGAGGGGGCGATAATGTCGGACATGATGATGGGGGTGTCCCTGTCGATACGTGTCAGTGCCGGGTGCCACGCTTGCGCGGCTGGGTGCCCACCTATATTGTCGCAACCCGGCGTGTGGGAAGGTGCCATTCAATTGACATGGTCGCCGCCCATTCATGTCCCGGTGAATGGAAGTGAACGGACGTTTGATGACCAGCCCCATGATGACCACCCGGCCCAACCATAGCCCGGTTCCGACCAACAGGAAAGCTGCCCGCCGCATGACCCTGGCCGCGCTTGCCGGCATGGGTATGCTGGCCCTGGCCGGATGCGCCGAAAATGACGCCATGGTCGCCGGCTGTCCCAATGTCGGCGTGCTGCGCGATGCCGGGACCCTGCGCACCGATCAGGGCGTGGCCATCCTGTCGGGCATCCTGGCCAATTGCGGCTATGACGACACGTCCGTCACCATCGCCGCCAATGTGATGATCACGGCGCGGGCCAATGAGGGTGCGGCGGGCGGCACCATCCCCGTCACCTATTTCGTGGCCGTCACCGACCCGAACCGCAACATCCTGTCCAAGAAGACCTTCACCACCAGCGTGACGGTCGGCAGCGACACGCAGGAGACCCTGACCCAGGTGATCCCCGTGCCGAAGACCATGGATGCCCGCTGGTTTGAGGTGCTGGTCGGGTTCCAGCTGACACCCGAGCAGGTGGCGGCCAACCGGAACAGCAACGAAGGCCGGTAAGCCCATCGCGCGGGGCATCCCCCCGCGCGGCGTTGCCCTGCACGAGTTTGCATTGACAGCGCCGCCGCAAAGCGTAGTTTGGCGCCGATCAGCCGACGACCCCATGCGGGAGAGACCGGTAACCTGGAAACAGGCCAACGGCGCCGAAGGAGCAACCGCCCCCGGAAACTCTCAGGCAAAAGGACCGCGAAGGGTAGGCACATCTGGAAAGCAGGCGGGCTCGGAGTATACCGGGCCGACAGCCCACCGACGGAGTAAGTGGACGCCGAATGGCGCCGCGAATCTCTCAGGGGCCAGGACAGAGGGGGGCAACCGCCGCGGGGACGATCCCCGTGACGGGTGAAACCTGTCCTGATGGGAGTGCCCCGCCTTGGGTGACACCAGCCTGCTGCGTACGCCGCTTTATGATCTGCATGTGGAACGGGGCGCCAAAATGGTGCCGTTCGCCGGCTATGACATGCCGGTCCAGTATCCGCTGGGCGTGCTGAAGGAACATCTGCATACGCGCGCCCGCGCCGGCCTGTTCGATGTGTCCCATATGGGGCAGGTCCGCCTGCGCGGCGCGGATATCGACAGCGTGATCAAGGCGCTGGAAGCGCTGGTGCCCGGCGATATCGCCGCCTTGGCGCCGGGTCGCATCCGCTACACCATGTTCACCAACGATAATGCCGGCATCCTGGATGACCTGATGGTCACACGGTTTGAGGATCACCTGTATGTGGTGATCAATGCCGGCTGCAAGACCGAAGACCTGGCCCATCTCAAGGCCAATCTGCCGGGCGACATCACCATCGACTATCTGGGCGATGATGCGGGCCTGCTGGCCCTGCAAGGTCCGGAAGCAGCCGCTGTCATGGCCCGCCTGCTGCCCGAAGCCGCCGATATGGGCTTCATGAGCGCGCGGGCCGCAATGATTGACGGCATTCCGGTGCAGATCAGCCGGTCCGGCTATACCGGTGAAGACGGGTATGAGATCAGCGTGGGTGCGGCGGATGCCGAGAAGCTGGCCCGCCTGATCTTGGCGCAGGACGGGGTGGAGGCCATCGGCCTGGGCGCGCGCGATTCGCTGCGTCTGGAGGCCGGGCTTTGCCTTTACGGCCATGACATCGACACCAGCACCAGCCCGATTGAAGCCGCATTGAACTGGACCATCTCCAAGCGACGGCGGACCGATGGCGGCTTCCCCGGTGCTGGCGTCGTGCAGGCGCAACTGGCCGGCGGCCCCGCCCGCCGCCGCGTGGGCATCCAGCCGGAAGGCAAGGCCCCGGCGCGTGAACATACCGAAATCCAGGATCTCTCCGGCAACCGCATCGGGGAAATCACCAGCGGCGGCTTCGGCCCCACCGCCGGCGGCCCCGTCGCCATGGGCTATGTCGATACCGGCTTCGCCGCCGTCGGCACGGATGTCCAACTGATCGTGCGCGGCAAGGCAATGCCGGCCAAGGTCGCCGCCCTGCCCTTTGCACCGCATCGTTATTTCAAGGGCTGAAGCCCTTTCCCACGTTACCCCCAAACGAAAGACCGACCCATGACCATCCGTTTCACCAAGGACCATGAGTGGATCAAGCTGGACGGCGGCGTCGCCACCGTCGGCATCACCGATTATGCCCAGAATGCGCTGGGCGATGTGGTGTTTGTCGAGGTGCCGGACGCCGGCAAGGTGCTGGAACAGGGCAAGGACGCAGCCGTGGTCGAATCGGTGAAGGCCGCCTCTGAGATCTACGCCCCCGTCGATGGCACAGTCATCGAAGGCAATGCCGCCCTGGGTGACGATCCCTCGCTGGTGAACACCGCCCCGGAAGGTGACGGCTGGTTCTTCAAGATGTCGATCAAGGACATGGCGCAGTTTGAGGCGCTGATGGACGAGGACGCCTACAAGTCCTTCACCGAGGGGCTGTGATGCGTTACCTGCCGCTGACCGATGCCGACCGTTCATCCATGCTGGCCACCATCGGGGTGGACAGTGTGGATGCCCTGTTCCGCGATGTTCCCGACCATGCCAAGCTGCCGGGCAAGATCGCCGGCCTGCCCGACCATAAGGGCGAGTTGGAGGTGGAACGCCACCTGTCGCGTCTGGCCGCGAAGAATGTCACGGCCTCGTCCGTACCGTTCTTTGTGGGGGCGGGTGCGTACAAGCACCATGTCCCCGCCTCAGTCGACCAGATCCTGCTGCGGGGCGAGTTCCTGACCAGCTACACGCCGTACCAGCCGGAAGTGACGCAGGGCACGCTGCAATATCTGTTCGAATTCCAGACGCAGGTGGCGCTGCTGACCGGCATGGATGTGGCCAACGCCTCCATGTATGACGGGGCGACGGGTACGGCGGAGGCCGTCCTGATGGCCGCGCGCGTCAATAAGCGTAACAAGGTCATCCTGTCCGGCGGCTTGCACCCGCATTACCGCGAAGTGGTGGAAACCACCTGCGGCATCATGGGCATGGATATCCGCGCCCAGGCGCCCGACTGGAAGAATGCCGAAGACCTGTCCGCTCTGCTGGATGCCGAAACCGCCTGCGTCGTGGTTCAGACGCCCTCGCTGTTCGGCCATCTGCGAGACTTCACGGCCCTGTGCGATGCCGCCCACGCCAAGGGCGTGATGGTCATCGTGGTGGTGACGGAGGTTGTGTCGCTGGGGCTGCTGCCGTCGCCGGGTTCCATGGGCGCCGACATCGTGGTGTGCGAAGGCCAGTCCATCGGTAACGGCCTGAATTTCGGCGGGCCTTATGTCGGCCTGTTCGCCACCCGTGACAAGTATGTGCGCCAGATGCCGGGCCGCCTGTGCGGTCAGACGGTGGATGCCGATGGCAAGCGCGGTTTCGTGCTGACGCTTTCCACCCGTGAGCAGCATATCCGTCGCGAAAAGGCGACGTCGAACATCTGCACGAACTCCGGCCTGTGCGCGCTGGCCTTCACCATCCACCTGTCGCTCTTGGGCGAACAGGGTCTGGTGCAACTGGCCCGCATCAATCATGCCAATGCCGTGACGCTGGCTGACAAGCTGTCCGCCGTGAAGGGCGTCAGCGTCGTCAATGATGGGTTCTTCAACGAATTTACGGTGAAGCTGCCCAAGAAGGCGGCCAAGGTCGTGTCCAAGCTGGCGGCCAAGGACATTCTGGCCGGCGTGCCGGTCAGCCGTCTGTACCCGGATGTGGAAGGGCTGGACGATCTGCTGCTGGTCGCCGCGACGGAGATCAACAGCGTGGAAGATATGGACGCGCTGGTGCGCGGCCTGGAGGAGGTTCTCTGATGGCCATGAACAATCAGGGTCGCGACAGCACCCCCCATTCCGTGTCCGTCACGGGCGACGTTGTCACCTTCACCGGCAACAAGGCGCTGCAGCAGGAAGAAGCGCTGATCTTCGAAATGGACAATCCGGGCGCCGTGGGCGTGGACTTGCCGGAGCCGGTGACCGTGAAGACGCGCCTGGGCGGCCTGTCGGCCCGCGCCGGTGTCGGCCTGCCGCAGCTGGCCGAACCCGACGTGGTGCGCCATTACACGCGCCTGAGCCAAAAGAACTTTGCCATCGACACGACCATGTACCCGCTGGGTTCGTGCACTATGAAGCATAACCCGCGCCTGAACGAGAAGATGGCCCGTCTGCCCGGCTTCGGCGACATCCACCCGATGCAGCCGGTTGAAACGGTGCAGGGTGCGCTGGAACTGATCGATCAGCTGGCCTACTGGCTGAAGACGCTGACCGGGATGCCGGCCGTCGCCATGTCGCCGGGGGCCGGTGCCCATGGCGAGCTGTGCGGCCTCATGGCCATCCATGCGGCCCTGGATGCGCGCGGCGAAAGCCATCGCCGCCGTGTGCTGGTGCCCGAGTCTGCCCATGGCACCAACCCAGCCACGGCTGCTTTCTGTGGTTTCACCGTCGATACGATCCCGGCGGAAGAGAATGGCCGCGTCAGCGTGGAGGCCGTGAAGGCCAAGCTGGGCGATGATGTCGCCTGCATCATGCTGACCAACCCCAATACCTGCGGCCTGTTCGAACCGCAGATCCGGGAAATCGCTGACGCGGTGCATGCGGCGGGCGGCTATTTCTACTGCGACGGGGCGAATTACAACGCCATCGTCGGGCGCGTGCGCCCCGCCGACCTGGGCGTGGACGCCATGCATATCAACCTGCACAAGACCTTCTCCACCCCGCATGGCGGTGGCGGTCCGGGTTCCGGCCCGGTGGTCCTGTCCGATGCGCTGGCCCCGTTCGCGCCCCTGCCCTTCGTGGTGCATGGCAAGGATGGGTTCACGCTGGTCGAACATGCCAAGGATGCCGGCGAGGCCACGCCGTTTGGCCGCCTGAAGGGCTTCCACGGACAGATGGGCATGTTTGTGCGGGCGCTGTCCTATATGCTGTCGCACGGGGCCGATGGCCTGCGTCAGGTGGCGTCCGATGCTGTCCTGAACGCCAACTATGTGCTGGCCAGCCTGAAGGATGTCATGTCGGCATCATTCGAGGGCCCGTGCATGCACGAAGCCCTGTTCGATGATCGCTTTCTGAAGGGCACGGGCGTCACGCCGCTGGACTTCGCCAAGGCGATGATCGACGAGGGGTACCACCCGATGACCATGTATTTCCCCCTGGTCGTCCATGGTGCCCTGCTGATCGAGCCGACGGAGACGGAGAGCAAGCGGACCCTGGATCAGTTCATCGGGACCATGCGGCACCTGGCGGAAAAGGCCATTGCCGGCGATCTGGCGCATTTCCAGGCCGCCCCCCGTCTGACCCCGCGCAAGCGGCTGGACGAAACCCAGGCCGCCCGCAAGCCGGTGCTGCGCTGGGTGAAGCCGGTGCCACAGGCCGTGGTGGCGCAGGCGGCAGAGTAATCCTGTTGCACGAAACGGCCGCTGGACGCCCTTAAGGGAATCCTGCGGCCGTTTTCGCGTCATCTTTATTTCATACCCATGAAGTCATCGCGTGATTTGGGGCACGGAGCAGCGTATATTCTGCCTCCATGCGCTTTCCCTTTAAGCACCTTGTGCACCCCTTGCCGGTCCTTGCCGCACTCCTGGCCCTGTTGGCCGGGACGGGTGACACGCGTGCCCGCGACCTGACACCGGCGGAACGGGAACGCCCCATCATCATCGCGTCCGACCCCTGGTGTCCCTATGCCTGCGATCCCGATGCGGATGGGCGGGAGGGCTATATGGTCGATCTGACTCGTGAGATATTTGAAGGGCTTGGCTTAAAGGTTGAGTATCGCGTCGTCAATTTCGCGATGATGAAGCGCATGGCCAAGGATGGCACGGCCACCGCCCTTCCGGGCATGGCATCGGACATGGATGGTGCCGTGCGACTGCCGGCACTGGCGCAGGGCAATTCCGCCAACGCCGTCGTCATGGCCCGCACACAGAGCTTCGCCTTCACCAAGCCGGAGGATTTTGAGCGGTTCCGCCTGGGCGTGATCAAGGATTACGATTATGGCGGCACCTTACAGGAGTATGTTGATAAGAATATCCAGAACCCGGACCGAATTGTCGTTTTGAGCGGGTTTGGCTATTCACATCTGGTGCAGGGGCTGCGCATGCTGACGGCGGGGCGCATCGACATGCTGCTGGATGATCACAACGTCCTGCGCTGGCAGGTCCGGCGCATGGGGATACAGCAGCAGGTCCTGACCCAATCTCTGAAGGATGATGCCGACCTGTTTGTCGGCTTCTCGCTGAGCGACCCGCGTTCCGCCGAACTGGCCCGCATCATGGCGGAGGGGACGCGCCGCCTGCGGGAGAATGGCCGGTTGTCGGCCATCATGCGCAATTACGGGCTGGAGGAGCAGGCGGCCCTGCTCAACAACTGACCGGCACCGATTTTCATCGCCAAAAGCCCCCGTCATTCTCTACCTTTGCCGCATCCGGATGGGCGGATGGGTGGAAAGGGTGCAGTGGCGATGACCGATGAATTGCCTGTGGTGCTGCATGTCGGATGCGGTGTCGCCGACCCCGCCAAACTGCCGGAGCAGTTCTTCGCGCCGCGCGAATGGCGTGAGTTGCGGTACGATATCGACCCTAATGTGGCACCCGATATTATCGGCAGTATCACCGATATGAACGGCATCGCGTCAGCATCGGTGGATGCTGTCTGGTCTTCCCACAATGTTGAACATCTTTATCCCCATGAGGTGCCGGTGGCGCTGTCGGAATTCCGGCGGGTGCTGAAGCCCGGCGCCTTCGCCCTGATCACCCTGCCCGACCTGCAGCAGGTGGCCGAACTGGTGGCCCAGGGCAAGATGGAGGAACCGGCCTATCTGTCGCCCGCCGGTCCCATCGCCCCCATCGATATGATCTTTGGCTGGCGCCTGCCCATGGCACAGGGGAACCTGTATATGGCCCACCGTACCGGCTTTGTGCAGAACAGCCTCAAGAAGGCGATGGATGAGGCCGGTTTTGTCGGCACCCAGGTGATCCGCGACGGGCAATTCGCGCTCTGGGCCAAGGGCTACGCCCCCATCCCCTGATAGGGACATGATGATGAAGCCCGGCAACAGCACCTTTTCCGCCCTTGGCACCACCATATTCGAGGTGATGTCGCGGCTGGCCGATCAGCATAAGGCCATCAATCTGGGCCAGGGCTTTCCTGACGGCAACGGCCCGCCCGATATTGTGGAGGCCGCCGCCAGCTATCTGACCCATGGCTGGAACCAGTATCCGCCCATGCCGGGCCTGCCGGGCCTGCGACAGGCACTGGCGGCCCATAATGCCCGTTTCTATGATCTGACGGTCGATTGGGCGACCGAGACGCTGGTGACCAGCGGTGCAACAGAGGCGCTGGCCGCCTGTCTGTTCGGCCTGCTGGAGCCGGGGGACGAGGTGGTTCTGTTTCAGCCGCTCTATGACAGCTACGCCCCCATCATCCGTCGCGCCGGGGCCATTCCACGATTCGTCAGCCTGAAGGCACCGGACTGGACCTTTACCGAGGCCGATCTGGAGGCGGTGTTTGGCGAGAAGACCAAGTTGGTCCTTATCAACAATCCGCAGAACCCGGCGGGCAAGGTCTGGACCCTGGACGAACTGACCCTGCTATCCCGCTTTGTCATCCACCATGACGCCATGGCCCTGTGTGATGAGGTTTATGAACATCTGGTGTTCGACGGGCGGCGGCATATCCCGCTGATAACCCTGCCCGGCATGCGTGAACGTACGCTCCGCATCGGGTCGGCCGGCAAGACCTTTTCCCTGACCGGGTGGAAGGTCGGTTATATCACGGGGCCTGCACCGCTGCTGGCCCCCGTCATCAAGGCACACCAGTTCTTGACCTTCACCACCCCGCCGAACCTTCAGCATGCGGTGGCGCTGGGCCTGAACAAGGATGACACCTATTTCACTGGGCTGGCCGAGGACATGGCGCGGCGCCGCGACCTTCTGTCGGCGGGGTTGCGGGCGGCGGGTCTGGTCGTGCTGCCGTGCGCCGGCACCTATTTCCTGACCGTCGATCTGGCGGCCAGCGGCATTGCCATGGATGACCGGGCCTTTTGTCAGCATCTGACGGAAAAGGTTGGTGTGGCCGCCATCCCGATCAGCGCCTTCTTTGAGGTGGATGCCCCCACCCACCTTGTCCGCTTCTGCTTCTGCAAGCGGGATGAGGTGCTGGAAGAGGCGATCCGGCGGTTGGGGGCGGGGATCGTCTGATCTCCGCCCTCACGCCAACTCCTCCACCCCGTCACGCGACAGGCGAAAAACGCGGTCCTGCGGCACGGGCAGGCGGCTGGCGGCATCCTGGTCCAGACCGGCATAATGGGCACGCAGGATACGGCCGCTCATCCCATGCGAAATGGCGATGGTGGGACGGTCAACCTCGGTGACAAAGCCCAGCAGGCGTTCGCGCACCCCCTCATACCGCTCCCCGTTCGGGGCATGGAACTGCCAGCCATGGGGGCCATGGTCAGCCAGCCAGGGGTTTGCCGCCTCAATCTCCGCCCGCGTCATGCCCTCCCAATCGCCGAACGACACTTCGGCCAGTCGCGCGTCCAGCGTGACGGGCAGGTCCAGGTGGCGGTTGATGATGCGCGTCGTCTCCTGCGTGCGGCCCAGCGGGCTGGATACCAGCCGCACCACATCGCGCCAGTCGGGGATATCGTCCATCAGCCGCTTCAGGATAGCGCCAACCTGATCGGCCTGCGCGCGGCCCCGTTCCGTCAGGTCGCTATCCATCTGCCCCTGGCAGCGGGCAGCGACATTCCAATGCGTCTGCCCATGCCGGACCAGCAGGATGGGATGGCCGGCGATAACCCTTTGTTCAAGCATCATGTCCATTTGGTCACGGCCACTTCACTTCCGGTGGCATGGACATCAGGATCGCCTCGATATTGCCGCCGGTTTTCAGCCCGAACAGGGTGCCGCGGTCATGCAGCAGGTTGAATTCCACATAGCGGCCCCGGCGGATCAGTTGATGATCACGCTGTGCCGCGTTCCATTCCTGGTGCATGCGGCGCGCCACGATGCGCGGATAGACATCCAGAAAGGCCTGCCCCACGGCGCGGGTAAAGGCAAAGTCATCCGCCCAATCGCCGGTATCCAGCTGATCATAGAAGATGCCGCCCACGCCGCGCGGCTCGTTCCGGTGCGGCAGGAAGAAGTAGCGGTCGCACCATTCCTTATACTTGGCATAGTAATCATCGCCATGCGCATCGCATGCGCCCTTGAGGGCGGCGTGGAAATCGGCCTTGTCCTCTTCGGTCTGCAGCCCTTCCATGAACATGGGCGTCAGGTCGGCACCGCCGCCGAACCAGTTCTGGCTGGTCACCAGCATGCGCGTATTCATATGCACTGCCGGCACCAGTGGGCTTTGCATATGGGCCACCAGAGAGATGCCGCTGGCCCAGAAATGCCCGTCGCCGCCAGCACCGGGGATGGAGGCGCGAAACTCAGGCGAGAAGGTGCCGTGGACGGTGGAGACATTCACACCCACCTTCTCAAACACCCGGCCCTTCATGACGCTCATCACGCCGCCGCCGCCTTCGCCGCCATCATGGTTGGGACGGTCCCACGCCTTGCGCTCGAATCGCCCGGCGGGCAGGCCGGCATGCGGACCGCCGGCCAGTTCATCCTCCAGCCGTTCGAACGCGGCACAGATCTGGTCACGCAGACTCTCGAACCAGGCTTTCGCCTGGGCTTGACGGTCGGCCAGGATGTCGGGCGGCGGCAGGGGTGTCGGCATGGGCGGATCCGGGGGACAGAGGCTCGGGTCTTAACGGTTTAACCGTTCCCGCCCCCGCTGGAAATGATTGTTTGACGGTCAGAAGTGTCAACCTGCCTTAACACTTCGCCCAACACCATGGAAGCCGCGATGGCGACGTTCAACGAACGGGTGCCCGACCGCATGGGGATCAGCACGCGCAGGTCGGCAGCATCATGCACATCATCGGGCACGCCCGCACTTTCCCGCCCCAGCAGCAGGATATCGTCGGGCTGATAGGCGACCTGCGTATAAGGCACGGCGGCGCGCGTGGTCAGCAGCACCAGCCGCCCCCTTCGTTGCGCCTGAAACGCGGCCCAGCTGACATGGCGGGTGACATCGGCATGGTCGGCATAATCCATGACAGAGCGCTTCATGCGCTTGTCATCCAGGATGAAGCCGCAGGGTTCGATAATGTCCAAACCGACACCGGTACAGGCGCCCAGACGCATCAGGGTGCCGGCATTCTGGGGAATGTCGGGCTGGTAAAGGGCAAGACGGGGCAAGATGTTAACTTTAAGTCAGCACATCCAGATACATGCCCCGGCGGTACCGGGCCGGCAGGCGCAGCATGCCATCGACGATCAGCGCCGCCAGTTCCTTGGCATTGGGCCAGCGGTTGCCGGGCCGGCCCATGGGGATGGGCCGCCCACCAGGACCGGAGATGGGAAGGACGCCGCGCCGTCCGCCACCCTCAATAACGCTGCCGCCCAGGCCCGTGGGGCCGGCCGAAGCGGGGTTCATGCGTGTATCGACCATAAGATGGCGTCCAGGCTGGAAAAGACCATTGCCATCCTATAAGGAAAGGTCGCGGTGCGAAAGGGGGCACCGCCGCTGCCGCATGGCGGAAATGCTGATCTCTGCCCCTGCCCTTGGGCTTGACTCTGTGCCACCCCTCGTTTATCAACGCGGCTTCGTTGGTTGGGGGAAACCCTGACCGGCAAGGTCTTTTTCGTCTTAGGTGCGCCCCGGTTCTGGTTCCGTGGCCGCCAGCAGCAAGAGAATAGGTGTTTCATGTCCCGCAAGTGCGCCGTGACCGGCAAGGGTGTGCAGACCGGCAATAACGTCTCTCACGCCAACAACAAGTCCCGCCGGCGCTTCCTGCCGAACCTGCAGGAAACCTCGCTGATGTCCGACGCGCTGGGCCGTATGGTCCGTTTGCGCCTGTCGACCAACGGCATCCGCACCATCGAACACAAGGGTGGCCTGGACGCCGCTCTGCTGGATATCGCTGATGCCAAGCTGGATGTTGATGCCCGCAAGGTGAAGAAGCAGATCCAGAAGGTCCTGGCCGCCAAGACCGCCGCCTGATCGGCGTCTGTCGGTTCCAGTATCGCTGCTGACGGTATCGTCGGCCCCGCGAGACACCCGTTAAGGGGTCGTTTCGCGGGGCCGCTGCCGTTTGTGCTCCCTTTTATATCTGCCCGCCCTTCGGGACCGCCCCCATGTCCTTGTCCCCCGCCGACCTGATCGCCTTCCTGCACAGCCTGCCGCCAGAGGCGCTGCTGCTGCTCCAGGCCCTGTTCTGCTTTGGCACGATCCTGGTCATGGTGCGGCTGTTCGGGGCGCCAGGCCTTTACCTCTACATCGCCACCGCCGTCATCGCGGCGAATGTGGAGGTGTTGAAGGCGGTGCAGTTCGGTTTCTATGACCATCCGGTCGCCATGGGCACGGTCCTATTCGGGTCCACCTATCTGGCCACCGACATATTGACCGAACATTACGGACGCGATGCGGCGCGCAAGGCCGTGTTCCTGTCCTTTGCGGCCTATCTTCTGTTCACCCTGTTCATGATCATCACCCTGGGTTACCGCCCGATGACAGAGGCGCAGGCGGGCGCTGACATGCAATGGGCCCTGCCGATGCAGGACCATATCGCCGCCCTGTTTACCCCCGCCCCCGCCCTGTTCGCGGCGGGGATGACGGCGTATTTGACCAGCCAGCTGTTCGACGTCTGGGTCTATCAGCGCATCCGGGGCGCCACCGGCGACCGCCATCTCTGGCTGCGC
Organism: Niveispirillum sp.; assembly: GCF_052437035.1. NCBI lineage: Bacteria > Pseudomonadati > Pseudomonadota > Alphaproteobacteria > Rhodospirillales > Azospirillaceae > Niveispirillum > Niveispirillum sp. Next base: position 24,131 of record NZ_JBQVOH010000004.1, read on the forward strand.
AATAATGGCAGCACCATGCTGTCGTCGCTGGTCGACAACGTCATCTTCTCCGTCCTGGCCTGGGTGGTCTTCGCCCCCGAGCCTGTGGGCTGGGACGCGCTGTTCTACACCTATATCCTGGGCACCTATGGCCTGCGCGTGGCGCTGTCGATACTGGACACCCCCTTCATGTACCTGTCGCGGCGCATGGTGCGGCGGGTGGATGGGGTGGCGGTGTGATTGAGCGACAGGCCGTCTGCTGTTAGCATAGGGATATGGACACGATCCTTCCCCAGACGCCGGAGCCGGTGACCGCCGAGCAGCTCCGTGCTGCCCGTTCCTTACTGCGCATCGCGCAGCGGGACCTGGCCGCACGCGCCGGGGTGCCGCTGCCCAGCCTGCGCCGCCTGGAAGGGGTGGGTGGAACGGTGAAGGTGCCGCCGGACATCGTGCGCCGCACACGGCGGGCGTTGGAACAGGCCGGAGCCGTGTTTGTGGCGGGTGGGGTACAGCGTCAGGCCATACCGGAGTGGCCCCTCTCTTACGAAGAGAAGCTGGCACAGGTGAGGGTGATACAGGCAGAGGTTAAACAGCTGCCGATTCTGGACCCGCGCCCCGTCGAAGTGATGTTCGCCGACCTCTATGATGAGAACGGCCTGCCGCGATGATCGTGGTGGACAGCTCTGCCTTGATGGCCATCCTGCTGCAAGAGGCTGAGGCCGAGCGTCTTGCGGCCTGTCTGGGGGCGGTCAGCAGCTCTATGATGTCGGCGGTCTCGCTGCTGGAATCCAGCATGGTGGCAACGGGGCGGTTGGGCGACGGCGGAGTTCACAAACTTCAGCAGTTGATCCAGACATTCTCGATCAGCATCATACCCTTCGATGCCGACCAAGCCACCCACGCCGCCGATGCGTTCCGCCGGTTCGGCAAGGGGCGTGATACCGCCGCCCTAAACATGGGCGACTGTGCCAGTTACGCGCTGGCGGCCAGCCATTCGCTGCCGCTTCTGTACAAAGGCGCGGATTTCGCCAATACCGATATGCAAACAGCCCTGCCCGCCTGATGGCCTGCAATGGCACCCCCTTCCCTGAAAGTCTGTCTTCACGCCATGTCCATCTCCTACCCCGGTTTTTCCTTCGACATCACGCATCGTGACCCGGCGGGCAGCAAGGCCCGGATCGGGACCTTGTCCACCCCGCATGGCGCCATCCAGACGCCGAATTTCATTTTCTGCGGCACCAAGGCGGCCATCAAGGGGCTGACGACGGAGCAGATGCGGGAGGAGAAGACTGACATCATCCTGGCCAATACCTATCATCTGATGATCCAGCCGGGGGCCGATCTGGTGGCCAAGCTGGGTGGGCTGCATAAGATGATGAACTGGCACGGGCCGATGCTGACCGACAGCGGCGGGTACCAGATCTTTGCCATGGGCCATGGGTCGGTGGCGGATGAGGTGAAGGGGCGGCGGACGACGACGCGCGAGAAGACCCTGTTGAAGATCACCGAGGAGGGGGCGACCTTCCGGTCCTATACCAACGGGGAAAAGCTGTTCCTGACGCCGGAAAAGAGCATCGATATTCAGCGCAAGCTGGGTCCCGACTTTGTCGTGCAGCTGGATGAATGCACGCCCTTCCATGTGGACCGGAAATATACCGCCCGGTCGATGAAGATGTCCCATCGCTGGGGCGACCGGTCGCTGACGGCATTCAAGGAATTTGGCGGCATTTCGGCCAACGGAATGCCGCAGGCCATGTATGGCATTGTCCAGGGCGGGGTCTATCCCGACCTGCGCAAGGAGAGCGCGGAGATCGTGGCAAACCAGGATTTCTTCGCCACCGCCGTCGGCGGCTGCCTGGGCGCCACGCGTGAGCAGATGCATGATGTGGTGGGCATGGCCATGGCGCATGTGCATCCCACCCGGCCAGTCCATCTTCTGGGCATTGGCGGCATTGTTGATATTTTTGAGGGCGTGGCGCTGGGCATCGACACGTTCGACTGTGTCAGCCCGACGCGAATCGCCCGCCATGGCTGGGCCCTGGCACCCGGCGTGAAGGGCGAGCGTCTGAACATGCGCAATGCCCGGTTCAAGGACGATGACACCCCCATCGATGCCGAATGCGGCTGTTACGCCTGTCGTACGGCCAGCCGTGGCTATATCCACCATCTGCTTAAGGCGGAGGAGATGCTGGGCATGCAGTTGCTGACAATGCACAATGTCCACACAATGAACCGCCTGATGCGCGATATCCGCGCCGCCATCATCACCGGCACCCTGGCCGAGGCGCGGCGCAAATGGGTGTGGCAGCCGGGGGACAGTGAATGAACCCGCCGGCCAGCGGCAGCAGCGCGTCCGCCATCGTCGCCGGCCTGTCCGGCGTGGTGGATGAACATCTGCGCTGGCTGACGCAATGGCACAAGGCCGCCCTGTTCACCCGCGACAGCGGCCTGTCGGGGCCGGACGCCGCACCGGAACCCAAGGGCTTTGCCGCCTGGGTGACGCGGGTCAAGCGCGGCAGCGTGGCCCATCAACCGGCCTTTGACCGGCTGGTCCAGGTGCATGACCAGTTGCACCGCATGGGCCGCCTGACCCTGATGCGCGCGGCGGAGGGGGATGCACCGGATTACGCCACCTATCAGGCCGTTCTGGACAAGTTTGATGAGTTTATCCAGCAATGCCGACGCATCGAACGCGCCCTGTCAGTGGCGGGTAGTGGCATCGACCCGTTGACGGGCCTGCGGAACCGTACCGGTCTGGCCGATGAGGTATCGCGCGAACTGGCACGCTTTGCCCGCACGGGGCAGCCCTTCTGCGTGGCGCTGTGCGATCTGGACAAGTTCAAATCGGTCAACGACACCTATGGTCACGAGGCGGGCGACCGCGTGCTGGTGGCCGCTGCCGGCTGCCTGACCCGTGGCATCCGGGCGATTGACGAGGCCTTCCGCATGGGGGGCGAGGAAATCCTGATCCTGCTGAAGGAAACCCATCTGACCGAGGCGATGGTGGTGCTGGAAAGGCTGCGCGCCGATCTGGCCGCAACACCGGTGCAACTGGCCGATGGGCAGGTTCTGCACGTCACGGCCAGCTTCGGCGCGGCGGAAGTGACAGGGGAGATCAGCGTGGACGCCCTGGTCGACCGGGCCGATCAGGCGCTCTATGCCGCCAAGCATGGCGGAAGGAACCGGGTGGAGGCGTGGCGCGCACCGGCCACGCCCTGACGGCCCGTCACTGAAGCACGATCACCGGAAACATGTTGGCGCGGATGGACTTGTCCAGCTCCACATCCAGGTCGCCGGCCAGATCGCGGACCAGATCGGTCATGGTCTTTTCCCGCTGCGCCAGGGTCACGTCCTCGGCCACCGTGGTGGAGCGGGCGACGGCGCCCGACACGCTGCCGGTGAAGCCGCGCGAGGTGCCCTCGACCACGATCTCGACCTGCAATTTGCCTTCGTATTTCTGCGACTGATCCTTGGTGAACCAGCCCTTGATGCCCTTGGTGCGATCCAACTCGATCTCCTTGACCGAGGCATCCTTAATGATGACGCGGGCCTTGCCCTGCGGCCCGCCAGCCTTCAGGCGGGTGGAGGCCCAGAGGCGGACGGCGTCCGATGGGGTCAGTGGCAGTTCATGGTCGATATTGGGCGGGGCCATCGGGGCCGCATAGGTGCTTTCCACCTCGATGCTGGCCACATCCAGCACGATCGGCTCCCGGCCTGAGAAATCCACGATGGATTGGGCGGCAACAGGCATGGCGGCCAGCAGGGGGGCGGCCAGGGCGAGCGTCAGCAGCGAACGGCGCAGCATAATGGGTTCCTGTTCTTGGTGTCAGACGGCACGAAAATACAGCATGCCTGAGCGCCATGGCGGTTTCATGGCGCGCATCCTGCCTTTCTGTTGGGCAGCGGACAAGTGTGCAACGCCGAACGATGGGGCGGGTCAGGCCAGCGCGTCGATGGCGCTGCGTTCCAACTCATCCTGGGCGCGGATGGTGGCCAGATTGGCCTGGAAGGCGCGGAGCGAGGAAATCTGGTCAACCCGCTCGGTCACGGGATCGACATTGGGGGCGGCCACCAACCCCTGTTCGTTCGCATCCGTGCTGTCGGGCTGATATTCGGGGATATAGGCCGGGGTGATGGGCCGGGCGATGACGCGCGTCCCCTGCCCCTGACCATTGGGCCCCGCCACTGCCGTCTGGCTGAGGCTTTGCGGCTGAAAGGCCTGGGTCTGGCCGGGCTGCACCGTGCCGTCCACCGCCGGGATGGCACCCGTGCTGCGCTGGTTGGCGACCTTGTTGGCGCTGTTGGCAAGACGCTGCGTCTGGGCCAGCGCGCCGGACAGGGCCGTGCCGATGCTGCCGATGGACATGGTTGCACCTTTCTCCCACACCCCGATCTTCGCGCCAATCGCCCGGGCGGGCAAGAGGACGGAAAGCATAGGTGCCCCAAAAGCAACGGCCGGTCCCCATCAGAGGACCGGCCGTGCCTGGACCACTTAGACTGATCAAGCGGGATAAGGCCCGCCCGTTATCAGAACGCGTAGGTCAGGGTCGCGACGAAGCGGCCATCGCCCAGCGGGGCAGCGCCCTTGACGTCGGTGTCGGTGTACTTCAGGTCCAGCACGAACGGCTCGAACTTCACGGCGACGCCGCCGGTGTAGTCCTGATAGTCGGTGCCGTTGTCCAGCTCGTTGAAGCCGATGGCGCCATAGACGGACACGGTGTCGGTGACGGCGACCGAAGCGCCACCCGCGAAGTACCAAGCATCGCCACCGGCGGCGCCGAAGAATTCCGGCGAGTAATAGGCCTTACCGGTCAGCGTGACCTTGTCGATGGCATAGGCCAGATCCAGGCCAGCCTCAAAATAGTCGAACTCGGCCGAACCATCAGCACCCGGATAGGTGTAGTAGTAGCCGCCGACCGTGTAGGTCAGGTTATCGACGCTGTTGGTGTAACCGGCAATCAGATCGACCTCGATATCGGCGTCGGAACCCAGATCGACGTTCGAGCCCCAAGCGGACACGAAGAAGCCGCTCTCGTGGCTGGCGGTCAGACCGGCCTGGAAAGCCGGGTCGCTGTCGGTCTGGCTGTAACCGCGGAACACATAGTCGCTGGTGATGGCAGCCGTGCCGGAGAAGGTGAACGGGGCGTCTTCAGCCTGCGCGGCAGCAGCGCCGCCCAGCATGGCGAGGGCGATAGCGGTGGAGGCGAGGAACTTAGAGAAACGCATGAACCACTCCATTATGAGGCATTTATGATTGGGTCCCTGCTCCCTTCAGCAAATCTGATGCCAGAAGGGGGCGGGCGGTGATTTCCTGCTGATTATGGGAGTTTCCAACCAGATCGCCTAGAAGCCGCGCATGCTGCTGTGCAACATTACCCGGAGGTGTTGCAAAAAAAATACGCAGTGACCCGAATGGTGCACAAAATTCCATCAACTGGCCACAAAAATGCCACAAGCCGCCCTTGCGGAGCGGCTTGCGTCAGGACCTCTACCCGGTTTGAGCGGGAGAAAGATCAGATGTAGTAAGCCTTCAGCGGCGAGAAGCCGTTGAAATTCACCGCCGAATAGGTGGTGGTATAGGCGCCGGTCGCCATGATCGTCACCTTGTCGCCGATCTTTAGCGAGGTCGGCAGACGATACTCCGCCTTTTCATACAGCACATCGGCGCTGTCGCAGGTGGGGCCAGCCAGGATCACGGCTTCGGCGGGGCCGTCGCGGTCGGTCTGGATCGGGTACTGGATGGCCTCGTCCATGGTCTCGGCCAGACCACCGAACTTGCCGATATCCAGATAGACCCAACGCTTGTCGTCGTTCGCCGACTTGCGGGAGATCAGCACCACCTCCGACTGGATGATGCCAGCATTGCCGACCATGCCGCGGCCGGGCTCGATGATGGTTTCCGGTAGGCGGTTGCCGAAATGACGGCGCAGGCTGTCATTGATCGCCTCGCCATAGGCCTGGCTGGTCGGCACGTCCTTCAGGTAACGGGTGGGGAAACCACCGCCCATATTGACCATGGACAGCAGCACCCCCTGCTCCTCGCAGGCCCGGAAGATGGCGCCCGCCGTGGCCAGCGCGATATCCCACTGCTTCAGGTCGCGCTGCTGGCTGCCGACATGGAATGACACGCCATAGGGGCGGACATTCATGCCTGCGGCCTGGATCAGCAGGTCGCGGGCCATCTCCGGCTCGCACCCGAACTTGCGCGACAGCGGCCAGTCAGCCCCCTCACCCGAGGTCAGGATGCGGCAGAAAACGCGCGCACCCGGCGCATGTTCGGCGATCTTCTCCAGCTCTTCGATGCTATCGAAGGCGAAAAGATCGATACCCAGTTCATGCGCGATACGGATATCGCCGGCCTTCTTGATGGTGTTGCCGAAGGAGATGCGGTCGGGCGTGGCGCCGGCTTCCAGGCAATACTGGATTTCCGGGACGGACGCGGTGTCAAAGCAGGAGCCGTTCTCCACCAGCAGACGCAGGATTTCCGGCGCCGGGTTGGCCTTCACCGCATAAAAGATGCGGCTATCGGGCATGGCGGTCGCCAGCTTGCCGTAATTGTCGGCAACGACGTCCAGGTCCACAACCAGGCACGGGGTGGAGGGGGTCTGTTCAGCGAAGAATCGGGCGATCTTCTCGGTCATCATGGACTCCGAGGCGGCATGAAGCGGGGGATGTCAGGGGTGAAATGGCTTTTGCCGGACCCGATACGGGTCCGGTTCCGCCCAAGCGTGCCGCGAAACGCAGCCGGCCCAGGCGGGTCAGATACTGGTCATGACGCCAGGGAGGATCGACGCGCCGATATCGGACGCGCGGACAGAATTAAATGACACGGAGAGCGCAACCGGCCCCCCGAACACAACAACAACCATCGTAGCCTCCAATTCGCCGCCTTGTTTAAGGGACGGACGAGGATACGCGTTACGTCGTTGCATAACCCCACCGGGTTGACGGCTCCGTCCAGTCTTGAAAATGACCATCGGACGGGTGTGGGGGCCATAGGCACGTGCGCTGCGATGAGCGGCTATATAGGGCCGAAGCCCCGGCGGCGAAAGCGGTTTTTTATGTCGGGATCGTGAAAATGCGCATAGGTCGCGTGCCCTGCGCACAAATCACATTTTCGCCACTTTCAGGTCCGACTTTGGTCATGCGGGACTTCCATCTTGCACCTGGGAATGCTGAGGCGACTTGAGACACCCCGTCTCGGCGGACATTTCCAGGCCCCATATGGAATGTCGGCCCGCACCTGTCGGTCCTGCCCCGGATCGGCACCATTTCACGGCCACCGCAAAGCCCCCCGCGGTGGCCGTTTCTTTATCCGGAATCTCTATCTTTCGGCCTGCCCTTTCTGGCATTTTGGCGCCAGCCAGCCAGGAGCGTTCATTCGTGACACAGGGCCAGACCCAATCCGCCGATCCGGGACTCGCCGCCCGCCGCCTGACCTGCCTGCGCGGTGAGCGGGTGGTGTTCGCCGAACTCGACTTCACCCTATCCCCCGGCGGCGCCTTGATTCTGGTCGGGCCGAACGGCAGCGGCAAATCCAGCCTTCTGCGCCTGCTGGCCGGCCTGTCGCGCCCCTTCTCCGGCGCCTTGACCTGGAATGGCAGCGATATCGCCCAGGACCCGGACGCCCACCGCGCCCGCCTGCGCTATGCCGGGCATCAGGATGCGGTAAAGCCCACCCTGACCGCGCTTGAGAATCTGTCGGTCTGGGCCGGACTGGACGGGCTGGACGATCCGGAGGACCGGGCCGGGCGGGCGCTGGCAGCCCTTGCCATGGATCATGTCGCGGACATGCCGGGCCGGTACCTGTCGGCGGGACAGAAGAAACGCGTCAATCTGGCCCGTCTGGCCCTGGCACCGGCACGCACGGCCCCGCTCTGGCTGCTGGATGAACCGGCAACGGCGCTGGACCGCGACTCGATTGACCGGCTGGCCGCTCTGATCGCTGCCCACCGCCGGGCCGGCGGTATGGTGGTGCTTTCCACGCACAGCGATATGGATGTCGCGGATGCGGCCACCCTGAATCTGGCCGATTTCGGTGCCACCGCCGATGACGAGGATGAAAGCCAGGACGAGGCGGCCGGGGTGCCCGCATGAGTGGTTTCCTGCGGCTGTTGCGCCGCGACCTGCGCCTGGCCCTGCGCCAGGGGGCGGACGCGGCCATGGCGGTTCTATTCTTCGTGCTGTGCGTGATCATGTTCCCGTTCGGCATCGGGCCGGAACCGGGCGTGCTGGCGCGCATCGCGCCGGGGGTCATCCTGGTCGCCGCCCTGCTGGCCTCGCTGCTGTCGCTGGACCGGCTGTTCCAAGCCGATCATGAGGATGGCTCGCTGGAGCTTCTATCCCTGTCCTCCCTGCCGATGGAGGCGGTGGCGGCGGCCAAGATCCTGGCCCATTGGCTGGTCACCGGCCTGCCGCTGATACTGGCGGCCCCGCTGCTGGCCCTGTTCTTGAACCTGCCTACCGATGGTTTTCCCATCCTGCTGCTGACATTGCTGCTGGCGACACCCTTGCTCAGCCTGATCGGGGGAATCGGAGCGGCCCTGACCCTGGGGGCGCGGCGGGGTGGTGTTCTTCTGCCTTTACTTGTGCTTCCGCTTTACATTCCCGCATTGATCTTTGCCGCCGCCGCTGTCGATTCGGTGCTGACGGGGCAATCGGCCCGCCCGCATTTGCTGTTACTGTCAGGTCTTCTGGCGGCGTCCCTGCCGCTTTCGCCTTGGGGGGCCGCCGCGGCCCTGCGCGCGGCCCTGGAATAGGGGGCCGGAAAGCCAAAGGGCCTGCGTCTTTGCGCCCGGATGGTTGCATATCCATTGGAAGTACATCGTCCGCGATTCCCGGCTTGCCCGAAAGATGTGCATCCCTTAAATTCCTACCACCGGCGTCCAATGCCGGACCTGCGGATGACAATGTCCGCCAAGTCAAAGCCTGATCTCCGCCTGTGCTGCACAAGCAGGCCAAAGGATCGGCGGCACGGCATTGTGACGGGGGGACGGTTTGCTCGGATTCTTCATGCGCAGCGAACAGGTCATCATCGTTGATGATGACAAGATCAGGTCGGTGACCATCGGTCCCGGCCAGCGTCTGCGCCCTGCCCTTCTGGCCGCTGCCGCCCTGTGCGGCATGCTGGTGGCTAGTGCCGGCTGGATGGCCACCGCCTTCGCCCTGCGTGACAGCCGCGACAGCATTGTCCAGATGGATCAGGGCGCCGCCAATCTGGCCACCCAGTTGGCCGACAGCCGGGAGCAGTTGTCGCGCGTGGCGGGTGACCTGGACAAGGTGCGGGTGGCACTGGATACGGCACTGGCCGAACAGGCGCGGTCACGCGCCCGCATCGACGCCGCCATGGCCGTCCTGACAGGGGCGGACAAGGATGGGTCGAAGACGCCGCGTCAGGTCCTGGCCGCCGTGCGCAATGAACTGGCCCCGCTGCGGGTGGATGCCGAAGCCGGCGACGGCCTGCGCGCCGCCCAGGAATCGCTGCAACTGATCACCGATATCAGCCAGGAAGCGGCATCCCGCCGTGCCCAATCGGCCATCGCCGCCCTGTCCCTGGTGCTGGAGGAGGCGGAGGCCGTCCCCTCATCCCAGCCGACCCTGGCCCTGGCCAGCGAGGGACTGGGCAAGGCGCTGGCAGAAGCGCAGTTACAGGCGCAGCGGGCCCGGACCGAGGCGGAAAACGCCTGGACCGAACGTAACGAGATGGCGACGGCACTGGCCGCCAGCGAACAGCAGATGGCGGAGATCGCCACCGGTCAGGTGGCCCTACTGAACCGTCTGGCACAGCATGCCGAACTGCGCATCGGCGCCATCGAGGGCGAACTGAAGAATACCGGCCTCAACCTGGACAGGGTGCTGCGCGCCATGGGCCAATCACCGGGCGGTGTGGGCGGTCCCCTGATCGGCCTGACGGAACTGCCCAATGGCAGCCTGCCCGCCGCTGCCCAGGCCGCCTTGAACCAGCTCGAGTCGCGGCTGGACCGGCAGGCACGGCTGCGCGCGCTGGCCAATTACCTGCCGCTGACCCCGCCCGTAGATAATTTCTACGTCTCCAGCGGGTTCGGTGGCCGCCGCGATCCCTTCACCAGCCAATGGGCCGCGCATGAGGGGCTGGATCTAGTGGCCAAGGAAGGCTCCCCCGTGACCCTGCCCGCCGCCGGTCGCATCGTCGACGTCACCTATGACGAGGGCTATGGCCATATGGTGGAGGTGGATCACGGCCTGGGCATCCGCACCCGCTATGCCCACATGAAGAAAATCATGGTTAAGAAGGGCGAAATGCTGGACCCTGGCCGTCAGGTCGGGACGCTGGGCGACAGTGGCCGCAGTTCCGGCCCGCACCTGCACTATGAGGTGCTGGTGGAAGGCAAGCCGGTGGATCCGCTGCGCTTCATGGAAAGGGGTCGGCATGTTTGCGAAGGTTAAGGAACGTATCGACAGCACCGCCAAGACCGCCACCCGCCCCAGCGGCGGTGGCAATGGCGGAGGATCCGACCGCCCCATGCCCTCCATCGTCAGCCGTGACATGCGGGTGACGGGCAATCTGGATACGCCGGGCGAGGTGCATGTCGAAGGCAACGTCGATGGCGACATCACCTGTGCCAAGCTGACCATCGGTGCCACGGGCGCCGTAAACGGCCATATCATGGCCGGAACCGTGCGCGTCCATGGGCGTGTGCAGGGAGAGATAAACGCCGAGGAGGTGTTCATCCTCAACGGCTCCTCCGTTCAGGGGGACGTGATCCAGACCCTGCTGGAAATCGCGCCGGGTGCCAGCTTCGAAGGCGCCATCCGCCGACGCGCGGCCGCCGCCCCTACCGCCATGCTGGCCCCGCCACCCGTTGAAGCCGAACCGGCGGCAGAGGCAGAACCCTTGCTGCTGGCCACCGAACCGGTGGAGGCGGAAGCCGAGGCGGCGGTGGCGGAAACCCTGTCCAGTGCCACTGCCGACGAACCGCCCGCCCCCGCCAATAGCGGGGATGATGTGGAAACGAAAAAGGCCGGGTAACCCCGGCCTTTCCCTTTTCTGGATACTGGCCCGATGGGTGGACACCCGCCTTGCTGTTACCTGCCCTCTTCCGGTGGGGGCGGCGGTGGGGCGGCCATCGGGGCGCGATCCGGGTCCAGCGGAATGCCACCCGGCGGCGGTGGCCGCATATCAGGCCCGCCATGCATCCGGCGCTCATTGATCATCATGCGGGGTGGACGCATCTCGGCCAGACGGCGGCGCCCCTCCGGTGACAGCTTGCCCAGCACCTCAATGATCCGGTCGGTCTGCGCCTTCTCCATCGCCTGACGGTCGGCGGCGGCACTTTCCAGTTCCGTACGCAGGGCCACGGGGTCGAACGGGTCAGCCCGCATCAGGTCGCGCAGGCGATCAATACGATACCGGAACGACTTGACCTTCTCCATCATCTTTTCCATGTCGGAACCGAAATGTTCCTTCAGGATCTTGGCGTCGGCTTCGGGCAGATCATCCATCATCCGGTGCATGGCGAACAGGGGACCACCGGGGCCACCCGGCCCGTCCGGTCCCATCATCACCATCTTGTCACCAAAGGGCGGCTTCGGCCCCAGCCAGCGGGGCACCATGGTGCCCAACAGGAAAAGGTTCAGGCCGACCGACACCAGCAGCGCGGTCTGTATCAAACGGTCGCGGTTCATTGGAACAGGCTTTCCAGGGCGGAAGGGGTGAACAGCGCGCTGGGCAGGTCACTGGCGGTGGTCGCGGTGGTGACTGCGTCCTCCCCGGCCATGCCGCCAGCGGCTGTGGAGGCGACGGGGCTGAAGGCCCCGACCAGGATGCCCGCAGCTGTACAGGCGGCCAGACCGGCTGCCCGTGGCCAGACCTGACGCCATCCACCCAGCATATCCCCGACGCGCTGTGCAAAAGGGATGCGGCGCCGCACCAGTCCTGGCACGGGTAGGTCCCCCAGGGCGCCGGCCACCACACGGGCCACGCGATCATCGCTGATCACCGGCGCATCCAGCCGGTCCAGCATCGCATCCAGCATGGCCGCACGGTGCTGTTCAGCCCGTGCCTGGACGGAATGGGCCAGCAATGCCTGTGCGGGTTTGCGCAAATCATCGGGCCATCGCCTGGGTTCGGCCCCATACTGTTCCAGCAGGGCCTGAAAGGCGGCCATCCCCATGGCCTCCTTCCCGCCTGCGCCGTTGATCGGTTCCCTCATTCTTCATCCTCCCCAACGCCCGTGATCCCCAGGGCGGTGAGCCGGCCCCGAAGGGCGCGGCGGGCACGGGCCAGCAGCGATTCCACCGCCGGCACCGACAGGTCCAGAATCCGCCCGGCCTCGGCGGCACTCATTTCCTCGTAATAACAAAGGGAGACAGCCACCCTTTGCCGTTCCGGCAGCCCGGCCAGGGCCGCCGCGATGGTTTCCGACATCTGCCGCCGCGCGATCAGAGAACCGGCGGCGGGTGACGGATCAGGCACATCCGGGGCATCTTCCAACGCCTCGAACCCCTGTTTGCGGCGACGGTCGATACAGAGATTGACGACAACCCGGTGCAGCCAGGTGGAGAACCGGGCAGACCCGCCCGCTTCCCACTGACCGGCCTTGGTCCAGACCTTGACCCAGGCCTCCTGCACCACTTCGTCCGCTTCCGCCGCGTTGTTCAGGACGCGTTGCGCCACGGACAGGGCGCGGGCGGTGTGGCGTGTCGCCAGTACCGTAAACGCCCCCCGGTCCCCGCCGGCGATCCGCGCCAGCAGGGTGTCGTCATCCACCATGGGTTCCGCAAGAGCCATACCGGTCACGGTCACCTGCGTATCCTTATGTCGATCCCGTCCGGCCATACCGGACCCCCGGGCGTCACGCCCCGGCAGGTCCAGCGGTGACGGAAGCCGCTTCATCGCCAGCATGCCCCTTCCACGGGCCATGGCGCAAATCCCTGTCGCGGGCCGCGCAGGACCATCGCCCATCGGCCGAAAATATTTTTGAGCTGTTGCGACAGGAACTGTTTGCGTGTTGCGTAAAAGCAATATCGCGGGCCGGTGCCCATCCCACCCCAAAGCACCGGTCACCGCCGACGGCCCCGGACGCCCCATCCACCGTCGGCACCGCGATAGATGGGAAGCCTGCCCCCGGTCTTCCGGCCCCGCCAGCCCGCCCCTTCAACGGCGGCACCGGCGCCGGGGGCAGCATCCCGAACCTATGTTTAGTTCCTCTCTCCAGAGTGCCTGCCCCCGTCGCCCCTGCCTGGGCGGCGGGGGTTTCTTTTTGTGGGGTGGTTGGTTGCCTTACCCCCGCGCGGGCACGGCCTGACTGGCCAGGAACAGGGCGGCAGCGGCAGCCACTATAGCGGGGCCGGTGGGCACATCGACCTGGAGCGAGGCACCCAATCCCATCGCCACAGCCCCCACCCCGATCAGGGCCGACAGCACGGCCATGCCCTCCGGCCCCTTGGCAAAGCGGCGGGCGGCGGCAGCGGGGATGATAAGCAGGGCGGTCACCAGCAGGATGCCCACGATCTTCATGGCCAGCGCGATGATGATGGCGATCATCAAGGTGAAGCCCAGGCGCACGCGCCGCACCGGCACACCCTCGACCCGCGCCAGATCCTCATCCACCGTCAGGGCCAGCAGCGGCCGCCAGATCCAGGCCAGCAACGCCAGGACGAGAGCGCCCCCACCCCAGATGGCATAGAGATCGGCATCGCCCACGGCCAGGATATCGCCGAACAGATAGGACAGCAGGTCCACCCGTACCGACCCCAGCACGGCAAGCGCAATCATGCCCAGGCTGAGCGTGGAGTGCGAGATGATGCCCAGCAGCGTATCGCTGCCCAGTCGGCGCTGTTCCTGCAACAGGGTGAGCGCCAGGGCAATGGCGAGACAAACCAGCACGATGCCGGTCTGGGTGCCGATCCCGGTCAGGAAACCCAGCGCCACGCCCAGCAGGGCCGAGTGCGACAGCGTATCGCCGAAATAGGCCATGCGCCGCCAGACGATGACGCAGCCCAGCGGCCCCGTGACCAGCGCCAGCCCGATCCCGGCCAGCAACCCGCGCAGCAGGAAATCATCCATGGCGGTGCCCCCCGTGCGCATGCTCATGGCCGTGATGGTGGTGATCGTGGCCGCAGCCCTGATGGTCGCTATGGGCCGTGTGCTCCTGCCCCGCCGGCACGACACAGCCGTCATCGGCATGGGAATGGTCATGGCTGTGGTGATAGATGGCCAGGGCATCGGCATGCCGACCGAACAGGGCGACATATTCGGGATGGCGCGACACATCCTCCGGCTTGCCATGGCAGCAGACATGCCGGTTCAGGCAGATCACCGTATCGGTGCGGGCCATCACCAGATGCAGATCGTGGCTGACCAGCAGCACGCCGCAGCCACGCCGGTTACGAATGGCCCCGATCAGTTCGAACAGTTCGATCTGTCCATGCACATCCACCGCCTGCACCGGTTCATCCAGGACCAACAGGTCCGGCTTGCGCAGCAGGGCGCGGGCCAGCAGCACACGCTGCAATTCCCCGCCCGACAGGGTCTGGATGGCGCGGTCGATGGCGTGGGCCGCCCCCACCTCTTCCAGCACACACGCCATCTCCGCCCGCGTGGACCGCGACCAGAGCGACAGGAAGCGCGCGACCGGCATGGGCAGCGTGACATCAACCGACAGGCGCTGCGGCATATAGCCGATATTCAGGCCCGGTGCCCGCGCAATGGTGCCCTTGTCCGGCTTCAGCAGCCCCAGGCACAGTTTCACCAGACTGGTCTTGCCGGCCCCGTTCGGCCCGATCAGTGTAACGATCTCGCCTGCACCCACGGACAGGGAGACATTGTCCAGAACCGCACGGTCGCCGCGCGTCAGGCTGATATTCCGGGCTTCCAGTAACGGGGGGGCTGTCAAAGGGCGGCTCCTTTGGCGCATGCTGGCTGGGCTGCCCTGCGCATCCCGCAGGGTTTACGCCATGCCCGCCGCCTTGACAAACGTTACATTATAACACATTTGCAGATCAGTCCTCCGGTTCCGGGTCCTTGTCCATGTTGCGCCTTCTGTCCCTTTCCGCCCTGCTGGCCGGCCTTATCGCCCTGCCGGCACTGGCAGCCCCGCCGCCACCCGATGTGGTGGTGACGGTGAAGCCGTTGCATTCGCTGGTGTCCGGCGTGATGCAGGGGGTGGGGGAACCCTATCTGCTGGTGCGCGGGGCCGCCAATCCGCATGCCTTCGCCCTGCGCCCGTCGGATGCCAAGGCGCTGTCGGGTGCCGAACTGGTGGTCTGGGCCGGGCCGGGTGTCGAAACCTTCCTGGAAAAGCCGCTATCCACCCTGGCCCGGTCGGCGCAGGTCCTGACCCTGGTCAAGGAACCGTCGGTCCGGGTGCTTCCTGTGCGCAAGGGCGGGGCGTGGGAGGCACATGATCATGACCATGCGCATGAGGACAGGCCCGACGTCGAATTGGGCAGTGATGGCCATGTCTGGCTGGACCCGCTGAATGCCAAGGCCATCACCGACCTGATCGCCGCGCGTCTGTCGGCGCTGGACCCCGCCCGCGCCCCCGCCTATCAGGCCAATGCCGCGCGGCAGAAACAGTCTATTGATGCCCTGGACGCGGAAATGCGCGCGGCCCTGTCGCCGCTAAAGGACCGGCCCTTCATCGTCTTCCATGATGCCTATCATTATCTGGAGGACCGGTACGGCCTGAACGCTGCCGGCGCCATCACCGTCTCGCCCGACCAGCCGCCGGGAGCGGCGCGGCTGTCGGCCCTTCGTGAACGCATCAATCAGGCCGGTGCCGTTTGCATCTTTGCCGAACCGCAGTTCGAACCGGCCCTGGTCCGCACCCTGGCGCAGGGGACGAAGGCCCGCACCGGCGTTCTGGACCCCGAGGGGGCGAACATTCCCGACGGGCCGAACCTTTATGGACAGTTGATGCGCTTCAACCTGCGCTCACTGGTGGATTGCCTTTCCGGGGGCTGATCCCGGACGCCCGGCATGCTATCGCTTCTGCCCAATCGTTTTTGAGAGCAGCAGGGGATAGCGATGCGTATCGGGATCGTGGGCGGCAGCGGCCGCATGGGTCAGATGCTGATCCGTGAGGTTCTGGGCAACAAAGCCGCCACCCTGTCGGGTGCCACCGAACGGCCCGGTTCCGCCGCCATCGGCCGTGACCTGGGCACGCTGATCGGCGCCGATCCCGTCGGGGTCGTGATCACCGACGATCCCGCCGCCCTGTTCGCCAACAGCGATGCCGTCATCGATTTCACGGCCCCCGCCGCCACGGTCGCCCATGCCGCCCTGGCCGTACAGCATGGAACCGCCCTGATCGTCGGCACCACCGGCCTGTCGCCCGATGACCATGCCAGGCTGGCCGAAGCCGGCACCAAGGCCCCCCTGGTCGTGGCAGCCAATTTCAGCCTGGGCGTCACCCTGCTGGCAGGCCTTGTGCGCAAGGTGGCGGCGACGCTGGGCGATGATTGGGATATCGAGATTGTGGAGATGCATCATCGCCACAAGGTGGATGCGCCCAGCGGCACCGCCCTGGCCCTGGGCCATGCCGCCGCATCCGGGCGTGGCGTCAATCTGGCTGATGTGAAGGATGCCGTGCGCGACGGGCACACAGGCGCCCGCACCATCGGCGATATCGGTTTCGCCACCCTGCGCGGCGGGGATGTGGTGGGCGACCATACCGTCATCTTCGCGACGGAGGCCGAACGGTTGGAACTGTCCCACAAGGCCGGCAGCCGCGCCATCTTCGCCCGAGGTGCCGTCCGCGCCGCCCTGTGGGCTGCCGGCAAGGCGCCGGGGGTTTACTCCATGGATGATGTGCTGGGGCTTTAATCCTCACCGGCGGCGTTTGCTGTCGGATCGAGCATCGCCTCCATCCGCGTCAGGGCCGCCGTGTTGGCCATGCGGCTTTCCGCCTCCACCTGCCGGTAGAGCGCCACCAGTTCACGGCCCCAGTCGGTCAAGGCGGTGCCGCCGCCGCCGCTGCCGCCCGTCTGTCCCGTCACGGCGGGCTGGGTGAAGGCGCGGTTGATCTGATCGACCAGCAGCCAGGCGCGGCGGTAGGACATGCCCATGGATCGGCCCGCCGCCGCGATGGAGCCGGTATCCGCGATGGCTTCCAGCAGCCGGATCTTGCCGGGGCCGATCTGGCTGCCATTGGCGAAGTCCAGGCGCAGGGTTAGGCGGGTCATGGATGCAATCCGGGGCCGTGAAAAGGAAAGGGGCGGCTGTCGCCAGCCGCCCCACACACTTGTGCCGCAAGGGCGGCTTTCGTCAATGCCCGCCGCTGGCCGCTGCCTTGGCCTTGCGGCGCTTTGCAGCGATCAGGTTCAGGCTCTCCACACCGATGGAGAAAGCAATGGCGAAGTAGAGATAGGCCTTCGGGATGTGGAAATGCAGGCCGTCGGCGATCAGGGCCACGCCCACCAGGATCAGGAAGGCAAGTGCCAGCATCTTCACCGTCGGGTGATCCTGCACGAACTTCGACGTCGGGCCGGCGGCAAACAGCATGACCGCAACGGCGATGATGACGGCGGTGACCATGACCGGCAGGTCATTGGCCATGCCCACGGCCGTGATGACGCTGTCCAACGAGAAGACGATATCCAGCACCATGATCTGGGCGATGACCCCACCGAAGGTGGCGACGGCACGGGAGCTTCCCTCCTCCTCATGCTGGCCTTCCATCGTGTGGTGGATTTCCTGCGTGCCCTTGTAAAGCAGGAACAGACCGCCCCCCAGCAGGATCAGATCGCGGGCCGAAATGGCCAGATCAAAGATCGTGAACAATGGCTCTGTCAGCGAGACGATCCAGGCGATGGAGGCCAGAAGGCCCAACCGCATGATCAGGGCCAGTGCCAGACCCAGTTGCCGCGCCTTGGCGCGCTGCGCCTCCGGCAGGCGGTTCGCCATGATCGAAATGAAGATGATGTTGTCGATGCCCAGCACAATCTCCAGCGCCGTCAAGGTCGCCAGACTGGCCCAGGCACTCGGGTCGTAGATCCACTCAAACATTCTTTCCACCTGCCCCCAGGAAATGATTTGTTAAGGATAGCACCATAGTAGGGCCATTTGCCGCCCTGCAATATGACAGCAGCGGACCTTGCGGGCGAACGGGAGAGGGCATAGCGTGGCCGCAATCTATGCTCATGAGGGAAAACCAAGCCCATGCGCCGTCTGGCCCGCTCGCTTTTGCTCTCCTCCCTGGTCCTGCTGCCCCTGATCGCCCCTGTCAACGCCATGGCGGAAACTGTGTTCCGTCGCGGCATCGGGTCAGCCCCCGGCACCATTGATCCGGGCAAGGCCGATCTGCACCCCGAATCCATCGTCATTTACGATCTGTATGAAGGGCTGCTGACACCGGGGCCGGATGGCAAGCCCATCGCGGGGGCCGCCGCCAGTTGGGAAATCAGCCCCGATGGCAAGACCTACACGTTCAGCCTGCGCCCCGAGGGCCGCTGGTCGGACGGGTCGAAGGTGACGGCCAAGGACTTTGTCTATGCCTGGCGCCGTCTGGCCAGCCCGCAGCAGGCCTCCCCCTATGCCTACTATGTCTGGCCCATCGTGAACGGCAAGGAGGTGACGGCGGGGACCAAGCCGCCGACCGAGTTGGGCGTGGAGGCGGTGGGCGACCTGATGTTCCGCGTGAAGCTGACCGAACCCGCCGCCTATTTCCTGGGTCAGGTGGCGCATCAGTCGATGTCACCGGTGAAGGAGGGCACCACCCCCGGACAGGTGGGCAATGGCGCCTATAAGCTGGCGGAGATGGTGCCGCAGACGCACCTGAAGCTGGTGAAGAACCCGTATTTCCGCGATGCGGCCAATGTGAAGATCGACACCGTCATGCATATCGTGACGGAGAATGTGGATACCGAACTGAAGCGGTATCGCGCCGGTGAGCTGGATGTGACCTACACCCTGCCCGTCACGGCGGTGGATTGGGCACGCAAGGAGGCGGCAGCCGATTACACGCCCACCCCCACCTATTCCACCTTCTTCCTGGCACTGAACCTGACGCATGAGCCGTGGAAGTCGGCGCCCAAGCTGCGTCAGGCCCTGTCCATGGCCATCGACCGCGAGATCATTGTGGACAAGGTGCTGAACGGTGACCTGCGCCCGGCCTACAGCTTCACCCCGCCCGGCAAGGTGGCTGGGTATGAGCCGCCGCGCCCCGCCTGGGCCGCCATGTCGCAGAAGGAACGCGATGAACAGGCGAAGAAGCTGCTGATCGAGGCCGGATACGGGCCGGGGGGCAAGCCCCTGCCGCCCGTTGAAATCCTGCTGACCCAGAATGAGAACAACAAGCGCGTGATGGTTGCCGTGGCCGCCATGTGGAAGCAGAAGCTGGGCGTGGAAGTGGTGATGAACAACCAGGAATTCCGTGTCGTCTCCTCCATCGGCAATCAGAAGACCTATAAGGACGCACTTTATTACGGCTGGATCGGCGATTTCCCCGACCCGATCAACTTCCTGAAACTGTTGCGCAGCGACGTGGCCCAGCAGAACTATCCCGCCTATCAGAACAAGGCCTACGACGCGCTGCTGGACAAGGCCAATGCCAGCCTGGACCCGGCGGAACGCATCACCCTGCTGGGACAGGCCGAAGCGCTGTATCAGGCGGATACGCCCCTGATCCCCATCATGCACAATACCCGCCGCCGTCTGGTCAATCCGCGCGTCACCGGCTGGACCAAGGCGCCGCTGGACCAGAACCCGACCCGGTTCCTGGACATCAAGGGCTGACATTCTCGGGCTGACAGTCACCGGCATAGTCGCCCGTCAGGGCTCGCCTCCGGCTCGACCTGACCTACGCATTGGAACAATGATGAAAAGCTTCCGCCTTCTGCCGCTGCTGGCCCTGGCCGCCCTGGCACCCCTGACGCTGTCCCCCGCCGCACAGGCCGAAATGGTCTATCGCCGGGGTACCGGCGCCACGCCCGATACGCTGGACCCCACCAAGTCAGAGACGCAGCCCGCCGCCCGCATCATCTATGACCTGTTCGAGGGGCTGTACACGCTGGACGCCAAGGGGCAGGGGCGCCGCGCAGTGGCGGAAAGCGAAAGCGTCAGTGCCGATGGCCGGGTCTACACCTTCACGCTGCGCGCCGATGCCAAATGGTCGGACGGGACGGCGGTGACGGCGGCGGATTTCGTCTATTCCTGGCGCCGGCTGGCCGACCCCAAGCACGCCTCCCCCTACGCCTATTTCGTCTGGCCGCTGGCCAATGGGCAGGCGGTGACGGTGGGCAAGATGCCGACCGACAAGCTGGGCGTGGAAGCGGTGGATGCCCGTACCCTGAAGGTCACGCTGGAACGGCCCACGGGCTACTTCCTGGCCTCGTTGCAGCATGTGGCCATGGCACCGGTGCAGAAGGCCAATATCGACAAGTTCGGGGAGAATTTCACCAGCCCTGGCAATCTTGTCTCCAACGGTGCCTATACGCTGGCCGAATATCTGCCGCAGTCGCATATCAAGACGGTGAAGAACCCATTCTATTACGACGCGGCCAAGGTCAAGATCGACACTGTCTTCTCCTACCCGATCGACAATCAGGATACGGAATTCAAGAAGTTCCGGGCGGGGGAACTGCTGGTCACCGATACGCTGCCCAATCCGCAGATCAATTTCGCCAAGGAGAACCTGCCGGCGGCGTTCCGGGCGGGGCAGACCTATTCCACCTATTACATGTCCTTCAATCTGAAGAACGAACCCTGGAAATCCAATCCGAAGCTGCGCGCCGCCCTGAACCTGGCCGTGGACCGGGAGGTTCTGGCGGAGAAGGTGGTAGGGGGTGGTGAGAAGCCGGCCTACACCTTCACCCCGCCCGGCAATGTCGGCGGATACGAGCCGCCGCGCCCCGATTGGGCGGCACAGACCCAGGCGCAGCGGGATGAAATGGCCAAAAAGCTGTTCGCCGAGGCCGGGTATGGGCCGGGGGGCAAGGAACTGCCCGAGATCGAGATCCTGCATTACACCAACGACAATGCCCGCAAGGTGGTGGTGGCCGTGGCCGCCATGTGGCGACAGAAGCTGGGCGTTAAGACCCGGCTGAACAATCAGGAATTCCGCGTGGTGGCCACTATCGGCAACCAGAAATCCTATCCGGACATCATGTATTACGCCTGGATCGGCGACTATCCCGATGCCAATTCCTTCCTACAACTGTTCCGCAGCGACGTGGAACAGCAGAACCTGCCCGGATACAAGGACCCGGCCTATGACAAGCTGCTGGACGAAGCCAATGCCAGCACCGACCCGGCCCGGCGCATCGCCCTGCTGAAACAGGCGGAGACGCTGGCACTCGCGGCCAACAGCATCGTGCCGCTGACCCACAATACCCGCCGCCGGCTGGTCGATCCGCGTATCAAGGGCTGGACCCCCAACCCGCTGGATTTCAACCTGTCGCAATATCTGGAGGTGGCACCGTGAGCGCCTTGCCGCCGCCATCATCATCCCCTATCGTCGGCGCAAACATTCCCCTGGTGGAGATCACATCCGTGAGCGGTTCTGACTTTTCCCGTCGCCAAATCCTGGCCGCCGGTGCCGCCCTGTCCCTGGCGCCCGCCCTGCCCGCGCTGGGTCAGGCAGCCCCCGCCATCGACGTGAAGGCCGCGACGGCGGACATCGTCTATGGCAATCCGAACGCCAAGGTGACGGTGGTCGAATATGCCTCGCTCGCCTGCTCGCACTGCGCGCATTTCGAGAAGGAGATGTTCCCGACCTTCAAGAAGGAATTCATCGATACGGGCGAAGTGAAGCTGATCTTCCGCGACTACCCGCTGAACGGTCCGGGCCTGCGCGCCCATATGCTGATGCGCTGTGCCGGCGGGGCCAAGACCCAGGCGTTGAAGACCGCCATCTTCAACAGCCAGGCCACCTGGCTGAACCAGAACTTCCTGGCTAACCTTGCGAATATCGGCAAGCTGGCCGGCGTGTCGCAGGCGCAGTTCGATGCCTGCATGGCGACCAAGCCGCTGGAAGATTTCATCATCAAGAGCCAGTACACGGCCCAGCAGGAACATCAGGTCAATTCCACACCGACCTTCATCGTCAACGGCGAATATGTGATCGCCGGCGCCTATCTGGACCAGTTGACCGACGCCGTGGTCAAGGCAGGCGCCAAGCGCAAGGCGTCGTAAGCCATGTGGGGGCGGCGCTTCCTGATCCTGGCGGGCCTGATGTCACTGTCGATGCCGGCCCTGGGTCAGGGGGCGACGACCGCCCCCACCTTTACCGACATCACCTATGGCAGTGAGAAGGCACCCATCACGGTGGTGGAGTATGCCTCCCTCTCCTGCCCGCACTGCGCCCATTTCCACAGCGATATCCTGCCAAAGCTGAAGGCCCGCTTCATCGATAACGGGCAGGTACGGCTGGTGGTGAAGGACATTCCCAACAATGCGCCCGGCCTGCGCGCGGCACAGCTTGCCCGCTGCCTTGGCGACGACAAGCATGCCCGGCTGGCCGATGTCCTGTTCAAGACGCAGGCACAGTGGCTGAACAATGACTTCATGAACGGTCTGGCCCGCATAGGTGCCCTGGCCGGCGTCGGCCCGGCGCAGTTTCAGGCCTGCATGGCCAACCGCCAAGTGGAGGATTTCATGATCCGCCGCCAGCAGGAGGCGGGGCAGCGCTGGCAGGTGATGGGCACCCCCACCTTCATCATCAATGACGGCGCCGCGCGGGTGGAAGAAGCCAGCGAGGCGAAGCTGTTCGCCGCATTGGAAAAGCTGGGCGCCAAGCCCGCACCCTGACGCCAGCCGATGACCGATCCTCTGCCCCGATCCCCAGATGCCATCGCCGCCGATCTTGCCCGGTTGGGCATCGCGGCGGGCGATCTGGTCATGGTGCATGCCGCATGCCGCGCGGTTGGCCCCGTTATGGGTGGGCCAGATGGGATCATCGCGGGCCTGCGCCGCGCCGTGGGGCCGGATGGCACCATCATGGCCTATCTGGATTGGGAAGCGGCCTGGGAGGATTTTATCGACGCGGATGGGCGGGTGCCCGATGTCTGGCGCCCGCATGTCGTGCCCTTCGATCCCGCCCGCACCCGTGCCGCGCGCGACAATGGCGCGCTGCCGGAATTCCTGCGCACCGCGCCGGGGGCGGTGCGCAGCCTGAACCCCGGTGCTTCGGTTGCGGCACTGGGTACGCTGGCCGATGCCCTGACCCGCGACCATCCGCTGAATTACGGTTATGGCCCCGGTTCGCCGTTGGCCCGGCTGGTCGAACGGGGTGGCAAGGTGCTGATGCTGGGGGCGCCGTGGGACACGATGACCCTGCTGCACCATGCCGAACATCTGGCCCGATTACCCGACAAGACGATCATCCGCCGGGAAATACCGTTCGCCCGCCCCGATGGCGGCATCGACTGGTGCTGGATGGAGGAGTTCGACACCAGCGAGCCGGTGAGCGACCGGCTGCCGGAAAATTTCATTGAGCAGATCGTGACCGATTATCTTGCCACCGGCGCCGGGCGGCGGGATATGGTGGGGGCGGCACCGTCGATCCTGGTGGATGCGGCGGATATCCTGCCCTTTGCCATCAAATGGCTTGAACACACCGCCAGTTAAGCCTACCCATCGCGCCCTTCCCCGCTACCGACCCCCCGGCTGCCCGTGCATTTCGCGAAACTCCGTCTTTCCGGCTTCAAATCCTTCGTCGATCAGACAGAGCTGCTGATCGAGCCGGGGATGACGGGCGTTGTCGGCCCCAATGGCTGCGGCAAGTCCAACCTGCTGGAAGCCTTGCGCTGGGCCATGGGCGAAACCTCGGCCAAGCGCATGCGGGGCGAGGATATGGACGATGTCATCTTTGGCGGCACGGCCACGCGTCCCGCCCGCAATATCTGCGAGGTGACGATGGTGCTGGGCAACGATGCCCGCACCGCCCCCCCGCCTTTCACCGATGCCGAAGAGTTGGAGATCACGCGCCGGCTGGAACGCGGGTCGGGGTCGGATTACCGCATCAATGGCAAGCTGGTGCGCGCCCGCGACGTGCAGATTCTGTTCGCTGACCATTCATCGGGCGCCAACAGCCCGTCCATGGTCAGCCAGGGCCGCGTTGGTGCTCTGATCAATGCCAAGCCCGGTGACCGGCGGCAATTGCTGGAAGAAGCGGCGGGGATCAGCGGCCTGCATGCGAGGCGGCATGAGGCGGAATTGCGCCTGCGGGCGGCGGAAACCAACCTGACGCGGCTGGAGGATGTGCTGGCCGCCATGGATGGGCAGTTGCAGGGTCTGCGCAAGCAGGCCCGCCAGGCCCAGCGCTACCGGCAGGTGCAGGACCATATCCGCCGGGCCGAGGCGCAGCTGCTGCATCAGCGCTGGGACGAGGCCAACCGCCTGCTGGACCGCGCCCGCGACGGCCACGCCGCCGCCGATACCACCGTGCGCGACCAGATGCTGGCCGTCAGCAGCACCGCCACCGCCCGCGATGAGGCGGCAGCGGCCCTGCCCCCCCTGCGTCAGGAGGATGCCGCCGCCGGTGCCGCGTTGCAGCGCCTGATCGTCGCGCGCGAACAGCTGGACGCCGAAGAGGCGCGGGTGAAGGAGGCGCATGGCGCCATGCAGCGCCGTCTGGCCCAACTGGCCACCGACCTTGCCCGCGAACGCGCGCTCGCCGCCGATGCCGACAATGCCGCCGCCCGTCTGGCCGAGGAACGGGCCAGCCTGCTGGACGCGCAGGGCGAGGAGGCGATGGAGCTGGAGGCCGCCGAAGAAGCGCTGCTGACCGCCCGCGACGCGGTGGAGGTCGGGGAACGCGACCTGTCCCGCGCCCTGGAAAAATCTGCTGCCGAGGAAGCGGCCCGCAGCGCCGCCGGCAACCGCCTGCGCGATGCCCAGGCGCGGCTGGGCACCCTGGAAAGGCGGTTGTCGGAACAGGCGGCTCAATTGGCGACCCTGGACAGCCAGATCAGCGACGATACCGCCCTGGAAGCAGCGGCAGAGGCGCTGGCCATGGCCGAGGAACGGCTGGAGTGCGCGCGCGAGGCCGCCGAGCAGGCGGAACTGGCCAAGCAGGAGGCCGACAGCGCCCTGGAACAGGCGCGCAGCGACGGGCAGGCCAGCATGGCAGCGGCGCGCACGGCCCTGTCACAGGCAGAGGCGCGGGATACGCAGCTGCGCGCCGAACGCGATGGCTTGCGAGCCCTTCTGAACCTGGAAGAAGAAGACCTGTTCCCGCCGCTGATCGATGCCGTCACGGTGGCCGCCGGCTATGAACAGGCGCTGGCCGCAGCATTGGGTGACGATCTGACCGCACCGCTGGACGAGGCGGCGGCCCGGCATTGGCGTACCCTGCCGCCGCTGGACATCACCGCCCCCCTGCCGGCGGGGGTGGAACCGCTGTCGGCACAGGTGAAGGCACCGGCGGAGATGGCGCGCTGCCTGTCACATATCGGGCTGGTGGCCGATGCCGCGACCGCCCGGCGGCTGGCCCCCACCCTGTCGCCGGGGCAAATCCTGGTCAGCCGCGATGGCGGGGCCTGGCGCTGGGACGGGTTGACCACAACGCCGGGTGCGCCCACGGCAGCGGCCATCCGCCTGACCCAGCGCAACCGGCTGGCCGAGATCGAAACCGCCCTAACCCAAGCCGACGCCGACCTGTCCGCCGCGCGCAAGGCCCATGGGGATGCCAGTGCCGCCGCCGATGCCGCCATCCTGACGGCGCAGCGGGCGAATGAGGCAGCTCAGGCCGGCGACCGGCAAGCCCGAGAGGGCGTGCGCCACGCATTCACCGCCGTCGATCAGGCCCGCAGCGCCCAGTCGCGGCTGGTCAGCGAGGCCGCCGCCGCGCGGTCCAAGCGCGACGCCATGGTGCAGTCCCTTGACCTGCTGAGCAGCGACAAGGCCGAGGCGGCAACGCTGGTGGCCGAGGCGCAGGCAGCCCTGGACGACCTGCCCGACCCGACCCTGTCACGCATGGCGGTGGCCGATGCGCGCGGCCATCTGGCCGAACAGCGCGGGCATCTTTCGGGGGCACAGGCTGCGGTGGACCGGGTGAAGCGCGACGCCGAACAGCGCCGCCGCCGCCTGTCCAGCCTGGAAGCCGAAGAGCTGTCCTGGAAGGTCCGTGTCGAGGGGGCGGCCAGCCGCCTGTCGGAACTGACCGAGCGCGCCGAGGAAGGGCGGGCGGAGCTGGAGGCGCTGAGCGAACGCCCCTTGGAGATCGCGGCGGAGCGGGAGAGTTTGCGCGGCCATATCGCCACCGCCGAACGCCGCCGCCGCCAGACGGGCGATGCCCTGGCTGAGGCGGAAACAGCCCAGACCCAGGCCGAACAGGCCGTGCGCAAGGCGGAAAGCGCCCTGGCCGACGCGCGCGAGGCCCGCGCCCATGCCGAGGCGGCGGTGGCACAATCGCTGAACGCCCTGGCCGGTCTGGTGGAACGTATCCGCGAGAAGCTGGATTGCGAGCCGGGGGAGGTTCTGTCCGCCGCCGGTATCGACCCGGATGATGAAATGCCGCCGCCATCACAGCTGGAACAGCGGCTGTCGCGCCTGCTGGAGGACCGGGAACGCATCGGCCCCGTCAATCTGCGGGCCGAGGTCGAACTGGCCCAGATGGAGGCGGAGACCGCCAAGCTGACCGGCGAACGCGACGACCTGACGGCCGCCATCGCCCGCCTGCGCCAGGGGATCGGGGCCATCAATCGCGAGGCGCGGGAAAAGCTGCTGGCCAGTTTCGATCTGGTGGACGGGCATTTCCAGCGCCTGTTCACCAAGCTGTTCGGCGGCGGGTCGGCGCATCTGAAACTGACCGAATCGGATGATCCGCTGGATGCGGGGCTGGAGATCTATGCCAGCCCGCCGGGCAAGAAATTACAGGTCCTGTCCCTGCTGTCGGGTGGGGAACAGGCGCTGACGGCCCTGTCACTGCTGTTCGCGGTGTTCTTGTGCAATCCCGCCCCCATCTGCGTGCTGGACGAGGTGGACGCACCGTTGGACGAGGCGAATGTCGGCCGCTTCTGCGACATGGTGGAGGAAATGGCGGCCAGCGGGGCCACCCGTTTCCTGATCGTCACCCACCACCGCCTGACCATGGCCCGCATGCATCGGCTTTTCGGTGTGACCATGATGGAGCGCGGCGTCAGTCAGCTGGTCAGCGTCGATCTGGCCCGCGCGGCGGAAATGGTGGATGCCTGACGCTCATGCTACCACCCCCTTCCATTCCGCCCCGCCATCCGTGCTATGGTTCGGCCCACAATCCAACGCGCCCCGAAAACGGGGACATATAGCCGGACATCTCCATGGAAGCCTGGTCCGAATATTCACGGTTCCTGATTGCGCTTTTCGCCATCCTGACCCCGTTTGCCGCCATTCCGATCTTCCTGGGCATGACGGAGGGGCGCGGCGCCAAGGAACGTAACTCCATCGCCCTTTCCGCCGTCATGACGGTGGCGACGGTTCTGGTCAGTTCCGTCTTTCTGGGCGATGCGATCCTGACGGTGCTGGGGACCAGCCTGGCCAGTTTCCGGGTGGGCGGCGGTATCGTGCTGCTGCTGATCGCCCTGTCGCTGCTGAACGCCACCGTGTCGGGCGTGAAACAGACGCCGCAGGAAGCGGACGAGGCCGGCACGCGTCAGGCCATCGGCGTGGTGCCGCTGGGCCTGCCCCTGCTGGCCGGTCCCGGCTCCATCTCTGCCGTCATCATCGAGGCGCAGCGCGGCGTGGGCTGGGAGCACTATGCGGTGCTGGTCGGCTGCATCCTGGCGGTCTGCGCCTTCCTGCTGCTGACCCTGCGTCTGGCCGTACCCATTGGCAACAAGCTGGGCCAGACCGGCCTGAACATCATGAACCGCCTGACTGGCCTGCTGCTGGCCGCGGTCGCGGTGGAGATCATCGCCGCCGGCCTGCGGGCCCTGTTCCCCGGCTGGATGACGTAAGACGGTACCTTCTCCCTCCCAGGCCCGAACGGCGGGAGGGAGGGAGAAGAACCAGTACGTTTATTACGCGCTGGTGTTCACATGACCACCGACATCGCCCTTGGCGACGCCGACAATGGCTTCGCGCAGCAGGCGGCCATGGATCGTGTAGCCGGCCTGCAGCACCTGAACCACGGTGCCGGCGGGCTTACCGGTATTTTCGATCTCCATCATGATCTGATGGAAATTCGGATCGGCGGGGGTGCCCAGCGCCTCGACCTTGGCGATGCCGGCGCGGTCGAAGGCGGCGATCAACTGGCGTTCGGTCGCTTCAACACCGGTCAGCAGGTTGCCCACCGCCTGATTCTCGGCCCGCACATCCTCGCCCACCGCCTCCACGGCGCGGCGCAGATTGTCGGCCACGGCCAGCAGTTCCTTGGCGAACTTGGCGACGGCGTACTTGGCGGTGTCCTCGCGCTCACGCTCCGCCCGGCGGCGGACATTCTCCGTCTCGGCCAGGGTGCGCAGCATCTGGTCCTTCAGGGACGCGACCTCCGCCTCCAATTGGGCGACGCGGGCCGCGGCCTCGGCACCGGCCTCGGTCGTGCCGGCCTGGGCGGCGGGCTCTGCACTGGGGTCGCTGTCGTGGGTGTTGATCGTGTCGGTCATCGCGGAACTTGCCCTTGGGAAATCTAGGGGGTGGGAAACGGCCCTCTGGTTTAGGCGGGATTGCACCGCCTGTCGAGATGCCGTGACCCAGAAATAGGGTGCCATACCCCCAAACCGCAAGGGGAGGTCACCCCATCAACCTGCCGATCAGCTTTGCCGTATAGTCGACCATAGGGATGATGCGGGCGTAATTGATGCGGGTGGGGCCGATGACGCCGATGGCCCCCACGATCTGTTCCTTGGTGTTAGCATAGGGGCTGACGATCATGGAACAGCCGGCATGGGAGAACAGGTCGTTTTCCGCCCCGATGAATATCTGCACCCCTTCCGCCTTGCCCGTCGCGTCCAGCATGCGCAGCATCTGTTCGCGCGTTTCCAGCGCCTCGAACAGGGTGCGGATGCGTTCCAGGTCAGAAATGGCGGTGACATCCTCCAGCAGCTTGGCCTGACCGCGCACGATCAGATAGCCCTGGCTGCCCCGCGCGCCGGACCATGTGGCCAGACCCGTCTGCACTACCTTTTGGGTCAGGCTGTCCAACTGGGACTTCTGTTCTTCCAACTCCTTCAGGATGAAGGCGCGGGCCTCGGCCAGGGTGCGGCCCACGACGCGGGCATTCAGGTAATTGCTGGCCATCTGCAGGGCTGATGGCGGCAGGCCAGTCGGCACCTCCACCACCCGGTTTTCCACCAGCCCATCCTCGGTCACCAGCACCACCAGCGCCCGGCCCGGCGACAGGCTGACAAACTCGATATGTTTCAGGGGGCGGTCGGTCTTGGGCGCCAGGACCAGACCGGCGCAGGAAGAAAGGCCGGACAGAAGGTTGGTGGCCTCTTCCAGCACCTCTGGCACTGACCGACCGCGGGCCGAACAGGTGGCCTCGATATCCTCCCGCTCCCGCTCCGTCAGGTCGCCCACCTCCAGCAGGCCATTCACGAACATGCGCAGGCCCGCATCGGTGGGGATGCGCCCGGCCGATGTGTGCGGGGAGATCAGCAGGCCCAGTTCCTCCAGATCCGCCATGACATTGCGGATGGTGGCGGGCGACAGCGTGGCCGTCAGCCGCCGCGACAGGGTGCGCGATCCCACCGGCTCGCCGGTCTGGACATAGGCTTCCACGATATGGCGGAAAATCTCCCGCGACCGCTGGTTCAGCTCAGTGATCATGCCTTTCGCACCGGTCCCTTGCCGTTGCATTCGTTAAGAAGATTAGTCGGCGGCACCGGCCAAATCAATGGAGGGAAGACCATACCATGGCTGGACGCAGCCGCACCCCCATTGCTATGACGATGACCGGACACCCAAGGATAATGGAAGACATCATGACCCGCCCCTCTGGCCGTCTGGCCGATCAGCTTCGCCCCGTCAGCCTGGAGACAAATTTCTCCCGCCATGCGGAAGGGTCGTGCCTGGTGAAGTTCGGTGACACGCATGTGCTGTGCACCGCCAGCGTGGATGAAAAGGTGCCCCCCTTCCTGCGCGGCAAGGGCCAGGGCTGGGTGACGGCGGAATATGGCATGCTGCCGCGTTCCACCCATACCCGCACCGACCGTGAGGCAGCCAAGGGCAAGCAGTCGGGCCGCACCCAGGAAATCCAGCGCCTTATCGGTCGTTCGCTTCGCGCCGTCACCGACCTGAAGGCCATGGGCGAGGTTCAGATCAAGGTCGATTGCGACGTGATCCAGGCCGATGGCGGCACGCGCACGGCCAGCATCACCGGCGCCTATGTCGCCCTGCATCTGGCGTTTCAGCATCTGGTGCGCGTGGGCACCCTGTCCACCATCCCCCTGATCGATCAGGTCGCGGCCATTTCCTGCGGCATCTACAATGGCGTGCCGGTCCTGGACCTGGATTACCCCGAAGACAGCAATGCCGGCGCCGATGCCAATTTCGTGCTGACCGGTCGTGGCGGCATCGTGGAAATCCAGGGCACGGCAGAGGACAAGCCGTTTGACGAGAGCGAGTTCATGGCCCTGATGGCCCTGGCCCGCAAGGGCATCGGCGAACTGACGACACTGCAACGTCAGGCTTTGGGGCTGTAAGGGCGGGAACGAATTGACAGATACTGCGGCATTGCCGCAGTATCTGGACATAAAAATACAGGCCATCACCGTTGTTGAATTGATCGGCTTTCAACGGCGGGCGGAGAAAATCCTCATCCGCCGATGAGCATAAGGCAGTCATCGACTTCTTTGCGCTCACCCCCTTGACGGGTGACGAGATTCAGGGAACCGGAGGTGTCCGTAAGGTCCGCTTTGCCATGGGTACCAAGGGAAATTCCGGCGGCGCCCGTGTCATTTATTATTTCTACAACGACACGCTGCCACTCTATGCCCTGTTGATCTATGGCAAGGGAGAGCGGACAGACCTGTCGGCAGATCAGCGCCGAACCGTGTCAAAGCTGGTTGATGTGCTGCGCGCCGCTGCGAAGGAGCTGCCCCGATGACCAGATCGAATTTTGCAGACGACCTGACGGAAGCGCTGGGGGAAGCAATCCGCCATGCCAAGGGCGAGGATACCGGTGCTGTCTCTCATGAGGTCAGCGTCGAGATGGTGGATGTCCGGGCCATCCGGACAAGTCTGGGCCTCTCCCGTCCAAAATTCGCCGAACGTTTCGGCTTGGATGCCCGCACCGTGCAGGACTGGGAACAGGGTCGCCGCCGTCCCGACAAGGCAGCGCAATCCTATTTGAAGGTGATTGCTTGTAATCCTGATGCGGTGGCAGGGGCGCTGGCGACATAGGGGGGCAGTTGTTGCCTTGACGTCGTTTTAGCAGCTATCTCATAGCCGTCATCCCGCCCACCCGGAGCCCCCATGACCATCCCCCGCCTCTTCACTGGTGATACGCTGGTTATAGCCACCCACAATAAGGGCAAGGTGCCAGAGATTGCGGCGCTGCTGAAAGACCACGTCGCCAACTTCCCCAGCGCGGGCGAACTGGGGCTGGGGGAGCCGGAGGAGACGGAGACCACCTATATTGGCAATGCCGTGCTGAAGGCGCGGGCGGCGGCCATCGCGTCGGGCCTGCCGGCGCTGGCCGATGATAGCGGGCTGTCGGTGGATGGTCTGAACGGCGACCCCGGCGTCTATTCCGCGCGCTGGGCCGGGCCGACCAAGGATTTCACGCTGGCGATGGAGAAGGTGCGCGTAGCACTGGAAGCATCGCCGGACCGCAAGGGCGACCGCGCCGCCTTTATCTGTGCCCTGGCCCTGGCCTGGCCCGACGGGCATGTCGAGGCGGTGGAGGGCCGGTTTGAAGGGCGCCTGACCTTCCCGGCGCGTGGTGCGCGCGGCTTCGGCTACGATCCGATCTTCATTCCCGACGGTCATGACATCACCTGCGGGGAGATGGACCCGGACCTGAAACATGCCATCAGCCACCGCGCCGATGCCTTCGCCAAGCTGAAGGGACGCTGTTTTCAAACAGGCTGAAAAGGATTCGGATTCATTAGAATGTTCTGGTATTGTTCCCATCATCCCGCCGGCTGTGGCGGGGCATGATCTGGGGGAAACAATGATCGGATATGTAACGCTGGGGACGAATGACCTGGCGCGCGGTGCCGTATTCTATGACGCCATCGCCAAGGAACTGGGCACGGGCCGCATGATGGAATTCCCGACGGGCATTGCCTGGGGCAATCCCAATGGCGGGGCCGGCGTGGCGCTGATGAAGCCGTTCGACGGCAACGCCGCCAGCGTCGGCAACGGTGTCATGGTGGCGTTTGAGGCCAAGGACAAGGATCAGGTCCACCGCCTGTATGATATCGCCATGTCGCAGGGCGGCACCTGCGAAGGCCCGCCGGGCCCGCGTGGCGACAATTTCTATGCCGCCTATTTCCGGGATCTGGACGGCAACAAGCTGAATGCCTTTGTGATGACGGGTCCGATCTGATCCGGCGCGGGCCGCGCATGGGTGAAAACCGTGGGCGGCCCGCTGCTCTGGCCCCTTCTTCGGACAGGCCTTGTTGCGCCTGGCATGGCAGGGGCAAAATCACGGGGTCAGACATGGTTGGCGGGCATTGTTCGATGGACGGACGGCCCGCGCGGCATTATCAAGGTCCCACCATATGCAACCTGCCGATGGTGGAGCCGCCCCTGTCCTCCCTGCCCGTGCAAGAACGCCGCATCGCCTGGCTGATGACGGCGGTACAGTTCGTCAGCGTCCTGTCCTTCATGGTGGTCATGCCGCTGGGCCCGGACTATGCGATGGATCTGGGCATTGATACAGCGCGGGTCGGGTGGGTCCTGGCCGCCTATACAATCTCGTCTTCCATCATTGGCCTGCTGGCCGCCATGGTGCTCGACCGGTTCGACCGGCGGCCCGCCCTGGGCATCTGCATGGTGGGGTTGGTGCTATGCAATGTGGCGGCTGCCCTGTCAGTCGATCTCTGGTCACTGCTGGCTGCAAGGGGGTTGGCCGGTCTGTTCGGCGGCCCTGCGGGGGCCCTGTCTGTGGCCATCGTAGCTGACAATGTGCCTGCCGAACGGCGGGGCAAGGCCATGGGCATGGTCATGGGGTCCCTGTCGATCAGCGCCGTTCTGGGCGTTCCGGCGGCATTGGAATTGTCGCACCTGTTCGGCTGGCGCGTACCCTTCCTGGCCGTGGCGGGCCTGGGTCTTACCATTATCCTGGTGTCGCTGCGCCTGCTGGGACCGCAGCGATCGCATCTGACGGCCACGCCTATGCCCCTGCGTGAGGCACCCGCCCATATGTTGCGGGTGGCACGCGGAACCTTGCCGGCACTGGCCTTTGCCCTGTCTTTCATTGCCATCGTGCCCAGCTTCATGCTGATCACCAATATGGCGGTGTTCGTGCAGTTCAATCTTGGTTTCCCGCGTGAACAGCTGGGCCTGCTGTACATGATCGGCGGGGTTTTGAGTTTTTTTGGAATGCGGGCGACCGGGGTGCTGGTTGACCGCTATGGGTCGGCGCCGGTCACGACCGGGACGGCCTTGGGCCTGGCCACCCTGATCTGGCTGCTCTACTACGATTGGTACTGGGCGGCACTGCCCGTTGTGGCCTTGGTGCCCGGCTTCATGGTCTTCAACAGCGCGCGCATGGTGGCGCAGAGTGCGGCTGTATCCAAGGTACCGGCCCCTGCCGATCGCGCCGGCTTCATGGCCCTGACCCAGTCCGTGACACAGGTGGCCGGCGGTCTGGCAGCTCTGGTCGGGTCCGCCATGCTGACCACCGGCGCCAAGGGGGAACTGCTTCATATTGAGGATGTGGCCATGGTTTCCCTGGTCGTCACCCTGCTGGCACCGCCCCTGATCTGGGCCCTGGAACGCCGACTGCCCCGGAATGCCGATGTCAGCCACCGCGTGAAGGCGATGGTGAAGGGCAGTTCCGGGGGATAGGGCCGGGCCTCCGAAGGGCCAAAGCTTACTGCCAGTCCTTCACGCCATACTTGTCCAGGATGGCCGTCAGCTGCCCGTTCTTGCGCAGCTCCGCCACCTTGGCATCAATCAGCTTGGCATAGGCGGCGCTGTTGGGGTCCTTGGGCGACAAACCGATGGATACGCTCGTCTGCTGGCCCAGCGCGTGATAGTTGAACAGGTTGCGATAACCCTTCGATTCCAGAAGGAAGTCGACGACATTGCTGTCCTCGACCATCGCGTCGATCTTGCCGTCGATCAGCAGATTGACCAGATCCTCGGTCACATTGTCGCCCGAGACCTGCACAATGTTGGGCGAACCCTTGTTGGCATCGATGAAGGCATTCACTTCCGTACTGTAGAAGTAATCCTTGATCGATCCGAAACGCACGGCCTTCAGGGCGTCCAGGTTCGTCACCTTGAAATCCTTGGTCTCCTTGCCCTTGCGGATGACCAGGGTAGGCCGTGACATGCCCAGGCTAAGGCCAGGATAAATCATGCCCGGCGCTTCTTCCTTGGTGGCGCCAACCGCACCTGTGGCAGTACCAGCGGTCACCGCAGCCAGCGCGTCGGTCCAGGGCATCAGCTGGTAATCCACCTTGTGCCCCGCCGGTTCCAGCGCGGCCCGCACGATCTCGATCAGATATCCCGGACGGTTGCCCGGCTCACAGTTATAGGGGCACCAGCTGTCAGCCCGCAGCTTCACCTCCGCAGCGCCCGCCGGCAGGGACGCCATCGCCGTCGCCAATGCCAGAAGAGCCACCGAACCCAAACGTCCATACACGCGCCGCATCACCATACCCCATTATTTGGCTCAAATTTTAGGCACGGGTGGTAATCATCGCGACAGTCCCTGTCAATTCATGCCAACCAGTCCAAATGGATTGCAGCCACGCGCATCGGGACTGCCAAAGTTCGCTTACGGAACTATTGATCCTGTCGGCCCGTTTTAAAAGGGCGGCGGGACTGGACAGAAGCGGTCCACCGCCCCACCCTTAACACTGGTAACGTGGGGAAGCGACACATGGAACGGGTTCACCTGTCCGTCTGCATGTCACTGGATGGCCATATAGATACCGATGGCGGTGAACGGCTGGTGCTGTCCAGTGAGGAGGATTGCCGGGACATGCATGCCGTCCGTGCCGACTGCGATGCCATCCTGGTCGGTGCCGGTACCGTTCGGCGTGATCAGCCGCGCCTGACGGTCCGCTATCCCGACCTGATTGCCGCGCGCCGTGAACGCGGCATGCCGGACCATCCGGCCAAGGTGGTGGTGACACGCGGCGGAGAAGGTCTGGACCCGGAGTCCTGCTTTTTCAGACAGGGCGGCCCCGTCATCGTGCTGTGTGCGGAGCCGTCCCTGCCCGCCCTGCGTGCGCGCCTGTCGTCGGTGGCACAGATCGTAGCCCTGGGTGATGATAGTGTTGCCGGCATCCTGTCCCGCCTGTCGGGGCTGGGCATCCAGCGCCTGATGGTCGAGGGGGGATGCCAGGTGCTGACACAGTTCCTGGCCGCCGGCGCCTTTCACCGGCTGCGCGTGGCGGTGGCACCCTTCATGGTGGGCCGGGCGGCGGCTCCCCGTCTGGCGGGGCCCGGACCATTCCTGCACGGGCCGGATAATCGCCTGCGTATCTTGTCGACGCGCACCTTGGGCAATATCGCAGTGATCGATATGGAAAATCACGAACCACGCGGCATACCGGCGGCGCCATCGTTGACGGCATAGAGACGGGGCTTAATTACCGCTGAACGTATCGCGCAGGCGCGGCGCGTTCTGTACCTGATCGCGGGCGGCGGAACGATCATTAGGGCCGTCCATGGCGCCACCGGCGGCAAAGACCTGATCGCCACGCGGCTGGGCCGGCAGCTCCTTGCCGAACATGGCATGCAGGCGCTGATATTCCTTCTGGTGGTATTCCTGCGCTTCCTGGAAGTCGGGCTCCCCGTTGCGCGGCGCGGTCACGATCACCTCGTCCATCATTTCCGACTGCGGCTTGGCATTCTGGGCGGCGGCGGGGCCGGCCAGCGCAACGAACAGCAGGGACAGGACAGGGATACGCATGCAAGCAAACATGGCGGGCCTCATGATCGATAAACCCAATATATCATAAATGGGTGGCCGACGCCTTTGTTCCCACCTGCACGGAAGATGGCTCACTCCCACCCGCCCAGCAGCGGACGCATGCGCAGGCTTTCCTTGTTCCGCACCCGCACCTTGCCATGCACATGGTCGGGCACGGCATCGCGCGGGCCGCCCACGCGCACGGGCCGTTCGGCAAAGCGGCCCAGGCTTATCATGCGGTCATAGGTGACGATGGCGGCCGCGACCGAGACATTGACGCAGAACTTGGTCGGAATCTTCACGACATGGTCGCAGCGGGCCAACATGGCAGCCGACAGATTGCCCCGTTCCGGCCCGAACACATAGGCCGCGCGCAGCGGATGGCGGAAACTGGGCAGTTCCGCCGCATCGTCGGTCAACTCGCACCCGACCAGCTGGCAGCCCTCCGGCAGGGCCATCTCTCCGATCGAACCCCACCCATAATAGGGAACATGGTCGACCCCGCCCGACGTGTCGGTGACACGCAGCTCGTTCATGTCGACCACGGCATTCACGGAGAAGACAAAGCTGGCGCCGAACGCGTGGCCCGTCCGCATGATGGTGCCGAGATTGCCGGATTTGCTGATGCCTTCGGCACCCAGGGCGAAATAGCCGCGCATGATGACCTGATACTGAGATTGGGGGAATTGCTGCGACTCCTTGCATGGAAAGGGCTGCCGGGGCAAGGTGCCTGCCCCCATCCCTCGCCTGCGCGCCGGTCATGCCCGATCCCAACCCGCCCCATATCCACGGTCCCGGCTGCGGCCATCACCATCCCCAATCCGGCCCCACGGGCGGCATCGCCGTGCGCCTGCCCGACGACAGCACCAACCCCATCCTGATTCAGGTGACACGCGGTGGGCTGGTGGAAAGCATCCATCGCGGCCGTGCCGTCGTGGTGGGCGCCGACGGCCATGTCCTGGCCAGTTTCGGCGATGTGAAGGCCATCACCTTCCCCCGTTCCGCCAACAAGGCGTTGCAGGCCCTGCCGCTTGTTGAAACCGGAGCCGCCGATGCCTTCGGCTTGGGCAGTGAGGAACTGGCATTGGCCTGTTCCAGCCATGATGGCGAACCGATCCACACGACCCGTGTCGCCGCCTGGCTGTCGCGCATCGGCCTGACGCAAGACCATCTGGAATGCGGTTGCCATGCCCCCTATTCCGTCCCGACCTGGGAAGGGATGCTGCGCCGGGGGGAGGAGCCGACGACCCTGCACAATAATTGTTCGGGCAAACATGCCGGCATGGTCACCACCGCCCTGCACCGGGGGGAGGCCATCCGTGGCTATGTGAACTATCAGCACCGGGTGCAGCAGCGCATCCTGGGCGTCATGGAACAGGTGACGGCACAGGACCTGACAAGTGCGCCCTGGGGTATCGATGGCTGCTCCATCCCCACCATCGGTTTGCCATTGGAGGCGCTGGCCTTCGGCATGGCCCGCATGGCCGACCCGCAGGACCTGCCGTCGGCCCGTGCCGACGCGGCGCAGCGCCTGCTGGCTGCCTGGGGCGCCCATCCCGAACTGGTCAGCGGGACCGAAGGCTTCGACACGCTGTTCATGCAGGCGGTCGGCAGCCGCATCCTGTCAAAGGCCGGAGCGGAGGGCGTCAGCGTCGGGGTGATCCCAGAGGAAGGGATCGCCATCGCGGTGAAGATCGATGATGGCGCCAAACGGGCCGCCGGCCCCGCCATGGCAGCATTGCTGCGCCGGCTGGGGATGTTAAGCGATGTTGACTGGACGGAATTGCAGCCCCTGGTCAACCCGGCCCTGCGCAACCGGGCGGGGGTGAAGGTGGGGGCGGTGGAGGCGGGGTTCTGACCCGCCCCCATCATTGCTTACTTCCACCCGGCCCGATCCATGATCTTAAGGGCTTCGGCGTTGTTCTGGCCATAGACGCTGGCATTCAGGCTGTCGCGCTTGAACTGGCCCCAGGCGGTGACCACCGGGTGGGACGGGATGCCGGCCACCACAGGGAATTCATAATTGGCCTCGGCAAAG
This sequence comes from Niveispirillum sp., assembly GCF_052437035.1. NCBI lineage: Bacteria > Pseudomonadati > Pseudomonadota > Alphaproteobacteria > Rhodospirillales > Azospirillaceae > Niveispirillum > Niveispirillum sp. The sequence goes on from NZ_JBQVOH010000004.1 coordinate 62,090, forward strand.
ATCTTCTGCGCTTCCGGCGTGGCCAGGAATTCCAGGAACTTCACGGCCGTGTCGCGGTTGGGCGCATATTTGGCGATACCGGCACCGGAGATGTTCACATGCGCGCCGCGGTCCTTCTGATTGGGGAAGAACAGGCCCACCTTCTGTGCTGCCGCCTTTTCCGCCGGGTTGCTGGAATTCAGCATGCGGGCGAAATAATAGGTGTTGGAGATGGCGACATCGCCCTCACCCGCCGCCACAGCCTTGATTTGGTCGATATCGCCGCCCTGCGGCTTGCGCGCGAAATTGGCGGCCATGCCCTTGGCCCAGGCTTCGGTCTTTTCCGCGCCATGGGCGGCCAGGATCGAACCGGTCAGCGACTGGTTATAGACATTGGTGGAAGACCGGACCAGCAAGCGGCCCTTCCATTTCGGATCGGCCAGGTCCTCATAGGTCGACAGATCCGACGGCTTCACGCTGTCCTTGTTGTAGATCAAGACGCGGGCACGCGCCGACAAGCCGAACCAGTAGCCATCCTTCTCGCGATATTCCGCCGGCACCGCCTTTTCCAACACGGCGCTCTTCACCGGCTGGAGAACACCGGCATCCTGCGCACGCCACAGACGGCCCGCATCCACGGCCAGCAGGATATCGGCGGGGCTGTTGCGCCCTTCGGCCTTCAGGCGCTCGATAAGTTCGTCATCCTTGCCTTCGATGACATTGATCTGAATACCCGTCTCCTTCTCGAACGCGGCATAGAGAAGTTTGTCGGCATCGTAATGACGGGAGGAATAGATATTCACCTCTGCCGCACCCGCCGCCAGGGCTGGCAGCGACAGTAATGCGGCACCCAGGCCGATGCAGGCCGCCTGGCGGGTCAGGGTGCGCAACAGAGTACGGCGGGCGAACATCTTCATCATCGGCTCCTGATATGGCTGGGCCATCGGCGGTTAATTCCGCCCGATATGTCGGCCCGACCCCGCCACCTGTCAAGGTGCCAATGAGAGCGATTCGCAAATCAACTGACGAGTCGCCGGGTGACAACCACCACACACCTCTGTATGTCACTGAAATAATTGATATATTTCGTCCGCGACAGCTTGCCGCGCCTGTAAGGAAACCATACTCTGCGGTTGCAACCAATCGGGGGGATGAATTGACCAGCCTGCCTTTGAGCGACGAACCCACCACGCCCGGCAGCGACGGGACGCCACCGGACAGTGATGGCATTCAGGTCGATATCGACCGGGGCTCCCTGATCGGGCTGCTGCTGCTGAACACCTTTCTGACAATCATCACGCTGGGCATTTACCGGTTCTGGGCCCGCACCAAGGTGCGCCAGCGCCTGTGGTCCGCCGTCACCCTGCGCGGCGACCGTTTCGCCTATACCGGCACCGGCAAGGAACTGTTTATTGGCTTTCTGGTGGCGCTGGTGGTGCTGCTGCCGTTCATGGGCATTGTTGTGCTGCTGAACAGCCTGATCCCGCCGACAGCGTTCCTGCAGCAACTGGCGACACAGGTCGCCATCGGCCTGGGTGCCGGTCTGCTGGGCCTGATAGCGCTTTACTTCGCCCGCCGCTACCTGCTGACCCGCACGCAATGGCGGGGGATCCATGGGGGACAGGACCGGGCGCTGGGTCAGTTCATGTCGGTGCATCTGAAAGCCTATATCCCCTCCCTGCTGACGGGCGGCCTGATCCAGCCCTGGGCGGATGCAAAGGCCTATAATTACCGGCAGAGCATCAGTTGGTTTGGCACGGCACGATTTGGCGCCGCCGCAAAACCGGATGCGCTGTGGCATATCTGGATTCCTGCCTGGCTGCTGCTGGTGGCGGGGTATGCCACCATGATCATTCTGACCCTGCCGTTGACGGAATGGACCGAAGCCGCACAGGCGGCACAGGCCTCCGGTCTGGCTCCCCCTCCACGGCCCGACATCAACCTTCCGGGCATCTTTGCCTGCTTCGGGGCCGTGGTGATCGGGCTGGGTCTCTGGTTTGCCTACACCGTGCGCCGCACTGTGGTGTTTCTGGGCGCAACCTGGCTGGATGACATGCGCTTCAACCTGCCCGTGGGCTGGCGGCAGGTGGTGCATGTGCCGATCATGGCCTTTGTCTTTTCCGTTGTGTCCTATCTTGTCATTATTGGTGCTGCTGCCGTGGTCGGCGCCATTTTCGGCAAATCGCTGAACATCGTGGCCTTTGTGGTCGTCCTGACCTTTGTGATGCTGGCTCTGATCAACATCCTGTCGGTCGGCTGGGTGCAGGTGGAAATGCTGCGGATCATCGGCCTGCATCTTCGTCTGCACAATATCGGCGTCCTGGATGATATCCTGAACCGTGGTCAGCCGGCCCCGACCCGGGGTGAAGGGCTGGCCGATGCCATCGGCGATATCGGGATCGGCGGGTGACCTTGATCGACGCCACGTATGAGGATCGGCGCACGGGGCGCACCCTGCCGGTACAGCTGGATTTTCAGCACCCTTTCCTGATCATCCATCGGGAAGGGGGCGCTGAACTGGACCGCTGGAACTGGCGGGATGTGGCGCCGGTGCCTGGCCCCTTCCCCGATGACCGGCTGCGCCTGGGCCTGTCGGCGGATGCGCATGCCGTACTGGCCGTGGCGGATGCCGACCGGCTGCTGACCCTGGCACATGGGGCCGGCATGGTGCAGCCCGTCCACCGTGAACACCGCTCCCGGCGGGAGATACCGCTTTATATCTGGATCGGCGGGGCCATCCTGTCGCTGATTATCATGCTGCGCGTCGTGCTGCCGGCCCTGGCCAGCACCCTTGCCCCGCATGTGCCGGACTGGCTGCAGGCGCGGATCGGGGATCAGGTGCAGATCCTGGCCACGGCCTTCCTGACGCGGGAGGGCGGGAACCGCCATTGCGCGGCGCCGACGGGACGCGAGGCCCTGTTGAAACTGGCCGGGCGGCTGCCCGACAGCCAGGGCCTGCGCCTGCACATCATCGACAGCGACCTGCCCAACGCCTTTGCCCTGCCCGGCGGCCATGTCAGTGTCACCACGGCCCTGATGGACAGGGCCGAGGGGCCGGATGCCGTCCTGGGTGTGCTGGGGCACGAGCTGGGGCACCTACATAACGGCCATTCCATGGAACGGGTGATGCGCTATGGCCTCAGTTCCGCGCTGATCTCGATGGTGGTCGGGGATGTTGGCGGCGGCGTGCTGGCCGTGGGGGTCAGCCAGATCGTCGAATCGGAATTCAGCCAGGATCAGGAACGTCAGGCCGACCAGTTCGCACTGGATGCGCTGCGCCAGGCCCGGGTGTCACCGGCCGGCCTGTCCAAACTGTTCGCCACGATCCGGGACGAGCATCCGGAGGCCGATGGCGTGCTGGCCGAATGGATGGGCAGCCACCCCACCCTGACGGAGCGGATCGCCACGCTGGACCGTGCCGCCGCCGGCACCCGCACACAGGGCGAGACATTGACCGGTGAGGAATGGGCCGCCCTGCGGGCCATTTGCAAACAACCTGTACCAGTGCTCCCCGCATCCGCCGCAAAGCCGGACTAAACCAGGTCAGCCACCCCAATGGCATTCTCCGTTTTCCATCTTGCAATTAAGAACGATTCGCAATAGCGTCATTGACATCAGATCAGACGGCGTCGGAGACGGTGATGAACGAGATGGCATTGTGGTGGCCCGACCTGGCGGCTGGTACGGCGCAGACGGGGCCGGAACAGCCGGACGGCGCGCATATGGACCGTGTCCGTCTCCTGGCCGGGTTACAGGAGGGCGGCACCGTCTTCACCCTGTCACGCGGCGAACAGCTTCTGCTCTGGTCAGCACGGCGCTGGCGCCATGGCCGCTTCCGCTGGGATCAGGTGGAGATGGAGTTTCAGCGCCTGCTGCCCGAAGGGTGGCAGGACGCGGTCATCGCCTGGGAAGAGGTGATGGAACTGCTGCATCAATATCCGGCGGGTCGGCCCGATATCGGCAATGGCTGCCGTTCGGCCCTGTCGACCGATGAACGGGCGCTGCTGACCCTGGTGTCGCTGTTGCAGCGCGGGGCGCGGGGCCGGCCATCGGCGGCCTGGCTGCTGTCACATCTTGTGTCGCCCGCACGTCAGCGGGACGTGGCGGCACCGCTGCTGGCGCTTGCCACCACTTTCCTGCTGGGCGGGGTGGAACTGCCGTTACGCAGCCCCGCCCCGCCGACAGGTCAAACCAAACTCACCGTTCGATCTGCAGGTAGCTGACGGGCAGCAGATCCCACGGGAAATAGATCCAGGTATCCTGGCTGACCTCGGTGATGAAGGTATCGACCAGGGGACGGCCCGCCGGCTTGGCATAGATGGTGGCGAAATGCGCGTTGGGCAGCAGCTTGCGCACATAGGCCGCCGTCTTGCCGGTATCGACCAGATCGTCGATCAGCAGCCAGTCCTTGCCGCCATCCGTGACGGCATCGGCGGCCTTCAGCACGCGGATCTCACCCTGGGTCTGGTGGTCATAGCTCTTGACCGAAATCGTCTCCACGACCCGGATATCCAGCTCGCGGGCGATGATGGCCGCCGGAACCAGACCGCCACGCGTGATGGCGATGATGCCCTTCCATTTGGTATGATCGGCCAAACGCCAGGCCAGCGCCTTGGCATTGCGGTGCAGCTCTTCCCAGGTCACGGGGAAATTCTTGTCGGGGTTCTGGATCTTGTTGGTCAAGGCGGGCCTGCTATCATGGGTTTCGGGCAGGAATAGCCGATGCCGGGGCGGACGGCAATCACGTCAGAGCGGCGTTGCGCACAAGCCCCACAAAATCCCGTTGCAATCCCCATCCGCATCGGATACAAGCGCCACCTCACCGGACGGCACCCCTCACCGGGTACCGGAAATCGGAAAATGCGCGCCCGTAGCTCAGCTGGATAGAGCACCAGACTACGAATCTGGGGGTCAGAGGTTCGAATCCTTTCGGGCGCGCCATTTCGAATTCATCCAGACCGGTCGATCATGGCGATGCGCCCGTAGCTCAGCTGGATAGAGCACCAGACTACGAATCTGGGGGTCAGAGGTTCGAATCCTTTCGGGCGCGCCATTTTCTCCTTAGCAAACCTTGGGTTTTTGGCGGGTGTACGAGTGGGCACCGTGGAGGGGCTTTGCTGTGTCCCACGCGATTCCCACGTTTGCCCTCACGCCAGTCGACCCCCGATGCTGGAACCCGCCACGAACGGGCTGACCGTCGCATGGCGTGGCCCGCCCGGGGACGGACAAGGGGTAAAGGGGCCCTTCTGTTGTGCCGCCGCTACCCATGCGGGCACCGTAAGCCCCACGCCCCACGACGGGGTCCTGTCATATGGTACGCATGGCTTTCCGCCCACGGTTGACCCGCGTGAGGCGTGGGGCAGGTGAACCACTGCCACACCGGTGCAGCGCAGAAAGTCACCTTTCCCGGTTCAGGCCCCATTGGGGAATCTGACAAGGCGGTCATGATGCAAAAACGGCCCTTCCCGTGGAGTCGGGAAGGGCCGTCTTGGTTGCTTCCGGCGCCATCTGTTCGTCATGGCGCGGCACGGATGCGCGTAATCTCGAAGTCTCGTTCCGTCCTGCTGATCCGGTCGCGGACCGATGCAGGTCGGAGGGTAGTCGCGTGGGGGCCGTCTATCGGTTACCCGTCAGGCAGCGGTGCTCGACACGATGTTCGCGTTCAGGAAGGCCACCAGCAGGTCGCCTGGGTACCGAATGACCTTCTTCGATACACGGCAGAACCGAGGGCCTTCACCTGTCATGCGCCAACGCTCCAGGGTCTTTTCCGACACGTTCAGCAGCTTGGCGACCTCCGCCGGCGTCATCATCCCGGTGAAGGGGGCGGGCAGGACGGGCGCAGCTGCAACGGTGGTTTTCAAGTTCGCATCTCCTTAGTTGGTGTCGTAGCACTGCTCCATGGTTGGCAGGAGCCCCCACGTCTCAGCGGCAAGCGTGGCCGTGGAAACCAGGCGTGCCGGGGCGTGGTGCGCGTAGCGACGGGTGGTGGAAAGCTGGCTGTGGCCGAGAACGGCGGCGATCTCGGCCAGCGACCGGCCACGGTTGACCAGACAACTCGCGTAGGTGTGGCGGAGCGAATGGAGAACAAAGTCGTCCGGCAGGCCTGCCGCCCGGCGCGCCCGATCCCAGCTACCCCGCAGGCTGGTGATGGGCTTGCCCGGCGCACGCCCCGGAAAGACATGCTCCCCGTGACCGGTGCGCAGGTGCTGCCGCCGAAGCAACTGCACTGCCGGCGGCGACAGCGGGATGTGGTGCCGCCGGCCGCTCTTCGAGCGCTGGACCGTCAGCAGGTACAGGTCGAAGTCGACATCCTCCCACCGGGCCTGGGTGACCTCGTTGCGCCGCGCGCCCGTCAGCAGCAGCAGCAGGATGGCGCAGGCGGCGTCTCGGTTGGGTTCGAGGTCCAGCGCCCTGACCAGCGCCTTGACCTGAATCACCGTCAGGTACTGCTCGCGATTGCCTTCGGGCAGCGCCCCGGGGGACTTCGCCGGGTTGGTGCCGGAATACAGTCCCTGCTCGATCGCCTTGTTATAGGCCATGCGCAGGAACGCCGTGTGACGGTTGACCGTGGCGTTGGCAAGCCCAGCCTTAACCATGCCAACCCGCCAGCCGGTGATGTCCGCCGGCTTCAGTTCGTCCAGGCGCAACTTGCCGAACGCCTGGATGATGCGGGCTGCATAGGCCCGGTGGTTCCCGGCCCCACGCTGGTCCGCCAACTGGGGCAGCACGGTTCCCTCAAGAAGGCTGGCCAAGGTGGGGACGGCACGCCGCTGCCGCCTCTCCGCCGCCGGGTCCTGTCCGAGGGCGACCGCCGCACGCAGGGCCTTGGCGCGCTCCCGGACCTGGGCAACAGTGACGTCACCGTAGCGGCCGAGGCCGATCGTCTGCTCGCGGTGGCGTTCATCGAAGTAGCGAAAACGGAAGCTGACGCCGCCGCCCTGCCGGACCTCGGCCGACAGCCCACGGATTTCGGGGTCGTAGAACCGGTCCCGCTCTTTACCGGCAAGAATGACCGGCCAGTTCTTCACCAGGCTGGGCGTGATCTTTGCGATTGTCATGATGCCTTTGGAAATTGTGGAGTTGACGATGATGGTGGTTGGCTCATAGGCCTTAGGTCCTAGGACCTGTTCCGAGGACGGATGATGCTGGCCGGTTGGGGCCGGGGATGCGGATGGTCCCCCGGCATACGGTACGTTTTGGCGATCTCCTCCTCGCTGGCCGTCCTCCACTTTTCGTGGTCCCGAATTGCCCAGATTCGGGGCTTCGTGCCGTCCGGCAACCGCTTCTGTCCAAGTTCCTCAGCACCGATACTGCGAAGGAACTTGCCCAACGCCTTCAGGGTGATGGTCATCCTGCGCGTCCCGTGCAGGTGATTGACCACATGGTTGGCCACGGCAAGGTCATGCTTGAACGGCACCTCGCCAGCGTCGAATGCGTTCTGCAGGTACGCCTGCACATCGTCCCTGCTATCCATTGCCAGTTCGCTGCGAGCACGTGTCCTGGGCGGTGCTGCATGTGGGTCGAAACCCGCCAGGTCACGCGCCCTCAGAAAGTGCAGAACACGCTCTGCACCACCGCCATTGAACCAGCGCATCAGCCACTTGTAGTAGCTGGCAGACTTCTTCTGCGCCTTGCTCTTCCAGACTAGGAAACGCCGATCGTCGGGGTCTAGGCGGGCGGCATCATCCTCGTTGGAAATCAGGAAGAAGCTGGCGCGGTTCCGGATCGAATAGGCGGGAATGTTCTTCTCGTTTACCGTGATGTTGGGATCGGTGATGTAGGACTTCAACTGGGCAGCGACCTGACGGTCCCCAGGGCCGGGGATTTCATTCACCACGACGAGATGCGCCTTGGAAATCCAGGGGTTGAAGCTTGAGCGCAACTGTTCGGCGGTTATGACCTGGACGTTCCGCTCACCAAACAACTTGGCGAGCATGCCACCGAGGAGGCTCTTGCCGATGCCCTGGCCACCTATCAGCAGTACGGCCCACGCCGGCTTCTCGCCTGGGTGCTGGACGAGGAGGGCCAGGAAGTTCAACACGGCGTCGATCACCTCGTCGCACTCGAACAAGTAGCTGATGTGATCAAGGAATGGTCGGGCACTTCCCTCCGTCGGTCTGATGGTGGGGCGCACCCAGAGATTCGCCTTTCGCAGACCGTCTTCGTCCACGATCTCGCCCTGGCCGGGGCTGAAGGTCACTCCATCGACGTTCTCCACCGTAGTATCAGGCCCAAAGAAGAAGTCCATCGCCGACATGCGCCTCGGGAGATTTCGCATGTGCGCGTTGAGGACAGCAGCGACAAGGAGGAGCAGACCGGTGACCCGGTGAAGAAACCTGTTGAGGCTCACGACATACAGGTAGTTTTTGCGACAATCATCCATTTCTCAATTCCAATTTAGGGATTGGCAGATATGAATTGCCTCAAACAGCCTCAGCGATCTCGAAGGCGAGGCGAATAAATCTCAACATTTTCTTTGAGATTTACTTCCCGCCTCGCTAACCTCACCTGGAATCAGAATTTCAACTAAAATTTGACGAGCTGAATTTCGTATTCCTGATGATCATCTGAGGCGTTTTGAGGAAGCTGTTTCGGATCATGTAAAAGGCTCAGCGCCAAACATGATCGGGTAACCACCACCGACATCGTCGGCGGTGGTGTGCTAACGTCAAGTGGGCCTGTTCAGTGCCTTGTCGAGCGTGCCGTTGACGTCTTCACGCGGGATGTCGTCGCCGAAGCGGAACTTCGCTTCGGCATGGATCATGGGACGGATCATCCACGGTCGGCACTTCACCTCCAAAGCCACCCGGACAAAATGTTCCAACGACGTCAGCCGCTCGGCCCGGCTCAGAGCCAAATCAACGCTGTGCCGGTCGGTAGTCCTGTGATGATCAACAATGCCAACGATTTCAAACGCCTGCGATACGACTGTGTCGGCGTCACTTTCCGGCAACCCGTGCGGAAAACTGTGATGCGCCCACTTCTCGGCAACGCAGCGGACCAGCCACACCGGCCAGCCCCGCGCTGCCAAGTCGCACAGCTTAGCCTTGTACAGTTTGTACCAGTCTTTCCTATCCATTGACGGCCCGTACTTGGTAGGCCCGCGAAGTAAGGAACGCGCGGCTTCAGTGTGCGTTTGAGCAAGCGCTTGATGCTGCGGGGTCCTTCTGACGCCGGTTGACTTACCATTCAATTCCACAGACCACAGCATTGCCGGAGCGGTCGTGCTTGGGAGGTTTTTCGGGAAGGAGCGTCGCCCCACAGGGGAAACGCCATCGTACGTGGCCTGAGGCACACCATTGACGAGGCCGGTTGGATAAGGTCGATCGACCAAGGGAGTTCTTTTCAGAACTTCGACCCCGCTTCCGGGTGAATGGTCGGGCTTGACGTTGGGGTTGTTCTTGGACTTGGCCAACTGCTCCATCGCCTGGATCGCTTTGTCCTCCTCGGACCCCGCAAAGATACGATTGCCGAAGCGGCCTTCGAACAAGCGAGGGGCTTCGCTAAGCGCCTCGTTGTTGGAGCGGGGGGTGCCCAATCTCAGGCGGGGGCCACGAGTTTTGGACAATTTTTCGGCATTGTACGTCATGAGGTGTTTCCCTTTTAGTTGAGCATAGGGATGGCTTCAGCTGTCCGATGACCAGCTGATGACGCGGCGCCCGATCTGCGCAGATGCAAATCTGCTGTCAGATCAGAACTTTATGGGGGGAGTATTTTCATGCGGAGATGCGGATCTCGCGCGTAAAACGCTTGATCTATTCATTCATCGGCATGAGAAATTACTGATAGTCGGGCCTTAGAACTTTTGCGTTCTAGGTCGGACAAGTGGAGCGCAGAAGCGATGTCGCTTCACGATCAGGTCAGTATTCGCGGGGATGCAAGACTTGGTCATGACGATCTCATCTCTGTCGGGTGACTAGCAGTAAGAATTAGCCTTGTCACAAGAGAGAGTAGGTCCTGGGCATATCTGAATAGACACAGCCAAAGAAAGGTATTTCTGCCAATATCATCTTGGCAGAGTGCGTCCTTTGACCAGTCTCACTAACTGGAGCGTTATCGGTGCAGTGAACGACGCCTTGGTGAACCCCTTTTTCGCCAGTCTTGTTACTGGCAGGGTTCACATACCGACAAGTTCACCAGCCCTTAACTCCGGCTAGTGTTGTCAGACCAGTCTCGGTTTGCCCTTGTTGACGCCAAACTCCGTTTGGCAGGACTCACATGTCGACCAGTCCAACCAGCCAAGATAGAAGTTGGCTGTCAGTGCCCAGGAGATTTCTCTCCTGTCGCTGCCTAAGCAGCTCCCGTAGATCGCCAGACCAAAGGTCTGGGTTGCCCCCATGGGGGGCTCTCGTGTCCCCTGCCGTTCATGGAACGTCAGGGGAAGCCTTTTTGCCATCGACACGCGTGTCTTGTCCATTGGAATTTCCACGGACATCGAAAAATCTGGCAACACCAGGACTGCGGTAGATGATCCCTCGAAAGTCGCGCAGGAATGAATGGAAATCCCCCAACGCGAGAGCGTTGGGGGATTTTGTCATCACTCAGCCCTGTGTCAGGGATGGGGCGGTTTGGTTTCGCCTGGAGCTTCGGTGCTTGGCCGGATCAACACGCCGGTCGCGCCGTCGCTTTTATTGATGAATTCGATGCCGGCGGCGACCAGGGCCTTTCTGATCTTTTCCAACGTCGATATGCGAGCGTCATGCTGAGCGTTCCGCTCGACGCGGCTGAGCGAGGTCAGCGAAACGCCGGCCTGGTCGGCGAGTTCCTGCTGCTCCCAACCCAAAAGCGCCCGTGCGGCGCGTATCTGCTTGATGGTGATCATGCCACCGAGGGGACAAAAGCCTCCCGGAGCGTGCAAGTGCGTGATTTTTGCACGCCTTATAAGGCGTTAAATACGTCTTTTTTGGATAACAAAGCGCCATTTTGGATGATATTTCCTCCCCGTTCGGGCTGACACCCAGCCCGAGTCGGCTTAAGGCCTGGGGAGGCTTCATGTTACGCACCGTTCTGATCGTGGTGGTCCTGATTATGGCCATCGTCATCATCCATGCCATGGCTCGGCAGGGCCTATTCCGCAGTATCGGCGACCTGTTTCTCATGACGGCAATCGGCGTCCTGGGGGTGAAGATCGCCGACGTGGACCAGATCATCCCCTTCCTGAATCATCGCAGCGCCGTCACCCACTCGATCTTCCTGCCCATGGTGTTGGCCATGGTGCCCGGTGTGCGTGCGGCCGCCGGGCCGCTGTTCCTGGGTATGAGTTGCCACCTGGTCGCCGACTTCTTTCCAAGCCGCATGACCGGGTTCGCCCTGATCCAGGTGCCGGGCTGGGGTTCAATCGGAGTGTTGCTGTCCTATGTCTGGCTGGGCATTAACGCCCTCATCGCCTGCGCAATGGGGCACGCGCTGCTGAAGGACGAAACCAGCGGCTTCGTGCGCTTTCTGGTGACGGTCGCCCTCGGCATCGGGGCCTACTACTACCTGCTGGTCCTGGAAGGGTCACGGTGGGCGTTTGGCGCCTTCATCACGGTCTACGGGCTGACCTACCTGACCAGCCTGCGCGAGGAGGCGTGAGCCGTCACTGCCTGGGTTCTCATCAGCATTTCATTGCCCTGACACGCCGTCCGGCGCTGTCCATGTCCCTCAACAAAGGCCCCGTTCCAGCGCTGGAACGGGGCCTTTCCGTTTTCGGAGCCCTGGCAATGGAAGAACCCAAGGAAGCCTTCTGCGACCTCGCACGCCGTCTGTACGGCGGGCACCACCCGGCCCCGGTGCCGGAAACCGTCAGCCTCAGGCGTGCCCTGACGCAGGAAGACGACCCGCTGCACATCATCGCCTACCTGCGCAGTGTCGGCATCACGGTGACCAGCCTGCCCGACCTGCTGGCCATCAACGATGACCCCGCCGAGGAGGAGTTGCACGCCTACCCCGTGCGGGAGGGCGTCGCCGTGTCGGTGGCATCGGAAGACGCCTGGCAAATCTTCACGCCGTGAAGGGGCCGGACATGATTGACATTCCCGCCGACGCCATCGTCCTGGAAAAGCGCAGTTCCGACGGCCGCTTCGTCCTCTTCACCAACACCGACCGGCCGGGGGACTTCCCCATACCCTGGAACGGGGCCTGCCTGGACACGCTGGGCGATGCCCACGGCATCCTGCTGCGCTGCCGGCACGATGACACTCCCGACGGATGGGCTCCCGCCGAGCTGCTGGCCGTCCTGGAAGAGCGGGCCAGGGCGGAATATGCCCGACGCCCGGCCCCTCTCGCCGACCGGGTGCAGACGCTGGTGGAACGGGCTCACCGCCTGGAAGCCCAGCGCCAGCCCAAGCCCAGACCAGTGGATTTCCGGTCGGGTGCCGCCGGTGCCGATTACCTATGGACCGAGGCCCATGTCGGTGACATGCGCCTGCCCCTCTGCCCCGACGCCGTCAGTCGGGGTGAAGGTGTTAGCCCGGAGCAACTGCTGATGGTTCTGCTCCAGTTCTACATGGACCTGACACGGACACCGCCGGCCGATCGGACCCTCCTGTCGATACGCCTTGCCGTCTCCCGCGCCCTGGACACGGAACGACGGCGGGTGGCCGTGCTGACCGGTCGCCCCTGATCCACTCAACACGAACCACGAAAGGAGCGCCACATGCTGCGCTTGAAGCTGCTCGCCCCCCGCCTGCCCGTCGGGCCGGTGGGGCAAATCCTGTTTCTCTGCGTCTCTGCCGCTGTCCAAGGCAGCCTTCAGTATCTGGCATCCCGCCAAGCGGCTAACCATCGTGCCAATGCGGATGACTTCGACATCCACATGTCGGCGCATCGGCGGCCGGCGGACCCGTCCTGACCCCCCATTAACCCCCTTTGAAAGGAGGCTGGCGCCATGAAGGCCGCCATCACCCCAACCCTGTTGCGCAACCTGCCGACGGTCCCCGACGGCAAACGGTATGTCCGCATCTTCGACACCAGCCAGCCGGGTCTGATACTGGAGATTCAGGCATCCGGCGGGACCTTCTATGTCCGCGTCACCGACCACAGGCGGCGCACCCGTGACATGAAGATCGGTCGGCTGTCGGACGTCACCCTGACCCAGGCTAAGCGGCGGGCCACGGAACTGCGGGCACAGGCCGCTGCGGGGCAGGACCCGGCCGGAGAGTTGGACAAGCTCCGTGCCATCCCAACCGTCAGCCGCTTCATCCATGAGCAGTTCTTGCCCTATATCCGCGAACGGCAGCGGGGGACCGACAACATGGGAGTCTACTGCCGACGGATCGAGGAGCAGGTCGGGACCAAGCCCCTGGACGAGGTCACCCCGGCCGATGTCCAGGCGTTGAAGACCAGGCTGCGGGAGAAGGGGCTGGCCAACGGCACCGTCAACCGCCACCTGGCCGCGATCCGCAGCATGATCAACCTCGCCATCCGCTGGAAGGTGGTGACGTGCGACAACCCGGCCTCGTCGCCGGGCATGCTGATGGAACGGTCGCGGGACATGTACCTTACCGACGAGCAGGCGCATACCCTGTTCAAGGCTCTGAAGGAGATGGGCACCCGTTCCACCACTGCGGCCATCGCCATGTTGGCCGTCACGGGGGCGCGGCGTAACGAAATCCTGAAGGCCCGGTGGGACGAACTGGATATAAGCCGCCGCATCCTCACCGTCCCGGTGTCGAAGAGCGGCAAGCCCCGCCGCATCTTCCTGTCCGACCCGGCCATGCAGATCATCGCGCACCAGGCCCGGATCAGGAACGACGGCCACCCCTACATCTTCCCCGGCGGGGTGCCGGGACGCCCCCTAAACTCGGTCAAGTCAGCATGGCGGCGGGCCAAGCAGCTTGCCAACCTGCCCGATGACCTGCGTGTTCATGATCTGCGCCATAGCTTTGCCAGCGTGCTGGCGAACAGGGGCGTACCGTTGAACGAGATCGGCACGTTGCTGGGACACAGCGACGTGCGGATGACGGCGCGGTACGCCCACCATGCGCCCCAGCGCCTGATCGAGTCCGCCAACCACGCCGCAACGTCGTGGGGACTGATCGAGGGGGCAGGAGGCGTAGACGCAGCCGTGCACATAAACGCCAAATAAGACGTACTGTACGCCTTTTCATGTGGTAAGCTGAGGGTGTAAAATCGCCTGAACCATCAGGAACCCCTACTCTCCAGCTCCTCACACTACCCGCCTTCCAATGGAAGGTAACCGGCGCTCAGCGCCATCCCTGAAATCGATGGAAAGGACAACGCCATGTCGGCGAATGAAGACTCATGTGTGAATATCACCCGCATCCCCTTTGGCGACGCCTTCGCCACCATGACCAAGGCGATGCAGGAAGTTGGCGGAAGGATCAAGGTCACCGACCCCGCCAGCGGGACACTGGAAGCGTCCTGGCGGTACGGGATCAACATGTTCGGCCTGCGGGTCACGGCCCGGTTCAGGGCGCTGGATGACGGTCAAGTAGAGGTCATCGTCAAGGGCCGCTTCAAGGATGCCTTCGACACCACCGGCGCGGGCCGCCGCAAGGCGGTGGAGGTGTTTCAACGGTATGTCGCGCTAGTCGCGTCGGGACCGGTAAGCGGTGATGCACAGTTGGGGGACGTGCTGGCTACACCACCCATCCACCGTCACCTCGGCAAGACGGAGGCTGCCTTGCTGGCTCTGTTCTTGGGTGGGGTCGGTGCCCATCGCTTCTATCTGGGCTCATGGGGGATCGGGCTGGTCTATGTGCTTGCCCTGGCTGTCCATCCAGCACTGGGGGCGTTGGCCGGGGTGGCAGAGGCAATCCGGTTCTTCTCGATGAACGGAGCGAATTTTGACAGGCAATACAACTATCGAATCGCCACACCGCTGATGCTTTGAACCGGTTCAAGGAGGGCAAGAAGAAAAACAGGGGGCAACTCGCCTCCTGCTTTTTTGATCAATTTAACCAAAGACAATTGACTGCGTTGGGGCGGCTAGCCTCTAGTCCGCCTTTGGATCGAGAACTTCGTTAGCTGCCGTTCTGCCTGTCATCCATATTGATAATCGCATTCCGGCCGTTACCGAATGGGTGACCGCCTATCCCAATGCTCATTACCGGGTATGTTACGCTTACAGGAAAGTGCCACGCCTGTGGTTACCCCCATTCACCGGTCGGGGTACAAGGAAATGAGAAAAGTCGTTGCCCCGCATTCAGCAAAGGTCTACGCCCTTGCATGGTCAGAGGTGATGATCCAAATTTCTACATCAGGGAGCGTCTGTCGGTGCAACGGCGCCGTCGAGTTATCCGTTTCGTTCCAGGCACCGGCGAGGAGCTGAGATGAGCAAGCAACAGTCCTTGCGCCGACTCCATACGGCCAGTGAGTCCGAGGATCCAAAGGCGCTACGCGAGACGATGGCGGCACTCATCCAAGAGGCCCATTACCAGCAGAAGCATGGGCATGCATCTCGACTCGCCGGACCGCCAACTGCCACCCGGCGTGGGTCGAACTTCGCCGGAGGTGGCTCGCCGATGCTCCCAGATAGCCTCCAGTTTCTCCTCCGCGAGACTAATCCTCGACGACGCCTGGACGAACTGGTGCTGGGCAAGAATATCGGCGAAGAGGTCCGCGAATTCATCTCCGAGGTCGGCCAAGCGGCCTTACTGCGCTCCCACTCTCTGGAACCAAGGCATACCGTGCTCTTGGTCGGCCCGCCGGGCACCGGTAAAACGAGTCTCGCGGCGGCAATCGCAACGGAATTGGGCTTGCCGTTCTTGACTGTCAGGTACGAAGGACTGGTCGGAAGTTACCTGGGCGAGACGGCATCACGCCTGCAGGAGGTCGTCGATTACGCGGCCCGGACACCGTGCGTCCTATTCTTCGATGAGTTCGAGAGCGTCGGTAAGGAACGCTCGGACGCCCAAGAGACGGGAGAAATCAAACGAGTAGTGAGCTCATTGCTGCTCCACATGGACGCGCTGCCCAGTCATTGTATCATCGTCTGCGCCACTAATCATCCTGAGCTGCTCGACCGTGCGGTCTGGCGACGGTTTGAGGTCCGCCTTACGCTCCCGGCGCCGGGCGAGGCCGAGCTTCGCGACTGGTACATGCGAACGGAACGGTCGTTCGGAAGCGTCGGCATGACTGTCCGAGAGTTTGTAAAGTTGTTTGAAGGAGAAACTTTCTCTGAAATCGAAGCCGTCACTCTAGACGCGCGCCGGAAAGTTGTTTTATCAAATGGACGGCTGGCATCTGCGGATGCCTTCAGGGATGCGGTGGCCAAATGGGAGCGCCGCCGGGCAGTTGGTGGGGTGCATATAATTGGCACAGGGACCAATCCTAAGGATAAGCCGCGAGCCAGACGGACTAAAAAGGATTCCGGGCCGCAAGGCTCACATGCCGAGGGCGATCTCCTCGCAGGAGCAGGCGACGAAGCTCGGTAACACCTTTCAGCGGTTGGAGAAGAGTGTCGCCGACCTACTTGGCGGTGCGGACCTCTCCGCAAGACCCGCTGAGGCAAGCCCGGACCGGGCGCTGGTCTTCGAGGTCATAGGTCCAGTCGCTAATTTTGTTCAGGCTGCGCGAAATGTGGGTCTCGAGTGGCTGGCCGAGGAGTACGACAGTCCTTCGGCTGAGGACGACAACGACTCTGAATATATTGAGGAGGAGTCGACTAGCGAGACACTTCTCTATGTAACAATGCCGTCCATCGCAGGGTTGCAGCGGGTGCTGGCATTATGGAATAGATTTATTCGTAACGAACCGAAGCCGTCGGATGGTCGCGAGTGGTGGGCACTTTTCGGCTACCTTAACAACGTGCGCACCTGGTCTGCGCAAGATCGCGTCGATCCAGCCGTAGAAGCTTATGTCGAGCGCATGCTCGAGCGCTATCCCGAGCGCCCCGTCCGCCTTGAGCTTGATCTCTGGTTCCGCGAGGACGAAGAACTCCGGGCCCGCGCACGGGATTATGTCGATGCACTAATGGAGTCGGTTAGCGGCAGAGTGCTCGATTTCGCAACCATTCCGCCGATCTGCTACCAAGCAGCCCTAGTCGAACTGCCTGGATATCAAGCGCGAATGCTGCGCCAGTATCGTGGTCCCTTAGCAGATGCGGACCGGGTTATGCGGGTTAAGCCTCAATCACTCTATCTTTCGGGCGAGCGGCAGCCGATCCCAACGACGTTGGACGAACGGGATCCGCCGGATGAGCCGGACAATCGTCGGGCGATCGTGGCTTTGCTCGACGGCTATCCTATCCAAAATCACCATCTGCTCGCTAACAGGGTGGACATCGAAGAGGTCGACGTGACTGGCGAGATGTCGCCCGTTGCGCGCCGATTCCACGGCACCGCCATGGCGTCGTTGATTTTACATGGCGACCTTGGTCACGGGGAGCCGCCAACTGATCGAATCCTTAAAATAGTGCCGATCCTAGCTGCGCCACAGGGCCTGCATCAGGAATGCACACCACTTGAGCGCCTTCCTGTTGCAATGGTCTATCGGGCGGTAACCGCGCTCATGGAAGGCCTTGACGGCGGACCACCGCTCGGCAACGAAGTCGTGATCATAAACCACTCAGTATGCGATCAGGAGGCCCCTTTCGCCCGACGCGCGAGTCCATGGGCTAAGTTGCTCGACTACCTGAGCCATGAGCATAAGCTGCTGTTTGTGGTTAGTGCTGGCAATTCCAACAGCCCGTTCGAGATTGACACCTACGTCGACTGTGATGACTTTGAGAATGCCGACGCCATCGAGCGGCAACTTGTCCTGCTTCGGGCGATCGAAAGGGCAAAGGGCACAAGGCTTATCCTGAGCCCGGCCGAGTCCATCAACTCCGTCACGGTCGGTGCGATCCACGAAGATAGTTCGACGGGATGCCCCGCAGGCCACGTCGATCCATTCGTTCCCATCGGTGTGACTAACCTCACCTCGGGTGTAGGTCTGGGCTTCAACCGTGCGATTAAACCGGATCTAGTGGAGGCGGGCGGACGGCAGATGGCGATGTCCGAAACCGCCGAAGGCACCGTCTCTGTTTGGGCGCGAGAGCATGGCGATGCTGGACAGCTCACTGCCATCCCTGACACCAATGGCGGTACCAACACAAAGACTGGGCGCTCTACCGGCACGAGTAACGCGGCGGCGCTTGTCACCCGAGCAGCATTAAAGGTCGCCGATGTCGTTGAGGAACTCTTCAGCCAGGATGGGCAGGACTGGGTGAGACTTCCCACGCGTGCAGTGGTGCTAAAGGCGCTACTAGTACATAGCTGCAGCTGGGGTAGTGTCGGAAAACTGTTAAACAATCTGTACAACGGTAATTGGCAGCGTAAGCGCGAGGCGATCTCCCGCTTCCTAGGATACGGGCGGCCTGACCACAGCCGCATCATGCGTGGAGACGGAAGCCGGATTACGCTCCTTGCCGATGATATCATCACACCTGATCTGCTGCACGAGTACAAGATACCGATTCCACGGGCTATGGTCGGTAACCGTGAGTTGCGGCGGGTTACTATGACCTTGGCTTGGTCAACGCCAACGGACCCAGGTTCAAGACGTTACCGCGGTGTGCTTGCCGAAATAGTAGATAGGAATGGTAAGCGCGACTTCTGGGATGGGGTTGGTTCCACACTCCAACCCCACCCGTTTGCCGGTCGGCGAGGCACCCTTCAACACCTCGTCTTGGAGGGAAAAAAGCTAATCCGGTCTTTGGAGGAAGGCGCATTCTTCGTTGGCGTTCAGGCGCGCGCCGACCTGCCCCTCTTCGCCGCGGCGAAGGTGCCGTACGCGCTGGCGATCACTTTAGAACTGGCACAGCCGGTGCGAGACGACCTTTTCGCGGACGTGGAGGCCAGAGTCCGGCTTAAGCAGCGTGCAGCCCGGCCGCGTACGCCAATACGTTTGAGGACGAGATCATGAGCTTTCATAAAAGAGATCTACTGGGAAGTAAGTCAACCGGGACCATTGCCGAATACTTGCGCGAGATTGGAGACGACGAGGCAGCAGACCGCATGGTCGCGAAAGGCGGCAGCGGGCAAGGCATGGGCAGCTTCTGGGGTCAGGACGTCTGGGGATACACCGGGCTTCTAATCGGATTTATCGCTCCCGACGCCAAGGGTACGAACATTTCGATTATGAATGCTATGACGCTCGAGCCCGACAACACTCTCAAGAACACACGGGTCAAGATCACGTTGGACCGGTTTTGGGTTCACCGCTATCCAGGAATGGGAAAGCACACAATACTCTGTGAGTTCACTGGGAAGAACCAGATCCGCGGCGAGGCCGAAGAGCTCCGCTTCGCACTAACCACCGAAGCGAAGGATGGATCGAGCGCTTCGGTGAGCGGCTCGCCTATCTTCCTAGGCGTGTCGGTTGGCCAGAATGGCATTTCGTTTGAGGGCAGGACCATAAACGTCCGCAGCGACAAGGATGAGGTGCTGCTTACGGCGCTGGGCAGTGGCCCCTTTCGTGACGGCCTGTCGCTGCTCACCACCGCTCAACCGGCGCTGAAGCCGTTTGTGGGCTTGGCCGGAAGCCTAGTCACCTCGGTCTTGTCCCGTAGCCGTAACGAGCCAGTATACTGCTTCAAGATGGGCCTTGATTTCGAAAAAAGCACGACGTCCGCCAAGCTACGGTATGGGTCATTCGTCGTTATACAAGGCGATGATTCAAAATGGTCATGGGAAGATGTGGTCTGGAATGCAGATGCCCAACAGCTTGTCCGAAAGCATGACAGGTCGACACTCGAGTATAACTATTTGGTCTTCAGAGTTTCGGCTTACAACGAGCCGGGCTAGGCGATCGCCAGGCAAGGAGGTAATGCGACTGGGGCTGGGCAATACAGTCAACCAGGGAATGAAGCCTGAACATCAGGCTTTGTGGACCCGACGTCAGAAGTCGCTGGTGGGCAACCACAGTGACGGGGATGAAGAACTAGAAAATAATTGCCCTCTAAGGAGTTGTGCCCCTCCGATGCGTGCTGCCTCTTGCGAAAATTATTTGTCGGACGGCTCGCCCGACAAAAACTTATTGCGGAATGTCCGCTGATGGGACGTTAATCAGAGGGTCTGAGAGACGGAAAGGCGCCCGCGAAGCGGACGGCACCGATCCCCCATTGAGGCGTTGGATGTAGCCAATTCTGAGTTGGGGTGCCCCAGCGGTTCGTCGCCCTGCTCGCCGCGGGCCAATGGCTGGTGATGGTCAGTTGGGCAATGCTCCATCTACTTCGGTCATCCATCATCGGCACATGGGCACGACGGATGCTGCCCTACTGGCCCTGTTCCAGGGGGGTGCCACCCGTCATACGTCGTGCCCCCCCGCCAGTCCCACGGGGGAGTAGCGGGCATCCGCGGCTGAATGTCTGTCGTCAATCTGGCAGGAAAAGAGCCAATGTCTCCGATAGTCGTCATGCGAGGCCAAGCGCCCCCGAAACCACCCGGCACTTACACGAACTACGAATCTGGGGGTCAGAGGTTCGAATCCTTTCGGGCGCGCCATTTTCTCCACACGACATTAAATGTTTCGGTGGCTTCATGCGGGCGTTGACCCTGCCGCTGCCATGAGCGTTTGCATACCCCCGGACATAGCCAGCACGGCATCCGCGACCTGTGCGCCGGACAGGAAGGCTGCTTCCATACGGCCCTGACGGATCCAATCACCGCACAGCACGATGCGGTTTCTGGTGTCGATCAGCGGTTGATCCTGGCGTACGGGATCGCTGTTGGCATGCGGCCAGTGGTGGAGGGCGGCAAAGCGGGGCCGCAGCGGATGCCTCCATAGATCGGACAGCGCCTGTAACAGCGCGTCTTGGATATCCGCAGGGGGCCGGTCCTGCTGGACATCGGCCCAGGCATTGGCCGACAGGGCGACAATGCCGGGCGGTCCCTGATGTCCCGGCCTTGACCCGGTGACGGAAACCCAGCTGATCGGCGCATCCTTCACCAGGGCAGCGTCAAACCCCGGATCGACAGGATTGTCCAGACCCACCATCAGGGCGTAACAGGATTTCATCATTGTCGCACCGGCATGGGGGCGCAGAACGCTGTCGGCAGGCAGCAGATGCCGGGCCGCCGGCGCCGGCAGGGCCAGGATGACAAGGCCGAACGGTCCCTGATCAGGGCCATCATTCAGGGTCAGCCAGGTGCTACCCATGGCCCGCCGCAGACCAGTGACGCGGCACCCCAGGCGCAGATCAAGGCCCGCCGACCAGGCGGCAGCGATGCTATCCATGCCGCCGGTCCCGACATAATGGCCGGGGGAGTCTGTCCATTGCCGGCGCGCGGTGATGGCACCATCCCGCACTTCCACGAACCGCGCGTGCCAGGGGGTGGCAAGCCCCTGTTCTTCCAACTGCCGCACCGCCGCCGTGAACCGGGGATGACGTGGCTTGAAGAACTGTGCGCCATGATCAAAGGTATGATCACCGATCCGCCGCGTAGCCAGCCGCCCCCCGGCAACCGACGCGGCCTCGAACAGGGCAGTCGGCAGGTGCGGCGATAACAGACGCGCCGCCGTCAGACCCGCGACACCAGCGCCGATGATGGCGACAGGCTGTCCTTCATCCAAGGCCGTCCTGCACTTATCCGGCACTTTGTCCCTCCCCTGCCCGTACAGCCATCCCCGAAGAAGATGGGGCGTTGCGGCACGGGGGCCAGCCCATGACCGGAGAGCGTGGGCATCATCAGGTCAGGGGCGGAGGGGCC
Source organism: Niveispirillum sp. (assembly GCF_052437035.1). NCBI lineage: Bacteria > Pseudomonadati > Pseudomonadota > Alphaproteobacteria > Rhodospirillales > Azospirillaceae > Niveispirillum > Niveispirillum sp. Next base: position 83,704 of record NZ_JBQVOH010000004.1, read on the forward strand.
TGAACAGGGGATCGGCCATGCGAACGGGGGTGATGTCCATGGTGAGGTTCAGGACCGTAATGCCATCACCGGCCCAGCCCCGGCTATCGGCGCGGCGGGTCAGCCTCATGCGGAAGGCCGGGCGGCGGGCGGGGTCGGCGGCATCAAAGGCCAGACCCGTGGCTTCTCCCTTCCGGCTTTCCAGGACCTGCGCCATCAGCCGACCGAATTGCCAGGGGGCCAGGATATCGCCCGTGGCCAGGGTCGCGGGCAATTCGGGATCGGGTTCGAAACCGGGGTAGGCCGGCAGGATGGGGGCATCGGCGCGCGCGGGGCCGGGGGTCACGGTACCGCTGGCCAGGTCCAGCCGGTCGCCGTCGCGCAGCAGGGACAGGACAATCCCCGTCTGTGCAAAGGGCCAGCCGGGGGAGCGGCGGGCGGGCCGCGTATCGATCACCACCACCCCGCTGGCGCCCACCACCTCCGCCATCTTGCGTTCGCGGATGATGAGGGCGGTGTTTTCATCCACACCCAGTCCACGCTTATAGCCGGCGGTATCCATGGCTACCAGGGTGCGGGCAAAGCGGCCGCGCGCCAGGAAATGCTGATCGACGAACCAGTCGGGACCGATGAAGCCCAGGCCCGGCCCCAGGGTCCGGCCCGCGACGGGACCGGTGGCCAGCAGGTCCAGCGTTTCCGGCGCATCCTTGATCATGGTGGCGGACATGATGGCGGCCCCCGCGGACGATCCGGCAATGACGGCCCCGCCGGCATGGGCCGCGCGGATGGCGGCCAGCAGCGGCGTGTCGGACCCGTCGGGGCCAAGCAGGACGGCGGTGTAGCGCGACTGGTCACCCCCCACCAGGAAGAAGCCCCCGGCATGGCGGGCTCGGTCGATCCAGACGGGATCGGTCACGATATCCGCCGGGCTACGCACAAAGCCCTTTTCGGCCAGCGGCAGCAGCAAGGCGTCGGCCCCCAGGCCGCGCAGATGGTCCACGATGCGACCGCCGCTGCCCACCGGATCCCCGCTGCCGGTGGGCAGGACCAGGATCGTGGCGCCCTTGCCGCCCGCTAATTCCACCAGCCGGGGCCAGCCCGGATTATCCATCCGGAAATCCCCACCCGCGATCAGCAGCGATCCCTTCACGGGTTCCGCCAGGGTCGGCAGGGTCGTGAGCAGAAAGGCGAGCAGACACAGGAACAGGCGGCGCATGGGAACATCCCGGCAGGGGGTGAAAACAAGGGCGGTCTTGCGGGAAATGTGCCCCTCCCGCAAGACCGCAACAGCGCTCAACCGCCAGATCAGAAGACCAGACGGGTGCGCAGATAGTAGGACCGTCCGATGGCCGATGCTGGGCGGCCGATATCGCCATAGAACTGGCCCTTGTTGGTCAGGTTGTTGACGCCGGCGGTCACCCGCACCTCTTCCGTCACCTGATACGATACGGTCGCGTCATGCACCCAGGCGGCGGGCGCATAGGCCTGGACAAAGGTGCTGGCCGTTTCCGTTTCCACGCCCGTCAGGGTCTGGCGCGACTGGTAGAAGCCGTACCAGGCAACACTCCAGACATCATCGCTCCACGATACCGACGGGTTAAGGTTCCATTCCGGGAACAAACGCTCGCCCAGGGCATTGTTGGCGGCAGCGGCGTTGCTGGGCGTCTGGAAGGTACGGTTCTTTTCGTTCCACGTCCCGGTCAGGCCAAGGGTGAAGCTGCCATTCTCGCCTAAGCCGATCTCTTCCAGGTCCACGGGGTAGACCAGATCGAAGTCAATACCGCTGGCTTCGAACCGGGCGAAGTTGATGGTCGTCTGGTTCAGCGAGTTGACAGCCAGGAAAGTGGGCGAGGTGCTGGTGCGGTTACGGCCCACCTGGGAGCAGAAGGGATTGTCCCGGCTGGGCGCGTCATAGCAGGCGTTCAGAATGTTCTGGCCCGTCACCTGGCTGATCGCATCCTCGATCTTGATGTTCCAGTAATCGACGGCCAGGGAGAAGCGCGGCAGGAAGCTGGGCGTCAGCACCACACCGGCGGTGTAGCTGGTGGAGGTTTCCGGGTCCAGATCCGGGTTGCCGCCCGTGAAGCCCGGTACACGGGCGGTACGGGTGTCCAGCCAGCCATTGGGGATGCCGTCCGCGGCGCAGTTAGCGCGGCGGTTGGCGGGACTCGGGCCGGTACCGATCTGACCGGCATCGCAGGGATCGACGACGGAGAACAGGGTGGACGAGCGGGGCGCGAACAGTTCCTGGATATTAGGGGCACGGATGGTGCGGGAGTAACCGCCGCGAGCGCGGATATCCTTAACCGGGGCATAGACGCCACCGACCTTCCAGGTGTTCACGCCACCGACCGTGCTGTAATCGCCATAACGATAGGCACCGTCCAGCGACAGCAGCTCCACCCCCGGCAGGTCGGCCAGCAGCGGGGCGTTCAGTTCGACAAAGCCCTCGGTAACGTCAAAGCCGCCAACCACATTCTGGCGGCCGCCACGGTCGGTATAGTTCAGGCGTTCCCATTCGGTGACTTCAAACCGGCTGTCCTCCTTGCGGTGTTCCAGGCCGGCGGCAAAGCCGATGGGACCGCCGGGCAGCGACAGGGTTTCGCCCAGATCGCCGGTGATGCTGGCGTTCCAGACCTGCTGCTTGATGGTGGACTTCACCGGATTGTCATAGGTGACAAAATCCTGTGCCGCTTCCGACGGCGCCCCATAGCCGAACAGGTTCAAGGGCTTGCACGACCCGTCGCCGGCCTTGAACGTGTTGTAGCCCGACCAGTTGAAGACCGGGAAGTCCGACACGGCGGGGACGGAGGTCGGGTTCAGGTCGGAGCGGCAGACGATCTGGCCATTGGGGGCGCGCACCGCGTCGATGGCGGCGAAGAACCGGTCGTTCAGACGGGTCGGGCGCTTGTCGGTGGCATCCGTGCGGCCGTAATTGTACGACGCCTCGTACGACCAGCCATTATCCAGCTCGCCTTCGAAGCCCAGCACGCCGCGATAGGTGTCGCGGGTATTGCGGACCACGGGGTCAACCACGTCGGCATGGTCGCGGGTGATGATGAACTGATACGTGTTGGCCAGGGCCGGTTCCGCTGCGATCTGGGCATTGGCGATGTCGCGCAGCTGCTGCGGGATAAAGGGGTTGTCCAGCTTGATGCGGATGCTGTCATCGAAGGTGCGGATGCTTTCGACCTGACGGCTGGTATTGCGGACGTACTTGCCCTCGACGAACGGCTTGAAATAGGGGTTCACCTCATAACGGGCGTTCAGATTGGCCGTCTGGGTCGACAGGTCGCCGACCAGGGTGGCGCGGTCCAGATAGTCGGGCGTGCCGTCGCCGCCGAACTGGTCGTTATTGGCCAGGATACCATCCTGGAACGGACGCAGCTTGCCCGTGGCCGGATCGATGACCAGACAGCCATAGCCACGGCGGCCCGGATAATTCTGAACACAGTCGCGGGTGCCGTTATTGTCCAGGTCGATATTGGGCGCGCGGCTGTTGGTGCCGGACACAGGGAAGCCTGTGCCACGCGGGTCAAAGCCGATGATGCCGTAGATCGATGACAGGCCGAAACGCTGGTTGGTGCCGAAGGCGCGGGCCTTGGCGTTCGTGGCGCGGGCGATCAGCGTCTGGCCGGCAATGGCCTGGTTGGCAGTGGACAGGGACAGGATGCGCGTGCCGGCGGTGACGCCTGCAGCGCGCAGCGCAGGGGTCAGGTCTGTTTCCTGAAGGAACAGGTCGGGGTTGGCCGTGTCGTCGGCGATGCCGTTGCCGCGCGACCATTTGCGGTCACCAAATTCCAACGGCTTCTGATCCACCGACGACAGCGACAGGGTGATGTTGCCCTTGCCGTCATCAAAATTGCGGCCGATGGTGGCCGCGACATAGCGGCGGTCGGCATCACCCTTTTCCGACAGGCCATATTGGGCGGTGATGTCCTGGCCCTCGAAATCCTTCTTCAGGACAAAGTTCACCACACCGGTCACAGCGTCGGAACCATAGACGGCGGAGGCACCGCCGGTCAGCACATCGACCCGTTCGACCAGGGCCGACGGGATGGTGGAGATATCCACCGACGCCTCACCGGCAATGCCGGCCACATGGCGGCGGCCATTGACCAGCACCAGGGTGCGGGCCGCCCCCAGACCGCGCAGATTGGCCGTCGGCACGGGCGAGGTCGAGGACAGCTGGTCGGACGACCGGGTGTTCTGCAGGGCTGGCAGGCGGCTCAACGCATCGGAGATGCTGGTGATGCCGCGCGCCGACAGTTCCGCCTCTCCCAGCGCCGTGACGGGGACGGGGCTCTGTTCGGCGGGGCGCGCGATGCGCGATCCCGTCACGACAATCTCTTCCAGAAGGCCGCTATCCTGCGCGATGGCGGGGCCGGCCAGCAGGGCCAGCGCGGTGGTGGTGGCCAGCAGATGCTTGGTGTTCATGGTGAAGTCCCTCAACTGAAGTCTCCCGAGTGTCTGGATGGGCCCGCCCGTTTGCCGGGTCTCGTGCCCACGATGGTTTGGGTGGCGTTTCGAATGGGTTCAGGCGTGGCCGGCGCGGTGCAGGCTGCTGGCCAGGAAGGTGCGCAGGCGGTCGCTCTGCGGGTTGGTCATCAGGTCGGATGGGGTTCCCTGTTCCTCGATCCGGCCCTTGTGCAGAAAGACAAGCTGGCTGCCGACATCGCGGGCGAAGGCCATTTCGTGGGTCACGACCACCATGGTCCGCCCCTCCTCGGCCAAGCCGCGCATGACGCGCAGCACCTCGCCCACCAGTTCGGGGTCCAGCGCGCTGGTCGGTTCATCGAACAGCATCACATCGGGCTCCATGGCCAGCGCGCGGGCGATGGCCACCCGCTGCTGCTCGCCCCCCGACAGGTGCGCCGGATAGGCATCGCGCCGGTGCAGGACACCGACACGGGCCAGATAATGCTCGGCCCGTTCGACCGCTTCGGCCTTGGACAGGCCGTTCACGCGGATCGGTGCCTCGATGACGTTGCGCAGCACGTTCATGTGGCCCCACAGGTTGAACTGCTGGAACACCATGGACAGGCGCGCGCGCAGGCGGCGCAGCTGGGCCGGGTCGGCGGCGGTCAGCTCTCCGGTCCGGTCGGGCGTCAGGGCCAGACGCTCCCCCGCCACCGTCAGGCACCCGGCATGGGGCCGTTCCAGCAGGTTGAGGCAGCGCAACAGGGTGCTTTTCCCGGAACCCGACGCACCGATCAGGGCGATGACATCGCCGGCCCGCGCCTGAAGCGAGACATCGTGCAGCACATCGATGCTGCCATAGCGTTTGGCGATATTGTCGGCTTGCAGCTTGATTTCCATGGGATGGCTCACGGGCTCAACAGGTTGCCGGAACGGCGCAGGCGGGTGCCGGCCAGCTTGCCCAGGCGGTTGCCGGGAAAGGCCATGCGGGTGGCGATGCGAGCGAACAGCAGGCCGCCGCCCTGGCTGGCGACGGGCACCGCCTGACCGGTGACGGGATCGATGATGTCAGCCACGATCTCCCCTGCTTCTACCGCCGCACCCAACGGCCGGCGATAGACCAGGACACCCGCCGCCGGTGCTGTCAGCGGTTCCACCGCTTCCAGCGGGGTGGGCTGACACAGGGCCGGCGGCAGGTCGGGAATGGCCCCGGTCACGGCCCCGGCATGGGTCATGAACGCCACCAGCGCGCGGGCATCGCGGTCGGCCAGATCATGGTCGACATCTGCCTGACCGCGCAGTTCCACCGTCACCGACCGGCAGGAAAGCGGGATCGGATATTGCGGGAAGCGCTGCCGCAGGGCGGCCCAGGGCCGGCTGACCGCCTCGTCGAACGGATGGTCACCGCTTTCATCCGCGGTCAGCAGCGCCTGCGCCCCCAGCAGCCGGGCCAGCGGCGCCACCGCTTCGGCCAGCGGCGTCAGGGTATAGAGATGCATCACGGCCTCATGGTCGCAATGCAGGTCCAAAACCCAGTCGGCCCCGACCGCCAGCGACATCAGCAACACCTTCAGATGCTGGGCCGGCGATTGCGGGCGCATTTCCGACAGGGCATCGGCCAGGGCCACACGGATCAGGGCGGTATTGGCGGCGGGATCATCGCCCAACCGGCCCTGCACACGCGCCGCGGCGGCAGGGACCAGCCAGGGGAAATCGCGGTTGAAATTGCGCCCGTCGGTAAGGTCGAACCGGCCCAGCATGTCGCCCAGCACCGCCTGCGACAGGCCAATCGGGTTGGCAATGGGGACCAGCACCACCTCGCCCACCAGCTTGCCCTCGGCCTCCAGCCGGGTCAGGTGGCGGCGCAGCTTGTCGGCAACCAGCATGGCCGGGATTTCATCGGCATGCAGGCTGGCCTGGATATGAATGCGGGGGCGCCCGCCGGGGGTGCCGAAGCGCTGCACCGTCACCGTACGGTGGGTGCCTTGCGTCGTGCCGGGCAGGGACAGAGTTTCAGATCGCACGTTGGTGCCGCTCCTTAAGAGGCACCGGCCGGGCGCGCCAGATGCCGCAGCAGGCGGCGCTCCAGCAGCCGGAACAGGCCGGTGATGCACAGGGTCAGGGCGAGGTAGAACAGGGCCGCCGTCCCGAACGCTTCCACCGCCAGCAGGCTGTTGGCATGGACGTCGCGGGCCACGCGGGTGATCTCCACCAGGGTCACCGCGCTGGCGATGGAGGTGGCGTGCATCAGCATCACCAGCTCATTGCCATACTGCGGCAGGGCGCGGCGGACGGCGCCCGGGATCAGGATGCGGGTGTAGATGTCAAAGCCGGTTAGGCCCAGGCTCCGCGCCGCCTCCACCTCTCCTGCCGGCGTGGCGCGCAGGGCACCTGCCAGCATTTCGGTCGTATAGGCAGCGGTGTTCAGCGTGAAGGCAATCCAGGCACAGAACCAGGGTTCACGCAGCAGCGGCCACAGGCTGCTGTCCCGGACCATATCGAACTGCGCCAGCCCGAAATAGACCATGAAAAGCTGCACCAGCAGCGGCGTGCCGCGCAGCACATAGGTGAACAGGAAGACGGGCCGCGACAGAAACGGGTTGGCCGACACCCGCGCCACCGCAAGGGGCAGCGACAGGCTCAGGCCGGCAACGGCCGAGGCCAGCAGCAGCAGGATAGTGACGCGCGCACCATCCAGAAAGGCGGGCAGATTGTCCTGAATAATCTGAAGATCGATCATCACAGCACCGCCTTGCGAACGCCGAGGGACACGCGCTTTTCAAGTTGGCCCAGCGCCAGGATCGAGACGGTGGTGACAACCAGATAGAGGACGGCGACGGCGGCATAGAAGGTGAAGGGCTGGGCGGTCGCGGCGGTGGCCAGGCTGGCGCGGTGGACCATGTCGTCCAGGCCGATGATCGACACCAGGGCCGAGGCCTTGACCATGACCAGCCAGTTATTTGCAAAGCCGGGGATGGCGTGGCGGATCATCTGCGGCAGGGTGATGTGCCAGAGGACCTGTACCCCGCTCATGCCATAGGCCAGGCCCGCCTCCGCCTGCCCCTTGGGGATGGCCATGAAGGCGCCGCGGAAGGTTTCCGTCAGATAGGCACCATAGATGAAGCCCAGGGTCAGGCTGCCGGCCAGGAACGGATCGATATCGATATAATCCCAGCCCAGACGCAGGCCGATATCATTGACCAGGGCCTGTCCGCCATAGAACAGGGCCAGCATCAGCACCAGATCGGGAATGGATCGGATCAGCGTGGTGTAGGCCCCTGCCACCGCCTGCAAGCCGCGGCCTGTGGACAGCTTGGCCAGGGCGCCGGCCAGACCGAACAGCGAGGCGATGGCCAGTGAGACCAGCGACACCGACAATGTCGTCAGCAAGCCGTCAAGCAGGATGGGCAGATACTCGATCAGCATGGGCATGCAACCGGCGTTCACCCCCGACAGGGCCGGGGATGGGGGGAAGGTCTGGGGTGAAAGCGGCGGGTCGGGGGCCGGGCGGGCGGGCCGCCCTATGCCTCAGGAATTCCCGCCCGAGACATCAAACGTGAAGTAGCGTTGGGCGATCTGCTGATAGCGGCCATCTTCCTTGATGGCCTTCAGGGCGGCATTGATCCGGTCACGCAATGGCACATCGCCCTTGCGTACGGCGATGCCGACATCACTGTCACCCTTCAGGCGCAGGGGGTCGCCCACGGTGGCAAAGCCCGTGCCCTCGGGCCGTTTCAGGAACAGGCCCTCCGCGATCACCGATGAACCGAGTGCGATATCCCCGCGCCCTGCGCGCAGTTCCAGGTAGACATCTGTCTCCTTGGCGACCAGTAGCAGGCGGCTGTCGGGGTATTTTTCCTTGGCATGTCTGGCGCGCGGGCTGTTACGCAGGACGATAATCGTCTTGCCCTTCAGCGCGTCGGGCGTAGGCTCCGTAAAGGCGCCCTGTTTGGCGATCCAGCGGGAGGGGACATCATAATAGACGTCGGAAAAATCGACGATTTTCGCCCGGTCCGCCGTGATCGTCATGGAAGCGACGATCATGTCGAACTTGCGGGTGTTGAGCGCCGGGATCATCCCGTCCCATTCCTGCTGCACCAGGGTACAATCGACCTTCATTTCCGCGCACAGCGCGTTGGCGATGTCGATATCGAAACCCGACAGTTTCCCGTCCGGGCCGATCACCGAAAAGGGCGGATAATTGCCCTCCACCCCCACCCGCATGCGGGCATTCTGCGCATCGGCGGGTACGGCCAGAAGCAACAGACTTGCGGCGAAACCCGCCGTCAGGGACATAAGACGCATCATGGCAACTGGCTTCCGGCAGGTTTCGCAATGATCGGCTCGATGGAATGGACAATGACACGTTATTTTCATAAGATCAATCTATGAAAAAATCCTCTCAGGCTGATTTTCACGCCCCGGGCCAGGGCGAGGCGCAAACCCAATCCGCCCCGTCGACGGAGGTGGCCTTTGCCGATACCGAACTGGGCCGCCGGCTGCTGGCAGTGATGGCGGATGGGACGGCGTCGAACCGGACGATTGCGGAGCATCTTCTGCGCAATCCCGTGCGGATTACGGCGTGGAGCATCGAGGATCTGGCCAGCGCCATCGGCGTGTCGAACGCCACCTTGAGCCGATTTGCGCGGGCCGTGGGTTATGCTGGCTATCCCGACCTGCGGGCGGGCATGGCAGAGACGTTGCAGACCGTGCTGCGACCCGTTGAAAAACTGCGCAGCAGCTTCGACCGCGCCGACCCGACGCAGGCCGCCATCAATGAAGGGCTGGAGGCGACGCTGTCGCATCTGTCGCGGGTCGCGGAGCAGATGGCGGGCGGCACACAGCTGTCAGAACTGGTCAGCCGGCTGAACGCGGCGCGCACCATCTATGTCATGGGTTTCGGCCTGTCGGCCCATGTCGCGGGGCTGCTGACCCTGGGGTTGCAGCCCTTCTGCGCCAATCTGGTGAATGTCGTGGAATTTGGCGGTACCGAGGTCGCGGCGGGGCGGCTAATGAATTTGGGCGAAGGCGATGTGCTGATCGCCATCGCCTTTCCCCGCTACGCACAGGCAGCATTGCACCTGACCAGCTTTGCCAAATCGCGCAAGGCGCATGTGGTGGCCATCACCGACAGCCCCGTATCGCCCCTGGCGCAACGGGCGGATACGGTGCTGCTGGCCGAAAGCACGCATCCCGTCCTGTCCAGCAGCATGACGGCGGCGGTGCTGATGGCGGAAACGCTGGTCACCGCCATGATGCTGTCCAACCGGGACAATGTCGCCCACGCGGAAAGCCTGACCGACGCGATATCCAGCTATCTGCATAATCCGTGAAAGGGCGGCCCGCTGTCAGCCCGGATGTGCTGCCGCCCAGCGGCCATTCTGTGTCCGGCCACCATAACCATAGGCATCGCCATTGGTTTCATGGACATAGACGTAGCATTCCGAGTGTAGCGGCCCCAGAAGGTCCGCCATTTCCCGATAGGCCGCCTTTACGAACGCGGTGGTTTCCGCCTTGGTATTGGTGCCCGCCGTCACCTTGATATCCAGCCAGAAGGCCGACAATCCGTCATCGGTGGGCCGTTTGCCGGCGATGAACCAGCCATCGGGGTCCGCCGGCTCCACCAGCACCGCCGTCACGCCGGGATCCTTGCCCAGCTTTTCCGCCCCAAGCCGGGCAGCCAATCCGGCGATCCGGGCGCGCAGGTCGGGGCGTGGGTCGGGCGTTACATAGCGCACAATGATCATGGGCATCACACATCTCCTGTTGGGGTTGGATGCCCATTTCTGCCCTTTTGAAATTCATTCGTGAACGCTATGATATTTGATAAATACCATAGCGATTTCATATGATGCTTGATCTTGAATCCGTCCGCCTGTTCGCCCTTGTCGCAGAATATGGCAACCTCACCCGCGCGGCAGAGGCGGCGGGTACCGTCCAGCCTGTTGTCAGCCAGCGCATCAAGTCGCTGGAGGCGGCGCTTGGCAGACGGCTGCTGGATCGCAGTCCCCGCCTTGTCCGCCTGACCGAGGCGGGAACAGCCTTTCTTGATCATGCGCGAACCCTGCTGGCGGCGCACGAGGCGGCGATTGCCGCGGTCGATATTGTGCCCTCACACATCACAATCGGGATCAGCGACCATGCCTTGGGTACCCATCTCGACCTGACGCTGAAGCGGGTGCGGATGGCATTGCCGCCGCATGCGACGATGGCCGTCCATCTGGGTCAGTCGGCTGATATCCGGGATCGGTTTGAGGGCGGCCAGATCGACCTTGCCATCATCCGGCGGGAGCATGGGGCGGAAGGGGGAGAGATTCTGGGCAGCGATGCGTTGCAATGGCGCGTCCCGCCCGGATGGTCCGGGTCCGATGGCCCCCTGCCCCTGGTGCTTCTGCCCTCTCCCTGTTCCGTCCGGGCGGTGGCGATCCGGGTGCTTGATCAGGCCGGCATCACATGGCGGGAGACATTCACGGGCGGAAGCTGTCTGGCCCTGATGGCGGCGGTGCGCGCCGGGCTTGGTGTGGCCCCGCTGGGTACCATCATCGGTGGCGATCTGGCCGTGGCCCCGGCATCCCTGGGGATGCCGCCGCTGCCCCCGTCACAGATCGTCATGCTGGCGCGGACGCCCAATCCCGCAACATCGGCAGCCGCCCGTGCCCTGGCGGCCAGTGTGCGTGATCTGCTGGCCTGAAACCCCGCTTGCGCTCCGCCACCGTCTGCCCCATATCCAGCAGCGGCTTCACGGCCACCCTCATTGGATGTAAATCGCAGAGCAAGGTGAGAGAGATGAGCGAGGAACGGCTCAGTTTCCAGGCCGAGGTCAGCCGCCTGTTGGATATCGTGGCGCACAGCCTCTACTCGGAGAAGGAAGTCTTCCTGCGGGAACTGATCTCCAACGCGTCGGACGCGTGCGACCGGCTGCGTTATGCGGCGCTGACCGATGGGTCGCTGCTGGGGGATGACCCTGACTTCAAGATCCGCATCGTGGCCGACACGGATGCCAAGACGCTGACCCTGATCGACAATGGTATCGGCATGAACCGCCAGGACCTTGTCGATAATCTGGGCACCATCGCCCGGTCGGGCACGTCGGCCTTCGTCAAGAACCTGTCGGGCGACAGCAAAAAAGATGTCAGCCTGATCGGGCAGTTCGGCGTCGGCTTCTATTCCGCCTTCATGGTGGCGGAAAAGGTTGAGGTGTTCAGCCGCAAGGCGGGTGAGGCCACCGGTTGGCGCTGGGTCAGCGACGGCCAGGGCAGCTTTACCGTGGCCGAGGATGAGAATGCCCCGGCGCGCGGTACCCGCATCGTCATGCATATCCGCGCGGCGGAGACGGAGTTCCTGGAGGAACACCGCCTGCGCCATGTCATCAAGACCTATTCCGACCATATTGCCGTGCCTATCCTGCTAGGGGCCGACACGACCGACAGCGTGAATGCGGCCAACGCCCTGTGGACACGGTCGAAGTCGGAGATCACGGAAGAGCAGTACAAGGAATTCTATCACCATGTCGGCCACGCCTTTGACGAGCCGTGGCTGACCCTGCATTGGCGCGCCGAGGGCGTGATCGAGTACACGGGCCTGCTGTTCGTGCCGCAGCAGCGGCCCTTTGACCTGTTCGATCCGCGCCGCGCCCATCATGTGAAGCTCTATGTCCGCCGTGTCTTCATCACGGACGAGGCGGAAGGGCTGGTCCCGCCCTATCTGCGGTTCCTGAAGGGCGTGGTGGACAGCGAGGACCTGCCGCTGAATGTCAGCCGCGAGATGCTGCAGAACAACCCGGTGCTGGCCAAGCTGAAGGCCGGGATCGTGAAGCGCGTGCTGGGCGATCTGAACAAGAAGGCTGCCGATCCGGAGCAAGCCGCCGACTATGCCCGCTTCTGGGATGCGTTCGGGGCCGTGCTGAAGGAAGGGCTGTATGAGGATTTTGCCCATCGCGACGATCTGCTGAAGCTGCTGCGCTTCCGTACCACGGAGAGCAAGGGCGAGCTGGTCAGCTTGGCCACCTATATCGGGCGCATGAAGGAAGGCCAGGACGCCATCTATTACATCACGGGCGATGAGAAATCGGCCGTGGAGCGCAGCCCGCAGGTCGAAGGTTTCCGGGCCAAGGGCGTGGAAGTGCTGCTGCTGACCGATCCGGTGGATGAATTCTGGGTCGGGTCGGTGCGCGAGACCGATGGCAAGCAATTCAAGTCCGTGACGCGCGGCGGGGCCGACCTGTCCAAGATCAAGGGCGAGGAAAAGCCGGAGGACGAGAAGAAGGACAAGGCGACGGATGGCGACCTGTCCTCGCTGACCGCCCTTTTGAAGCTGACCCTGGGTGAAGAGGTCAAGGATGTCCGCCGTTCCGAACGCCTGACCGACAGTGCCGTCTGTCTGGTGGCCGATGACGGCGACATGGATATCCACCTGCAGCGCCTGCTGAAGCAGCATGGGCAATTGGGAGCCGATGCCGCGTCCAAGCGGGTGCTGGAGATCAATCCCGGTCACCCGCTGATCCGCCGTCTGGCGGAGAAGGCGACGCAGGACGGCGCGGCGACCTCGCTGGAGGATGCGGCCTGGCTGCTGCTGGATCAGGCGCGCATTCTGGAGGGTGAGACCCTGCCCGACCCGCTATCCTTTGCCCGCCGCATGGCGGCGTTTGTGGAGAAGGGCCTGGGGTAAGGTCACATCACTGCGGCGGCGGTTCCACCAGCGGGGGGGCCGCCGCCCGTTCGGCGCAGGCATCGCCGATGGCCTGATAGGCGCCGCCGCTGCCGGCCAGACTGAACGTGTCGGTGGTGCGGCTGCCGCGCAGGCTGGTGCCGCGCACCACCAGGGTCGACCCCTGGCGCAGCGCCTGGGTGATGGCGTGGTCGGTTTCGGCCTCGCGCGCCCAGGCCTGTTCATCCTTGCTGAACAGTTTGAAGCTCTGCTTGCCGACCTGAACCTGCACCTCGGCATGTTCGGCGAACGGGTAGCCTGCGATGAAATTCACCACATCAAAGGTCCGTTCCGCCGGGCGGTGGGTGATCATCAGGAAGACATCACCGCGTTTGGTGAAATCGCCTTCCATCTTCTTGGGCCGCGACACCATCCAGCAGACGGGACCCGACGGCTCCTCCAGCATGAAGGCGTTCCAGTCGCGGAAAATCCCGATCAGCCGGGGCTCCGCCGCCATAGCCGGCAGGGCCAGCAGCAGGGTAAGCGCCAAGGGGAAAAGCGTCAGGATCTGCCGTGCCGGTTGCTGCATGGGCCTGCGGTATGGTTGGGGGACCGGACTTTCCCTTTACCGGAATTGGCGGCCCAAACGAAGGGCGAAATGTTTCACAGCAGCGGCATTTGCCCTCAGACGCCGGGCGGCGGCCTCCGCCGCCTTGGCTTTGCGAGCACGGTGGCCGGCCTCAAGCAGCATGCGTAAAAAAACTCATGCCGCTGGTCTTACACCAGCAACTTGAACGCCAATCCGCCCATCACCAGGGCAATCACCCCATCCAGCACCCGCCATGCCGCTGCCTGCGCAAATAATGGCCGCAGCAACCGCGCGCCGAAGCCCAGGGCGAAGAAGAAGCTGAACGACGCCGCCACGGCCCCCAGGCCGAACCAGACCTTCAACTCCCCGAACCGGCTGGCCACCGATCCGATCAGGACGACAGTATCCAGATAGACATGCGGGTTCAGCCAAGTCAGCGCCAGACAGGTGGCCAGCGTGGCCGCCCGTCCCGCCCCCTCCCCCGCGGCCGGGTCCAATCCCGTCGTCGCCGTCCATGCCGACCACAGGGCCCGCAGCGCATAGGCAAGCAGAAAGGCTGCCCCCGCATAGCGCAGGACCGGCAGCAGCCCCGGCCAGCGTTCCACCAGCCAGCCCAGCCCCGCCACCCCGCCGACGATCAACACCGCATCCGACAGGGCACAGGTCAGCACGACCGGCAGCACATGCTGCCCCCGCAAACCCTGGCGCAGGACAAAGGCATTTTGCGCCCCGATGGCGACAATCAGACTGAGGCCCAGCAGATAGCCGGACAGGATGGCGTTGAACATGGGGCGGTTCTCCCGTGGCGTGACGGGAACGGACCTATCATCCGACGGTGATTAAGCGTACTTAATGTTACTAATCCTGATTAAGCGTTACTGTTCTCATGCTGGATTATGCCCTGCTTTCCGCCCTGGCCGCCGTGGTGCGGACGGGCAGTTTTGAACGTGCCGCGCAGCAGTTGCACGTCACCCCGTCTGCCGTGTCGCAGCGGGTGAAGCTGCTGGAAGAACGGATGGGGGCGGTGCTGGTGGTGCGCGCCAGCCCCTGTACCGCCACCCCGGCGGGGGCCCGCCTGTGCCAGCATGCCGAACATGTGGCGCTGCTGGAAAGTGAGCTGCCGGCCAGCCTGCCGGGTCTGGCGCAGGAGGGGCCCCGCCCGGTTCTGCGCATTGCGGTCAATGCCGACAGTCTGGCCACATGGTTTGTGGCGGCCATGGCCGATATGCCCGACTGTCTGTTCGATCTAGTCCTGGATGATCAGGATCACAGCGCCGACTGGTTGCGCCGGGGGGAGGTTCTCGCCGCCGTGACGGCGGGCGGCGGGGCCGTTCCCGGCTGTGACAGCGTCGCCTTGGGCGCCCTGCCCTATGTCGCCACGGCCAGCCCTTCCTTCATGCAGCGTCATTTCCCCAATGGGGTGACGACCGAGGCCTTGGCACGGGCACCGTGCCTAACCTTCAACGCCAAGGACCGGTTGCAGGCACAGTGGCTGCGCCGTGCGGGGATGGAAGGGGCGGTGCCGACCCACTGGCTGCCCTCGTCCCAGGCCTTCATCGATGCGGCCCTGGCGGGGATCGGGTGGGGCATGAACCCGCGTCCCCTGGCAGCCGCGCATCTGGCGGCGGGCCGACTGGTGGAGGTACTGCCGGGTCAGGGGCTGGACGTGCCCCTGTTCTGGCAGCGCAGCCGCATGCCCAGCGCCACCCTGTCACGCCTGACCAAGGCCGTACAGCGGGCAGCGGCTTGCGTCCTCATTCCATAAGGGATGGCCCTGTCCGCCCGTTTCATGTTAATGCTGCCGCCGGTCGGCAGTTCACCCAGGCGTCGCCAGCCCTTCAAGGGGCCGCTAAACCTGCCTTCTCAATATTTATCGACCGTCACACCCAAAAGGCGTGCCGCGTCGGCAAGATGGCGACCACCGACGGTTCCAGCAAGGATCAAGGCGTGCCGTGAAACGGGATGTTGACCCATGTCGAAGCAGGAATTGCCCTTTCAGGTCGCCGATATCGGCGCCCTGGCCAAGTCACTGAAATCACAACTGGAAGCGCATGAGGGCAGGGCCGGCCATGTGCAGCTTCTGAACATGCTGGCGCGCGGCGCCGGTTATCGCAATTTCCAGCATTACCGGGCGCAGGCAGCGGCGCTTGAACAGTTGGAGAACCCGGCACCCACTGCCCCGACGGTGGCGATCGATCACGCCCGCGTGCGCCGGCTGATGCGGCATTTTGATGATGCCGGACAGTTGATCCGCTGGCCCAACAAGTTCAACGAACAGGCCACCTGCCTGTGGGTGATCTGGTCGCGCCTGCCGCCGCGTGACAGCATGACGGAACAGCAGATCAGCCGGAAACTGAACGAGATGCACAGCTTCCGAGACTTCGCCCTGCTGCGCCGTGAGCTGGTGGAACAGGGGCTGGTCAGCCGCACCCCCGATTGCCGCGATTATCGCCGCATCGAACGGGAGCCGCCCCCCGACGCCCTGGCCCTTATCCGGTATCTGTCACAGCGCAAACCGCAGTAAAAAAAGGGGCGCCCCAGAGGGACGCCCCTTTTTCACTACAGGCACGCCCTGGCTCAGCCGAGAGTGCGCACGTCCGTCAGGTGGCCCTTGATGGCAGCAGCGGCGGCCATGGCGGGGCTGACCAGATGGGTGCGGCCACCGGGGCCCTGGCGGCTTTCGAAATTGCGGTTCGACGTGCTGGCGCAGCGTTCGCCGGGCTTCAGCTTGTCGTCATTCATGGCCAGGCACATGGAGCAGCCGGGCTCACGCCAGTCAAAGCCGGCTTCGGTGAAGATCGTGTGCAGGCCTTCTTCCTCGGCCTGCTTCTTCACCAGACCGGAACCGGGGACGACCATGGCATAGACGCCATCGGCCACCTTGCGGCCCTTGGCCACGTCGGCGGCGGCGCGCAGATCCTCGATCCGGCTGTTGGTGCAGGAACCGATGAACACCTTCTGCACCGGCACCTGCGACAGAGGCGTACCCGGCGTCAGGCCCATATAGGCCAGCGAGCGTTCCACGGCCTTGGCCTTGTGCGGGTCCTTGAAATCGGCCGGGCTGGGCACGTTGGCGGTGATCGGGGCCACGTCCTCCGGGCTGGTACCCCAGGTAACCAGCGGCACGATGTCGGCGGCGTTCAGTTCCACGACCTTGTCATAGACCGCGCCCTCGTCGCTGGGCAGTGACTTCCAATATTCGACGGCGCGGTCGAAATCGGCCCCCTGCGGTGCGCGATTGCGACCCCGCAGATAGTCGAAGGTCTTTTCGTCCGGGGCGATCAGGCCGGCGCGGGCGCCCGCCTCGATCGCCATGTTGCAGACCGTCATGCGGCCTTCCATCGACAGGTCGCGGAATGCCTTGCCGGCATATTCGATGACATAGCCGGTGCCGCCGGCAGTGCCCAGCTTGCCAATCACGGCCAGCGTCAGGTCCTTGGCGGTGACGCCCGGCGGCAGGTCGCCATCGACCTTCACCAGCATGTTCTTCGACTTCTTGATCAGCAGGGTCTGCGTGGCCAGCACATGCTCCACGTCGGACGTGCCGATGCCAAAGGCCAGCGCGCCGAAGGCGCCATGGGTGGCCGTGTGGCTGTCGCCGCAGACGATGGTCATGCCCGGCTGGGTCACGCCCTGTTCCGGCCCGACAACGTGGACAATGCCCTGGCGGATATCGCTCATGTCGAAATATTCAACGCCGAATTCCCTGGCGTTGATGGCCAGCTGCTCCACCTGGATGCGGCTTTCCTCATTCTTGATGCCGGCCAGACGGTCCTTGCTGGTCGGCACATTATGGTCGGCCACGGCCAGGGTCTTCTTGGGCTGACGCAGCTGCCGCCCCGCGATGCGCAGACCTTCAAAGGCCTGCGGGCTCGTCACCTCATGCACCAGATGCAGATCAATATACAGCACGGCGGTGCCGTCCTCCTGACGGTGGACGGTGTGGCTGTCGAAGATCTTGTCATAGAGGGTGCGGGCCATGGTCACTCACCTGGGGGTCAAGGATCGAACCGCAAAGACGGGGGTGGCTTTACGGTCACATTGTTACGTGATGGCGGAGCATAGCGGCACGACCCGACCACGGCAAGCGGGTGGCGGCCCTTCGCCGGGCGCCTGCATGCAACGCAGCGTTCAAGGGGGCGCATGATTGGTAGGATTTGTACCAGTCTGACAGGCACACAGGGGCTGCACGATGCAACCGGCGGACACAGGACAGCGCACCTCATCCTTAAGGATTAACCTATCGGGAAGACATACAGGGGTCGTCATGTTATGAGACGGGCGGCGAGAATTTTCTCCGCCAGACGGAAAGCCTGATGTTCCCGCTGGATATTGTCACCATTCTGGTGCTGTACAAATCTTCGCTGATCGCGGGCGCGCTGGCTTTTATGCACATGCGCAGACAATCCCATCGGCCGTCGGGCCTGCGGACCCTGATTCTTGGTTTTGGACTGCTGATCCTGGGCTCGACCCTGGCAGGCTGGGGCGCGGCGGGCCGTTTGCCGCTTGAATTCTGGACCCTGACCAGCCTGATTTTAGGTACCCTGGGTTATGGTCTGATCTATCTGGGTATCCATGCGCTGAGCAGACAGCGGCGGGCCCGGCAGGGATGGCTGATCCTGGTACCACCAGCCCTGTTCCTCCTGGCGGCGCTGGTCACGGGCTTTCACACCGATGACCGCATCCGGTCCTGCCTGTTCCACCTGCAGGCCGGCCTGTTCCTGGCGGTTGCCGCCTGGCCGGTCTGGCGTGACTGCCGGCATGACCCGCTGCCATCACGCCTGCCGCTGGCCGTGGTCCTGGCGACCTGTGCGCTGGTATTCGGCGTGGGGGCGTGGGCGATCCTGTCAAGGCCGGACTATGTCGACTGGATCGCACATGGCTTCGCGCTTCAGATATTGGGGAATTTCGGCATCGCCGTCCTAGTCTGCGGCTTTGCCACCGACCGGGCCGAACGCGGCCTGCGGCAGGCGGCGGAGATCGACAGCCTGACCGATATCGGCAACCGCCGCTGGCTGGAGGCCAGGATGCCTGCGATCATCCAGGCCGGCGACGCGCTTATCGTGCTGGATCTTGATCATTTCAAGCAGGTGAATGACCGTTACGGCCATGCCGCCGGTGATGCGACCCTTGTTGCCACCGCTAGCACCCTGCGGCAGGCATTGCGCGCGCAGGACCTGTCGGCCCGCATGGGGGGAGAGGAATTCCTGCTGTTCCTGCCGGGTGTGAAGGATCAGGCCCGTGCGGTCGCCGAACGACTGCGCCTGCGCATTGAGGCGCAGACGGCCCTGCATCAGGATTATGCCATCACCGTTACCGCCAGCCTTGGCATCGCGGTCGCCCCGTCCGACGGCATGGGCTGGGAACAGCTTTATCAAGCCGCCGACGGCGCGCTGTATGAGGCCAAACGGCAGGGCCGCAACCGGGTGGTCGACCACGCCGACCTTACTACCCTCGCGGCAGCCGCGCCTCCGGCGTCGGCGGGTCCAGGTCTTCATACAGGGCCTGTGCTTCCGGTGCCGGTCCACGCCGTGCGGCCAGGGCCTTGACCTTGATCACCCGGACATAGGCGCCCAGGGGGAAGGTCAGGACGTCGCCCACCTTCACCACCTGGCTGGCCTTGGCAACCGGTGCGCCGCCGATACGCAGGCCGCCCGACGTCGCCAGTTTGGCCGCCTGACTGCGGGTTTTCAGAAAGCGCGCGTACCAAAGCCATTTATCCAGCCGAAGCCGGCCCTTCGCCATTTCTGCGGCGTCGGTGGGATCAAGGGCGGTGATGTCCTGTTCGGCCATGCGCGCTTACCCGTTCAGGGCGCGGACAAGATAGGGCAGGCTTTCATCCATCCGGTAATCGACCGAGGAATGGTCATCGGGGAATTCCTCGTACCGGTGGGCGATGCCCAGCGCCTCCAGACGGCGGTGCAGACGCCGGGCACCATGGACCAGATTATACTGGTCGCGGTCACCGCAATCGATGAACAGACCCTTCAGCCCTCGCAAGGCCTCGGCATGCTTTTCCACCATGCGTGCCGGGTCCCAGGCGAGCCAGTTGTCCCAGCGTTCTTCAATCACCTCGCACGTATCCGGCGTCACCGGCAGACGGATGCCCAGGAACTGTGACGGGTCGGGATCATAGGTGGCGGCCATGCATAGGATCATCAGGACATGAGTGTCCTTGCCATCCACCTTGCGCGCCGTCTCGAACGCGTTCATGAACCGCTCGATGGAGCCGCCATGGCGGGACAGGGTGCGCAGCACACCCGGCATATCGGGCAGGTAGCACAGCTCAAACCCCATATCGCCGGAATGGCAGGCGGCGGCGGCCCAGATGTCGGGCCGCAGGAAGGCATGCGCCATGGAGCCATAGCCACCGCTGCTTTTCCCGAAGATCGCTCGCCGGCCGGTCCCGCCACAGCCGAACCGCCCTTCGATAAAGGGCACCATCTCGTCACACAGGAAATCCATCCAGCGGCCCAGGGCGGCGGAATTGATATATTGGTTGCCGCCAAGGCGCGTGAAACAGTCTGGAAAGGCCACGACCGCCGGCGCCATGGCCCCGCTATCGATCAGCCGGTCCAGCCGTTCGGGCAGGTTCTCCCCGAAATTCTTCCAGTTGGTATGGGCGGGGCCGCCCGCCGTGTAGCCAACAATATCGACCAGCAGTGGCAGGTCACGGCCATCATGACCGGCAGGCACATAGACATGCACCGCACGTGCGGGGCTATCGCCCATCAGATTGCCGCGCAGGACCTGGCTGTCCAGCGTCAGGCGGTGGATGGTGCCCTGGGCGGCGGTCTGGGAACGGCGCATTCTGTCTCTGTCCGGCTGTTGGTCGCTTCTGCTGCGACTGTGCCCGGACAGGGCGGCGGTTACAAGCCCTCCACCGGGGGCGGCGGGTTGGTGCCAGGGGCGAATCCGGTTTGCCCAGCCTTCTCCCGCCATTCATGCAGGGCCCAGACAACACTGGGAAAGGCCAGTTCGTCCCAGGGGATGTCCTTCCAAGCGAACATGCCGACCTCCAGGCTCTCCACCCCCGCCGCGATGGCGGGATCGGAAAGTCTGGCACGGTAGATCATCTGCACCTGGGAAATGCGGGGGATGTTGTAGACGGCCAGCAGGGCGTCGATGGCGATGCGGGCACCCGCCTCCTCCATCGCCTCCCGCGCCGCCCCCTGCTCCGTCGTCTCGTTCAATTCCATATAGCCGGCGGGCAGGGTCCAGAAGCCCCTGCGCGGCTGGATGGCGCGGCGGCACAGCAGGAACCGGCCTGCATCATCGGTCACCACAGCGCCGACAACGATCTTCGGATTCTCATAAGCGATATAGCAACAATCGGGACAGACCAGCCGTTCCCGATCCTCGCCCTGCGGCACCATGCGCACGCGTGGGCCGCTGGTGGGCGGCGGCGGGGACAGGCGGGCGGGGTCGGCGGGGGGCATGCTCATCGATCAACCATGCGGCCAAAGCCCCCGCCGGGGCAAGAAGCAGCAGATTAATTCTTGGCGTCCTGGGCCGTGTTCTCAATGGCCTTGCCGCCAGACTTCACATCCTTGCCCACACCTTCGACCGTATTGCAGGCCGACAGGGCGAAAGCGGAAAGTAGCAGGGGGATCGCCAGGGTCAGTGTGGGCTTCTTCATGATGTCCTCTCGTATCAAAACCGGCATTCAGCCGACGATGCGGAGGTAACAACCGAAAGCGGCGTTTGTTCCGTCACCCTCGTTCAATCAGCCAGGGCCAACGCGCGCGATAGCTGTCGACCTTGATCCGGTACTGCGGCGGATTGTCGGTGCGCGGGTTCGGGCGCAGGATGCCGGCGGCCAGCTCGTCCAGCCCGTAGGGCGCCACCACGTCCCCAGCCGCCGACAGGCCGACACAGGTGCAGCGGACTAGGAAACCGGCAATGCCGTCGCGGCTGCTTTCCAAGGCGGGGATCACCGTCCCGAATCGCTGCGGATACCAGAGATGGACCCGCGCCTGATTGCGCAACTCCACCTCCACGCCCAGATCGGCAAAGAGACCGGCGGCCCGCCGGATGACCGCATCCTCGGCCTCCCAGCTGGTGTCCGGGTCATAGTAGAACAGGTCGTAATCCTTCACGCCCCAGCCGGGGTCACGCCCATCGCGGGCGTTCCACACGGCCTGATAAAGACATCCCGCCACCAGATAGGCCTGATCCAGACCCAGAGCAGGCAGCCGATCCAGGATGGTGGCATTGATCGGGTTGGACAGCGCCAGGGCGCGGAGGGCGTCGGGGGTCATGACATCCACGATCCAGAAACGACATCGCCCCGACCGTTTGGCCGGGGCGACAGCAATTCTATCTGGAAAGGCTTACTCCAGCCCCTCGAACAGGGCCGTGGACAGGTAGCGCTCGGCGAAGCTGGGCAGGACCACGACAATCAGCTTGCCCTTGTTCTCGGCCCGCGCCCCCACTTCAAACGCGGCGGCCAGGGCCGCACCCGACGAGATGCCGACGGCCAGACCTTCCGTCCGGGCCGCCTCACGCGACAGCTCAAACGCGCGGACGTTGGAGATGCGCAGCACCTCGTCGATCAGTTCCTTGTCCAGGATGTCGGGCACGAAGCCGGCGCCGATGCCCTGGATCTTGTGCGGGCCAGGCAGGCCGCCGGACAGGACGGGGCTGTCCTCCGGCTCCACCGCCACCACCGTGAAGCCGGGCTTGCGCTGCTTCAGCACCTGGGCCACGCCGGTCAGGGTGCCGCCGGTGCCCACGCCGGAAATCAGGATGTCGGCCTTGCCCGCCGTGTCGTTCCAGATTTCCTCTGCCGTGGTGGCGCGGTGGATGGCCGGGTTGGCCGGGTTCTTGAACTGTTGCAGGACATAGGCGCCGGGCGTGCTGGCCAACAGTTCCTCGGCCTTGGCAATCGCGCCCTTCATGCCCTGCGGGGCCGGGGTCAGGACCAGTTCGGCACCCAGCAGCTTCAGCATCTTGCGCCGTTCGATCGACATGCTTTCCGGCATGGTCAGGATCAGGCGGTACCCCTTGGCGGCGGCGACGAAAGCCAGCGCGATGCCGGTATTGCCCGAGGTCGGTTCGATCAGGACGGTGCGGTCGGGCGAAATCTTGCCCTCGGCCTCCGCCGCCTCGATCAGCGCCTTGCCGATACGGTCCTTCACGCTGGACAGCGGGTTGAAGAATTCCAGCTTGGCGACGACGTCGGCCACGACACCATGCTTGGCCGCCAGCCGGTTCAGCCGCACCAGCGGCGTGGCGCCGATCGTGTCCAGGATGCTGTCATAGATCTTGCCACGGAATTCAGGGCTGGCGGACATTTTACATCTCCATTTGTGGTATTCATCGGAAATACCGGGTCGATGTTGTGTATATAGGCAGGCGCAGGCGCTGTCAAAGTGCTGATGCCGACTCGCGATGTCTTATCGCGGGTCGGCTGGCGCGTTGAGCGCCCGCGACCCCATGGTCGCGTAAGCCAAGGCGGCGGATGCCGCCGCACGGCGCCTGAGGGACGACTAAATACTGAAATCGAGCTTGGAAGCGGCTTCGCTGGCCACACCGGCCTGATGGGCGCGCACGCAGAGGTCTTCGATGCTGGTCTGTTCCAGGCGCGCCATCACCTCGTCCTGCAGCTCCGCCCACAGCGGGCGCACCACCTGCCGGCCCAGTTCCGCGCCCACCTCTTCCTCGATGGGATCGGTGGCCTGTTCCAGGGCGCGGACGACGCGCACAATCTCGGCCACCGTGATGCGGCGGCGTTCCTTGGCCAGACGGTAGCCGCCCTTGGGTCCGCGCACACCGGCCAGGACGCCTGCCCGCACCAGGGCCTGCAGCACCTGTTCGAGGTAGCGTTTGGGGATGCCCTGGCGCTGCGTGATCTCCGCCGACTGCACCGGGGCGGAACCGGCATTATAGGCGATGTCCAGCACCGTCTCGATGGCGAACATCAGTTTCTTGGATATGCGCAGCATCCCCGTTCCCCCTCAGCCCTTGGTGCCGGTTGAACCGAAACCGCCCGACCCGCGCGCGGTTTCGTCCAGATTGTCCACTTCCGTCCAGACGGCCCGTTCATGCCGCGCGATCACCATCTGCGCGATGCGGGTGCCGCGTTCCACGGTAAAGGGCTGGTCACCATGATTGATGACGATCACCCCGATCTCGCCACGGTAATCGGCATCGATGGTGCCGGGGCTGTTGACCAGACTGATGCCGTTTTTCAGGGCCAGACCGGAGCGCGGGCGGATCTGCGCCTCAAACCCTGCCGGCAGGGCGATGGCAATGCCGGTCGGGATCAGCTTGCGCTGACCCGGTTCCAGGGTCACCGGCTCTGCCACGGCGGCCAGCAGGTCCATGCCGGCGGACAGGGCGGTGGCATAGGCGGGCAGGGCCAGATCGGCGCCATGCGGCAGGCGGCGGATGGAAATGCTGATATCCGACATTCTTATTTCTTTCCGTTTACGAAATGATCACTGATGGCGGTCGCCAGACGACTTGCCACCTCGGTCTTGGCCAGGTTTTCCCAGGCTTCCTCTGTGCCGTCGGCGCGGATGACATGCACGGAATTGCGATCACCGCCGAAGGTGCCGGTGGCTGGTGAGACATCATTGGCCACGATCCAGTCGCACCCCTTGCGCAACCGCTTGGCGCGGGCATAGGCCACGACATCATTCGTTTCGGCAGCAAAACCAACCACCAGTTCCGGGCGATCCGGTCCGGCTGCCGACAGGTTGGCCAGGATGTCGGGATTCTCGGTCAAGGTCAGGGCCGGCGGTCCGCCGCCCTCCCTCTTCTTCAGCTTCTGCCCCGCCGCACCATCAACGCGCCAATCGGCGACGGCAGCGGCGGCGACAAAGATATCGGCAGGCAGGGCGGCCCGGCAGGCGGTCAGCATCTGCGCTGCCGTCTCCACCGCCACCACATTCACCCCCGGCGGGTCAGGCAGGCGCACAGGGCCACTGACCAGCGTCACCCGCGCGCCCAGCGCGACCAGCGCCGCCGCGACCGCGTGGCCCTGCTTGCCGCTGGACCGGTTGGCGATATAGCGGACGGGATCGATGGGTTCATGGGTCGGCCCACTGGTGACCAAGGCGTGGCGACCGGCCAGCGGCTTCGGCGCTGCCTGCGCCGCGAACCAGCCGGCCAGATACTCGGCGATGGACAGCGGTTCCACCATGCGGCCCGGCCCATATTCGCCACAGGCCATGGCCCCGTCATCCGGCCCGATAATGCCCACACCGCGCGCGGCAAGCAGGGCCAGATTGGCCTGGGTGGCCGGATGTTCATACATCCTTACATTCATGGCGGGTGCGACCAGCACAGGCTTGTCAGTCGCCAACAGAACCGTCGTGGCCAGATCATCGGCCAGACCGTGGGCCATGCGGGCCAGGATATTGGCCGTGGCCGGGGCCACCAGAACCACATCCGCCGACCGCGACAACTGGATATGCCCCATGGCCGATTCGTCGGTCAGGGACCAGAGATCGCGATAAACCGTGTCCTCCGAAACCGCCTGCAGGGTCAACGGCGTCACGAACTGCGCCCCGCCATCGGTCAGCACCACGCGCACCGATGCCCCGCGTTCACGCAGACGGCGCACAAGGTCTGGCGTCTTGAAGGCGGCAATCCCCCCCGCCACTATCAGTAGGACGCGGCGGCCGGCGAGTGATTGCACAGGCGATTGCGCGGTGGACAAGGGCGATATCCCTTCGGCCCGGTGATGGGGCAGATTGTTTACCGGTAAATCAGCGCATTCTGCCGCCAGAATGCACGGCGGTCGCGCTGTGAAATCAGGGATATTCCCAAACCGGGACGGATGCAAGCGCGCCGCCATGCGCATGCGCGGGGGGATCGATGCCCCAGACGCCGGACAGCGCGACAGATTGTCCAGAAGCATGCGCTTCCCAACCGTTGGCGGGCCATGTATATCGAACATCCGCGACCGGAGGAGCCTCCGGCCGCTCCGTTCGTGCTGGCCTCCCGCCCCATCGCACCGTCCGCGTCGCACCGCATCCCCCGATGCGCGCTATGACGCAGTAAGTGGGGGTGGAAAGACCCGCGGACAAGCCCAATTCAGCCCGGATTTCCGGGTCCATATCGTTGTTTCAGTAAAAGGCGTCGGCCCGACGGGGGCCGCGTCCATTCGCCGAGGAGATGAGAGGTATGGCGGACACCATGCATGCGGGCGACGGCCAGACCCGCCGCGACTTCATCTATCTGGCTGGCGCCGCCATGGGCGGTGTTGGTGCCGCTGCTGCTTTGTGGCCCTTCATCCACAGCATGAACCCGGCCGCCGACACGCTGGCCCTGGCCAGCATCGAGGTCGATCTGGCTCCAATCCAGCCGGGTCAGGCCATCAAGGCCATGTGGCGCGGCAAGCCGGTTTTCATCCGCAACCGCACCCAGGAAGAGATCGATGCCGCCCGCGCCGTGCCCACGGCTGAGCTGATCGATCCGCAGCCGGACCAGGCCCGTGTCAAGGAAGGCAAGGATAACTGGCTGGTGCTGGTCGGCGTCTGCACCCATCTGGGCTGCATTCCGCTGGGCACCTCCTCGGGCGAATCGAAGGGTGATTTTGGCGGGTGGTTCTGCCCCTGCCACGGATCGCACTACGACACGTCGGGCCGCATCCGCAAGGGCCCCGCGCCCTTGAACCTGCACGTGCCGGAATATGCGTTCCTGACCGACACCCGCGTCAAGATCGGCTAAAAGACAGATCCAGTCAGGGAGTGCCAGATGGCTCACGCCCCACAGTCCAATTTCGAGAACCCGGTGGTGAACTGGATCGACCAGCGCCTGCCGATCTTCACGATGATGAACAAGGAGTACGGGTCCTTCCCGACTCCGCGTAACTTCAACTATTTCTGGAACTTCGGCGCGCTCGCCATGTTCGTGCTGGTGACGATGATCGTCTCCGGCATCTTTCTGGCGATGCACTACACCAACAACACGTTGTATGCCTTCGACAGCGTCGAACGCATCATGCGCGACGTGAATTGGGGCTGGATGATCCGGTACATCCACGCCAACGGTGCGTCGATGTTCTTCATTGTCGTCTATATCCACATCTTTCGCGGCATCTATTACGGTTCCTACAAGGCGCCGCGCGAATTGCTTTGGATTTTCGGCGTCATCATCCTGCTGCTGATGATGGGCACCGCCTTCATGGGCTATGTGCTGCCCTGGGGCCAGATGTCCTTCTGGGGCGCCACCGTGATCACCAATCTGTTCTCAGCCATACCGGTGGTGGGTGAGAGCATTGTGACCCTGCTGTGGGGTGGCTTCTCGGTCGATAATCCGACCCTGAACCGCTTCTTCGCACTGCACTATCTGCTGCCGTTCGTGCTGCTGGCCGTTGTGGTCCTGCACGTGGCGGCCCTGCACATCACCGGGTCCAACAACCCGCTGGGTGTGGAGCCGAAGGGTCCGCAGGATACGCTGCCGTTCCATCCCTACTACACCACGAAGGACATTTTCGGCCTGACGGTCTTCCTGATCTTCTTCGCCTCCTTCGTGTTCTTCGCGCCAAACCTGCTGGGCCACCCGGACAATTACATTCCGGCCGACCCGCTGGTGACGCCGGCGCATATCGTTCCGGAATGGTACTTCCTGCCCTTCTACGCGATCCTGCGCTCCATCACCTTCGCTATCAGCCTGCCGTTTACCGACGTGGTGCTGATCCCGGCGAAGCTGGGTGGCGTGTTGGCCATGTTCGGCTCCATCGCGATCCTGTTCGTCCTGCCCTGGCTGGACAGCTCGCCGGTCCGTTCGGCCCGTTTCCGCCCGATCTTCAAGTGGTGGGTGCTGCTCTGCCTGGTGCCGGCCTTCTTCATGCTGGGTTATGCCGGCGGCAAGCCCGCTGAACAGCCCTACGTGCTGATCGGCCAGTTGGGCACGGTGATGTATTTCGCCTTCTTCCTGCTCCTGCCGATCATCGGCCGGATCGAGAAGCCGCTGCCGCTGCCGGCCAGCATCGCCAACCCGGTTCTCGGCGGCAACGCCGCCACCGCCAAGTGATGGGAGAAGGCCTGATGCGTCGTCTTCGTACCCTTATCGCCGCAGGCGCCATGACCATTGCTGGCCTGACCAGCACGGCCCTGGCCGCCGGCGACGTG
Organism: Niveispirillum sp.; assembly: GCF_052437035.1. NCBI lineage: Bacteria > Pseudomonadati > Pseudomonadota > Alphaproteobacteria > Rhodospirillales > Azospirillaceae > Niveispirillum > Niveispirillum sp. The sequence continues at coordinate 111,424 of NZ_JBQVOH010000004.1, forward strand.
CCCCTGCCCCCGGCCCAGACCTGGGCCCATGGCGGGGTGAACAGCTTCCTGTCCTTCTTCAAGGGCTATGATTACGCTTCCGTGCAGCGCGGCTTCCAGGTCTATAAGGAAGTCTGCTCTGCCTGCCATTCGATGCACCTGCTGTCGTACCGCAATCTGCACGACATCGGTTTCACCGAGGCGGAAGTGAAAGCCATTGCCGCCGCGCAGGAAATCAACGACGGCCCCAACGACCAGGGTGAGATGTTCACCCGGCCTGGCCTGCCTTCGGACCGGTTCAAGAACCCGTTCCCGAACAAGCAGGCCGCAGCCGCCGCCAATGGTGGCAAGGCTCCGCCGGACCTGTCGCTGATCGTGAAGGCCCGCGCCCATCACGAGGATTACATCCACGCCCTGCTGACCGGCTACACCGACGCCCCCGCCGGCTTCGAGTTGTCGCCGGGCGCCAATTACAACAAGTACTTCCCCGGCCACGCCATCGCCATGGCGCAGCCGCTGTACGATAGCGGCGTGACCTATACCGACGGCACCGCCGCCACGATCGATCAGCAGGCCAAGGATGTGACGAACTTCCTGGCCTGGGCCGCTGAGCCCAAGCTGGAAGAGCGTCGCCGCGTCGGCCTGATGGTCATGCTGTTCCTGGTGTTCTTCGCCGGCATCATGTATGCCGCGAAGCGTCGCCTGTGGTCGGAAGTCCACTGAGCGGACGCCGGGTTCCGGTAGAATGAAAGGGCCGCACCGGCAACGGTGCGGCCCTTTTCATATGAAGATAAGATTGCCGATGCCATGACCGAAGACGATCTCCTTGCCCGCCTTCTCTATCGTGACGGCCTGATGCTTGTGCTGGACAAGCCGGCAGGCATCGCCGTGCATGCGGGGCCGGATACGGCCAAGGGCAAGGGCGATAATCTGGAACGGCATTTCGATGCGCTGCGCTTTGGCTTCCCGAAGCCACCATCGCTGGCCCACCGGCTGGACCGCGATACCTCGGGCTGCCTGATCTTAGGCCGGCATCCCAAGGCGCTGCGCCGGCTGGGCATCCTGTTTCAGGAAGGCAAGGTCGCCAAGACCTACTGGGCCGTCGCCCTGGGCCACCCCGCCGACAATAGCGGCAAGATCGATGCCGGCCTGACCAAGGTTAGCGACGCGCGGCGCGGCTGGCGCATGGTCATCGACAAAGAAAATGGACAGGCGTCGGTCACGATCTGGCGGGTGCGCGGACGCGGCGAACTGCCGGGCATCGGCCCCGTCAGTTTTATGGAACTGAACCCCAAAACCGGTCGCACCCATCAGATCCGGGTGCATATGCAGCATCTGGGGCATCCGCTGCTGGGCGACCCGATCTATCTGCCGCCCGGCGCGGCGGGCAAGGTGGGGGACATGCTGCACCTGCATTCCCGCGCCGTCACAGTGCCCATTCAGGCCACCAAGCCGCCCGTCACCATCACGGCCCCCGTCCCACCCCACATGCAGGCAGCGCTGGCCGCCTGTGGCTGGGCGGGGGAGGATGCAAGCACTCTCAATCCTCCGGCCACAGCTCCGTCACCTGACCGACCCTGACCACGGCGTCGCCCTGTTCGGCACGCCAGGCGCTCCAGCGCTGAAAATGCGCCGAGGCATGGTGGCTGCGCATCGCCGCCTCATCCACGAATTCCTCCCAGACATGGAAGATGGCAGGGCCACCCTCCTTCTCCTCGGACGGGGAGCGGGCGGCACGGAACTGGATACAGCCCGGCTCCTGCCGGCTGTGGCGCAGGTTATGGCCGAAATATTCCATGAACCCGTCCAGATGGGTCAGCGCGACCTCCACCCGGATCAAACGGCCTTCACGCGCCATAACGGCATTCCTCCCTGGCTATTCGGTTTCGGGCAGGGATTTGCCGTCAACCTGGACATCCTCCAAAGCGATGCCACCCTTGCCGTCGAATCGCACGGCGACATCAACCCGCACCTTGGCATCACGCAGCAGCACCTCCAGCCGGAGCGCCCGTTCCTGCGACTGGTAAATCCGCAATTCCCGCCCCGGATCGGCCAACGGATAAGGACAGGCCGACAGGACATCCGGCGTGCAGGCCGGCAGGGCAGTGAAGCCGGGCCGGCCATCGGCGCCACCGGGTGTCAGACAGACACAGTCTCCGGCGCCTGAGCGCCCCGGCGGCAGCCCGGCAATATCCAGCCGCGCCAGCAGATAATGGCCGCGCAGCAGGTCGCGCGGGTCAAAGCCGGCCAACCGGACCCGCAGCAGCGGCTCCTCTGCCCGCAGCAGCGGCAGCGACAAGGCCCAGCCTGTCAGGATAAGGGTCGGCAGGATCAGCAGGGCCGCGCGCAGCAGCATCTCCTTGCGCATCAGGTGCCCTCCCCCGCCTGCTGTGCTTCACCCCAGGCCATGACCCGCCGCGCGGCAAAGGCCAGCCCCAGCAGCACGAGGCCGGCCAGGACCAGCCCGAAGCCGGTGGCCAGCAATCCGCCCGTGGCATCCAGATAGGCGATAAAGACCCGTACCGCGATCAATGCGACGGCCAAGCGGAACCAGCCCGGCCGTTCCGTCAGCAAGGCCAGCCGCGCCAGAGCAATCCAATAGAGGCAAAACAGCACCCCCGTCACAATGGCGGCCAGAGTGCCATCCAGCAGGAAAGGCAGCACCGACAGCGGTGGCGCCAGGGCGAGCAGGGCGCCGAAGCCCAGCCGCATCCCCCTCATGTCCCCCGGCGACAAGGCGTGGGCGGCGGCGATGGCCATCATGCCCACGACCCCGCCGATACCGGCATCCCACATCACATCCGGTTCCGGCACCCCGTCGATCAGGGGACGCAGCACCAGCAGCAGGACGGTCAACCCGCCGATCAGCGTCCCCACTGCCGCCCGCCCCAGATGGCGCGCCCAGACCGCCGGCACAAGCCGGGGCGACAGCCGGGCCAAATAAAGCAGCGCAAGAAACAGGATCAAGATGCTGGCTGACAGGCGTCTGTCATGCAGCCAATCCCAATGGTCGGACAGCAGGGCACCGGCCCAGGTGAACAGGCCCAGGACCCAGACCCAGCGGTTCAGCCCACCGCGTGCCAGGGCCAGCGTGAAGGGTGTGGACAGCAGCAGCCATCCCCCCATCAGGCCGCTGGCGCTGCCCTGTAACTGGAAACTCTGTCCGATATGCGCGATCAGGGCCAGGGTGGACAGCGACAGCAGCAGCACCCCGCCTTCGACCCGAACAGACAGCGAGGTGGGCCCCGCCCAATGCCAGACAAGGCCCCCCAGGACCAGATTGATCAGGATATGCAGGCCCAGGCGCGGGCCGATGGGGATGGCGTCCCAGTTGGCGGCGATGATGGCGATGATGCCGACACCGATAGTAAAGGCCCCCAGCACCGCCAGGGCCAGCGCCAGCTTCGGTTTGCCGCGGCTGGCCTCGAACGCGGCGATGCGAGCGGCCTGATCATCGCTGATCAACCCTTCGCGCCGCCAATCGGCCAGCTTTGCCTCCAGACCGTAACCCCAGCCCATGCCGCCTTTCCCATCATGACCGCGCACAGGGTGGCGGAAACCGCTACCCTGCACAAGCAGATCAGTCCGGCAGCCGGGGCAGCAGGATCAACGCTGCCAGCCCCACCGCCTGTACCAAAGCCACCGCAAGGGTCAGGGCCGGCAGGCCCAGGGTGATGAACGGGGCCAGCAGGGCGGTGCCCAGCGACGAAATGCCGGTAATGAACAAGATCACCAGGGCCGAGGCGCGGTCATCATCGCCGCGCCCTGCCATGATGGCCCGCAGGAAACCCGGCGGCCCACGCAGGCCCAGCCCGATATTCATGGGCGCGAACAGCACCGACAGCATCCAGACCGGCCCGCCGCCCGTCCAGCCGAAGATCAGCAGCAGGACGCCCGACAGAAAGGCCATGGCCGTGCCGATGCTGATCATGCGTTCGATCCCGAACCGTCGTGCCAGCCCGCCGGCCAGATTGGCGGTGATGGCGAACAGGGTGACGCCGATGGCCTGCATCACCACGAAATCCCCCATGCCACCACCCATGCCGGCGGTGATGGTGACGGGCGCGCCGAACACGAAGATCAGCAGCCCGCCCAACACCCCGCCATGCGACAGGCCATAGCGCAGGAAGACCGGATCGCGCAGCAAGCGGCCATAGGAACCGCCCTGCCGTTTTTCCACCCGTCCGCCCGGAAGAATACCCAAACCCGCCGTCAGGCAGGCCAGCACCAGCAGAGCCGCCAGCGTGATGGCCAGGAACGGCGCCTGCCACCCGGCCCAGGCGATCAGGGCCGCCCCCGCCAGCGGGGCGGCACCCGGTGCAATGGCCTCGATCGAACCCAGCAGCGCCAGGGCGCGCATGGCCCCGACCTCATCGAACAGACGGCGGATGATGCCGGGTGCGAAGACGGCGGGGGCGGACCCGGCCAACCCCTGCCCCGCGCGCAGCGCGATCAGCACATCCAGATCGGTGACCAGCACCGACATGCCCGACAGGATGCCGAACGCCGCCATGGCACCCAGCAGCAGGAAGCGTCGGTCGAAACGTGCCGCCAGCGTGCCGAACAGCAGCATGCCCGCCATGGCGCCCGCTACATAGGCGGCGATCACCAGCTGCGCACGCGCCGCATCACCCCCCGGCCAGCCGGCCAACAGCGGCAGCGCCGGCAGGACCAGATCAATTCCCGCCAACCCCAGAAGCGTTCCCATCACCAGCAAGGCGCAGATCAGCGTCCGCGTCATCACCCACATCCCTCTTCCAAAGCTCCGCTCAATAAATCCGATTTCGGATCAATTCCGGCAGCGCACAATCCAGACAACAGGCATGCACAGCGCTCAACCGAGTGCCACGATAGAGATTGATTGCAAATTGTGCGATCTCGGGTCAGAAAACAGGCACGCAATGCACAGGATTTACCCATGCCGCGTCATCTGCTGGTCCGTCATGAATCCCGCCATCCGCATCTGGCCGCCCATGTGAAGGCCGGACTGGGGGCGACCGTGACCATCGCGGCGGCGGGGTGGCTGGCCGGGGTGACGCATCTGCCGCTGCTGCTGGCGCCGTTCGGGGCCAGTGCCGTGTTGCTGTTCGCACAAGCCGCAAGCCCGCTGGCCCAGCCGGTGAACGTCATCGGTGGCTATCTGCTGGCCGGCCTTGTCACCCTGCTGGCCCATATGGCCCTGCCCGCCGATTGGTGGGTGGTAGGGCTGACAGTGGGGGCCGCCATCACCATGATGTCACTGGCCCGCCTGACCCATCCGCCGGCGGGCGCCATGCCCGTGGTGGTGGCGGGATCGACCACCATGCCAGCCCTGGAACTGCTGGCCATTGCGGTGGCCGGGGCGGCGGTCATGACCATCTACGCGGCCCTGCATCATCGTCTGCCGCCGCGTTTCGACTATCCCAAGCGCCCCGCCCCCATGGTGAGCTAGAGCGTATTTCCGGTGACCGGAAATACGCTCTAGTCGTTCGTTTTCCTCAGGCGCCGGCGCGGCATCCGCCGCTTGGCTTCACGCCGCACGTGCGGCGCGGCGGCAGTCGCCGCCGGAGCGTTGGCCGGGTCGTACCCTGTCCATCAGACAGTGGCCCGATCCATGCAGCAAACCCCTGTTATGTCCGATGTCTTATGCTATGGTAGCGCCCCTTCCGGCCCTTGGCCGGGGGATTGGAAGAACATTGTCGTCCCCTTTCGGGGGACCTAGCCGACCGGAACCAGGATGAAGATCATCATCGAACGTGCCGCCCTGCTTCGCTCCCTCGGGCATGTGCAGAGCATTGTCGAACGGCGCAATACCATTCCGGTCCTGTCCAATGTCCTGTTGAACGCGGCCAATGGCGAACTGTCGCTGACCGCCACCGACATGGACCTGGAGATTGTGGAAAGCGTGCCGGCGGAAATCGCCACGCCCGGTTCGGCAACCGCCCCCGCCCACACCCTGTATGACATCGCCCGCAAGCTGCCCGATGGCAGCCAGGTGGAGCTGGATGCGACGGGCGATGTGCTGACCCTGCGGTCGGGCCGGTCGCATTTCAAGCTGGGCACCCTGCCCATCGATGATTTCCCGCAGATGGCGCAGGGCGATCTGGCCCACAGCTTCACGCTGACCGTCAGCGAGTTGAAGGCCCTGATCGACCGCACCAAGTTCGCCATCAGCACCGAGGAAACCCGGTACTATCTGAACGGCATCTATGTGCATGCGACCAAGCCGAAGGGCGGCGACGCCCCGGCCCTGCGTGCCGTGGCCACGGACGGTCATCGTCTGGCCCGCGTGGAAGTGCCGCTGCCCGAAGGCGCGTCCGCCATCCCCGGCGTGATCGTGCCGCGCAAGACCGTGCTGGAAGTGCGCAAACTTCTGGACGAGGTCGCGGGCAGCATCGATGTGCAGCTGTCGGAAACCAAGGTCCGCTTCGCCTTCGACAATGTCGTGCTGACCAGCAAGCTGATCGACGGTACCTTCCCGGATTATGAGCGCGTGATCCCCGCCGGCAATGACAAGGTGCTGGAGGTTAATTCCAAGTCCTTCGCCGCCGCCGTGGACCGCGTCGCCACCATTTCGACCGAGAAGTCGCGCGCCGTGAAGCTGTCGCTGGGCCGTGACCTGCTGACCCTGTCCGCCAGTTCCGCCGATGCCGGTTCGGCCACGGAAGAGCTGGAAATCGCCTATGACAACACGCCCTTGGAAATCGGCTTCAACAGCCGTTATCTGCTGGACATCACCGGCCAGATCGAAAGCGGCACTGCGCGTTTCCAGATGGCTGACGGCGGCTCCCCCACCATCGTCCGCGACGCCCAGGACGCCACGGCACTCTATGTGCTGATGCCGATGCGCGTGTGAGGATAGTTGTGGGTTGAGTTTGTGGAACGCCCTGGCCGGGAGACTGGCCAGGGCGTTTTGCTTAGGGCTGGGGCTTGCGCGGGGTACCGCTTTGCATCACGCTGCTCATGCGACGACGAAGGGGATATCGCTGGATGATGCTTCGGGCAACTATACGGGACGAGCGCAACTTACGCCCTTATCTGCTCGGCTCACTGGCGGCAGTGGCCTACTGGGGTGGTTGTATCGGAGTATTGTGGGATACCCGTCCAGACGTCGTACTCGTCCCTTATTTATGCGTTTTCAGGACCGAGATCATTGAAGAGGTCATGTCCCCACCAGCACCTCCACCAAGGACCAGGGGCATGCCCGATTAATGACATGTATGCCGGTGTAAGTGCCTTTGGCACAAAGGGGATTTCGGTGTCTGCGCAAAGCGAACAGTTGGTTCAAAGGAGGGTGGCCCCGCCCCAGGACATCGCTGCGGCGATAAGACGTGCGCAAGCTCTTGTTCGCCGGTATGTTCCTGACGGCGTCAGTCTTGCCGATGAACTGATCGCCAAGCGGGGAGCCGCCGCCGAGGTAGAGTGAACATCCGTTGGACACCCATCCAGCACCTTCGAACTGCACCCATATGATGAACCCCATCCCCACCCTGGCCGTCACCCGCCTGACGGTGACCCGGTTCCGATCCTATGCCAGCGCGCGGCTTGAATGCGATACGCGGCCTGTCGTGCTGACGGGGGAGAACGGGGCGGGCAAGACCAATATTCTGGAGGCGGTCAGTTTCCTGGCCCCCGGTCGTGGCATGCGCCGGGCCAAATTGTCGGAGATTGAACGCATCGGCGACAGTTCAGCGGCGGATTGGACGGGCGGCCCCGGCTGGGCCATCGCCGCAACCGTCGCCACGCCGACCGGCCCGGTAGAGATCGGCACGGGCCGCGATCCGGCGGGTGGGGAGAGTGAGCGGCGGCTGGTCCATATCGATGGCCGCCCCGCCAAGGGCCAGATTGCGCTGGCCGAGCATGTCTCCGTCGTCTGGCTGACGCCGCAGATGGACCGGCTGTTCCTGGAAGGGGCGGCGGGGCGGCGGCGGTTTCTGGACCGGTTGGTCTTTGGGTTTGACAGCGGCCATGCCGGGCGCCTGACCAAGTACGAAAACGCCCTGCGCGAACGTGCCCGCATCCTGCGCGACGGCCCCGTCGATCCCGCCTGGCTGTCCAGCCTGGAAAGCCAGATGGCAGAAACCGGCATCGCGGTGGCGGCGGCACGGGCTGACATGGCGGCAAGGCTGGAAGCGGCGGCGGCACAGGGGGTTGGCCCCTTCCCCGCCCCTGGCATCGCGATCATTGGGGCCGTCGATGCGCTGCTGGCCGGGCGCCCGGCGCTGGACGCCGAGGAAGGTTTCCGCAAGGCGCTGGCCGAGGGGCGGCGGGCCGATGCGGCGGCGGGTGGCGCCACTATTGGTCCGCACCGGTCAGACCTTTCCGTCACATACCGTGCCAAGGATATGCCCGCCGAATTGGGCAGTACGGGGGAGCAGAAAGCCCTGCTGATCGCCATCGTGCTGGCCAATGCCCGTCTGATGCGGGCAGAGACGGGAACCGCCCCGCTGCTGCTGCTGGATGAGGTGGCGGCCCATCTGGATGAAGGCCGCAGGCAGGCGCTTTTCGATGAGATTCTGGCGACCGGCAGCCAGGCCTGGATGACCGGTACCGATGCCGGTATCTTCCGCCCGCTGGGAGCGTCCGCCACCCATGTTACGGTTGCACAATCGCGATTGTGCCATGCGGAATTTTAGGCGTCCGCCTGCGCTTTTACCCCTGTTTTCCGGCTCTTTCTGCTACACTCCGGCACCATGACGAACACCGATCACAACACCACCGCCGCCCTGTCCGTTTCCGCTGCCGCAGAGGAATATGGGGCCAGTTCCATCAAGGTGCTGAAGGGCCTGGACGCCGTCCGCAAGCGCCCCGGCATGTATATCGGCGACACCGATGACGGGTCCGGCCTGCACCACATGGTGTATGAGGTGGTGGACAACGCCATCGATGAGGCGCTGGCCGGCCACGCCGATCGCGTGGATGTGCGCCTGAATGCCGACGGGTCCGTGACGGTGCGTGACAATGGCCGCGGCATTCCCGTGGACATTCACAAGGAAGAAGGCGTGTCGGCGGCAGAGGTCATCATGACCCAGTTGCATGCCGGCGGTAAGTTCGACCAGAATAGCTACAAGGTGTCCGGCGGTCTGCACGGCGTGGGCGTGTCGGTGGTGAATGCCCTGTCAGAGGTGCTGGACCTGCGCATCTGGCGCCAGGGCCGGGTGTGGGAAATGCGCTTCGCCCATGGCGATGCGGTGGCGCCGCTGGCCGATGTCGGCCCCGCCCCCATCGTCCAGCAGGGCAAGCGCGCCGGGGAGGCGCTGACCGGCACGGAGGTGACCTTCCTGCCGTCCAAGGCCACCTTCACCAAGACCGAATTTGATTTCCAGACCCTGGAACACCGCCTGCGCGAACTGGCCTTCCTCAATTCCGGCGTCCTCATCATCTTCACCGACGCGCGCGGGGTGGAGCCGAAGTCGGTTGAGCTGTTCTATGAGGGTGGGCTTGAGGCGTTCGTCGCCTATCTCGACCGGTCCAAGACGGCCCTTCACAAGCCCGGCATTTATGCCAAGGGTGAACGAGCGACAGAGGCCGGCGTTCCCGTCGGTGTGGAAGTGTCGCTGCAATGGAACGACAGCTATCACGAGACGACGCTGTGCTTCACCAACAACATCCCGCAGCGTGATGGCGGCACCCATCTGGCCGGCTTCCGCGCTGCGCTGACCCGCACCGTTAACAAATACGCGGAAGAAAGCGGCATCCTGAAGAAGGAGAAGGTGGCGCTGTCGGGCGACGATATGCGTGAGGGCCTGACCTGCATCATCTCCGTCAAGGTGCCAGACCCGAAATTCTCCAGCCAGACCAAGGACAAGCTGGTTTCGTCCGAAGTAGGCCCCGTGGTGCAGGCGATCTGCGCCGACGCCCTGTCCTCCTGGTTTGAGGAACATCCCGCCGACGCCAAGCGCATCGTCGGCAAGGTGGTGGAAGCCGCCGCCGCGCGTGAGGCCGCCCGCAAGGCCCGCGAACTGACCCGCCGCAAGGGGGCGCTGGACATGGCCAGCCTGCCCGGCAAGCTGGCCGATTGTCAGGAACGCGATCCGGCCCTGTCTGAACTGTTCATCGTGGAGGGTGATTCGGCCGGCGGTTCCGCCAAGCAGGGCCGTTCGCGCCAGAATCAGGCCATCCTGCCCCTGCGTGGCAAGATCCTGAATGTGGAGCGTGCGCGCTTTGACAAGATGCTGTCATCGGCTGAGATCGGTACCCTGATCGCGGCGCTGGGCACCGGTATCGGGCGTGACGAACTGAACCCGGAAATCGGGTTCCAGATCGAAAAAGCCCGCTATCACAAGATCATCATCATGACGGACGCCGACGTTGACGGCGCCCATATCCGCACCCTGCTGCTGACCTTCTTCTATCGGCAGATGCCGCAATTGATCGAGAAGGGCTATCTCTACATCGCGCAGCCGCCGCTGTACCGCGTGAAGCGCGGCACAGCCAAGGAACGGTATCTGAAGGATGACCGCGCGCTGGAAGATTACCTGATCAACCAGGGCACGGATGATGTGTTCCTGGTGGCTGCCGACGGCAGCGCCAAGGGTGGGGACGATCTGCGCGGTCTGGTCGAGCAGGCACGCGCCGCGAAGGCCGCCATCCAGGCCCTGGCCCGCAAGGCCGGGAACCGCGACGTGGTGGAACAGGCCGCCATCATCGGCGCCTTGTCCTCCAGGCTGCTGGACGATGCGCCCCGCGCCGCCGAACTGGCCGGCATTGTCGCCGACCGTCTGAACGTGCTGGCGCGTGACCGCGCGCTGGCCGCCGGTGATGCCATGGCCGTGGATGCCACCCCCGCCGCCATTGGCGGTTGGCAGGGTACGGCGGATCAGGATGGTCTGATCCTGTCGCGCACCCGCCGCGGCGTGACCCATCGCCATGTGCTGGATGCCGACCTGCTGAAAAGCGTTGAGGCACGCCGCCTGGACGCCATGTTCGATCACCTGTCGTCCACCTACACCGTCGCCGGCACCCTGCGCCACCGTGTGAGGGATTTGCGCCATGTCACGGGCCCGGCCTCGCTGTTCGAGGGCGTGATCGACCAGGGCCGCCACGGCCTGACCATTCAGCGCTACAAGGGCCTGGGCGAAATGAACCCCGAACAGCTCTGGGAAACCACGCTGGACCCCAATGTCCGCACGCTGCTGCAGGTGAAGGTCAACCATGCGGACGACGCCGAGGATGTGTTCAGCACCCTGATGGGCGACGTGGTCGAACCCCGCCGCGCCTTCATCCAGGAAAACGCCCTGAAGGTCGCGAACCTGGACGTGTGATAATGGAAGGGCGGGGCTGGCAACATCCCCGCCCTTCTGCTTTCTGCTGCCGCTCTTCCGTCCCTGGCCACTGACCGACCATGCTGTCCCTGCTCTATCGCTGGTTCCGCTCTCCCCGGTCACGCCTGCATGAGGTGACCCTGGGCCGGCGCTTGGGCACGCTGGTGCTGTGGGTGGCCGCCGTCTGTGCGGCCCATGTCATCGCCATGATGGTGCTGGAAGGGATGGCCCTGCGCGATGCGCTGTGGCTGACAGCTACGACAATCGTCACCGTCGGCTATGGCGATCTGTTCGCCAAGACCGATGCAGGGCGGCTGGCCACGGTCGGCTTCATGTATATTGGCGGGATTTTTGTGGTGGCCAGCCTGGTGTCGGCGCTGGTCGATTGGCGCATGGATCAACAGGAACGCAAGGCCAACGGGACCTGGGGGTGGAAATTGTCGAACCATCTGCTGTTGATCGGTGAACCTAGCGGCGACGCAGTCCAGCATCTCTGCCGGCTGGTCGATCAGGTCCGCGCGCATGAGGATTGGCGCGACACGCAGATTCTGTTGCTGACCCGCGCCTTTGAGACAACCCGCCTGCCGACCGCACTGGCCGACCGTGGGGTCGTGCATGTTACAGGCAGTGCGGCGGACGCCACGGCGCTTGCCCATGCCGGGCCTGACCGTGCCCGCACCTCCCTGGTCTTTTCCAGCTCCGAAACCGACCGGGAGGCGACGGCCCGCGTGCTGGATACCGTCCTGCGCCTGCGGGAAGCGGGACAGACAACCGCCATCGTGGCCGAATGCGTCGATGTCGGCGACCATGACCGTCTGGCCCGCCTTGGTGCTGCCCAGCCCATCCGCGTCATGCACGGCTATCCCGAAGTGGCGGCCCGCGCCATCGTCAGCCCCGGATCGGAGGCGCTGATCGAACAGCTGTTCACGGCAGAGGGCGATGAATGCCGCCGGATCGACTTGCCCCGCATGTGGGAAGGAACCTGGCTGGATCTGCTGACCCGTATCGCCGGGGCCGGCATCGGCACCCCCATCGGCTATCTCTGCGCCGATACCGGTGCCGTCCTGGCCAATCCGGTGGGCCGCACCATCCGGGCCAAGGCGCTGTTCCTGATCGTCGGTGATGACCGGCAGGTTACGGCTGCCCGCGACACGGTACGAACCTTGTCGCTGTAATGGCGCTTCGCCGCGAATGACCGTCGAAACGACGGGATCATCACCGCAATCCGCCCGATCCGCCACTTCAATCCGGCGGTCATTGCCGCCACAATCGCGGCAATCAATTCTCAAGGGACCGCCGTCATGACCATGCACGCAGCCATCGCCCCTGGCATCACCCCAAACACCGCCCGTACCGGCGCCCGCCTTCTGGTCGCCGCCCTGGAGGCGCAAGGGGTGAAGATGGTGTTCGGCGTGCCGGGGGAGAGCTATCTGCCGGTCCTGGACGCCCTGCATGACAGCGGCATCCGCTTCATCACCTGTCGGCAGGAAGGCGGGGCCGCCATCATGGCAGAGGCGCAGGGAAAGCTGACGGGACGTCCCGGCATCTGCTTCGTCACGCGCGGGCCCGGCGCCACCAACGCCTCTGCCGGCATCCACATTGCCCAGCAGGACGCCACGCCCATGATCCTGTTCGTGGGACAGGTGGCACGCGACATGCGCCAGCGGTGCGCGTTCCAGGAGGTGGATTACAGCGCCGTCTTTGGCAGCATGACGAAATGGGCGTTGGAGATCGACAACCCCGCCCGCATCCCGGAACTGGTCTCCCGCGCCTTCCGCGTCGCCTGCCAGGGCCGGCCGGGTCCGGTGGTCATCGCCCTGCCGGAGGATATGCTGGCGGAATTGGCCGATGTGGCCGACGCCGCCATCACCCCCACTGTTGAGGCCTTCCCCGACCCCGCTGCCATCGATGATCTGGCCCGGCGTCTGGCCGCCGCCGAACGCCCGCTGGCCATCCTGGGCGGCAGCGGCTGGACCGCAGAAGCAGCTGCCGCCTTCGCCAACTTTGCCGAGGCACACCATATCCCCCTGGCCGTGGAGTTCCGCCGCCAGATGCTGGTGAGCGGGATGAGCGAGGCCTATGCCGGCGACCTGGGTTTCGGAGCCAATCCGGCTCTGCTGGCCCGCGTGAAACAATCCGATCTGGTTCTGCTGCTGGGCGGCACCATGGGGGAGGTGCCGTCACAGGGCTATGAACTGCTGGGCATCCCCAATCCCGGTGTGCCGCTGGTGCATGTGCATCCCGGTGCCGAAGAACTGGGCCGCGTCTATCAGGCCGCGCTGTCGATCCAGGCCAACCCGCGTGCCTTCGTGACCGCTGCCCTGCCCACCCTGGCGCATGCCGTCCCAGGCCCGCGTGCGGTCTGGCGGGAGGCGGCACGCGCCGCCTATCGCGCCTGGACCGATGATGTGCCGGCCAATCCCGGCCCGGTGCAGATGGCGGAGGTCGTGGCGGCCCTGCGCGCCCTACCGTCTGATTCGGTGATGTGCAACGGCGCCGGCAACTACGCCATCTGGCTGCACCGGTTCCATCGCTACCAGGCCTATGGCACGCAGTTGGCGCCGACCAGCGGGTCCATGGGCTATGGCCTGCCCGCTGCCGTGAGTGCCAAGCTGCACCAACCCGACCGCACCATCGTGGCGCTGGCCGGCGATGGCTGTTTCCTGATGCATGGGCAGGAATTTGCCACCGCGGTCCAGCATGGCGCGGCCATCGTGGCCGTCGTCATCGATAATGGCATGTACGGCACCATCCGCATGCATCAGGAGCGTGAATTTCCCGGTCGCGTCCTGGGCACGCAGCTCTACAGCCCCGATTTCGCAGCACTCGCCCGCGCCTATGGCGGCGTCGGCTTCACGGTAGAAAAGGCGGGAGAGTTTCAGGCCGCCTTCGACGCCGCTATGGCCAGCGGCCGCCCGGCCCTGGTACATGTCCGCCTGGACCCCGAAGCCATCACCCCGACCAGCACCCTGTCCGGCATCCGCGCCAAGGCCTTGGCTGGGTCATAACCCCGAAACGACAACGGCGCCCTGTTGGGGCGCCGTCTGTACAACCGGATTAACCGGAAAGTCGTTGGAGCGGGTGAAGGGAATCGAACCCTCGTCGTAAGCTTGGGAAGCTTCTGCTCTACCATTGAGCTACACCCGCGCCGGGACCGTTCTTATATTGGGTTCCCGATGCCGGATCAAGGGTCTAATCGTCTTCTGATCGCCCCTTGGCCGACCCACCCGGTTCAGCGCGCCGCGCGCCGCAGACGACGTCGGGACACCGGGGTGTCCAGGTCGGCCCCCTGGGTCAGGGCGGCGAACAGCGCAAGCTTGGTGACCTTGGCGGCGGCGCGGGGGGCGGCAGACGTGGCCGCAACAGCAGCCGTCCGAACCTTCGCCGGCTTGGCACGACCCACCATGCCGGTGACGCCGGTCAGGGCACCTTCTACGAGTTCCAGACCCTGGAACCGGGTCGGATCAACCGGGCCGGGCAGTGACAGGCCCGTCACCAGATCCCGCTGGAACCCGAAGCGCACATAATAGGGAGCATCGCCGACCAAAATGACGATGCGGTGACCCAGAGCCTTGGCGGCCTCCAGGCTATGGCGGATCAGCTTACCGCCCAAGCCTTCGCTGCGGTGAGCCGGATCGATGGCGATGGGGCCCAGCATCAGGGCCTGGACGCTGTTGCCCAGCATAACCGGCCAGTAGCGGATGGTGCCCAGCAGCACCTCGTTCCCCGCCTCATCCGTATCGGTCGCGACAAAACACAGGTCGGCCACGGGGGCGACATTCTTGCGCAGGCGATACACGGTCTTGGTGTGGCGCTTGGGGCCGAAGGAGCTGTCGAGAAGCTTTTCGATGGCGGCGGCGTGAACCGGCAGCTCAAGCGTGATGTTCATACGATTGGGGTTTCCCGGCAAAATGGAATGTGGGGGAGACACTGTGAGAAGCGTCTGGCCGGGACCCCCACGCAGATGGCGTCAGGTCCCGTGCACAAGAACCGGCCGCCCGTAGAAGGGGACCGAGATCTTTCGTCGTCGCAGGGGCGTGAAGCGCAACATCGCGCGGCTCGTAAGCAGTTGACCGTGATTTGCTATATGAGGCCATCCGCCCCCCGACGCAAGCGGCGTTTTCATGACGAAGTTCCCCCTGACCGGATGCGTCGGCAACCGCCTGGGATTGTGTGGGGACGGAACCGGCCTATAATGCTGATCTCCGGGCATCTTTCGCCTGCGGGCCATGATGAAATCCGGGATCAGATCATCGGATCGGAAATGGGACGGGAGGCCGCCATGTACAGCGACACGACACGCGCGATCCGGGTGACGGTGGAGCCGCGCTACCTGCCCGACCAGTCGCAACCCACGGAAGGCCATTATGTCTGGGCCTATCATGTGCGGATCGAGAATTTGGGGCAGGAGACGGTGCGCCTGCGCACCCGGCATTGGAAGATCACCGACGCGCGGGGCCGATTAATGGAGGTGCGGGGGCCGGGCGTGGTGGGCGAACAACCCCTGCTGCGGCCCGGCGAACATTTCACCTATACCAGCGGCACCCCGCTTTCCACACCGTCCGGCATCATGGTCGGCAGCTATGGGATGGAAAGCGAGGCCGGGGAGAGCTTTGACATCGCCATCCCGGCCTTTTCCCTGGACAGTCCGCATCAGGAACGGCGGCTGAACTGACGCCGTCACCGACGATCAGGGGACGGAAAATCCGCACGCCGGGGGGATATCTGAAATCGGCGCTTGAAACATTCGGCGAACAAGCCATCTGCTTCTCCTGCCGGGACTGACCTTGACCCTTTGAGGTAGCCCGGCCGGCCGGATCGGGGGAACTGGCCGGTGGCCCGCCCTGCAAGGGGGCTGCATGCAAGCCGAACACATACATTGAGGAGTGCATCCCCGTGACCGTGCCCAAGAAGAATGACGACAAGGTCGTGCCGGGTCCCGTCCATGGCCGCCGCGCCGGACCCGCCGCCACCAACCCCAATCTGGTTCGCCCCAGCAAGGCGGAAGCCGAAGCCGCCGTCCGCACCCTGATCCGCTGGGCCGGTGATGATCCAGACCGTGAGGGTCTGGTGGGCACGCCCGACCGCGTGGTCCGGTCCTATGAAGAGTTCTTCGCCGGATATGAGGTCGATCCTGTCGATCTTCTGGCCCGGACCTTCGAAGAAACCGACGGCTATGACGAGATGGTCGTGCTGCGCAATATCCGGCTGGAAAGCTATTGCGAGCATCATATGGTGCCCATCATCGGCAAGGTCCATATCGCTTATCTGCCGCGTAACCGCGTGGTCGGCATTTCCAAGCTGGCACGCGTGGCCGAGGTTTATTCCAAGCGCCTGCAGATCCAGGAAAAGATGACAGCCCAGATTGCCAACACCGTCGATGAGGTGCTGGAGCCTCTGGGCGTGGCGGTAGTAATCGAAGCGACGCATCAGTGCATGACGACCCGTGGCATTCACAAGCCCGGTGTCACGATGGTCACCAGCCGCATGCTCGGTGCCTTCCGCGAGGACGAGAAGACCCGGCGTGAGTTCCTGGCCATGATCGGCAACCCCGCCAGCAGCGGCGAGGGCTGATCCGTTCCTCTGCGGAACGATGAGACGGGGGCGGCCCTTTCGGGACCGCCCCTTTTTCATGGGTTTGCCGCCGCACCGTCCCCTTGCCATTGAAACACTGTTTCCAGCGGCACCTGAAAGACCTGGGCAATGCGGAAAGCGGCCTCCAGGCTGGGTGAATATTTTCCCTGTTCGATTGCAGCCACCGTCTGGCGCGTCACGCCGATCCGGTCGGCCAGTTCCTGCTGCGTCATCTCGCCAGCCTCGAACCGCAGGCGGCGGACTTGATTGGTGAAGGGCAGCATGGATCACCAGCCCCGGCGGTACATGAAGACCTGCGTGCCCAGCCGCGACAGTTCGGCCAGCAGCAGGGCGAAAAATATGAAATTCACCAGCATAACCTTGTCGGCACCATGGTGCAGGCTGAGCATGGCGCAGATGATTCCCGTCACCAGGACGTAAAAGCCAGTGCGGGTGCCCAGCAGGCCGACCTGCCGGTCACGCTCGTCTTTGGGGCTGCGCGCTTCTGCCGGGGTACGGATCGCTGTTACGATGGCCAGTGCCACGGCCAGCACCACCTGCCCTACAATCAGGCCGATGATGCAGGCCACCATCCACATGAACTGGCCCCCACCCGGTACCGCAGCCCAGCCGAGATACGAGCCGAAAACCGGCCCGAAATAGGCGACACCGAAACCCAACAGGACCAGCAACTGCGTCCAGGCCAGTTTCTCCCGGAATGACATGTTAATCTCTCCATTCATAATGTTGGATATTTTTAACATTATGTGCAGCCTCGTCGCGATCATGTCAAATATTTTTTACATGCATTTTCCCTTTCCCGTCTTCTCGCAGCGCAACATACTGCGGTGAGGATCGTGGAGGGAGACAGGGCAGATGGCGGAGAACGGGACGGGCAGCAGCAGCCCCATCACCTATGATGATTTCCAGAAGGTCGATATCCGGGCCGGTACCATTGTCAAGGCAGAGCCCTTTCCAGAGGCGCGCCGCCCCGCCATCAAACTGTGGGTGGATTTCGGCGACCCGATCGGCATCCGCAAATCTTCCGCGCAGATCACGGCCTATTATCAGCCGGACAGACTGATCGGCCGGCAGGTCGTGGCCGTCACCAACTTCCCGCCCCGCCAGATCGGCAAATTCATGTCAGAGGTTCTGGTGCTGGGCGTTCCCAGCGATACGGGTGAAGTGGTTCTTCTCTCACCCGATCAGCCCGTGCCCAATGGCGGAAGGATGTATTGACCATCAAAGCCTGGGGAGCAGGCCGAAACGGCATTTGGCATTGTGTACGGGCTTCTCTCACCCTTAGGAAAAGCACGGCTGATCACTTTAATTCCTGATCCTATCCTTCTGGATTGTCCTTTCCCCCCTGCCCCATCGCCGCATGCCGCGTACAATCTGTCCGTGCCCTTTCAAGCAGACACGCGCATGCATGATGTTTTCCGCCTTGATGACCTGACCAACGACACGCAGCACTATGCGTTGTCGCATTGGACCAGCATTGCCCGGCGGAACCCGGCGGTGCCGCTGGCCGACATGATGGCCTGCCGGCAAGCGGCAGAGACGGCGGATAATTGCATCCTGTTCAATCTGGAAGCCGGGAGCATCCGTGACGCGCGGGTGGAGAAGGTGGGGGCCGGGGTGATGGCATCGCTGACCTTCGATCCGGCGGGCATGACGCTGTCAAAGCTGATGCCGCCGGATTATGTGGCCGACATCATCCCAGCCTACGCCTTCTGCGCCGGTTCCTTCCGGCCCATGTCCAGCCTGGATGAGGTGACGCATATCAACGGCGCTGTTGCCCTGGTCCGCCGGCTGATTCTGCCGTTGGAGCGGCAGCCGCCGGGTGGCGCCTTCGCCGCGCGCTATCTGCTGATGATCTATGACAAGCTGTCGGGCGGCCCCGATCAAACGGGCATGGGCCCTTGTGCCGGTCCCGTCCGGTCCAACCGTACCTTGAGCGTGGCCGTGTTCCGCGACGGGCGGGCCTGAACCGCTCCGTCGCCTGTCAGGCCGGCGGCAGGGGCACAGGCTCGGGGTCACCATTTAGGTCTGCAGCGGCACCAAAGGGGCGCCGTGCGGCCAACCGCTGCACTATGGCGGCTTTGGGGCTGGACACCTCTCCTTGTTCAAAGGCCACCACCTGCAATCCCTGCCCGATGGCCAGATGCAGCAATTCCCCCTCGCGCAGCAGGAAAGCCGGGCTGGACGGGCGGCCATGGCGCTGATTGCCATTGGCGAAGGTCTCGTACAAGAGCAGGCCACCGGGCTTCAACGCACCGGCAATGGCGGGCAGCAGCGGCCGGTGCAGATAGTTGGTGACGACGATCCCGTCAAAGCCCGACAGGGTGGGCGGCCAGCCATCCGGCCCCTCCAAATCGGCCTGCACCAGGGTCACACCTTCCTGCCCTGTCAGGTCAGCGACACCGCGCAGATCGATATCGACGCCCGTGACCGACAGGCCCCGATCCCGGACATGCCGCAGGTGCCGCCCGCCGCCACAGGCGACGTCCAGCAGGCATCCCCCCGGCCGCAGCAGCGGCGTGAAACGGACGATCCAGGGCGAGGGCGGGGCGAAGGGCAAGGTGTGGGTCATGGCGCCGGATCATAGATTGATTGCGGGGGGATACAAACACCCTCTGGGTCACCAGTGACGGATCGCGGTCAGGCACCGGCAACAGATCAAGAGTTCGGTATCAGACCCCGAATGATGGAAAGCATCTGCTCACGGTTGGGCAGGCCGTCAAAAACCGCAACCACCTCCTTATCGGGTGGCGGTCCGAAATAACGCAGGACATAAGGCGTCGATGCCCCGTTGAGGCTAGCACCACCGGCTGGAATGGGCAGGCCCTCCATGGCGGTCCCGCCATCGCCGATAAGGACAAGCCAGCCAATTGCCTTACCGGCTTTATCCTGGCGGCGCAGCAAGCGGGCGAAAGGCGGCAGTTCGGCCTCGATACAAACCTCATCAGGCGCATCAGGCGACCAAGGGGAAAACTGGCTTTCATCCTCCGGCGGGCCTGACAGGGCAGAAATGATACCCGGTTCCATCCGCATGGCTTCCGGCCCGGACTGCGGCGCGGGGCATGCCGTGGGACGCAGGTCAAGGACGGGAAATGGCGTCGTGCCCGGGTCTATGCGAATGCCAGCCAGTGCCATCTGCATCAGCCGTTCAACCGTCGCCCGGTCCCGTCCGGTCGTTTTCAGTCCCATCACCCAACCGCCCCTGAAAAGGGCGGTAACCGCGTTGCCCCAGTCCCCCTCCCCGTCCTGCCACAGATAATGGCGCAACACCGGCCTGCCATCGCCGCCCGGCAGGGCCATGGCACCTTCCTCCACCCACCGGCGCCAGGCAAAGGCCGGGCTGCTCGGGACCATGATCCGTGGCGCATCGACGGCGGCCGTTCGATCGAGAAGCAAGCTGACATGGCCGTGGTCCCCGTCTTCGCGATACCAGCTCATCGCGCCGTCAATCTGGCCGGAGTTGGGGAGACTCGCGATCTCTCGCGGCACCAGGAACGGGGCCGCTCCATAGCGCAGGCCGTCGGCGTCCGGCTGATCAATCCAGCGGCTGACAAACCTCCCTTGCGTCACCATCGAACAGGGCGGCGCGGCGTCGGCAACCTGCTTCGCGGGGCCGGTTCCCCCTTGGCATCCGGCCAGAAGAAGCGGCAGCACGAGAAGGGGCAGATATCGGATCACGGCACCTCCGGCGCAGGGACAGGGGGACAGACATCCCGCGCCAACTGATGATGGCGAGTGGAAAGTACATAAACCATTTACAAAATAAGGCATTTGGCCTTGCCAGGACAGACTGGCGGCGGACAGCAAGCGCCCATTTGCGGCATCGGTGACATAGCACACTGGATTCCAAGGGACTTGCCCGCCAGACCGCGACGGTCCATCTATCTGTATCCTCCTGACGATTCATCGCCCCATGATCCTGTTCGACCTTCAATGCAGCCAAGGCCACCGGTTCGAAGGCTGGTTTCGCAACGGTGCCGCGTATCAGGCGCAGGCTGCGTCGCACGCCATCACCTGCCCTCTGTGCGGCGACGCCAAGATCGAAAAGGCGCCCATGGCCCCGGCCATCGCCAAGGGCGGCCGCTCACGCGACCGCGACCAGCCGCCGCTCGCACCTGTAGCGGATACCCTCGCCCCAGCGGCCCCACCCATGCCCGACGCGGTACGCGAGGCGCAGGCCGAAATCCTGCGGCACCTGCGCGACCTGCGCACTCAGGTGGAAAAGAACGCCGATTATGTGGGCGACCGTTTCGCCGAAGAAGCCCGTAAGATCCATTATGGAGAGGTGGAAGGCCGCGCCATCTATGGCGAAACCTCGACTGAGCAGGCCGAGGCCTTGCGGGAGGAGGGCGTCCCCATCGCCAGCATCCCCTGGCTGCCGGTAGAGAACTGAGCCTGAAGCCGTCAGGGACGCTGCCATGCCCGGACAGGCGCGGAAATCCAAGGATTCCGCTTGACCGGAAGCCGGGTTTGGCGCATCAACCCACCCATATCGACGCCCGCCCGTGCGGGACCGTGCTGGACGACATCCCGGCACGGCCCCGCAACGCGTGGGCGCGTGCCCATTCCGGGATACCGGAACCCGGTCGATAGGGTGCCTTCGCGGTGCCGGGTGCGTTCATCCCTCAATCATCTTAATGTGGAGACATCCGATGTCGATCACGGCTGAGCGCAAGACTGCGCTGATCGCAGAATACAAGACCAACGAAACCGACACCGGTTCGCCCGAAGTGCAGGTCGCCATCCTGACCGAGCGCATCAACAACCTGACCGAACACCTGAAGACCCACGCGAAGGATTTCCACTCGCGCCGTGGCCTGCTGGTGATGGTCGGTCAGCGCCGCCGTCTGCTGGATTACGTGAAGGGCAAGGAAAAGGCTCGTTATGACAGCCTGATCCAGCGCCTGGGCCTGCGCCGCTAAGGCGGGCCGGTCGCGACGGTTACAGACCCGAACGCCCAAGGTGATGTTCGACGTGAACATGCAGCCCACCGTCCAGACGATGTTCCACACCCGCTCCGGCGGTGGGGGATGGCGTGTCGGCGGCGGGCCCCTGGGCGGTAGGAACCGTCGGGACCCGCATCAGAGTTAAGGTGTGGACGGCCAGCCGGGACCCCTTCCGGCTGGCCGTTTTGCCATGCGCGCCGTGCGGAATGCGCAGAAATGCTGTACTGAAGGGGCAAGAAACAGGCGGGGCCGTCCGAACGGGCCCCGGCCCGGCCGCCCAATCCGGGGTGTTGCGGGTTTCGGATGGAAGGATCGATACGATGTTCAAGGTGTTCCGCAAGGAAATGGAATGGGGCGGACGCAAGCTGGTCATCGAGACCGGCAAGATCGCCCGTCAGGCCGATGGCGCCGTCATGGTGAGCTATGGCGACACGGTCGTGCTCTGCACTGCCGTCGGCGCCAAGTCGCCGAAGCCGGGCGTGGATTTCTTCCCGCTGACGGTGAATTACCAGGAAAAGGCCTTCGCCGCGGGCAAGATCCCCGGCGGCTTCTTCAAGCGTGAAGGCCGTCCGACGGAAAAGGAAGTGCTGGTCAGCCGCCTGATCGACCGTCCGATCCGTCCGCTGTTCGTCGATGGCTACCGCTGCGAGACGCAGGTCGTCTGCACCGTGCTGAGCCACGATCTAGAGAACGATCCCGACATCGTCGCCCTGATTGGTGCGTCCGCCGCCCTGACCATCTCCGGTCTGCCCTTCCTGGGCCCCATCGGTGCGGCCCGCGTCGGTTATGAGAACGGCCAGTTCATCCTGAACCCGACCGCCGACCAGATGGAAAACGCCACGCTGGATCTGGTGGTTGCCGGTACGCAGGAAGGCGTGCTGATGGTCGAGTCCGAGGCCAAGGAGCTGTCGGAAGAGGTCATGCTGGGCGCCGTCACGTTCGGCCATGCCCAGTTCCAGCCGGTCATCGACCTGATCATCGGTCTGGCCGAGGATTGCGCCAAGGAACCCCGCGACATCGCCCCGCCGGCCTTTGACAAGGCCGCCGTCAAGGCCCGCATCCTGGAGGTTGCCGGTGCTGACGTGAAGGCTGCCTATTCGATCCTGGTCAAGCAGGAGCGCTATGCCGCCGTCGGTGCCGCCAAGGATAAGGCCAAGGCCGCGCTGAAGGAAGAGTTCGCGCCGGAAGCCATTTCCGAGATGTTCAAGGAAGTGGAAGCCGACGTCCTGCGCGGTGCGGTGCTGGACACCGGCAAGCGCATTGACGGCCGCACCACGGTCGATATCCGCCCCATCGTGGCCGAAGTGGGCATCCTGCCCCGCGCCCATGGGTCGGCCCTGTTCACGCGCGGTGAGACGCAGGCCCTGGTCGTCGCGACCCTGGGCACCAACCAGGATGAGCAGATCATCGACGCCCTGGAAGGCGAATACCGCGAAAGCTTCATGCTGCATTACAACTTCCCCCCGTACAGCGTGGGTGAAGCCGGTCGCATGGGGTCTCCGGGCCGCCGCGAGATCGGCCATGGCAAGCTGGCCTGGCGCGCCATCCACCCGCTGCTGCCGACCAAGGAAGATTTCCCCTACACGCTGCGCGTCGTGTCGGAGATCACCGAGTCCAACGGTTCTTCCTCCATGGCCACGGTCTGCGGCACGTCCTTGTCGCTGATGGACGCCGGCGCCCCGCTGGCCCGCCCCATCGCCGGCATCGCCATGGGCCTGATCAAGGAAGGCGACAAGTTCGCCGTCCTGTCCGACATCCTGGGTGATGAAGATCACCTGGGCGACATGGACTTCAAGGTGGCCGGCACCGAAGCGGGCATCACCGCCCTGCAGATGGACATCAAGATCACCTCGATCACCGAGGAGATCATGAAGGTGGCCCTGGCGCAGGCCCAGAAGGGCCGCATCCATATCCTGGGTGAGATGAACAAGGCGCTGAACACAGCGCGCGGCGAAGTGTCGGGCAATGCCCCGCGCATCACCGTCATCAACATCCCCAAGGAGAAGATCCGCGACGTCATCGGTTCGGGCGGCAAGGTCATCCGCGAGATCGTGGAACAGACCGGCGCCAAGATCGACATCGAAGACGATGGCACCGTGAAGGTGTCGGCGGTCGACAGCAAGTGCTCCGACGCCGCCATCAAGTGGATCAAGGGCATCGTGGCCGAGGCCGAAGTGGGCGAGGTCTATGACGGCAAGGTCGTCAAGGTCATGGATTTCGGCGCCTTCGTGAACTTCCTGGGCAGCCGCGACGGTCTGGTCCACATCTCCGAACTGAAGAACGAGCGCGTGGCCAAGGTCACCGACGTCGTGAAGCAGGGTGATGCGGTCAAGGTCAAGGTCCTGGGCTTCGACGATCGCGGCAAGGTCAAGCTGTCGATGAAGGTCGTCGATCAGGTGACCGGCGAAGACCTGTCCAAGAAGGCCGAAGCCACCGAGGGCTGATGCCCAAGGGTGCTTTCCGGCTTTCGGGATGCGTTGAGTGAGAAAGGCCGCCGGGTCAACCCGGCGGCCTTTTTCGTTGTGGGGCTGGTGCCAGGGGCTGGGTGCATGGCGATTAATTACTTCCGCCCCCTTGCACGTCCCGCCTGCGATCCAAACATTTTTTGCAATTTCCGGCGCGCTCCCGTAGCGTGCGGGCAAATGCGTGGCCTGTGGGCGCCCATAAGGAGCAACGGATCGATGTTCGAGACCCTGCCGCTTTATCTGACCTTTGTCGGCGCCTCTGTGGCGCTGCTGGCCGTGGCCCTGCTGGCCTATACGCTGATCACGCCGTACCGCGAATGGGCCTTGATCCGGCAGGGGAATTCGGCGGCGGCGACCAGCATGGGCGGCACGGCCATTGGCATGGCCATTGCCTTGTCATCGGTGGCGCGCGGCACCTACGCGGTGGCCGAACTGCTGATGTGGGGTGGGATGGCGCTGGCTTGTCAGCTGCTGGTGTTTGTCGCCGTTTGTTTCCTGCTGCCCGGTTTCCGGCAGGGGATCGAAGCGGACAAGCTGGGCTATGGCGTCACGCTGGGCACCCTGTCCATTGCCATGGGAATTTTGAATGCCGGGGCGCTTTCGGTTTAACCCCGGCCTCCCTATCTCTGATTAACCCCGCCCGGCCATAACCGGCGGGGCCGTTCTGCTTGGTCTTGAGGAGCCAGTTCCGATGATGCAGTTCTTCCGCACGCTGTTGGGCGTGAAGGGTGAGAAGGTGGGCCGCCAGGTGGTGGATGCCCTGGTCGCCATGGACCCCAAGAGCGCGTCCGTCGCCCAGTTGCGGGTCATGGAGGCCGATCTGGACAAGGCCGGCAAGCTGCTGACCAATCTTCGCGTCGATATGCAGCGTGAGCGCAAGGAAGCTGTGGAGGCGCGGGAGAATTATGACCGCCGTCTTGCCGCCGCCGAGCATCTGAACAACCTGCTGGCCACCGCCGAGGGCGAGCGTAAGGCGAGCCTGGAGGCTAGCCTGGCCAAGCTGCTGGCACAGCTGGAAGAGTTGGAGAGCGAGGTCGCCATTGAACAGCGCGAGGCCGACGAGGCCGAGGCTTTGGTGGCCGAAGCCGAGGTTGCCTATCGCGAGAAGGCCCGCGCCCTGACCGAGGCCAAGTCCGCCCTGGCCAAGGCCGAGCGCGACATGCAGCGCGCCAGCATCCAGGAGGAGCGGGAGCGCGAGCGCGCCAACCGCGCCGCCCAGGTGGCCGGCCTGCGCGATGATGGCGGTTCGAAGCTGAACACCGCCATCGACGCCATGACCCGCCGCGCCAATGAGGCCCGCGCCAATGCCGAGGCGGCGCGCATGAAGGCCCAGGCCCTGGGCGACCTGTCGCGCAAATCCGCCGATGATATGGGCGATGCCGATATCCAGGCGGCACTGGCCGCCGTGGGCAAGGGCGGGGCACCCGCCCTGTCGGTGCAGGAACGTCTGGCCCGCCTGAAGGGTCCGTCGCCTGACGCCGCCCCGCTGGCCATCACCGACAAGTGGAGCAAGTAGGGCCGCAACGCCCCCTGACCGTATCCGTTACCCCGCCACCATCGCCATCCGGGCCGCCATGACCGACCAACAGCGCAAACGCCGCCGTTCCGCCCATGTCTCTACCCTGCTTGTCGGGGGGGCGGCGGCCCTGATGCTGTCGGGCTGCGGCGGCGACGATGTGCAGGAGACAGACGCCCGCATCTTCCCAACGGTGGAAGCGTGCCTGGTGGAGTTCAGCCAGCAGGAATGCAACGGCGCCTTTGAACAGGCCAAGCAATTGCACCTGCAATCCACCCCGCGCTTCGATACGGCGGCCGCGTGCGAGGCGACGATGGGCAATGGCGCGTGTCAGCCCATGGTCCTGTCGCAGCCAGATGGCAGCTTGGGCAATGTCTTCGTGCCGGCCCTGATGGGCTTCATGATGGCCAAGGCGTTGCAGCCACCCCCGCAATATGGCGGCGGCTATATCGGCGCGCGGGGTGGGTACTATTATCCGCGTCCCATCTTCATTGACCGTGACGGGTTCATGTATAGCGGTCGGGGCAGCCTGGGCCGCGCCCCGGTCAGCCGCGACAGCTTCACCCAGGGCAAGACCGGCTTTGGCATGAAGACCGAGGTGCGGGGCAAGTCGGCGCAGGTGGGAACCACCACCAAATCGACCAGCCGCGGCGGCTTTGGCAAATCGTCGGCCAAGTTTGGCGGCGGCGGTTCCTGACCGCCGTTCCCCCTCTCTCTGCCTCTCCTTCCCGCGCCCCTTCAGCACAGCGGATACCACCATGCATCGCCAATCCATCCGCCCGCGTCCCGATTGGAAAGCCCGCATGGAAGCGCTGGGCTTTGATTTCCACACCATCCCGACGGACGAGGACCCGAGCGGGGTTTACTGGGATGAAAGTGCCTGCTGGGTGTTCAGCGAGGCGGAGATCGACCTGCTGGAAGAAGCGGGGAACGAGTTGCACAAGATGTGTCTGGCCGCCGCCAAGCGCATCATTGATGAACGGCTCTACCCCCTGCTGAACATCCCCGCCCATGCCATTCCGGCCATCGAGGCATCGTGGCAGCGTTACCAGGGGGGACAGGAATTCTCCCTCTATGGCCGTTTCGACCTGGCCTATGGCGGGGCCGGCCATGGTGACGGCATGCCCAAACTTCTGGAGTACAATGCCGACACGCCCACGGGCCTGTATGAGGCGGCGGTGGCGCAATGGACCTGGCTGGAGGATGTGTTCCCCGAGGGGGATCAGTTCAATTCCATCCATGAAGGGCTGGTGGATCAGTGGAAGGCCCTGCTGCGTGCTGATCGGCTGCTGGCCGATGATGGCGGTCGGCGCGGAGTATGGGAGGCGGGGCGCGCCCTGCACCTGACCTGTGCCATGCCGCATACCGAGGATGAGGGCACGCTACGCTATCTCCAGGATACGGCCATCGAGGCCGGGCTGGCGACCAAGAGCATTGCCCTGTCGGATATCGGCTGGACCGAGGAGCAGGACCACCTGAACCGCCAGACGCGCGGTTACTTCACCGACCTAGAGGAACAGGAGATCAAATGCCTGTTCAAGCTGACGCCGTGGGAATGGCTGGTGGCCGATGATTTCGGCACCAACCTGCTGACCCTGGCCCAACGCAATGATATCCGGGTTGTGGAGCCTGCCTGGAAGATGCTGCTGTCCAACAAGGGGCTGTTGGCGGTTCTGTGGGAAATGTACCCGCACCACCCCTATCTGGTGGAAGCGCATTTCGACCGCCGGGCCTTTGCCGCCGGTACCCGCGTGGTGGCAAAGCCGCTACTGGGCCGGGAAGGGGCCAATATCAGCGTCGTCACGATGGGCCCCGATGGCCGCCCCACCACGCGCGAACTGGATGTGGCTGGACCTTACGGCGAAGAAGGCTATGTCTATCAGGCCTGGTCGCCGGTGGTGTCGGCGCGGGGGCCGGACATCAAGGGCGTGACACGTGACCATCATGCCGTGATCGGCGCATGGATGGTGGGCGATGAATGCCGGGGTATCGGCATCCGTGAGGACAGCACCGCCGTCACCCGCGACACCTCCCGCTTCGTGCCGCATCGGTTTGAGTGAGGGCTGGCGGCAGGGTCAGGGTGGCTGGGTCGTATCAGGCACAGACCCACACCCGGAGCATGCACATGCAGAGCCGTCGTCTGTTTCTGTCCAGCCTCGCCGCCGGCCTGCTGCTGCCGTTTCCTACCGCCGTCGCCGTGCCCGTCGATCCGACATCGCCGGACCTGCCGCAGGTGACAACGCTGATTCAGGATGCCATCCGCCGCCACCGGCTGGACGGGGTGGCCGCCATCGCGCATCAGGGGCCGCGCGTGCTCTATCGCGGCTATTTCGGCGATGTCGGTCCCGGGACCGCCATTGATGTGGCGTCGGCCAGCAAATGGGTGGCGGGGCTGGTGATCATGGCGCTGGTGGCCCAGGGGCAGCTGCGGCTGGACATGACATTGGCCGATGCCGGGCTGGTCAGCGCCGGGTCGAAAGCCGGCATCACGCTCGCGCAGTTGATGAGCCATACCTCGGCCCTGCCGGACACCGGCCCGTTCTGGCAGGACCGCCGCTACCCCACCCCGCGCGCAGCGGCGGCAAAGCTGGCGGATATGGACCTAATCGGGTCGCCGGGTGGGGTCTTCGCCTATGCTGGCGTATCGATGGAGGTGGCGGCCTTCATGGCTGAACAGGCGGGCGGGGCCGATTGGAACAGCCTGTTTCGCCGCCTGATCGCCGACCCGTTGGGCCTGTCGCCCGCCTGCCGCTGGGGTGAGCGCTGGGGTGTGGCCGGTGGGTTGATCGCCAGCCCGGACGATTTTGAGCGCATCCTGCTGCTGATCGCGCGGCAGGGCGTGATGGAAGATGGGCAGCGCCTGCTGCCGGTCGACATATTCCCCACCATGGAGCATGACCAGATTGGGGCCGCCCGGCGCAAGCAACAGCCGAACGCTGCCAAAGCCATGCAGGGTTACGGCATTGGCATGTGGTGCGAACAGCGAGAGGCCGATGGTGCCTGCCCCACGATCTCCAGCCCTGGCTATTTCGGTACTTGGCCGCGTATCGATCGCAGCCGCGATCTCACCATTCTGCTGATGGTGAAATCGCGCCTGCGCACGGTCATTGACGACTGGCAAGCGATTATCCGGGCCCTGACCAATGCGGCAGCGCCCGGATGAGGGCGAGTATTACAGCTGCCGGCCCGTGCCATCGGTACTGGCAAAGACGCTGTGCAGGAACCACAGGATGAAGGTGGCCAGCAGCATGAAGCCGCCCCATTGACGGCTGACGGTCATGACACCACCCGCAGCAGCCAAGGCCGCAGCATAAAAGAACAGAGACTTTTTCATGGTTACGGACTTTCCGGCATGGGCGCAGGGTCGGGCATCGGCCACGCATGCCCCGCGCATTCAAGGATCAGGATGGATCAGGCGGAAAGTCCGGCGGGCGGGCCCGTCGGCATGCGGGCGGCATGGCCCGCGCGGGCCATGGCAGGCCCCATGATGACCGGCGGCAGGGACGATTTGTCCAGGGCAACCGGGACCGGCATCCAGGGCGGGCTGGCCGCCACGAATTTTGCCGGCGGCGGGTCATCTCCGCCGGACAGATCGGCACGGCGCTGTTCGTCGGGCAGGGCAGCCAGCGTGGCCGGTGCCTCCGACAGGGTGGTGCGCAGACCGGGACCACTTGCCGTCAGCCCTTCGCGCGCCCGATCCCCTTCGCCCCCGCCCAGCCCGGCCAGAACGCCGGCACAGGCCAGCAGCACCAGCAGTGCCAGCGCCTTCACCCGGTCAGACCATTGGCCGATGGCCCCGCGCGGGCGCGGGTCGGCAAGGTCAGGATGCGGGTGGGCGGGATCGGTCATGGCGTCAAGATGGGGGTTGCCGGGGCCGGACGCAAGGCCCGGCTTCAAACGCCGCGCGCCATGGCAATGCCCTGCTGCAACGCCTCCCCCATCCGGGCGGCCTTGTCGCGCAGGAAGGCGGCGGCAGGCGGAGTGAACAGCCGGTCCGTGCTCTGTCCGAACAGGTCCAGCCAGCGCTGGAAATGCGCGGCATCCAGGCCGGGAATACCCGCATGCACCTGCATGGGCCGGCCCCCATATCGCCCCGTGCCCATGGTCACCGACGACCAGAAATCATGAACACGGCGCAGATGGGCGGCCCATTCCTCATCCCCATCCCCCACCATGGTCTGGAACATTGGCCCCAGCAGGGGGTCCAGGCGGGCGGCCGCATAGAATTCGATGAGCAGCACCGTCAGGCTGTCATCATCAATGCGGGCATAGGGCGGGCGGGTGCTCATCATGGCACGATCCTAACCTGCCGCGATTTCCCCCAGCTTTGTCCGCGCGGACGGTTTGCGTTGCGCGTTGCGCTTGCCTACAATCAGCGGAACAACAAACGGATGCATCCATGCCCCGCGGCGATCTGTTCTCCCCGCTCGACCCTTTTCAGACCGGCCGGTTGCAGGTCGATGATGTTCATAACCTTTACTGGGAACAGAGCGGCAATCCCGATGGCGTGCCCGTGCTGTTCCTGCACGGTGGGCCGGGGGCCGGCGCCTCGCCCACTCATCGCCGGTTTTTCGACCCCACCTTCTACCGCATCATCATCTTGGATCAGCGCGGGGCCGGTCGTTCCACGCCGCTGGGCGACCTACGCAACAATGATATCCCGCATCTGGTGGGCGATCTGGAGGCGGTGCGCGCGCATCTGGGCATCGACCGCTGGATGGTGTTCGGCGGCTCCTGGGGCTCCACCCTGTCCATCGCCTATGCGGAGGCGCATCCCGACCGGGTGATCGGTCTGGTGCTGCGCGGCATCTTCCTGATGCGCCGGTCGGAGATCGACTGGTTCCTCTATGGGATGAAGCAGATTTTCCCGGAAGCGTGGAACCATTTCAACGCCTATATCCCCGTGGCCGAACGCGATGATCTGCTGGAGGCCTACTGGAAGCGGCTGACCCATCCCGACCCGGCCATCCACCTGCCCGCCGCGCGGGTGTGGAGCATGTATGAAGGTTCCTGTTCGACCCTGATGCCCAGCCCGGAACTGGTGTCCGCCTCCGGCGAAGATAATCACGCCCTGGGGCTGGCGCGGATCGAGGCGCATTATTTCCGCAACAACATGCTGGACCCGGAAGACAAGCTGCTGCGCGATATCCGGGCGATCCGGCATATCCCCGCCGTCATCGTGCAGGGCCGCTACGACATTGTCTGCCCCATCCGCACTGCCGACGAATTGCACCGCGCCTGGCCGGAGGCCGACTATATCATCGTGCCCGACGCCGGCCACAGCGCCATGGAACCCGGCGTCCGCATGGCCCTGGTCCAGGCGACGGAGCGGTTCAAGACCCTGCGGTAGGATGGAAGGCCGGTCCGCTCCGGCTAGGTCTTGAGCGCTTCCACCGCCGCCCGCAGTAGGGAAATTTCCTCCTTCTGCTGGCGCAGTAGGGCTTCAAGCTCATCTGTTCGCAGCCGGTCCAGTTTTTCGTGCAGGGCCATAATCTCCAACTCGGCCTTCAGGTTGATCTCGTAGTCCATGTTGGCCTGGATGCGGTCCTTCGCGGCCTGCCGGTTCTGCGACATCATGATGATGGGGGCCTGTAAGGCGGCCAGGGTGGACAGCATCAGGTTCAGCAGGATGAACGGATAGGGGTCCCAGGCGAAACCCCAGATGGCGGCATTCAGCGCCATCCAGACCGCCATGCAGAGGCCGAATCCGATCACAAAGGACCAGGACCCACCCACCGACGCCACCTTGTCGGCCAGCCGGTCACCGAAGGTCATGGAGGCTTCGAAGTCGGAATGGCTGTTGCGGGAAATGGCCTGACGGTGGGCGATGCGGGACAGCACGCGGCGTTCCCGGTCGGACAAGACGGTTTCGCCCTGGGTCAGAAGCTGTTCGGCCAGTTGCCGGATTTCGTCGTTCATCCCTTAACCCTCTGCTTCACCTCCGCCTCCCGCGGACCATTCCTTGATGCGGGCCAGGTGGGCGTAGTCGGTATATTTGGGTGCCCAGGCGGGGCGCGGCTGGCTGTGATAGGGCATGTCGGGATCATCGAACTGGTGGATCAGGTCCAGCAGGCCTTCGCGCGCTTCCACCGCCAGGGCCGCCGGGTCCTCCTTCAGCACCTGGATGGTACCGGCGGGATCGCCGCCCGACAGACGCCAATATTCCAACCCATCCACGGGGGCGGGTTTCAGATGCTCAAACCCGCCACGGCTGGCGATCAGCGCCTCCAGCGGTAATTGTGGGGCCTTGCCAAGCCGCACTTCCTTGCCCGTGGGCGGGCTGCCGGTCTTGTAATCGATCAGAACCAGACCGCCGGTGGGCGTGCGATCAATGCGGTCGGCCTTGGCCGTCAGGATGAAGTCGCCGCCGGGGCCGGTAAGGGTGATGCGGCCCGTCACCTCGGTCGCCAGCGGCTTGATGGTACGCCGCCGCTCCGTCTCCTGCGCCACGAACCATTCCGCCACCCGCTCAAACCGCGGCCACCAGAAGGCGGCCACGCCCGGCTGGTCCAGCAGGTCACCGAACGCCCCACGCCCGATGGCGATCAGTTCGCCCAGCGGGTCCGGCGGCAGCGTGTCGGGATATTGGCGGACGAACAGGTCCAGCGCCTTGTGGATGATTTCCCCCCGCTCTGCCGCGCCCGGATCGGCATCAATAGGGTCCAGGGCTGACAGGTCCAGCACCTTGGCCGCATAGATGGCATAGGGGTCGCGCATCCAGGTTTCGATCTGGGTGACGGACAGACGGCGGGGCCGGGCCGACAGGGGCGGCTTCGGGGCGGGGGCAAGGCAGGGGCGCACCTGGGAGGGGCGGTCCAGCGCCTGCCACAGGCCGCGCCAGTAATCGCCATCCGCCTCAATCCGCCCACGCAGGCCCGCCTTGTCCAGCACCGTATCCAGCCGCAGAAGCCAGCGTGACGGCACGGTCGGCGTGCCCTCCACCCGTTCCGACCGGGTCAGGTACAGGGTCTTCGCACCGCACGACGTCGCGAAATCATGGGCGGCCTGTCCAACCATGCGTTCAGGTGCCGGCAGGCCAAAATCCCGGCGCATGGGGCGCGACATCCAGGGGTCGGGCGGCGGGGCCGGGGGCCATGTCCCCTCATTCAGCCCGGCCAGGACCATCACGTCAAATTGCTGCAACCGGGCCTCCATCAGGCCCAGCACATGCAGGCGCGGATGCAGGCCGAAGGCAGAACGCACGGCCTTGCCGGCGATCAGCACCTCCATCAGGCCCGCATAATCCTTGCCGCCCAGCGGCGGGTAACCATCCGCCGCCTCGCGCAGTTCATCAATGAACTTGGCGGCGGCCTCTCCATCCTTGTCGCGCCAAAGACGGTCGGACCCGGTCTCCCCCTCCAGTGCCGCCAGCGCCTCTGCCGCCCCGACATGCAGGCGCAGCCAGTCGGACAGGGGACGTTCCTCACCATCCGCGACCGCTGCCGCCAGACCACCCATGGCGGCATCCAGCCGGTCCACCATGGATAGCAGGTCGTCGCGGATACTGGGGTTGGTGATACGGCGACGCTTGTCGGCGGCGTCCGACGCCATGAAACGGATGGCGTGGCGCAAACCCTCCAGCCCGGCGGGCGGGCGGGGGCCGCGCAGGATGGCGGTTTCCAGCAGGCGCGCCTGACGCCGCAACTGTCCCGCCGGCAGGCCTGCCCCCGCCATCGGGTGTTTCAGCAGCGACAGCAGCGGGATGGGCGCGCCCTGCACCGCATTGTCCATGATCAGGCGCAGATAGGACCCGACCGGTGTCTGGGCCAGGGGGCGTCCGGCACTGTCATCGACGCGGATGTCCCAGCGGCGCAGCTCGGTGGCCACGCGGCGGGCCAGATTGCGGTCGGGCGTGACCAAGGCCGCCGTCTGCCCCGGCATTTCCAGCGCCTGACGCAGGATCAGGGCGATGATGCCGGCCTCTTCTTGCGGTGTCGCGGCATCGATGCGCGTCAGGCCGGACAGGGCGGTGGGGTCCAGCGCCCCCATATCGCGCCAGGCCTCTGTCGTGCCGGCGGGCCGCAGGGCTTCTGCAATCAGGGCCGTACGCGCCGGCGGACAGGACGGGGCGACACCAGCGGCAAGGGGCCAGTCCGGCACCTGATCCCGCGTCACGCCGATCCGGTCGATCAGTTGCTTGAGGCCGAATTGCGGGTGGGCATCGTCCAGCGCCGCCCAGGTCGCGTCATCGCAATCCCGGTCCAGCCCCGGCAGCACCACGGAACCCGTGGGCAGGCGCGCAACGGTGGCCAGCAGTTCAGCGGTGGCGGGGATGGAGCCGGTAGAGCCGGCGGCGATGATCGGGTGCGTGGGTGGGGACGCGCGCAGGGCCGCGGCATAGGCCAGCAGGCGGTTATTGCGCTCTTGCGCCGGGTCCACGGCCCCTTCGGCGGCCAGGATGGCGGGCCATTGATCGACGATGATCGACAGGAAGGACAGGGTCACCTGCCAATGTTCGGCATAATCATCGGGGACCAGACTGTGCAGCCGGTCGAACCCCACCCCTTCCGTCTGCGTCTGATCCAGCAGCTTGGCCAGTTCACGGGCCAATCGTGCCGCCTGGGCGCGCGTTTTGGCAAAGCGGTCGCTGGCGGCCGCGATGGCGCGGGCCAGCAGCAATTGCCGCCGCAGGGGTGCGATGGCGGGGGGCAGGTCCAAGCCGCCCGCCTTGCCCGTCACCCCATCCATCATCAGCGATACCTCGTCCCCATCGACATCGCCCAGCGGGGCCATGCGGGGCAGCAGGATGGGCCGCCCGCCCGACAGGCGCAAAAACGCCTCCCGCAGCGACCGGACGGCGCGCGCGGTGGGCAGCAGCACGGTGAACCGGTTCAGTGCCAGCGCATCCCCGCCCGCCTGTTCCCACAGACCCGCCGCCAGCGCATCGACAAAGGGCAGGTTGGGCGCCAGGGTGAAAACGCTGGCGGGCGGCGGGGTATGGGACATCAGGGCACGACCTCACGGCTGGCCGGGGCCTGCAAATGACCATCGACCAGGGGCACGGCGCCCGGCGTGCCGACATGGTACCAGTTGCCCTCATGCCGGACACCGAACAGGCGGCCCGCCGCCTCCGCCCGCTGCCACAGCAGCAGATTGGAAAAGGCGCCATCGGGCGTGTCGGTGAACTGTACCGCCGTCATGATCGACACGCCGGCCATCACGAAGGGCGAAACCTCCAGGTCTGGGCGCTGCGACAGGCGGCCATCGGGGTCCATCAGGTAATCGCCGCGACCGTCATAGCCGATGGCGCTGGGCGTAGGTGTGACCAGCAGCAGACTGTCCATCAGGTCGGGGTTCCAGGCATCGGCCAGGCGGCGTAATGCCGGGACCGGCCCGTCCAGCCAGACGATATCGGCATTAACCACGAAGAATGGATCATCACCCAGCAGCGGCAGGGCATGCTTCACGCCGCCGCCAGTTTCCAGCTGCGTCTCTTCGCGCGACAGGGTCAGTTTCAGGTTTCGGCGGGGGTTGGCCGCCAGATGCGCTTCGATCTTATCGGCCAGCCAATGGGCATTCACCACCGCCTCTTCCACGCCGACGGCTTCCAGCCGGTCCAGCGCGTGATCCAGCATGGTGCGGCCACCCACGGTCACCAGCGGCTTGGGCGTTTCCAACGTGATCGGGCGCATGCGCAGGCCCAGACCCGCCGCCAGCACCATCGCCCGCTTGGGCATGAAGGACATGGAATCGTACTCCAACTTTAGTCAACGCCCCAGAATATGCGGCACGGCACCGTCAGGGGGCAAATGTTGATCCGTGAAACTTTGTAACGGCGACAAAAGCGGATGCGCGATGGCCGTCCGGAACTGTCCCCAGACGCGGGACAGGAAGGCCAGTTGCTTTGCCTTGCCCCCGCCCGCCGCCAGTTGTGCCACACGGCCCAGGATGCGGGCATGGCGCATGGCACCCATCACGGCGTAACTGGCCAGGAAAGCATCGCGCGACAGGCCGGGCATGGACGCCAGATAGCGGTCGATCATCGCCGCCTGGATATCGTCCGGCACATCGCGCCGCGCATCCTGCAACAGCGACAGCAGATCATAACTGACCGGCCCGACGCCGCCATCCTGCACATCCAGCAGACCACAGGCCCGCACGCCTGGACGGTCCAGCCGCATCAGGTTGCCAGGATGATAATCGCGCAGCAGCAGGCTGTCGGGTACGATGCCCAGCACATGGGTAAGCACCGTCACCCAAGCCTGATCCAGCGCATGCCGCCCCGCCGGGGTCAGCGGATTGCCCGCTGCATCCAGATAGGCATCGCCGAACAGCGCCACCTGTCTGGTGAACAGGGACAGGTCATAGCGCTGCACATCCGGGGCGATACCGGGATCAAAGCGTTGATGCAGGTGCGACAGGACATCGGTCGCGACACCGTAAAGCGGCCAGGCATCGTCCCCGCGTTCCAGCAGGGCGGCGAAACTGTCATCCCCGAAATCTTCCAGCAGCAGCAGGCCCTGACCCTGATCCTCCGCAAAGATCACGGGGGCCGACAGGTCCACATCCCGCAGCAGACCGCACAGGCGCACGAAGGGCGGCACCTGCCCTGCACCGTCGCCCGCCGCATCCATCAGGATGGCCTTCGCCCCATCGGGCCGCCTCAGCCGTTCATAGCGCCGCGTGGACCAATCGGCCCCCATCGATGCCCGGTGGGCATCCGCCCAGCCGGCGTGGGCCAGGAAGGCTCCGATCACTTCATCCCGCATCATGCGTATACCAATCTCCCTCAAACGCCGGGCGCTGCCATCCGGCAGCTTGGCTCACGGCGCACAGGCGCCGGGCTGGCCGTCGCCAGCCTCCAATTTGCCGAGGGTTTAACCCTCGGCAAATTGGTATCATATCCCCGCCACGCGTGCTTCCCAGGCGCCATGGCCCGTAATGACCACCTGCCGCGCCGTCGGCCCGTCCAAGGTCAGTTGCACATCCAGCCGGTCACGCGGCAGCAGCGGACCCAGCCGTTCCGACCATTCGACCAGGGCGCAGGCTTCGCGTGCTTCTTCCCACCCCAGTTCCACCACCTCCCCCGGATCGGTCAGGCGGTAAAGGTCGAAATGCCAGATGGGCGGCGTCAGGTGTTCATAGGTCTGGACCAGGGTGAAGGTCGGGCTTGGCACCTCTTCCGCCTCATCGCCGGCCAGATGGCGGATCAGGAACCGGGCCAGCGCCGTCTTGCCGGCACCAAGGTCACCGCGCAGGGTCACCACATCGCCGGCCCGCAGATGCGGGGCCAGACGTGCCGCCAGTGCCTTGGTCGCGGCCTCATCGGCAAGGGAAAGGGTCAGGGTCATTCGAGGTGGCTTTCCAGGATCATGACCCCAGACTCCGACAAAAGACCCCCGCATCGCAAGGGGCGACGCAATCCCGCATCCGCGCATCCGCACTTGCCATCGTGCGCGAAACGGGGCACCAAACCCGCCAGTCGTGATGTCCGCCCGATGGGGAGCGTTTGCATGTCGTCCGAGAACAGCCATTCCACCGATGTCGTCATTATCGGCGCAGGCCCCGTGGGCCTGTTTGCCGTGTTTGAATGCGGCATGTTGAAGATGCGCACCCATGTGGTGGACGCGCTCGACATGGTGGGCGGGCAATGCACGGCGCTGTACCCGGAAAAGCCGATCTATGACATCCCGGCCCACCCTTCCATTGATGGCGCCGACCTGATCGACAAGCTGGCCGAACAGGCCGCCCCCTTCAACCCCACCTACCATCTGGGACAGCAGGTCACCACCCTGACCCGGACCGATACCGGTTGGCGCGTGGGCACCGACAAGGGCACCGTGATCGACGCCAAGGCCGTGATCATCGCGGCGGGCGTGGGGGCCTTTGGTCCCAACAAGCCGCCGCTGGACGGTCTGGAAGCCTATGAAGGCACCGGCATCTTCTATCTGGTGAAGCGCCGTCAGGATTTCGCGGGCAAGCGCATCGTCATTGCCGGCGGCGGCGACAGCGCCGTGGACTGGGCCAATTCCCTGTCGGAAGTGGCGGCCCATGTCATGGTGGTCCACCGCCGCCCCAAATTCCGCGCAGCACCGGAAAGCGTGTCCCGACTGGACGCGTTGGTCAAGGAAGGCAAGGTGGAGATGGTGGTGCCGTACCAGCTTTCGGGCCTGGAAGGCACCGGGAACAAGCTGACGGGCGTACGCGTCGCCGATCTGGATGATAATGAAAAGCTGCTGGAGGCGGATGTCCTGCTGCCCTTCTTTGGTCTGGCCATGAATCTTGGCCCCATCGCCGATTGGGGCCTGGACATGGAAAAGGGCCATATCCTGGTCGATCAGCGCACGCTCGCCACGTCGGCCCCCGGCATCTTCGCCATCGGCGATATCGCGCATTATCCGGGCAAGCTGAAACTGATCCTGTGCGGGTTCAGCGAGGCGGCTATGGCTGCGCACTCGGCGCATGGGTTGGTCCACCCGGACCATGTGCTGCATTTTGAGTATTCGACCAGCAAGGGTGTGCCGGGGGCTTAACCCCCGTCACACGGGGCGGTGCAAAAACCCCTTCGTCACCCGCACCGCCTCCGCCAGCCCGACCTTGCGCACCTCCACCCCTTCAGGGAAGGCACCGATCAGGCGGGATGGCATCATGGGGTCCAGCAGGACGAACACGCCCTGGTCATCGGCGCGGCGGACCAGACGGCCAAAGGCCTGGCGCAGGCGCAGGCGGGTGATCATGTCGTCAAAGCCGCGACGGCCCGCGATCTTGTCGAAATAATTCCGCCGCGCCTTGTGCAAGATATCGGGACGGGGCCAGGGTACGCGGTCGAAGACGATCAGGCGCAGGGACCGGCCCGGCACATCCACCCCGTCGCGTACGGCATCGGTGCCCAGCAGGCAGGCATCCTCCTCGCCCCGGAAAATATCCACCAGGGTGGGCACATCCATGCCGTCCAGATGCTGGGCCAACAGGGGGATGCCAGCCTCTTCCAGCGGTTCGGCGATGCGTTCATGGACCGCGCGCAACCGCTGAATGGCCGTGAACAGGCCCAGCCCGCCACCGCCCGCCGCCAGGAACAGTTCACGATAGGCCGCTGCCACCTGCCCCAGATCATCCTTGCGCACATCATTCACCACCAGCACGCGGGTCTGGCTGGCATAGTCGAACGGGCTGGGCACGGCAGCACGCAAGGCCGTGGCCCCCATATGCACGGTACCGGTGCGCAGATGGGCCGCCTGCCAATCCTGCTCCACATCGCCGGTGCCATCGGTCAGGGTGGCGCTGGTCAGGACCAAACCGTGGGCGACGGTGCCGACCGTGTCGGCAAAGGGGATGGTGGGGTCCACCCAGTGGCGATACATGCCCAGATCGAAATCCCGCCCCTCCACCCGCTCCACCC
This sequence comes from Niveispirillum sp., assembly GCF_052437035.1. Classification (NCBI taxonomy): domain Bacteria; kingdom Pseudomonadati; phylum Pseudomonadota; class Alphaproteobacteria; order Rhodospirillales; family Azospirillaceae; genus Niveispirillum; species Niveispirillum sp. The sequence continues at coordinate 150,507 of NZ_JBQVOH010000004.1, forward strand.
CGAACCAGTCGACGAATTTGCGCGGGGTATCGTCCTTCAGGCTTTGCAGCATCAGCCGCCAGCCATTCACCTCGTTCTGCGCGCGGCGTTTGCAGGCCCGCGCCACACTGTCCATGCGGCGGCGGGTTTCGGCCTCCAACTCGTCGCTTTCCTCGTCCAGCATCTCCTTCAACCGGTCGGCCAGCTTCTCCAGCGGCGTGGCCAGTTTCAAAAGCGCCATGTCCAGTTCGCCGGCCAGATCGACCAGACCCTCGGCCACCGGCTTGCAGTCGGTTTCCAGGCTGTAGGGGTTATCCACGCCCTGGGCGCGGGCGTAGACCTGGGCGCGAACGCCGGCCAGGAACGCCTCCAGCGGCCCTTTGACTTCGCCGCCATGGATGCGCTGTGACCAGGCTTCCCCCGGCAGGATCTGGGCCGCCTGCTGGATTTCCTGCAGCAGGTCCAGGGAACCCTTATCCCCGCCCACCAGATCCTCCACCCGGCGGCGCAGGCCGCGTGCCCGGCTGCGGCCCGACACCTCGGCCCCCAGCAGCCAGCGGCGCAGTTCCGCCGCTTCCGCCGCTGTGAGATGGCCGGCAAAGGCATTGTCGGCGGCATCAAACACATGATGGCCTTCATCAAACACATAGCGGGTGGGGACATAGGCATCGTCACCACCGCCCAGCGCCGCCTGCACCATGACCAGGGCATGGTTGGCCACCACGATGTCGGCCTTGCGCGCGCGCCTGACCGATTTCTCGATGAAACAGCGGGAATAGTGCGAACAGGCGTTGTAGACGCATTCACCGCGCCGGTCGGCCAGACCCATGGTGCGGCCCTTGCCCAGAATATCGACCAGCCAGCCGGGGAAGTCCCCGCCCGCCATATCGCCATCGCGCGTCGCCGCCGCCCACCGCGCCATCAGGCCGATGGCATTGGCGTAGGCGGGCTGGGTATGGGCAATGTTGGCCGCTTCCTCCAGGTTCAGCAGGCAGAGGTAATTCTCCCGCCCCTTGCGCACCACCACCCTTTTCGCCTTCACAGCGGGGTCGGGGTGCAGCCGGTCCAGTTCCTTGTCGATCTGCTGCTGCAGCTGGCGCGTATAGGTGGAAATCCAGACCGGCCCGCTGTTCTTCTCCGCCCAGACGGTGGCCGGGGCGAGGTAGCCCAGGGTCTTGCCCACGCCCGTCCCGGCCTCTGCCAGAACCACATTGGGCACGCCCTGTTCATCACGTGGGGTGAAGGCGCTGGACACGGCGCTGGCATAATCGGCCTGCTGCGGGCGAGGTTCGGCACCGGCCCCGCTGCCCACCAGTTCGGCCAGACGCCAGCGCGCCTCCGCCGGTTCCACGGGGATATGGCCCGGCGGCGGCTCCGGTGCCTCGGCCTGCCATTCCTTCAGATGGTTCCAGACCATCAGGCCACGCCGCGCCCGCCCGTCGCCGGGACCATGCGGCAGTCCCAATGCCGCCATCACCGACGGAGCCCAGGACCAGCCCGCCTGTCCCATGAACCAGCCGATGCCGGCGGCATCCGATAATTCACGCCGCTGCTTGCGCTTTTCCCCGTCCGGTTCCGGGCGGTTATTCTCCGCCAGTTCAGACAGCAGGGCACGGGCACTGTCGATAAGGGACAGGGCCTCGGCTTCCGGGTCGGCGGGGACCGGCTGTCCCGTAGCGTCCGCCAGCCCCTTGGGCGTGGGTAGACAGAAACGGGCGGGGCGGACAAAGGCGAAAAGTTCAAGGACATCGAACGGATCGTTCATCCGCTCGGTGCGCAGCCGCCTTCCCACGGCGCGTGCATGGGCCAGGATCACGCTTTCGTGACGCAGACGGTACGCTGCCTCGTCATGCGGGATCAGGTCCACCTCGCCATCGGGCGTCACCCAGGTGACCCCGCGCGCGCCCACCACAATGGCCGGCGCATCAGGCAGCAACAGGCGCGGGGGCGCCGTACGCACAGATGACGGGGCATCTGGCGCCTTGTCAGTGCCGGGCCGGCGGAAGGGGACAATCTCGCTCATGGCGGCGGAGTATAGGCAAGTCCCGCCGCCATGCATCAACAAAACGGGAACATCTCCAATCTGTCAGCGCGGCAGCATTCCATCCAGGGCGACGGCAACAGCGCTCATGCCCGCCATATTGGGGTGGTAGGGAGCCTTACCCGCCGAAACTGGGAACCCCTCCATCCAGGGTTCCGCACCGCATACGCCATGGTCGAGCGACAGTTTCGCCGCGGGCAGCAACAGGGCACCGGATTGTTTGGCAGCCAACCCCGTCAAATCACGCAGACGGCGCTCAACCTCCCGCAACCGGTCGGCATCCGCCGGGTCCAGCGGCGTTGCCGCGCAGGTGCCCGTGGGCGGCAGAATGGCGGGATACTCGACGAAGATCAGCAGGGCATTGGGTGCGCGTTCACGCACAGCCGTTCCTATGCGGATCAGCGCCGCTGCAAGTTGCTGGAACTTTTCCTCCTCGGCCCAGGACGGGGTGCGACACTTCTCGGTCCCCGAACCGGTGTTGCGTGCCAGGGTCAGACAGGAGGCGGAGATCATGTTGCCGATATAGCCGACATCATTGCCGCCAATGGTGACCGTCACCAGCCGTGTATCAGCATCAATCGCAGTAACCTGCGCCGGCAGTTCTGCCCATCCCTCCAGAACGGCCCCCGTCGTCGCACCGGAGCAGGTGACATCCGTCAGGGCGAGCCCACGTTTGGCCGCCAATTGCTGCGCGTAATTGCCGGCCGACCGTCCACACCGCGCCGGCGCGTCCGGCACATAGGGCGGCAAACCGGGACCCGCAGCAAAGGAACTGCCCATCGCAACATATTTCGCACCGACCGGAAGCGCAGCTTGCCGAGGGGCGGCGGCACATCCGGCCAGTGCAGAACTCAAAAGCAGCGTGAGCAGGCAACGGAACGGAGAAAAGCGCATTCTGGACACCGGTCAAAGGAGGATTGACCGCATCGTGCCAGAGGAAAGGCCCGGCATCCAGAAACCGGATGCCGGGCTGTCCACAGACTGGAGCAAGGAACCGTTACGCTGCCCGGATGCCGGACAGGAAGCTTTCCACCTGGCTTTTCATGACATCTGCCTGCTCGCCCAGTTCGCGGGCCGCACCCAGGACCTGGGTGGCGGAGGCACCCGTCTCTCCCGCCGCCTGGGTCACGCTGGCGATGTTGGCGGAAACCTCACGGGTGCCAAGGGCCGCCTGCTGCACATTGCGGCTGATTTCCAGGGTGGTGGCGTTCTGCTGTTCCACGGCGGCTGAGATGGTGGCCATGGCTTCGTTGATCTGCGCGATGGTACCGGTGATGGAGCCGATGGCCCCAACCGCGTCACCCGTCACGGCCTGCATCGACTGGATCTGCTGCGCGATCTCCTCGGTGGCCTTGGCCGTCTGGTTGGCCAGGCTTTTGACCTCCGATGCGACGACGGCAAAACCCTTGCCGGCCTCGCCGGCCCGCGCCGCCTCGATGGTGGCGTTCAGGGCCAGAAGGTTGGTCTGGCTGGCAATCTCGCTGATCAACTGCACCACCGTCCCGATGCGCTGTGCGGCGTCAGCCAGGGTCTGCACCGTGTCATTGGTACGGGCGGCCTGGCTGGCGGCATTGTCGGCGACCTGGGTCGAATGCACCACCTGGCGGGAGATTTCCTGGATGGAGCTGGCCATTTCCTCAGCCGCCGACGCGACCGTCTGCACATTGGCGGCGGTCTGGTCGGCGGCGCTGGCGGTCGCGGTGGCCTGGGCGCGGGTTTCCTCGGCGATAGCGGTCATGCCCTGGGCCGTGGCATCCAGCTGGCTGGTGGCGCCGGCGACGCTGCCCAGGACGGCCGTCACCTCGGCGTCGAAGCGGGCGATCAGCCCCTCCACAACCTCTGTCCGGCGCAGCTTCGCCTCCTGTTCACGGGCCTGTTCAGCGGCCAGTTCATCGGCGCGGATGGCGTTCTGGCGGAACACTTCCAGCGCGCGGGCCATGCCGCCCACCTCGTCCTGACGGTCCAGCCCGTCGATATGGATGGTCTTGTCGCCACCGGCCAGCAGGCCCATCTGGTCGGTCATGGCGCGGATGGGCCGGGCGATGGCACCGGCCAGCGACAGGCCGGCCACGATGGCGATGATCAGCGACCCGACGGCCCCCGCGATGGTGGCAATATTGGCCGTGGAGAAGGCGTTGGCCAAGCCGTCGCGACGGCTTTCCAGCAGGGTGCGCTCCACATTCTGCACCTCTTCCACCTTAGCCCGGATCGCATCCATCCGGTTCTTGCCTGTGCCGGCGGCTGCGGCTGCGCGCGTCGCCTCCCGCGTGGCGAGGTCCTTCATACCGGCAATCATCGGTTCCGCAACCTCGCGGTTCCAGGCATCCGACGCTTCCTTGATCTCCCGCAGGCGGGCCTGCTGTTCGGGATTATCCTTGGTCAGTTCGCTGACGCGGGCGAAGCTGGCGTCAAAATTCCGGATGCCGTTACTGTAGGGTTCCAGAAAGCTGGCATCGGCGGTCAGCATATAGCCGCGCAGGCCCGTTTCCTGATCCACCTTGGCAGTAGTCAACTGACGCACCGTGCGCATAACTTCATAGGTATGGACGGTTTCGGCATTGCCATTTTCGATGAAGGCCAGCTGCACCCGGTTGATGGTGCCAACCGCAGCAGAGGTCAGGACCAGCGCCCCGAAGGCGATCAGCAATTTGCGGGCAATCGAAAGGTCGCGCAGTTTGGTCAGCATGCGATTTCTCCTGGCCACGGTCGATCCGGGCAAAGAAGGAGCGAGGCCATCCTTGACAAAGGATAGCGACGGAGAGTTTTGGGGAGGATTCAGGAAAGCTTTTTAACTATCCGCTCAGAATAAAATGCCGCTCCTCTTGATCGATTGGATTTTAGATATAATTCAGCCTTTTGATTTATTGACTTTCACCGCTGCTTTTCCGAAAGCATTGAAAACAGCTAATTTAGAATTAATGCGTACGCGTCACGCTTCAACCATCCAACTTGCCGGAAGGGGTGTAACTTTCGGGGTAAGACAAAGCCTATGCCACCCGGCAGCTTCCACACCGGCCTATAACGGAAGAAAGGCCCGCCGAAGCGGACCTTTCAACACCACCATAAAAAGGCGGGATGGAAGGGGATGCTGGGCAATCCGGCGGCCCTTGCCAGCGCGTCAGCCCTGCTCCAGTTCGGCGCCCCAATATTCGGCGCTGGTCATGGAGGCGGGGAAGGCGGCGCCCGGCAAATCCTCACCCGGATCGGCCGCCACCTCGTCCCCGATATCATCGTAGGACAGGAAGTCGCGCCAGCTGTCATGCAGGAAGGTGGGCGGGAAATTGCGGCCATTTTCTTGCAGCTCGTACGCCGTGGGGGCGAACGGTTCCTGCATCGGGTGCATGCCGCACTGGTTGGGCAGGCGGCTGCCCTTGACCAGATTGCAGGCCGAGCAGGAGGTGACAACATTGTCCCAACTGGTCCGCCCGCCCCGACAGCGCGGGATGACATGGTCGAAAGTCAGCTCATGCGTCGGGAACCAGCGCCCGCAATATTGGCAGGTGAACCGGTCACGCAGGAACACGTTGAAACGGGTGAAGGCGGGCCGCCGCGTGGCGGGCACATATTCCTTCAACGAAATGACACTGGGCAGCCGGATCGCCAGCTGTGGCGACCGGACCACGCGGTCATAGTGAGAGACGATGTTGACGCGGTCCAGGAACACGGCCTTGACCGCATCCTGCCATGACCAGAGCGAGAGCGGGAAATAGCTGAGCGGACGGAAATCCGCATTCAGCACCAAGGCAGGACACCCATCATAAGGTGGTGACAAGTTGCACCCCCAAGCGCCGTTCCGTCGGTGTTCCCGACCCCCGGAGCCCCGCCTTCTTCCACCCGTCAGGACCCTTTCGGGACTGTCGGCATCGGGCGGCGGACAGGTTGGCGGCAGGCCGGAACGTCGGGCATCTTGATATAACGACCCGACCCCTTCTGGCAACCCGCCCGGCATGCGTAATCCGCAATTATCACGCGCCTGCAATAGAAACGACACGCAAGCCCTTGTGGTCGCTTGGCTTGTGACCCGCCACCCATTGGGGGTATATGTCGTGAGAGCAGGGGCGCCGCCCCCATCCCCGGTGCCAATGCATGACTGAACCCGCCCTCCCCGTCATTACCCGATTCGCACCCAGCCCAACAGGCTTCCTGCATCTGGGGCATGTCCATTCCTGCCTGTTCGCCGTGAATGCCGCGCAACAGGCCGGCGGGCGTTTTCTGCTGCGGATTGAGGATATCGACCCCAACCGCTGCCGCCCGGATTATGAGGTGATGCTGAAGGAGGATCTGGCCTGGCTTGGCTTCCGCTGGGAAGAACCGGTGCGGCGGCAATCCGACCATATGGATGACTATACCGCGGCGCTGGACCGGCTGGCGACTCTGGGCGTCACCTATCCCTGCTTCTGTTCACGCAAGGAGATCGCGGATGAGATTGCGCGGGCCGGCAATGCCCCGCATCTGGTGGCCGTGGGGCCGGAGGGGCCGCTTTATCCCGGCATTTGCCGCAACCTGCCCCCGGATGTGGCCGCCGCGCGCGTGACAGCGGGGGAACCGCACGCCACCCGCCTGGATGTGGCAAAGGCTGCCAGCCTGACCGGCCCCCTGACCTGGCATGACCGGGGGCGGGGGATCGTGACGGCGGACACTGGCCTGCTGGGCGATATCGTGCTGGCGCGGCGCGATGTCCGTACCTCTTATCACCTGTCGGTTACTGTCGATGATGCCATCCAGGGGGTGAGCTTGGTAACGCGTGGTGTGGACCTGTTCCAGGCTACCCATGTCCATCGCCTGCTCCAGGCGCTGCTGTCCTTGCCGAAACCGGATTACCACCATCACGATCTACTGTTGAACGACCGGGGGGAGCGGCTGTCCAAACGCGACGGCGCCACAGGTATCCGCACCCTGCGCGAGCAGGGGGTGACAGCGGAAGAAGTCCTAAGGCGCGCCCGGGGTTGGCAGCCGGGGAAACCGGAAACACCGTAAGGATAGGGACTTACCCCTTCCCTTCCCCCCAATATCTGCACAAGGATTGTTCAACAGGGAAATGGGTTTGAGGTGTGGGGATGACAGGGTAGATGGAATTTTAGGGATATTGTTAGCGAACATTGTGGTATGGAGACCATGCCATGCAAGATACGTCCATGTTCGACCATTACCGCCAACTTGTCCGTGATACGACGATCGACGACAGGACATTGCTGTCGACAGATTACTTCAATCATTTCAATGAAGTGATCATGTTGCTGTCCATGTTGGGCGATATGCCCGACATGCTGGACGAGATCGTGGCTTGGACGCCCAAGACCTACCGTCAGCATTTCGAGGAATCGGGCCTGGCCTTCGCGCCGCTGGCCATCGAAGCCTATGATCATGTGCCCACCGAGTTCCGGGCACCGTTCGACGATGCGATCAACGATATGAACAGCCTGATCGTGGAGGCGGTGGCCAACCTGTCGGCTATGCGCGACGATGCCGACATGCTGGGCTTTACCGCCGCCGATTACTGGCAGCGTTTGCAGGCCCTGGTCGACCGGGGCAGCGCCATCGTCCATGGCAGCGTGCAGGACAGTAACCCCGCCGTTACCATGGACCAGAGCGAGATCGACGATCTGTTTTAATTCCCCCCTTGACCCTGACGCCGCGTCATAACCCAGCAAGAATGGGCGTGTGGAACATGGAAGGGACCGGGGGATGAGCCGTTATACCGTCAGCCAATTGTCACGACTGGCCGGTGTGTCGGTGCGCACCCTGCACCATTACGACCATATCGGTCTGCTGCGACCCGCCGTGACGGGGGAAAACGGCTACCGTTATTACGGGGCAGACGAACTGCTGCGCCTGCAACAGATCCTGCTGCACCGGGAACTGGGACTGCCGCTGGCCCGGATTGCCCGGCTGCTGGACGCCCCAGGCTTCGACCGGCTGGACGCCCTGCGCGTCCAGCGCCAGCACCTGCTGGCCGAGGCGGAACGATACCGTGCACTGGTCACCACCATCGACCGCACCATCACCCTACTGGAAGGAAAATCCGTGATGGATGCCGAGACGTTGTACCAGGGGTTCAGCCCCGAAAAGCAGGCGGGATATGAGGATTGGCTGGGCGTTATGGCCCCGCCGTGCGGACCGATATTAGCCGTTCCAAGCAGGCCATGACCGGACTGGATCAGCCGGCGCACATGGCCGAACTGGCCGCCGTGGAGGTGGCCATTGCCCAGGCGTTGCGGGACGGGATTGAGGCTGATGATCCCCGGCTTGATCCGATGCTGAACCGGCATCTGGATTGGGTAGCCGCCAGTTGGGGACGCCGCCCCGAGGCTAATGCCTATGCGGGTCTGGCCGACATCTACCGCACGCATCCCGATTTCCGCGCGCGCTACGATGCCCTGGCCCCGGGCTTGGCCGATTATCTGCCCGACGCGATGGAGGCCTTTGCCCTGCGGGTGCTGATCGGCTGACAGGGACTTGTCGGAAAGGGGCGTGCTGAAACCATCGGCACGCCCCTTTTCGTGCCGCCGCACAGGTTCCAGAATGGCGATGGCCGGAAATAATCGGAACCCTATCCATCAGGACCGCAATCGCCCCTTCCCCGATCCACGGACCGGCGTATCCTCTACTTTCACCTGCATATATCGGCCCAGGACCTCCTTGGCCCAGCTTTCCCTTCCGTTTCGCGGCGTTTCGTCAAAAAAGGGAGCGGCATTAATGCGTCTTTCCATGAAGATTCTGGCCCCCGTGGCCATCCTGTCGCTGGTCGCCCTGGTCGTGACCGCCACTGCGCTGTGGTCCAAGGCGCGCGTGAATGGCGCGACAGAGGCGTTGAACCGGGCGAATGAGGCGGCACTGGCCGCAGGCGAACTGCGCTCCACCAGCCGCGCGTTGCAGCGCGACGCCCTGAACCTGATCTTCGAACCCGCCGATGGCAGGGCCGCCATCGCCACCCGGTTCGATAAAAGGCTGGCGACCATGGAGGCGGCGGTGGCCGCCATGCGCACCCTGCCGCCGCCGGTGCCGGGCAGTGATCCTGCCGCCATCGCCGCCAGCCAGACCCCGGTGATCGCCGCCCTGCGGGACGTGCGGACCCTGGCCATGGATGGCAAAAGTGCTGACGCCCACGCCCTGTTCCGGGACAAGGTGCGGAGCACCGAACGCGCCGCATCCGAACAGACCGACCCCTATATCACGACGCTGGAGAAGGCGGTCGCGGCCCTGACCGGCGAACTGCATGCCATGGAACGGCTGACCAGCTGGACCCTGTCGCTGACGGCGCTGCTGGGCACCCTGGGCGGTATCGGCCTGTCGCTGGTGGTGGCACTGAAGGGTGTGACCTCGCCCCTGAACCGGTTGATCGGGGCCATGGGCCGGCTGGCCGCCAATGATCTGCATGTCAAACTGGCCGATACTGACCGGTCGGATGAGATCGGGGAAATGGCCCGCGCGGTTGCCGTGTTCCGCGACGGGATGGAGCGGGCGGAACGGCTTGCCCGCGAACAGAAGGAAGCGGAGGCCGCGATGGCCACACGCCGGATCAACCGCGAACGTCTGGTAAAAGAATTCGTGGGCCGGATGGAGGCGATCGTCACCGAACTGGCCGGCAATGCAGATGGTTTGCAGAACCAGGCCGGCGGATTGCAGCGCGCCGCCACCACCGCCGCCGACCGCACCAGTGCCGCCGCCGAGGCATCAAACCGCACCAGCGCGAATGTGCAGACCGTGGCCGCCGCCACAGAGGAACTGGCCGCCTCCATCCGGGAGATCAGCCGGCAGGCAACGCAGGTGGCAGCCCTGGCCGGCGAGGGGGCCGACGGCGCCCAGCGCACGGCCCGCGACATTGCCGATCTGGCCGACACGGTGGGCCAGATCGGACAGATCGTGGATCTGATCGACGGGATCGCGGCCCAGACCAACCTGCTGGCGCTGAATGCCACCATCGAGGCGGCGCGGGCCGGCGACGCGGGACGCGGCTTTGCCATCGTGGCGTCGGAGGTCAAGGCGCTGGCCAACCAGACGGCATCCGCGACGGAAGATATCAGGCGCCGGGTGGAGGGGGTACAAAGTGCCACGCGTGGTTCCGTCGGGGCCATCGGCGGCATCGTCACCGCCATCGACCAGATCCGCAGCATGACAGGCGCCATCGCAGCGGCGGTGGAGGAACAGTCCGCCGCCACCGCCGAGATCACCCGCAATGTGCAGGCGGCAGCAGTCGGTACGGAGGATATCCGTCAGGATCTGGACGGTCTGGTCGGTGTTGCCGGCGAAACCGGGGAAACCTCCCGTCAGGTAACCAGCACGGCCAATGGCGTGGCCGGACAGGCGGGCGACCTGCGCCGCAATGTTAGCGGTTTTGTTGAACAACTGTCTGCCGCTTAGCGGGGCAAAAATCGTCCCCCGTGCTTTCGGACAGGGTAAGGCAGCTTGACCCGCGCCGCAGCGGCGGTCCATGGTGGGTGCGCAAACGGAAACAGGAACCCCATGCCCGCTGCCGCCTCTCCACGCCGCTACATGCGACACCAGTCGATATGGCTGGCGGATGATGGCTGGGGCGTGGAGGTCATCGACCAGACCGGGCTGCCCGCGCAGTGCCAGATTCGCCGCGTCGCCTCTGTAGGTGAAGTGCTGGGTGCGATTGTTGGCGGCGTGGTGCGGGGGCCGGGCCTGATTTCCGTCCTAGCGGGTTATGGGCTGGCCCTGGCCGCACGGCGCGATCCCGACATAGTCCCCGTCATGACGGCCTGGCACGCGCTGGCCGCCACCGATCCCCGCTGCCCGCGTCTGCGCGGTGTCCTGGACCGGATGCGGGAGGTGCTGGATGTCACCCCGCCCGCCGAACGCGCCCACCGCGCCTATATGGAGGCCGACGCCATCGCGGCGGAGGAACTGGCCGGCAACCTTGCCATCGGTCGCCACGCCATGGGCATGCTGCGCCGAGTCGGTGCGGGTGGCGGCGACGGCAAGCCGCAGACCCTGCTGTTGGCCGCCGAACCGGGCTGGCTGTCATCGGTGGGATGGGGTGCCGCGTCCGCCGGCCTGTTTCTGGCACAAGAACAGGTGGATCTGCGCCGGGCCACGGGTGGTGTGCTGGGGGAGGATATCGCCCCGCCGCAGGTCGTGACTATCGGCCCGCTGGCCGCGTGGGAGATGGTGGAGGCGGGCATTCCGCACAGCCCCTGCGACCTTGACGGCGCCCTGGATCTTGTCCAGCGGGGGGTGGTGGAGCGGCTGTTCGTGGCCGCCATCCGGGCCAGTGCGCGCGGTGACGTTCTGGTCCCCACCGGGACCGGCGATCTGGCGCGGGCGGCCAAGGTGGCGGGCGCACCGCTGCATGTCTGCCTTCCCGCCGCCGCCATCAACTGGCAGGCGCTGGGGCCCGGCACCATCACGGCACCGGGCGCCGACATCCTGCCTTTGTCGCTGATCACCGGCTTTATCACCGACCGGGGGCCGGTGGCCGCAGAAGCCGACGCCCTGCTGGACCGCTTCCCCGACCACGAACCCATGTCGATCGGTGAGCTACCCGCCGCCAATGACGCCTGATCCGGCGTCAGCAGCAGCGGTTGACCCCGCTCCATCGCCGTTCGAGCTCCGACAAGTAGAACGCCTCCCGGTCCAGCAGTGGCTGATCCGGGTGGCGTTCGCGATGGCGGGCGGCGTAATTTTCATACGCCGCATCGCCCGATACTTCCCGTAAAACGGTCCAGGCCGTGCGCAGGAAATGGGCCGGTCCCGCCATCATGATCAATGCCCTCCCGCACCGGTCGGCTGCGGCAAGCTGGCCACATCGACATAGGGTGCTTCCGACAAAGCGGGCACCGCCTGACCCTGCACATGGCGCAGGGAGATGCGGGCCATCTCAATGATCATCACCCACAGCACGATGATGAAGAACACCGTCAGCCCGGCATCCAGCCGCTGATTGAAGATCAACTGCGGTGCAGACTCCAGCGCCTTACCCGACAGCGACCCCGCCGCCAGCTTGCCTTCCAGCGCGTTGGCCCCGGCCAGGAAGCCGATGCGCGGGTTGGGATCGAACAGTTTCAGCCAGGCGGCATAGGTGGTGGTGACAGCCAGGAACGCCATGGGCAGCCCCGTGACCCAAGCGTAGGCGGCCTTGCCCTTCTTCACGATGATGGTGGTGGCGATGGCCAGCGCCATGGCGGCCAGCATCTGGTTAGAGATGCCGAACAGCGGCCAGAGGATATTGATACCGCCATAGGGATCAATAACCCCGATATAAAGGAAGTAACCCCAACTGGCCACGAACAGGGCCGAACAGACGATGGCCGGTCCCCGTGCCTTGGTATCACCCAGCGGCTTCCAGATATTGCCCAACAGATCCTGCAGCATGAAGCGGCCCACGCGGGTGCCGGCATCCACCGCCGTCAGGATGAACAAGGCCTCGAACATGATGGCGAAATGGTACCAGAGCGCCAGCAGGTTCTGCCCGAAGGCGCCCGCGAATATCTGTGCCATGCCGACGGCCAGCGACGGCGCACCGCCGGTACGGGCCAGCAACGTCGTCTCCCCCATGGCCGTCGCCAGTTCCTGCATATGCTCCGCCGTGACGGGGAAGCCCCAGGAAGTGATGGTGGCCGTCGCCGTTTCCAGCGTGGCACCGACGATGCCGGCACTACTGTTGATGGCGAAATAGACACCGGGGTCCAGAACACAGGCCGCGATCAGGGCCATGACGCCGACAAAGCTTTCCATAGCCATGGAGCCATAGCCGACCAGCCGCAGATCCTTTTCGGACATGATCAGCTTGGGCGTGGTGCCGGCGCTGATCAGCGCGTGGAAGCCGGAAACGGCACCGCAGGCGATGGTGATGAACAGGAACGGATAAAGCCCGCCCGCCACCACCGGCCCGGTGCCGTCGGTGAACTGCGTCAGGGCCGGCATATGCAACTCGGGCCGCAATATGACAACCGCGAAGGCCAGCAGCAGGATGGCCCCGATCTTGATGAAGGTGGAGATATAGTCACGCGGCGCCAGCAGCAGCCAGACCGGCATGATGGCCGCGAAGAAGCCGTAGCCGATGACCATCAGGGCCAGTGCCGGCCCATCGAAATTGAACATAGGCCCCAGCACCGGGTCATGCGCCACCCAGCCGCCGCCCACCGTGGCCAGCAACAGCAGCGCCAGCCCGATCAGCGAGCCTTCCAGCACCCGGCCCGGCCGGATACTGCGCATATAGATTCCAACCAGGATGGCGATGGGGATGGTCATGGCCACCGTGAAGGTGCCCCAGGGGCTGTGCTTCATGGCATTGACGACGACCAGACCCAGCACGGCCACGATCAGCACCATGATCAGCAGGGTGCCGACCAGGGCGGCACCGCCGGCCACCGGCCCCAGCTCGTCCCGCGCCATCTGGCCGAGCGTGCGGCCATCGCGGCGGGTGGAAGCCCAGAGGACCACCATGTCCTGCACGCAGCCGCCGATGACGGCACCGGTCAGCAGCCAGAGCGTGCCCGGCAGATAGCCGAACTGCGCCGCCAGCGTCGGCCCGACCAGGGGGCCGGCGCCGGCAATGGCGGCGAAATGGTGGCCGAAGGTGATCCAGCGATGGGTCGGCACATAGTCGCGCCCATCATTGATACGCAGGGCTGGCGTCGCCCGGCTGGGATCGGCTACCAGCACACGGGTGACGATCCAGCCGGCATAAAGCCGGTAGGCGACGGCATAGATGCCAAAGGCCGCCGCGATGAACCACAGGGCATTGATCGTCTCCCCCCGGTGCAGGGCGATCCCGCCCAGGCAAGCGGCACCGAAGACACCGATGACGATCCAGATCAGATTTTGGGCAAGTTTGGGCATTTATGATCTCCCAGACGCCGCGCGGGTCGCGGCTTTTCCTTCCACGTTTCCTATGAAACGCTGTGAAACAGGGAAAGGCCAGCAGAAGATGGAGATCAGGTTTTGCCTCGTGCTTGCCCTTATGTTCCCATCAAGGCCAGCCAGTGGGAGGGTGAGGGCAAGTTCGGAAAAGAAAAAGGCCGGCACCATCGCTGGCACCGGCCTTTATCACATCACCCAAGACCCGATTACAGGGCGCGGGCGATTTCTTCCATCTCGAAGGCTTCGATCGTATCGCCTTCGCGGATGTCGTCGTAGTTTTCGAAGGCCATACCGCATTCGAACCCTTCGCGCACTTCGCGGACTTCGTCCTTCATGCGCTTCAGGGTCTTCAGTGTACCCTCGTGGATCACGACATTGTCGCGCAGCAGGCGGACCTTGGCACCGCGCTTGACGATACCTTCCGACACACGGCAGCCCGCAACCTTGCCGACCTTGGTGATGTTGAAGACCTGCAGGATGTGCGCGTTGCCCAGGAACTTCTCCCGCAGCGTCGGCGACAGCATGCCGGTCAGCATCTGCTTAACATCATCGATGATGTTGTAGATGATCGAGTAGTAGCGGATTTCCACGCCGTCGCGCTTGGCCATGTCGCGGGCCTGCGGATTGGCGCGGACATTGAAGCCGACAACCAGACCCTTGGACGCGTTGGCCAGCGTGATGTCGCTTTCCGTGATGGCGCCCACACCGGACGTCAGCACGCGCACCTTCACCTCGGTATGCTCCGCCGTCAGCTTCTCCAGCGCGCCGGAGATGGCTTCGACCGAACCCTGCACGTCGCCCTTGATGACGATGGGCAGTTCCTTGGCTTCGCCCGCCTGGATCTGCTTGAACATCTGTTCCAGCGAACCACGACCGGACTTGGCGCTCTCGGCTTCGCGCTTCTTACGGGCGCGGTACTCGGTGATTTCGCGGGCGCGGCTTTCGCTGTCGACCACGACCATCTCTTCACCGGCCAGCGGCACGCCGCCCAGGCCCAGCACCTCAACCGGCATGGCCGGCGGGGCGTCGGGGACATTGATGCCGCGATCGTTAACCAGCGCGCGGACACGGCCCCATTCGGAACCGGCAACCACGATATCGCCGACCTTCACGGTACCGCGCTTCACCAGCACGGTGGCAACCGGACCACGGCCCTTGTCCAGCTTGGCCTCGACCACAACGCCATCGGCGGTGCGACGCGGGTTGGCCTTCAGCTCCAGGATTTCGGCCTGCAGCAGGATGGCTTCTTCCAGCTTGTCCAGGTTGATGCCGGCCTTGGCCGACACTTCCACGTCCAGGACGTCGCCGCCCATGCCTTCCACGACCAGCTCATGCTGGAGCAGTTCCTGGCGGACGCGGTCCGGCTTGGCCGAGGGCAGGTCGCACTTGTTGATGGCGACGATGATCGGCACACCCGCCGCCTTGGCGTGGCGGATGGCTTCGATCGTCTGCGGCATGACGCCGTCATCGGCGGCCACGACCAGCACCACAACGTCGGTGACGTTGGCGCCACGGGCACGCATCTCGGTAAAGGCGGCGTGACCCGGCGTGTCGATGAAGGTGATCTTCGACCCGGACTTCAGCTGCACCTGATAGGCACCGATATGCTGCGTGATGCCACCGGCCTCGCGGCCAGCAACGTCGGTCTTGCGCAGCGCGTCCAGCAGCGAGGTCTTGCCATGGTCGACGTGACCCATGACGGTGACGACGGGCGGACGGGACACCAGATCCTCGGCCACATCCTCGTTGCCCATCACGCCGATTTCCACGTCGCTTTCGGCAACGCGAACCGGACGGTGACCCAGCTCCTGCACGACCAGTTCAGCCGTATCGGCATCGATGGTCTGGGTGATGGTGGCCATCACGCCCATGCGCATCAGCGACTTCACAACATCGGCACCGCGCTCGGCCATACGGTTGGCGAGATCGCCGACGGTGATGACTTCGGGGATGATGACGTCGCGGGTGACCTTCTGGGTCTCCTGACGGCCAAACTGGCGCAGACGCTCACGCTCACGGGCACGCTTGGCAGCGGCCATGGAACGACCACGACGGCCTTCCTCGTCCGACAGGGCCTGCGAGATGGTCATCTTGCCGCCGCGACGCTTGTCGTCGACCTTGGCCTTGACGGGGGCCGCGGGCACCTTGGCAGGCGCCTTGCCGGGACCGCCGGCCACCTTGGCACGGCGAGGACCATCTTCGTCCTCGAAATCGCCGGGACGCGGCGTCACACCCAAAGGCGGACGAGCGGCAGGCTGTTCCTGCGTGGTGTTGGCGGGACGATTGCCGGCCGGGCGTGCCGAACGGTCATCATCCGATGCAGCCGGGGCAGCGTGACGCGACCGGCTGGTTTCCGTACGGCTGGCGGCTTCGGCCTTGCGAGCGTCCTCCGCATCCTTGCGGCGGCGCTCGGCCTCGGCGGCGGCGGCCTTCTCGGCCTCCTGGATGGCGCGCAGCTCTTCCAGTTCGCGACGGCGAACCGTGTCCTCGTCCATCGGCTCCGACGCGCGGGCAGCGGCGTCGGCCTCTGCACGGGCAATGGCTTCGGCGCGGGCCCGTGCCGCAGCTTCGGCGGCGACAGCCGCTTCCGCTTCGGCGATGGCGCGGGCCTCGGCCTCGGCAGCTTCCTGAATGACGCGCTCGCCCTCGGCCTCGGCGGCGGAACGCAGGGCGCGGATGCGCGCCTCACGTTCGGCGTCGCTCAACTGCCGGGGAGCATTGCCGCGCGGCTGGGGCCCGCGGCCACCGGCCGCACCCTCAGCAGCGCGCCGGGCAGCGGCACCACCATCGGCGACGCCGGGAATGGCACCCTTCTCGAAGGTCTTCTTGCGCTTGACCTCGACCGCCACTTCCTTGCCGCGTCCATGCGAGAAGCTCTGGCGCACGGTGCCGGACGCGCCTGCGCCGCCGCCTGCCGCTGCGGGCTGTGCAGGGGCCGCCTGCTTCGGCTTATTGGCCCCGCCCAGTCCAAGCGTCGGGCGACCACCCAGGGTCAGCACCTTTTTGTCGCGGTTTTGGTCGTTGGTATCGCTCATCCCTAATCCGACAGTAAGCCGTTGAAACCTAACACATCCGCCCAATGACTCAGGCGGCCGTTCCGCCAAGGGCGGAAAGCCGTGCAACCTCGCGGCGGACCTGCTGTGCCAACGGACCCGCCGCCATCACCGCATGCACCGCCTCTTCCCGGCCCAGAGCAGCCCCCAGTTCCGACCGGTCGAAGGCATCGACCAGCGGCACACCCAGCGCCTGTGCCAAGGCATGCAGCTTGGTCCGACCATCGTCGGACCCGTCACATGCCTCTAACCACAACCCTACACTCTTTTGGCCCGCACCGCCCGCCCGGCCTATGAAACCGGAACGCAATGCAGCCTGTACCTTCTCGAAACCCGCGATGGCACCCCCGCCCTTACGGGCAAGACCAATCAGACCGAGGGCCCGACGGCGGATCAGCCGGCGCGTCAGCACCAACAGGTCCGGCACGGGCTTCACGCCCTGGCGCGCAGCCTTGGCAAAAAGACTCTTATTCAGGGCCTTTTCAACCAATCCCACCTCAGCCGTCAACCAAAGCCCACGGCCGGGCAGGGTTTCGTCCACATCGGGAACCACCTGAAGCGACGGCCCCACAACGAAGCGGATCATGCCCGCCTTGTCCTGGACCTTTCCGCTGGCGATGCAGCGGCGCAGCGGGCTTTTGCGGCCCGCCACGGCTTCGGGTTCATCGGCTTGGGCCTCGGCGTCGAGTTCCGGCGGATAGCCGGGCGTCGTATCTGTGCCGCTGCTCATGCCTTGCATTCCCAAATCACTCAAAACTCAAACGGATCGGAAGGCCTCAGCCTTCCGCCCCTTCCTCGTCGGCGAACCAATGCGCACGGGCGGCCATGATCACCTCATTGGCTTCGTCCAGCGTCATCGCATCCTTGCCGATGATGTCCAAAAGCTCGTCACCGGCCAGATCGGCCAGATCGTCCAGCGTCTTGACACCCTTTTCACCCAGCTTGACCAGCATGGCCGGCGACAGCGCCTCGATATTGGCGACATCATCTTCCACGCCCAGTTCGCGGCGCTTGGTTTCCAGGATCTCGTTCTGCTGTTCCAGGAAGGTGACGGCGCGATTCTGCAGCTCGGCGGCCACATCCTCGTCAAACGCCTCGATCCGGGTCAGTTCGTCCAGGTCGACAAAGGCGATTTCCTCAACCGAGGTGAAGCCTTCGTTCACCAGCAGATGGGCGATCATGTCGTCGACGTCCAGGGCCTCCATGAACAGGGCCGACCGCGACGAGAACTCCGTCTGGCGGCGCTCGCGCTCTTCGGCCTCGGTCATGATGTCGATGGTCCAGCCCGTCAGCTGCGACGCCAGACGGACATTCTGACCACGGCGACCAATGGCCAGCGACAGCTGGTCATCGGGCACCACGACCTCGATCTTGTTGCCTTCATCATCCAGCACGACCTTGGCCACTTCGGCCGGGGCCAGTGCGTTCACGACGAAGGTGGCCGGATCGGGCTTCCAGGGGATGATGTCGATCTTCTCGCCCTGCAGCTCGCCCACCACGGCCTGAACGCGGGAACCGCGCATACCGACGCAGGCACCGACGGGGTCGATGGAGCTGTCCTTGGAGATGACGGCGATCTTGGCGCGGCTGCCCGGATCACGGGCCACCGACTTGATCTCGATGATGCCGTCATAAATCTCGGGCACTTCAGCCTTGAACAGGCCGGCCATGAACATCGGATGGGTACGCGACAGGAAGATCTGCGGGCCGCGCGGTTCCTTGCGCACATCATAGATGTAGGCGCGGACGCGGTCGCCGGTCTTGAAATGCTCGCGCGGCAGGCACTCATCGCGGCGCAGCACGGCTTCCGCGCGGCCCAGATCGACGGTGACATTGCCATATTCGACGCGCTTGACCAGACCGTTCACGATCTCGCCCTTGCGGTCGATATATTCATTATACTGACGCTCGCGCTCGGCCTCGCGCACCTTCTGCACGATGACCTGCTTGGCGGTCTGGGCGGCGATGCGGCCGAAATCGATGGGCGGCAGCGGGTCGACAATGAAATCGCCAAGCTGCGCCTTCGGGCTCTTGCGGCGCGCCTTGGCCAGCGTCACCTGCACGGCCTCATTCTCCACCTCTTCCACCACTTCCATGTGGCGGGTGAGCTGGATATCGCCCGTCTTGCGGTCGATCCGGGCGCGGATGTCGTGCTCGTGCCCATATTTGGAGCGGCCAGCCTTCTTGATGGCCTCCTCCATGGCTTCGAGCACATGCTCCTTGTCGATATTCTTCTCGCGGGCGACCGCGTCGGCTACTTGAAGCAGTTCCATCCTGGCGAACCCTGCCTTCTATCCTGATCGTCAGACCGTCCCGGCGCCGGCATCGGCGTCGGAAGGGCCATCGGTGGTCACAATATCCTGTTCATCCTGGTCCGGACGGGCGAAACGCCCCGGACCCTTCTTCTTGGACGCCTTCTCGGCCTTGGGACGCTTCACCGGCTTGGCCGTGTCGTCCACATCCATCTGCCCGCCCTCGGTGCCAGCAGCCAGCCCCTGTTCGGAAGCCGCCATGCTCAGCAACTCATCGGTCAGTTCCAGCCGGGCCTTGGCGATCTCGGCGAAGGGGATCTCCGCCACTTCCACCAGACCCGGATCAATTTCCACCGGCTTCGCCTTGGCCGAAACCTTCGCGCCCGGCTTGCGCTTGGGCGGCTGAGAGGTCTTCGCGTCCAGGGCGATCAGCACATTCTCGCCTTCGACACCGTAAAGCGTGCCGCGGAAGCGCTTGCGCCCATCCATCGGCATCTGGGTCTCAATACGAGCCTCCAGACCCTTGAACCGCTCGAAATCCTTCAGGCGGGTCAACGGTCGGTCGATGCCAGGGCTGGATACTTCCAGCGTATAGGCCGATGTGATCGGGTCTTCCACGTCCAGCAGGGCGGAAACGGCGTGGCTGATGTCGGCGCAATCCTCCACCGTCATGGCCCCGCCATCGGTGCGATCAGCCATGATCTGCAAGGTCGGGCGCTCACCACCGGAAATCTGCAGGCGCACGATCTCATACCCCATGGCCTCGACCGAGGGGGTGATGATGCCACCGATGCGTTCCAGCACGTCCATTCGCGTTCCAACTCCACCCGCCGCCCGGCGCGATGCCGGATAAGCGGAGCCCAGATAAACAAAAAGGCGGGCCAAAGGCCCACCCGCAAAGCAGACCAGCCTGCCAACGAAGGTCGCTGGCCGGTCCGTATGGGATAAAGATGATGGGTATATAGACCCGAACGGCCCGCGTGAAAAGGGGAATCACCACAGGGGCTTGCATCCCTGCCCCCCGGGGTGGCTTTCACCACCCTGGGGGGCAGGCTTTACTTCATCAGAAGCTGGCGCGGGCCGTCAGCTTCACGATGTGGCTGGTGACATAATCGGACCCACCACCCTTGGCATCCACCCACAGGTAGCGATAGCCGGGAGCAACGGTCAGACCATCCCAGACCACCATGTTCAGGCCAGCCTCGGCGAACAGCGCGCCGTGGGTGCCTTCCTTGACGACCAGCAGGCTGCTGTCATTCTTCAGGTCGGCAACACCACCGCCCAGACCGACATAGGGCTGGTACTTCTTGGTGACGGGAATGTCGTAATAGGCGCCGGCCAGCGCCGTCCACATGGACAGATCGCCATTGGGCTGGGTCACGGTTGCGGACTTGGTCCCCGTGATATCGGCCAGACGACCAAAGCCGCCTTCCAGTTCGAAGCGGAAATCGTCCAGCCGGTAACCGGCGGCGATGGTGCTGGCGTATTTCTTGTCAGCGTTGCCCTTGGCGGTCTTCCAGGTCTTCGCATGCGTATAGTCATTGCCGACAAAGGCACCGACGGAAGCAGCGACATAGGGACCATCTTCGGCACGGGCGGCACCAGTGGCGGCGAGCAGCATGGCGGCAACCGCCATCAACAGTTTGGTCTTCACGATGGGTATTCCTGTAATTTCTGATGTCTCGCCCCTGGCCGCAGACATAAGCGCTCATACCGCACTGCGGAAGGGGTGGTATCGACAGATGTGGGCCGCGAATTTGTGCGGTCTGCGTCGCCGAAAGGCTCATAAATGTTCAGAAAATGGGCAGCCGGGAATTATCTCGAATGCGGGGTAATTATCTAATGATATCGATGCCTTCCGAGTACAAAATATACATAATTGTGACAGTTGTTCGTGCATAGCTTATGTTGGTTGCAATGCACAAAAGTAAAAGCTCAAACTGTTGCGTTTCCTCCTCAATATGGCATCGTCTTTACACGACAGACCGGAAGACATGTTGCGACGCCACATGAAAGAGGAGGCCGCCTTATGCTGACCAAGACCCGTTCCGCCCTGCTGCTGGCCTCCCTGGCACTGCTGCCGGCACCCGCCTTTGCCGCCTGCGCCATCAACAACGCCCCCACCGTGCCCGATGGTGCCACCGCTGCGCCGACCGAGATGAACCAGGCCCAGGATGCCGTGAAGGCCTATATCGTGGAGACGCAGGAATTTCTGTCCTGCCTGGAGGCGGAGGCGAAGGGCAATTTCACCCCGGAAATCACCGCCCGCTATAACGAAGCGACCAGCCGGATGAGCACGCTGGCCATGCAGTTGAACAGCCAGCTGCGCAGTTTCAAGAGCCGCGGCTGATCACAGGCAAACGCCATCTGAAATGCAAAACGCCCCGCATCTGCGGGGCGTTGTCGTTTCAGCCTTCGACATCAACCGGGACCGCCCCGGCATTGCCAGGATCGGCGGTGCGCGGGTTCAGCGTGGCAGCGCCCCCGACAGCAACGGCCAGCCGGTTGCTGGCGCTTTCCAGCCGCGCCTCCAGTTCGAACAGGGCCACATCCCGGGGCAGGCCCGGCGGGATCGGGGGTAGGAATTCGATGGTGATACGACCCGGCCGTTTCAGGAAGGTCTTGCGACCCCAAAAGACGCCGGAATTCACAGCCATGGGCACCAGCGGCACCTTGAGTTCGTCGTACAGGACCGAAATGCCAACCTTATAGGGGCGGTACTCGCCCACGGCCACACGGGTGCCTTGCGGGAAGATCACAATCTCCCGCCCCATCTCCTTCATCTCTTTGGCGCCACGCACCAGGGAGGCGATGGCCGCCCCGCGCTTGCCGCGCTTCACGGGGATCATGCGGGCCCGCCACGCGTACCAGCCCCAAAGCGGGATATGGATCAGCTCATGCTTCAGCACGATCGCGGGATCGCGGAAAAGCAGGTGGAGCTTCATGGTCTCCCACATCGACTGATGTTTGGCACCCACCAGATAGGCGCCATCCCTGGGCAGGTGCTCGACCCCCTTCACGTCATAGTGAAGGCCGATGACATGGCGTTCCAGGAAGGAAAGGCTGCGCATGTAGAAGCGGATGGCCGCGATCAGGACCGGCCGGGGGAACAGCAGCGTCCAGAAGATCGAGGTGCAGTAAACCGCCGTCCAGGCAAAGAACAGGATGTTGAACAGCAGAGAGCGGAGGAAAATCATGCGCATCTGGTCCGGAAGATCGGCGGGCGCCTGCACTTAACCGGAAGGACCCCGCCCTGTCCATAGCCGGTGCCGTAGGGTCAGACCGCCGGGCGCGGGGCCGTCAGGGCCGCGCGGACCACGGCCAGCAGATATTTGTTATATTCCCCGATAATCAGCTCTGCCGTGCCGGGCCAGCTCCACCACCCGTCCAGGCGCACCTTCTGCGGTGTCACGGGATGGGGGACCAGGGTGACACCGGGCAGGGCGCGGCGGAATTCCACCAGGCTGCGCGGCATATGGTAATTGGCCGTCACCACCCGCAGGCTGGTGAAACCTTCCTCTTCCATCCAGCGCGCGGTTTCCACCGCATTGCCTTCGGTATCGTCGGCGTCATAGCCAAGCTGCACGCAGCATTCCAGGTCGTTTCCCGACTTGGAGGAGATGGCCAGCAATTCGCGCACATCCACGCCGCGATAGACGCCGGAGATGAAGAGTTTGCGGGCACGGCCAGCGCGCAGAAGGTCAAACCCGACCGACAGCCGCTCGCTGCCACCGGTCAGCACCACGATGCCATCGGTGCGGACATCGTCCTCGGGCGCCTGACGCGGCAGCGATGCCGCAAACAGGAACAGGCCACCGGCCCAGGTCCCCGCCAGAAGGGTGACCAGCAGCACAAGCCTGCGCAACTGCCGGGAAGCCGGATGTCCGCTCACGGCAGACGCCCCAGCGCCCGCATGACAGTCAGCCGTGCCGTCAGGGCCGCCAACAGCGCCGCCACCACCGGCACAACAGGCAGCCACGCCCAATCCCGCAGCGACAGGGCCATGTCGGGCAGCAGCGACGCGCCCAGCCCCTGCCCCGCCTGTTCAAGGCCCCAGAGCGTGGCCAGCGCCAGCAGGAAGCCGACACCGCCGCCCAGCAAGGCCTGACGCAGCATATGCGTCTGGAACTGGCCCGCGACATAGCCGTCGGTGGCGCCCATGACATGCAGCAGCTCCACCTCCTGCCGATGCACCGCGAATCCGGAGGATGCGGCAAAGATAATGGAGATGACGCCCGCCCCGCCGATGAGCGCGATGATGCCGACAGACACGGCCTGAACGGTCCGCGCCAGTCGGCGCAGGTCACCCAGCCAGCGGGCCGGGTCCTCCACCGTCACAAAAGGCGCGGCGCGGTTCAGCTGTTCGGAAAGGTCGGCGACATTGGCCCCGTCGGCCAGACGCACATCGATCAGCACCGGCAGCGGCAGTTCCGAAACCAGCGCCCCTTCGCCCAGCCAAGGTTCGATCAGGGCGCGGGCATCGGCGTCCGACAGGCGGCTGGCCGTCGCGACAAAGGCGCTGGCCGACAGGGCGTCCATCACCTTGCGCACGCGTTCATCCAGTTCGCGAGCATTGGCGGTGCCGGTGGGTGCCACCTGTACCGTCATGCCCGCCGTCAGTTCGCTGTCCCAGCGCCGCGCCAGACCCGACAGAATCAGCGACACGGCCAGGGCCAGCGCCGCCAGATAGACCATCAGGGCGATGATCCAGGGCAGGAAACGCCCCGTCGCGTCCTGACTCAGCGGTATGTCGAAATGGGCGCGGCGGCGCATCGGTCCCTGTTCCGGCTGTGGGGGGCCGTTCATCCCGGCCCGTCGGTCAGCGACAGGAATGGCATGGGCGGACGGCAAGGTAAAGCCGGCAGACCCCGTCCGACGGAGGTAGCGCTTCTTTCCGCCCCGTCCTTGCACAGGATGCCCGCGCCCGCCTATAAGGGATTGGCGCGGACGGCATCGCCGTTCGCCTTCCAATTTCCGATCCACCCCGTACCCCGGCGCCCCGACCCGATGATCCTGTCCTGTCCGTCCTGCGCAAAACGTTTCATGCTCGACGGGCGTCTTCTGGGTGCGGGCCGCAAGGTGAAATGCGGCCAGTGCGGGAACGTCTGGTTCGCTGAGCCGAACATGGCGGTGGCGCCGCCGCCGCCTTCCCGGTCCGCAGCAGCCCCGGCACCTGCACAGCGCGCGCCCGCCGCACAACGCCCGGCAGCGTCGACAAAAGCCCCTCTGGCCGTCGTGGAACGGCCCGGTGCCGGCGGCGGCGGCAGTGCGCCAGCAAGCCGCCCTGCGGCCCGCAACGCCGTCTCTCCCCCCCCACCTCCGCCACCTCCGCCGCCTCCCATGGAGGAGCCACGCGGCAACCTGTTCGATGATCCGCCGGGCGATGATCTGGCTGGATTCGGGAATCTGGGCGGGGATGGCGACAGCGATGGATTCGATTCCAAGCGATTCGACGCCGACGCCGATGATATGGGGCTGGCCCGGCCCTTCAGGCCACGCCCCATCCCGAAGGGTAGCAACCTGCCGGCCCTGCCCGGCCAATCCAAGGCCCGGCGGGCCGCGATGGCGGCCTGGGCCGGGCTGGTACTGGCCGTGGGCGGCATCGGGGCCGGGCTGTTCTATGGCAAGGACATGGTCATCCAGGCCTGGCCCGCCGCCTTCCCGCTCTATGAAATGGCGGGGCTGGCCGAACTGCCGGGCACGGGCCTGTCGGAACCGGGCGATCCCAAGACCACCAAGGTTGAAATCCGCGACATCGAAGGCATCAACATGCTGTTCGTATCGGGAGAGATCGCCAACAAGTCCGACAGTCAGCGCGATGTGCCCGATATCCAGGCCGTCGCCGTCGGGGAGGACGGTAAGGAACTGTACGCTTGGCGCATCGTGCCACCCGTGCGCCGCCTGTTCCCCAACCAGTCCACGAAATTCGAGTCGCGCCGGCCCGAGAACCAAGGCACCCAGGCCAAGAGCATCAGCTTCCGCTATGTCGCGCCGGAGAAGCCAGCAGCGCACTAGATCCGGTTTACGTTGACTGGAAGCACCACCAAAGCCGGCGGGGACCCCGCGTAGAGCGGCGTCCGCCGCGATATGAGCCATATCAGCGCTAACCACGTCTCATGCTGGGTCACAGCTTTCGCCGGGATGACGAAGAAAACGCGCTCGCAATCAAAAGAAGTCCGCACTGACATCGTCAGATAACCGGTTCTCAGGGGGAGCACCCAAAAGAAAAGGCCGCATCCCCTGGGATGCGGCCTTTTCTTTTGATCATCGGGGGCAGCCGGTCAGCGCGGCGCCAGAACCATGATCATCTGCTTGCCTTCCAGCTTCGGCATCTGTTCGACCTTTCCCAGATCGTCCAGTGCCTCGCGCACCTTCACCAGAACGGCCATACCGATATCCTGGTGAGCCATTTCACGGCCACGGAAGCGCATGGTTACCTTGACCTTGTCGCCTTCTTCCAGGAAGCGGCGCATGGCCTTCATCTTGATCTCGTAATCATGCTCGTCGATATTCGGACGCAGCTTGATTTCCTTAACCTCGATGATCTTCTGCTTCTTGCGGGCCTCGTTGGCCTTCTTCTGCGCCTCGTACTTGTACTTGCCATAGTCGAGGATCTTGCAGACAGGCGGATCGGCGTTGGGGCTGACCTCGACAAGGTCGAGGCCAGCGTCCTCGGCAGCAATCAAGGCATCGCGCAGGCTGACGACACCAACCATCTCGCCCTCGGCGTCAACCAGACGCACGGAGCGGACATTGATTTCGCGATTGATGCGGGGACCGTCGCGTTGGGGTTCGCGGTCTTGGGAGGTAGGCCTGGCTATGGAAACTTCTCCTGTTTTCCTGGGACCGCCGCCCGGCGGCAGCTTTGGCGCGCGGGCGAGCGGCGATCCGTTATTATACGGGGTTCGAGGTAGTTTTAGAACGCAGAATCGGTCGAGGCGGTATCCGCGGGCGGACGCGCCTCTTCCGACAGATTAGCAATGGCAGCGTCAAGGGCAAGGATTTCCTGCGCATTGGAGCCAAGACGGCGCACGGCGACCGTCCCCTGCTCCGCCTCACGCGCACCAACCACCAGCATGACCGGCACCTTCTGGAGCGAATGTTCGCGGACCTTCAGGTTGATCTTCTCGTTTCGGATGTCCAGTTCTACCCGCAGGCCGGCCCGGCGTAGCTTGGCCGCCACCTGTTCGGCATAGGCGTCCGCGTCCGACACGATGGTGGCCACGGTCACCTGGGTGGGGGCCAGCCACAGCGGGAACTTGCCGGCATAATGTTCGATCATCATGCCGATGAAACGTTCAAGGCTGCCCAGGATGGCCCGGTGCAGCATGACGGGGCGATGCTTGGCCCCATCCTGCCCGATATAAGAGGCATCCAGACGCTCTGGCAGCTGGAAATCCAGCTGCAGGGTACCACACTGCCAGGAACGGCCGATGGCGTCGGTTAGGTGGAACTCTACCTTGGGGCCATAGAACGCGCCCTCACCGGGCAACTCCTCGAACTCCAAACCGTTGGCGCGCAGGGCCACACGCAGGCTTTCCTCGGCCTTGTCCCAGGTGGCATCGTCCCCCAGACGATTGTCGGGGCGCAGGGCCAGCTTGACCGCGATCTTGTCGAAGCCCAGGTCCTTATAGACGCCCAGCTGCAACGCGAAATATTCCTTCGCCTCGCTGCCGACCTGATCCTCGGTACAGAAGATATGCGCGTCATCCTGGGTGAAATTGCGCACGCGCAAGATACCGTGCAGGGCGCCCGACGGCTCATTGCGGTGGCAATTGCCAAACTCGGCCATGCGCAGCGGCAGGTCGCGATAACTCTTCAGGCCCTGGCGGAAAATCTGCACATGGGCGGGGCAGTTCATGGGCTTAACGCCCAGATATTTCTCCACCCCGTCCTCGGACACCGATTCCCGGACCTTGAACATGTTGTCGCCATACAGGTCCCAGTGACCCGACGCCTTGAACAGGCTCGAATCATAAAGCTGCGGCGTGCGCACCTCGACATAGTTGGCGGTGACCAGCTTGGCGCGGATGTAGTTTTCAAGGCTCCGGTAGAGCGCCCAGCCCTTGGGGTGCCAGAACACCGACCCCGTCGCCTCTTCCTGCACATGGAACAGGTCCATTTCGCGGCCCAGCTTGCGATGGTCGCGCTTCTCTGCTTCTTCGATCTGGTGCAGGTGATCGGCCAGTTCCTTTTCGGTACGCCAGGCGGTGCCATAGATACGCTGCAACATGGCGTTCTTGGCATCGCCGCGCCAATAGGCACCGGCCACCTTCATCAGCTTGAAGGCATGGCCGACACGGGACGTGCTGGGCAGGTGGGGCCCGCGGCACAGATCGTACCACTTGCCCTGACGATAGATGGTGATGGTTTCGGACGCCGGCAGATCCTCGATGATCTGGGCCTTGTACTTCTCACCGATGGACTTGAAATGCTCGATGGCTTCGGTCCGGTCCCATTCCTCACGCGTGAAGGGGCGGTTCTCGTCCACGATCTCGTGCATGCGCTTTTCGATCTTCACCAGATCGTCGGGCGTGAACGGCGTGTCGCGCGCGAAGTCGTAATAGAAGCCCGTGGCGATGGCGGGGCCGATCGTCACCTGCGTGCCGGGATACAGCTCCTGCACCGCCTCGGCCATGATGTGCGCGGCATCGTGCCGGATCAGGTCCAGCGCGTCGGCCTCGTTCTTGTCCGTGATGATCGCCAGATTGCAATCGGCCTGCAGCGGCAGGGCCAGGTCACGGACAACGCCGTCGATCTTCACGGCCAGGGCGGCCTTGGCGAGCGACTTAGCGATGGAGGCGGCCACGTCGGCCCCGGTAGTGCCCTGCGCATAGGTCCGCACGCTGCCATCGGGCAGCGTAATGGCAACCTGGGCGCTGGAAACGGGCACTTCAGCCGACGACATGGCTTTTCCCCTGATAGGAGTTGGAAATAGGTGGAGCGCGACTTTTGACCGGCGGGCACCTGCCGGTCAAGCGCGGTAGATGGGCGAATTTCACATGGAAGGGAAGGGGTTTCGGTAGGGAGGTGAGTTAAAACCGCGCCTCAACCCCTAGCGTCCCCACCCAACCCCGGCGTCCGCCCTCATAACGGACCGTATCGAGGCTGAGGCTGGTTTCATCCAGGATGCGCCAGGACAGGCCGGCGCCATAGGCATCATAATCCTGGCTGATATCCTGACTGACGCCCTGCCACCACAGCGCCGCGCCATAGGGGCCGTTCTCATAAGACGCCATCAGGGTGGTGCTGGTGGCGTCATCACCCTTCAACCGGCCACTATCGCCGTCATCCACATAGATGACGCTGCCCGAAAACCCGCCATAGAGCGCCAATGCGGCCAATTTCAGGCTCTGCGTATCGCCCAGCAGGGGGTTGCGGCTGTCGGCGGTCACATAGCCGGCAGCCAGTTCATAGGAAACCGCGTCGATATCGCCCTGGTAATTCAGGCCGATCTCCCAGAGATCACGATCCAGCCGGCCCGGCGTTTGTTTGGCGATATCTTCCACCAGACTGTCACGCTTGGGCGCATAGGACAGGCCCAGGCGCAGGCCCATGACGCGCGGCGTCTCATACAGCAGCTTGGTGGCATCATCACTGTCGCGGCCCAGATGGTCGATGGGCGGGGCCGTGCCGGCGATCCCGGTCCACAGCCCATCCATCTGACCGCCCGCCAGCAGCGGCAGCAGATCGACGGCCCGCTTGGCCGCCCCATCCTCATCCCCCACGCGCAGCCGGCCCCAGGCAGAATTGACGGTCAGAAAGACCTCACTCACCGTCAGCTGGTCGTTGCGTCCGGGCCGGTCCAGGCTTTTCTGATAATCGCCCGACCCCACCGTGGCGGTCAGCGACAGGCCAAGCCCGCTATCGGTGGTGACCGTCCCCTCCCCGGTCGCGGCATAGGCGCCGAAAATGTCATGCCCCTCGCCCGTGCGAACGACGGCCCCCTGCCCCACGCCGCGCCCCGTGAACTCCACCGTTTCACCGGCAGCGGGAAACGCGGCCAGCAAGCTGACGGCGGCGGTGCGAATGGCGCGGGACAGGCGGGGCAAGATCACATCCATATCGGCGATGGCGCGCGGCCACAGGATTGACGGGCAGGATTGACGGGGCGGACAGGAAGGGCTTTACGTGCGTGATGGGGCGAAAACAAGGCCGATGGCCCACCTGCCCCGGTAATTGCACGAGAAGCCAACCATGACCGATCCCGCCAACGATGTGGCCGCCAACCTGGCCGAGATCAAGGCCCGCATCGACAAAGCCGCCATTGAGGCCGGGCGCCCCGCCGGTGCGGCCCGCCTGATTGCGGTGTCCAAGGTGCAGCCCGTGGAAAAGCTGGAAGCAGCACTGGCCGCCGGCCACCGCCTGTTCGGGGAGAACCGGGTGCAGGAGGCGAAGGCCAAGTTTCCATCCGCCCGCGAACGCTACCCCGATATAGAATTGCACCTGATCGGCCCGTTACAGACCAACAAGGTTAAGGAAGCCGTGGCTCTGTTCGATGTGATCCAAACGCTGGACCGCCCCAAACTGGCCGCCGCCCTGGCCGAGGAAGGGCGCAAACAGGGCCGACTGCCTCGTCTGTTCGTGGAGGTGAATGTGGGGGCGGAGCCACAGAAAGCCGGAATCGTGCCTGCTGACCTGGCCGCCTTCCTGGATGAATGCCGCGATACCTATGCCCTGACCATCGACGGCCTGATGTGCATCCCGCCCGCCGATCAGGAACCCGCCCCCTTCTTCACCCTGCTCTCCGATCTGGCCCAACGCCACGGGCTTCGCGAAGTGTCGATGGGCATGAGCGGGGATTACGAGTTGGCGGTGCGCCTGGGCGCCAGTTTCGTGCGCGTCGGCACGGCCATTTTCGGCGAACGGATCAAGCCGGCTCGCCATGACTGACGGGCTGCCCGATTTCCGCGACTGGTCCTTCCTGGCGCACGGCAGTGAGGATCAACGCCGGGCCTTCGCCACCCTGTCACGGCACCAGCCGTTCAACCGGCTGGAAGGCGCCGACAGTGCGCTTGCCGGAACCTTCCCCATCGACATCGCCATTGATGGCTCCGACCTCGACATCCTGGTCGCCGCGGACCCCACCAGCTTCGCCCCCGTGCTGGACGCTGGATTCGGCCAGGAGCAGGGGTACAGGCGCCACCTGATCACCGTCAGCGACGGTCCTGCCCTGGTGGCGGCCTTCACGCTGGATGGTCTGCCCGTCGAGATTTTCGTGCAGGATGTGCCGGTGGGGCGGCAGATGGGCTGGCGGCACATGCTGGTAGAGGCACGCCTCCTGCTACTGGACCCCAGCCTGCGCCCGGCGATCCGGGCGCTGAAACAGGCCGGCGTTAAAACCGAACCAGCCTTCGCCCGCCTGCTGGATCTGCCGGGCGATCCCTATCAGGCGCTGCTGACCCTGGAAGCGCACAACGATACGGCCTTGATCAAGCTGCTGTCCCAACGCCGGTCCGCCATGCCGAAACAGGGGTGATTAAAAAGCTTGCGGGATCGGATCGACCTCATTATGTTCCGCGCCCATCCAGTGCGGAGGGGTGGCCGAGTGGTTGAAGGCGCTCGCCTGGAAAGCGGGTATACGTCAAAAGCGTATCGTGAGTTCGAATCTCATCCCCTCCGCCATTTTCTCGCTAAGGCGATGAAAAATAAGTCTCTTGGAAAAGCTCCAAGGGGCTTTTGGCATTTTTGCACCAACGTTGGTACAAAACGCAGGGCGCGGATAATACGCACGGCGCCGGCCCTTTTGGGCGTTCTGCGAAACCTGCTGGCGCCACAAGGCATTGCACGCTGATCGCATGACCGCTTTGGGGCTTCCGGTTCCTTCTGAGGCGCGCCAACAGAAGCGGCCTTCATACGGCTGGTGCGAAAAGTTCAACGCAGGTAGAAAAGCCCCCACTTGAGGTAGCAGCCCGCCATGCTACTTCCAATAGGCCCGCTGCTAACGGCGACCCATTCGCCCACTGACTTTAGGCTGCTCTCCATGAGATCAAAAACGGTGATCGTTACTGGCGCTGCCAAGCGTCTTGGGCGGGCCATAACGATGTATTTGGCGCGCGCGGGATGGGATGTGGCCATTCATTACGGGACATCCCGCTCAGAGGCAGAATCTGTCGCCCAAGAAGTGGAGCAACTTGGCCGCCGGGCGGTCCTGATTCAAGCCGATCTGGCATCACCCGATGTCGGCATCCAGGTTGTGAGTACGGCGCAGGCCGCCCTGGGGCCAATTCGTGCGTTGGTGAACAGCGCGTCGGTATTTGAATTCGATGAGGCGGACAGCTTCAAGGCTGAAAACTGGGATCATGCCTTTGCCGTCAACCTGCGCGCCCCCACGCTTTTGTCCCAGGCATTCGCCAACCAGGGCGAAAGCCTGGAAGACAGGTGCATAATTAATATTCTGGATCAGAAAATAACAAATCTTAACCCCGATTTCTTCAGTTACACGGCAACCAAACTCGCCCTTGAAGGGGTCACCCGCCTTAGTGCAATGGCGTGGCAAGGACGTGTAAGGGTTCTGGCGATTGCACCCGGACTTTGCCTGCCCAGCGGCGATCAGACGGAGGAAGATTTCCAGACAGCCCACGCGACTGCACCACTCGGTCGCGGCTCCACGCCCGCTGATATTTCGGCACTCGTCGCATACTGCCTTGAGGCACCTTTAATGTCTGGCCGAACAATCACGGTAGACGGCGGACAACATCTACAGCCACGCAATCGAGACGTGATGTTCGAAGCCCGTGCGGAGCAGGAAGTATGAGGACGTGCCCGATATGCGGGAGCCCCGCCAAAAAAATCTTCGACAAGGAGTTCAATGTATCCTGCGGAGACTATTTCGAAGGTTATCGCCTATACACAGATAATATTGGCCCCTTTTCCCTGCACGCCTGTGGTTTGTGCGATTTTGCGTGGTATCCGGAATTTGATGCATGGAGCGACAGCGATTTCCTTGCACGCATATATAATGATGATTATCACCTATGCGACCCGCCGTTTGAGTATGAGAGGCCGGCCAGCCTGGCAATGTGGCTGAACTCATTTCTCGGTGACCGCACATTGCTGGATTTCGGCGGTGGGGAGGGCACGCTTGCAACCATGCTACGAAGCCAGGGCAAGCTGGCCACTGTTTACGACCCCTATTATGGCAACACCACCCTGCCGGCCGGCACATACGACATCGTCACCGCGTTTGAAGTCATGGAGCACATTCCCGACCAGGACTGGTTGATCGGTTCTCTCCTTGCCTCTTGTTCGGATGCCGGCGTACTGATTTTCTCTAGCCTTCTACGAACAGAGATAGACGATCAAGACTGGTGGTATGCGTCGCCCCGCAACGGGCATTGCTGCTTCCATTCCACCCAAAGCTTGAAGATGCTTATGGAGAAACATGGTCTGCACGTCCATTCATTGAGCGACGAACTTCATATAGCAGCAAGGACCATCGGGTCCTTGGACCGCTATAAGGGGCTCAATGCTCCCCGCATCAGTGGGCAACCAAAGTTCAGGTTCGTCCAGCCCTGGTCAGCAATGGCACCTATATAGCGTCTGGCAGGTGTTCTTAGAAACATCTGCCAGCCCATAGGATTTTGTTTTGCCGTGTGATTCACGGCCTAAATGATGCCGTTTAAGCTGATCGCGCTCTAGGAGCGTTTGCGGAAAATCTCGATTCCAGCGCCAGCCGTCTCATTGAAGATGCCCGGCTTGAGGATAGAGACGCACACGGCGTCAACGCGGGCATCACGGAAACATTCTACGATAAGCGCCTCTGCCAGCGCCTCCAGGTACGGCGTGTGGGGACGCTGGCTCCAGCTCACGATGAAGGACCGAATAGGGTCATAGTCGACAATGCCACCACCCGCAAAGCCACCAGCATCCGCATAGCCCTTGCAATACATGTCCACATTGACAACAAGCCTGTTGGGCCGTTCCGGAAACTGCTCCCAAGGGTGAATACCGACACTACAGTCAACAGTAACGTTTACAAGACGGACACGCAGATAGTTCTGCGCGTTATCCAAATTACACATGACGTCGCCAGACGATACAGTTCCGTTCAATTTTCTCTCCAATTTTACTGTACAGAGATTCATTATGACATGAAAAGCTCATGGCATCGGTGATCGTGCCGGGCCTGCTTCAGGCAAAAGGGACGGCAGCGCCGGTTTCGGCCTCAAAGTTCCATTCTGACAATATGGCCCGCAGCATGAACATCAAGTCCTGGCAGAAATAAAGTTGCTCCGCAGGATCCCAGAGAAAGTCGGGCGCAAGCTGTCTGGCAAGCACAATCGCGCAGTACCTTTTGCCGTTAAAAACCCTTTCAATTGGCGCTGGATTTATGCTGTATCCGGCAGATTTTGCGCCGACCAGCGTGTTTTTCAGCGGAACGGCAAAATCAGATACAGTTTCATCGTCGGTATTTATCTTACCGACTTCAGCCAGCGAGGATACCAGCTTCTTGACCTTACAAAAATGCTCCTCCGGAATGCAGATATTCACATTTGCGCGCTTCACGATCAACTCCACACGCAAATAAATTTCTTTCCCTTCGGACAATAGCCGATAATCCGCAAAGCAATCTCCCTTAACGTGGGATATCTCGATACAGGTCTCCGGCCGGTCCCTTGGAGGCATATCTATCGAAGCGCCACGACCTAAGAAAGAAAACGACCGCAGTAGTGACTGCGGAAATCCCGTTTCAAACCGATAGGGCTTAAATATTTTGTCTTTGTGCTCAACGATCTTCGAGAATTCCCGCGGAATTTTGTCGACGAGCACCGACTGTGTCCGGTCGATGAGCGCGTCGCCACCTGAATGGGCAAATTGCAAAAATACCAAAATAAGAATGATGGGCAGCAGGACGGCAAGCAACTGCGATCCTGCAACAACCCAGAATTCCTTATTGTCACCCAACCCCTTCTGAATGACATACATATTTAACGCTAAAATAATTATAGCAGCCAGAAACCCAGAAATTTTAAGCTTTAAAGGTATTGTGGCGATGCGGATATTCTGAAGGAGGTCGCTAGACATATTATGACTGGTCCATTTTTCACAATGACGGAGTTTGTAGATCATGCTGACTCGGGCAGGCCAGATTGTGGATTGCAATCCTTCCTATTCCAGCAGTCTTCACGGCTTGTATGGGAAGCGTCAGAACAAGAACTGTCAAGTTTATAAGCATTCACTTCTACCGTCGACCGTCTGCGCGCGTCAGACACGGTATGTATTGAGTCGCCGACGGTGGCGTATGTCATTCCCCTGTGGCATCAACACACCGCGCCACCAGAGCCCTTCGCCATTTCGCGTATTCCGGGCCACGCAAATCCCAGTTAGACTCTGTGAAAATACCGCCCGAACCTAACGGGCACGCCACCGCCACGTTCACTTTCCTCAGTAGTGCCAATCCGGAGAGTTCTGACGATGCTGCGTGATCTGCCCATAACCCCGAAGCTGGGTCTTGCGTCCTTGCTGTTCCTGGTGCCTGTGGCATTCCTGCTCTGGGCGTTGGTCGCAAAACAAGGTGAGGCCATCGGCTTTGCCGAGAAGGAACAGCAAGGCACGCTTTACCTGCGTGGGCTGGCACAGGTGCAGATGACGCTTGCCAAGGCAGAGATCTCTGGCGGCACCGTGGATGGCAAGGCGCTGGCCGATCAGGTGAAGAAGCTGGACGGCCAGTATGGTGACGGGATGGAAGCCGCTACCCAGGTGAAGGACACCATAACGGCGCTTGGGGCCGGACAGGCAACGGGTCCGGGCCGCACGGCCCTGCGCGCCCTGATCACGCGGGTGGGTGACAAGTCGAACCTGATCCTGGACCCCGATCTGGACAGCTACTACGTCATGGATCTGGCGCTGATCAAGCTGCCGGACCTGCTGGACCAAACCAGCGCTATGTACAGCCTGACGCACAGGCTCTACGCCGACGGCAGCGTCAGTGCGGAGGAGAAGGTTGATCTCTATGTCTCGCTGGGCGGGCTGAAGGCCGTGGCCGATGGGTCGGGCAATTCGGTGAAGGCTGCCATCGATGCCAGCGCCGACGGCAGCGTGGCCAAGGCCCTGAGCAAGCCGGATGCTGACCTGCAGGCCGCGTTCAAGACCCTGGTGACCCAGGCGGAGGCACAGGCCCTGGACCCCGCCGCAACTAACGCCGCCCTGGCCCGTATTGATGCGCTCTATGCCGCCGGCTCTGCCGACCTGTCGCGCTTGCTGGAGGCCCGCATCGGCAGGTTCCATCAGGAACAGATCATGACGCTGGCCATCACGGCCCTGCTGTTCGCCATTGCGGCGGGGGCGGTGCTGTTCGTGGTCCTGCGCTATGTCATCGCCCCCTTGGGCCACCTGACGCGGTCCATGGGGCAACTGGCCGATGGCGACCTGACAGTGCAGGTGGCCTTCGCCGAGCAGAAGGATGAGGTGGGGGCACTGGCCCGCGCCATGGGCGTGTTCAAGGCCAATGCGCTCCGCAACCGCGAACTGGAGGAGGCGCAGCAGCGCGAGCAGGAGGCCCGCGCCCGGCGTCAGGCCTCGCTGGAGGAACTGGTGCGCGACTTCCAGATGGCGGTCAGCGGCCAGCTGCGCACCTTCGCCAGCGCCTCGACCGAGTTGGAGGCGACGGCCCGCAACCTGTCGCATCAGGCGGACGAGACCACCAACCGCACAGGCATCGCGGGGCAGAGCGCCGACCGCGCTACCCAGAATGCCCAGACCGTGGCCGCCGCGACGGAGGAACTGGCCGCGTCCAGTGCCGAAATCGGCTCGCAGATCGAACGCACCTCCCTGACCACCAAGGAAGCCGTGGCCGAGGCCGACAAGGCGCGCGGCGTGGTGGATGAACTGGCCAACGTTGTGGATGGTGTCGGTGCCGTTGTCGATTTCATCCATGCCATCGCGGCCCAGACTAACCTTCTGGCGCTGAATGCCACTATCGAGGCGGCACGCGCCGGAGAGGCCGGCAAGGGCTTCGCCGTGGTCGCGTCAGAGGTGAAGAACCTGGCCAGCCAGACGGCCAAGGCCACCGACGAGATCCAGCAAAAGGTCAATGCCGTGAAGGGCGCCGCCGGCCACGCGGTGGGCATCATCTCCACCATCGCCCGCATCATCGGGGAGGTCGATGGCAATTCCGGCGCCATCGCGTCCGCCGTCACCGAACAGGGTGCCGCCACCGATGAGATTGCCCGCAACGTGACAGAGGCCGCCGACCGCACCCGCGAGGTGACGGAAAGCCTGGGCACCGTCCGCGAAAGTGCGGAATTCACCAAGGTC
The DNA here is from genome assembly GCF_052437035.1 of Niveispirillum sp. NCBI lineage: Bacteria > Pseudomonadati > Pseudomonadota > Alphaproteobacteria > Rhodospirillales > Azospirillaceae > Niveispirillum > Niveispirillum sp. The sequence continues at coordinate 186,917 of NZ_JBQVOH010000004.1, forward strand.
GCCTCCACCCAGCTTCTGGCCGCCGCCGGCGACCTGTCGCAACAGTCCGAGCGGCTGCGGGCCGATGTAGAGGAATTCCTCTGCGCCATGCAGAAGGCCGGCGAACGCCGCCAGTTCGAACGCCGCCCCTGCACCCTGCGCGGCGAGCTGACGGCCCACGGCCCGCGCGGCAAGGTCGAACGGTTCGAGGTGACCCTGGCCGATATCGGCCTGGGCGGCTGCGCGCTGACCGGCGCCTCGGTGCCGGCGGGGACAGAGGTTGAACTGCGCCTGTCCGGCCAGGCCCTGCCCGGCCGCGTGATTCAGCAGGAAGGTAACCGCCTGCGCCTGCAATTCCGCCTGAACGACCAGACCAGCGACACGGTGGAACGGCTGCTGGCGGCGTGAGGGAGTGACATCTTTAAAAACAAATGGCGGCCCCAGTCATCCCGGAGCCGCCATCCTTCTAACCTAACCCGACCGCGCTTACTTCACATCAAACCGGTCGGCATTCATCACCTTGGTCCAGGCGGCGACGAAGTCGTTCACGAACTTGGCCTCGCCATCGCTGCTGCCATAAACTTCGGCCAGCGCGCGCAGTTGGGAGTTGGAGCCGAAGACCAGATCGACGCGGGTGGCGGTCCATTTGATCGCACCGTTGGTCCGGTCACGGCCTTCGAATACGCCTTGAGTGCCGTCCGTAGCGTTCCAGACCGTGCTGGCATCCAGCAGGTTGACGAAGAAATCGTTGGACAGAACGCCCGGACGCTTGGTGAACACCCCATGCTGCGCCCCGCCGGTATTGGCGTTTAGCGCCCGCATGCCACCCACCAGCACCGTCATTTCCGGGGCCGTCAGGGTCAGAAGCTGGGCCTTGTCGACCAGCATTTCTTCCGCCGGCACCGAATACTCGGTTTTCAGATAGTTGCGGAAACCATCGGCGACCGGCTCCAGCACCGCGAAGCTGTCCACATCCGTCTGATCCTGGCTGGCATCCATGCGGCCCGGCGTGAAGGGCACCGTCACAGCGTGGCCGGCATCCGCCGCCGCCTTTTCCACCGCCGCAACGCCGGCCAGAACGATCAGGTCGGCCAGCGACACTTTCTTAGCGCCCGACGCACTGCCGTTGAACCCGGCCTGGATGCCTTCCAGCACGCCCAGAACCTTGGCCAGCTGTGCCGGCTGGTTCACGACCCAGTCCTTTTGCGGAGCCAGACGCACGCGGGCACCATTGGCCCCGCCGCGCTTGTCCGATCCCCGGAAGGTGGAGGCAGAGGCCCAGGCGGCCCCCACCAGTTCCGGCACCGACAGGCCCGATGCCAGGATGCTACCCTTCAGCGCCGCGATGTCGGCGGCATCGATCAGCGGGTGATCCACGGCGGGGATCGGGTCCTGCCAGATCAGGTCTTCCGCCGGCACTTCCGGCCCCAGATACAGGCTCTTGGGACCCGAGTCGCGGTGGGTCAGCTTGAACCAAGCCCGTGCGAAGGCATCCGCAAACTCTTCCGGATTGGCGCGGAAGCGCTTGGAGATTTCCAGATAGGCCGGATCGGTGCGCAGCGCCATGTCCGCCGTCGTCATCATGGGGGCGTGACGCTTTGTCGGGTCATGCGCGTCGGGCACGGTCGTGGCCGCCGCCGGGTCCTTGGGCTTCCACTGGTGGGCGCCAGCCGGGCTCTTGGTCAGTTCCCATTCGTCATAGCCCAGCAGCGTGTCGAAATAGGAATTGTCCCACTGCGTCGGCGTGGGGGTCCAGGCCCCCTCAATGCCGCTGGTGATGGTGTGAACGCCCTTGCCGGTGCCCAGGCTGTTCAGCCAGCCCAGGCCCATGGCCTCCAACGGCGCGCCTTCCGGCTCCGGCCCAACATGGGCGGGGTCGCCGGCACCATGCGCCTTGCCGAACGTGTGGCCGCCGGCCACCAGGGCCACGGTTTCCTCGTCATTCATGGCCATGCGGGCAAAGGTCTCGCGGATGTCGCGGCCCGACGCCATCGGGTCCGGGTTGCCGTTCGGCCCCTCCGGGTTCACATAGATCAGGCCCATCTGGACCGCCGCCAGGGGGTTTTCCAGGTCGCGATCCCCGCTATAGCGCTTGTCGCCCAGCCAGGTGTCTTCCTTGCCCCAATAAATATCCTCTTCCGGCTCCCAGACATCGGGGCGGCCGCCGCCAAAACCGAAGGTCTTGAAGCCCATCGACTCCAGCGCGACATTGCCGGCCAGGATCATCAGGTCGGCCCAGGAAATGGACTTGCCGTATTTCTGCTTGATGGGCCAGAGCAGGCGGCGCGCCTTGTCCAGGTTGCCATTGTCGGGCCAGGAATTCAGCGGCGCGAAACGCTGCGTACCCGAGCCTGCGCCACCGCGCCCGTCGGAGGTACGATAGGTGCCGGCGCTGTGCCAGGCCATGCGGATGAACAGGCCACCATAATGGCCGTAATCGGCGGGCCACCAATCCTGGCTGTCGGTCATCAGCGCCGTCAGATCGGCCTTGAGCGCAGCATAATCCAGGCCCTTGAACGCCTCGGCATAGTTGAAGCGGCCGCCGAACGGGTCGGACAGGGCCGTGTTCTGGTGCAGGATTTTCAGGTTCAGCTGGTTGGGCCACCAGTCACGGTTGGAACGGCCGCCAAAGGTGGCATTGGGACGAATCCCATGCAGCACAGGGCACTTGGCAGCGCTCCCCGAATTATTCCCGTCCATTCTTATCTCCTGTCATGGATCGATTGTGGCGGTGCGGGCACGAAAGGGTTCGCCGCGGTCAAGCAGCGTCGCGCCCATCAGGACGTCAGACTTCGGTATCGGTGAACATATCGACCGGCCCCGGCATTTCCCGCCGGCCCGGCACACATGGCCCCCTGCCGTTCCGGTAAACCGGAACCCGCGATCCATCGGGGTGATGTGACGCGACGCGGTTGGGACATGGGGGCTTCTCATCCTCGCGGAATAAGACTTAGCAAACTTATGTGATAAGATTAAGTCGGATTTTCTGATTGCGCTAATAAGGTGTGCTTATGACCAACCTGACATTGAAGCAGCTTCGCTATTTCGATGCACTGGCCCGGCTGGGCCATTTCGGGCGCGCGGCGGATGATTGCGCCATCTCGCAACCGGCCTTGTCGATGCAGATCAAGGAGCTGGAGGAAGGGCTGGGCGCACCACTGTTCGAACGCGGGCCGCGCCAGATCTGGCTGACCGGGTTCGGGGAGGAATTTGCCGCCCGCGTGCGCGAGATCCTGCGCTCGGTGGATGAGCTGGGCGATCTGGCCCGCGCCGCGCGGAATCAACTGGCGGGGCGGCTGCGCATCGGGGTGATCCCCACAGTGGCCCCCTATCTGCTGCCATCCATCATCGGTGACCTGACCCGCATGAATGCCGACCTGGACATTCATGTGCGCGAAACGGTGACGCCCAAGCTGCTGCATGAGTTGCTGGAAGGGCGGCTGGATACCGCCGTCGTGGCCCTGCCCGTATCGGAACCATCCCTGACCGAGGTGGCCTTGTTTGAGGAAAACTTCGTGCTGGTTCGCCCGGCGGCAGACGACGCCATGCCCGTGCCCAGCCCGGAGGCCCTGCGCGAAATGCGCCTGCTGCTGCTGGAGGAAGGGCACTGTTTCCGTGATCAGGCCCTGTCCTTCTGCAACATGAATACAGCATTGCCGCGCGAACTGCTGGACGGATCGTCCTTGTCGACCCTGGTACAGATGGTGGGGGCCGGCATCGGCGTCACCCTGATCCCGGAAATGGCGGTGGCCGTGGAGACCAAATCCGCCGCCGTTTCCATCGCCCGCTTCAAGGACCCGGAACCATCGCGCACCATCGGCATGGTCTGGCGCAAGTCCAGCCCCCTGTCGAAGCAGCTCCTCGACATCGCCGACCTTGTGCGCCGGTCGGGGGAGGCACAGCGGGCGGGGCGGTAGATCGGCCTCCGGTTAACCGGAGGCCGATCCGGCGGCGACTGCCGCGCAAGCCAAGCCGCGGATGCGGCGCCGGCGATTGAGGAACCGGGTAGTTACCCCGCAAACCGGTTCAGGTTCGCCCGCAACGCCTGGATATTGGCGCGCAGTTCCGTCAGTTCTTCCACGCTCATCCCCACGGCTTCCATCAGGTGATCGAAGAAATCGATGGTCTGGTCCTTCAGGTCCCGGCCCGTATCGGTAAGGCGGATCAGGACCTGGCGTTCATCGGCGGGGTTGCGTTCGCGCCGTACATGGCCCGCCGCCTCCAACCGCTTCAGCAGCGGGGTCAGGGTGCTGCTTTCCAGGAAAAGCTGTTCGCCGATCTGGCCCACCGTCTGCCCATCCGTCTCCCACAACAGCACCATGACCAGATATTGCGGGTAGGTCAGGCCCAGCCGGTCCAGCAGCGGCTTATAAACGCGCGTGAAGGCGTGGCTGGCGGAATAGAGCGAGAAGCAGATGAAATCGCCCAGTTTCAGGGCGGGAGCGTCGGACATGGCTGCACCTGTGGGGGCATTCGGTTGGGGGGGTAAGCGCTGATGACCCACCATATTGCATCGTACACGATATGATCGCAGGCGCTTTTACCGCATGGCCGCTATCCATTTAATTATATCGCGCACGATCAAATCGCGCGCTATCTCTTCGTCCATCGAATGACGGGCACCGAACCGGCGCCCCCTTAACCGGACAGACAGGAGATCACCATGAACAGCCTGCGTAACACCGTCGCCGCCCTGGCCCTTTCCGTTGCCGCCCTGGCCGGCCCGGCCCTGGCCGATGCCCCCGTGCTGGAGGCCGGGACGAAGGCCTTTGTCGATGCCGTGGTGGCATCGGGGGGCAAGCCAATCTACACATTGTCCTACAGCGACGCCCGCGCCGTGCTGGCCGGCGCCCAGGCCCAGACGCTGAAATCATCCCCGACCAGCGTGCAGGATACCAGCTTCCCCGTCGGCCCCACGGGCAAGGTGTCGGTGCGCATCGTGAAGCCGGAAGGTGCCAAGGGCCTGCTGCCCGTGATCATGTATTATCATGGCGGCGGCTGGGTGATGGGCGACCGCAACACCCATGACCATCTGATCCGCGAACTGTCCGCCGCATCCGGTGCCGCCGTGGTCTTCGTCGATTATGACCGGGCGCCCGAAGCCGTCTATCCGGCCCAGAATGAACAGGGCTATGCCGCCCTGCAGTTCGTGGCCAAAAACGGCGCACAGTACGGGCTGGATGGCAGCCGCATCGCGGTCGCCGGTGACAGTGCGGGCGGCAACATGGCTGCCGCCATCACCTTGATGACCAAGGCCCGGCAGGGTGCGGCCATCCGCCACCAGTTGCTGTTCTACCCCGTCACCGATGATGTGTCGGCCAACAGCTCCTACCACGCGTTCGGCAATGGGCCCTGGCTGACGGAAAAGGCCATGCATTACTTCCTGGATGCCACCTTCCCCGCCGATAAGCGCGGCGAGGTGACGGCCTTCCCCCTGAAGGCCAGCCTGGAACAGTTGAAGGACCTGCCCACGGCTACCATCATCGTGGCGGAAAATGACCTGCTGCGGGATGAGGGCGAGGCCTATGCGAAGAAGCTGACCCAGGCGGGGGTGACGGTCACCTCCACGCGCTACAACGGCACCATCCATGATTTCGTGATGCTGAACGGTCTGGCCGGGACGCCAGCCGCCAAGGCCGCCATCGCCCAGGGTGCCGAAGCGCTGAAGACCGCCTTCGCAAAGTAACTGTCACGGCGGGGGGAGAGGGTGGAGGGAGTGCCCTCACCCTTCCCCCTCTGGCAACGGCAGGCGCGGCACCTGATCCAGTTGCACCAGTTCGGGCAGATCGCCGCCCGCAGTCGCTTTCAATTCCTTGAACCGCCGCGCCGTCACCATGACGCGGGTTTCCATCGATGCCACGGCGGCGTTGTAGCTGTTGACGGCCCCGCCCAGCCCCTTGCCCACCTTGGCTATATGGTCCGCCATGGTGGACAGTCGCTCATGCAGTTCGCGGCCTAACTGGCTGATGGCCTGGGCGTTGCGGGCCAGTGCCTCCTGCCGCCAGCCATAGGACACGGCCCGCAACAGCGCGATCAGGGTGGTGGGCGTGGCGGGGATCACCGATTGGTCGATCCCGGCCTCGATCAGGGCGGGGTCCTGCTCCAGCGCGGCGGAGAAGAAATTCTCCCCCGGCAGGAACAGCACCACAAATTCCGGGGCCGGATCGAACTGCGCCCAATAGCGTTTCTCGCCCAGCGCCTTCATATGGTCGCGGATATGGCGGGCATGGCGGGACAGATGCGCTGACCGCGCCTCATCGTCCCCCGCATGGGTCGCGTCCAGAAATGCCTCCAGCGGCGCCTTGGCATCCACCACGATGCTTTTGCCCCCCGGCAGCCGCACGATCAGGTCGGGGCGCAGGCGGTTGCCGTCGGCATTGTTGACGCTGGCCTGCTCATGGAAATCGCAATGATCCAGCATGCCGGCCATTTCGACCACGCGCTTCAACTGGATCTCGCCCCAGCGGCCCCGCGTGGCCGGGCTGCGCAGCGCCTTCACCAGATTGCCGGTTTCGGCCCGCAACTGCCCCTGACTTTCCATCAGATGCGCCACCTGGGTCTTCAGTTCCGTATAGGCCCCGATGCGGGCCTGTTCGATGCCATGAACCGCTTCCCCGAACTTCGACAGATGCTCGCGGATGGGGGTGACCAGGGCATCGATGGCGGCACTGCGCTTTTCCAGGTCGCCCTTCGCCACCTCCCCGAACCGGTCAAACTGCGCCTGGGCCAGGGTCAGGAATTCGCGGTTATTGGCCGACAGCGCGTCCGCCGACAGGGCCTTGAACGCATCGGCCAACCGCACCTGCGCCTGATCCAGCAGGGCCAGCTTGTCGGCATGGGTGCGGCGTTCATGGTCCAGGGCGGTGCGCGCTTCCGCCAGGGCGGTCTGCAAGTCCGCCTGCTCATCGCGGGCCACGGCCAGGGCTTCTTCCAGCCGGGGCAGGCGCGCCGCTTCTGCCTCCGCCCCTGCCCGCCGCGCCGATTCGGCATTCAATTGCCGACGCAGATCGGCCAGCAGCCCATCGCGCTGCGCCAGCTCGACCCGCAATTCCCCAATATGGTGACGGTCCCGCTCCCGGTCAGCCAGCAGGGCCGCGCGTTCGGCGCGCAAGGTCGCTGTCCCCTGACGCAGCCAGAGAAACGCGATCACCGCACCCGCCAGGGCACCGGCCAGCAGCGAAATCAGGTCAAGCGGCACGGGCAGCGGCCTCCGTCACAAAGTGGGGGACGGAGCATACCGCACGCGCGGAATGAGAACAAGTCGGGAACAATCACCCCTTACAGCGCGACGCCCAACTCCTTGCCGACCGTAAAGATATCCTTGTCACCACGGCCGCAGAGATTCATGACCAGCAGCGTGTCCTTGGACAGGGTCGGCGCGATGCGCTGTACGGCGGCCAGGGCGTGGCTGGGTTCCAGGGCGGGCAGGATGCCCTCCGTTCGGGCCAGCAGCTGGAACGCGTCCAGCGCCTCGCGGTCGGTGGCGCTGACATAATCGACGCGCCCCACCTCATGCAGCCAGGAATGTTCCGGGCCGATGCCGGGATAATCCAGACCGGCAGAGATGGAATGGCCTTCCAGGATCTGGCCGTCATCATCCTGCAAAAGATAAGTGCGGTTACCGTGCAGCACGCCGGGGCGACCGCCCTTCAGGCTGGCGGCATGGCCGTTGGGCACGTCCAAGCCGTGGCCGCCAGCTTCCACAGCCACCATACGCACCGTCGGTTCGTCCAGGAAATCATGGAACAGGCCGATGGCGTTGGACCCGCCGCCGATGCAGGCAACCAGCATGTCGGGGAGGCGGCCTTCGGCCTCCAGCATCTGTTCGCGGGTTTCGCGCCCGATGATGGACTGGAAATCGCGGACCATAGCCGGATAGGGGTGCGGGCCGGCGGCGGTGCCGATGATGTAGAAGGTGTCTTCCACATTCGTCACCCAGTCGCGCAGCGCGTCATTCATCGCGTCTTTCAGGGTGCCGGCCCCGCTGGTCACGGGGCGTACTTCGGCCCCCAGCAGCTTCATACGGAACACGTTGGGCGCCTGGCGCGCAATGTCGGTGGCGCCCATATAGACGACACAGGGCAGGCCCATGAGGGCACAGACGGTGGCCGTGGCCACGCCATGCTGGCCCGCACCGGTTTCGGCGATGATGCGCTTCTTGCCCATGCGCTTGGCCAGCAGGATCTGGCCCATGCAATTGTTGATCTTGTGCGCGCCGGTATGGTTCAGCTCGTCGCGCTTGAAATAAATCTTGGCCCCGCCCAGCTCCTCGGTCAGGCGCTTGGCGAAGTAAAGCGGGCTGGGACGGCCCACATAATGCTTCAACTGATGGGCCAGTTCGGCGTGGAATTCCGGGTCGGCCTTGGCCTCCTCATAGGCCTTTTCCACTTCCAGGATCAGCGGCATCAGCGTTTCGGCGACGAAACGTCCCCCGAAAATGCCGAAATGGCCATGTTCGTCGGGACCGTTACGATAGCTGTTCAGGGGCTTGTTCATGACGCTGCCTGGATGACGAAAAGGTGTCGGGGGAAACTAGACCGCCCCGCGGCCTTTTCCAAGCCCGCGAGGCGGCACGCCACGTCATGGCGTGGCCGCGAATTCGCAGGCAATAAAGTTACGCCGTCAGCAGCGGACCAGAGGTGACCAGCACCTGCTGTCCCGCAATGCAGAGCAGGATGTCATTGGGTCCGGCATAGCGGCACTGGGTTCGCGACCAGACCAGCCCGTCGGAGGTGGCGTGGCAGGGATGGCGTTCGCCGCTGGCCGGGTCCAGGATGGTGGCGACATGATCGCCGGCCCGCACCCGGTCACCCAGGCTGACATGGTAAAGGGCGACGCCGCCCACCGGCGCACGGACCCGGTCCACACCGGCCAGTGGCGTGGCAAGGTCAGAGCGGTCGGGCATGGCGGGGGCCGGGGCATCAATGATCCCGCGCCAGCAGAGATGGTCGATCAGGGCGGCGGCATCGGCGGCGGCCAGCCCGTCATCCACATCCGCCTCGCCCCGCAATTCCACGGTCACGGCGGAACAGCCCACGGGGATGGGCGTGTCCGGCCCGCCATGGCGGGCACGCAGCCGGTCCCAGGGGGTGGAACAGACCTCGTCAAACGGCTCCCCACCCGACCGGTCGGCCAGAAACACCGCCCTGGCATGCAGCCGCGCCGCCAGATCGGCCACACCCAAGGGCCAGCAGGCGGGCGTGGTGTAGAGATGCATCACCGCCTCGCTGTCGCAATGCAGGTCGAGCACGTAATCGGCATCGACGGCGTGGGACAGCAGCAGCTTGCGCAGGGCGTCCGCCTCCGTCCGGGGCTGCAACGCGGCGGCGGCCCTGGCCAGTGCCCGCTGAAGCACATGGCGGTTTGTATCGGCATCGGGGCCCAGATCGCCGGGCAGCACCGCGTCGGCGACCGTATCGCCCAGATCGGCGAAGGCGCGGTTGAAATTCACCCCGCTGGCCAGATCAAAGCGACCGACATGGCCGCCCAGCAGCACCTGATCCAATCCAATGGGATTGGCCATGGGCACCAGCACCACCCGCCCCTTGATCCTGCCTTCCCCATCCAGACGGATCAGATGATCCAGCAGATGGCGGGCCACGACCATTCCCGGCAATTCGCCGGCATGCAGACCGGCCTGGATATAGGCCTTGGGGCCGCTGCCGGACCCGAACCGGTGGATGGTCAGGCGCCGCGCGGTGCCGGGGCGGCCATGGGGCAGGGTGATGATGTCGGTCTGGTGTGTCATGGGCGTGATTTTTGATCCCGCCAGCCCCCCCTTGTCCAGCGCCATTGCCATGTCATGATAGGTTTGGTGCAAAACCGGATGCAGGGTCGCGTGATGCGGGTAGAAGGCGAGGTGGATTGGCGGCTATGGGCCTTCGCCCTGTCCATCCTGGCCTATGGTGCTGCCTCCGCCCCGGCCCCACCGGGCATCCGTCCACAGGAACTGCTGGTCTTCGCAGGCATCGCCTGCATGGTGGGGATCGGTACCCCTTGGCGGTTTTTCTCAGGACAGATGCTGGCACGCGGACCAGCGGTGATGGCCGCGGGATCGGCCATTCTGGTCTGGCTGTTATGGCAGGGGCTGATTCGCGGCCTGTGGAACGGCTGGGGCCTGACGGACATGATGCGCGACATCGTGCCCATGCTGTTCCTGGCCCTGCCGCTGCTGCTAGCCCCACGCCTGGGGCAACTTCCGGTGGATCGGGCCGACAGGCTGGCCGATATCGTCGCCCTGGCCGGGGTGATCTTCACTCTGCGCTGGTGGTGGGATGCGGGCATGGCCCTGTCCTCCCTGGGTACCTCCCCATTGGGGGAGGGGCGCTATTACCTGCTGAACAGCGCACTGGTGCCGTTCGCTGCCGTCTGGCTGGGCTTGCGCGCCACGGGCTGGTTCCTGGCCCGGCCCCGGCGGTGGGTGGAGCAGGTGCAGGCGGCACTCGCCGCATCGGGCAGCCTGTGTTGCCTGCTGGCCCTAGCGGCGACCCTGCACCGGGCGGGGCTTGGCCTGTCCTTGCTGGCGCTGGGCGCCGGGATGGGTATCCGCCTGTGGCGGCATCCGTTCTGGTTCGTTGCCACTTCCCTGCTGGCCTTGCTGCTGCTGGCCTTTGTCGGCACGCGGGTGGCCGGCGTGGCGGAACTTCTGGCCGACAAGACAGAAAGCGTGGGTCTGAACAACCGCGTCGACGAATTCGTGGCCGTGCTGGATCAGGTGGGGCGCGATCCGCTGGCCTTCCTGATCGGTGATGGCTGGGGCGCCCTGGTCGCCAACCCGGCGGTGGGCTGGTGGCGCGTATCCTATACTCACAGCGCCGCCAGCTACTTCCTCTTGAAGCTGGGGGCGACGGGGCTGGCGCTGGTCGTGGTACTGGCGGGACTGTTGGCGGGGAGGGCCGTGCGCGCGGCGCGCGACATGCCCATGCTGCTTCTGGCCGTGGCGCCATCGCTGCTGCTGGGCGCATTCCTGCACACCAGTTTCAAGTATCTTTGCTTCTCCATTCTCCTCTCTCTGGTTGCCGGTCGATCGCATGCCAGCCTTTACGGGAGAAGCGACATCTGACATTCTCGCGATAGATGAACACAAGTGCAGGCGTTGACCGATGCCCGACAGCGTCGCCAGCCGGCTGAACATGCCATCCTCCGCCATGGGGGACATGCTGCGCGCACTGGCGGGACAGTGGCGGAACCTGCTTCTGTGCGCCTGTGCGGGGCTGACGCTGACCATCCTGGCCCTGCATCTGGTCACCCCCCGCTATACGGCCAGCCTGATCGTGGGACCCACGGGACGCAGCGGTCCGGCGGCCATGGGGCCCCGCGCGCCAGCCCTGTCGCCCGCCGCCGGGCGCGGCATCGCCGAGCAGGGATCGGCGGAGGAACTGGTCAGTGACTTCTCCCGCTATCTGGCGCTGCTGACCTCCGTGCCTGTCGCCGAACGTCTGGTCCGGGATCAGGAACTGATGCACCGCCTGTTCGAGGATGCCTGGGACGCGGAGGCAGGGCGCTGGCGTCCGCCAACGGGGCCGGGTTCCATGCTGGTGCGCGGGTTGCGCTGGCTGGCCGGGCATGCGGTCTGGTCCCCGCCCGATGCGGTGGACCTCTCGCGCCATCTGAAAAAGTATCTCGCTATCGAATCGGTCAGCGGCGGGCCGTTGCGGCGGCTGGTCTACCGGCATGAGGAGCGGGATTTCGCCTTGCTGCTGCTGACCCGCCTGCACGCCGCCACGGAAGCGCATCTGCGGGCGGAGGCGGAACGACGGCTGCGGGCCGAGATGACGCATGTGAACGGACGCCTGTCCGGTATCGCCAATCTGGACCGCTCCCGCCTTCTGTCGGGGATGGTGACGGAACAGGAAGAGATGCTGATGATGCTGGATGTCGGCCTGCCCTATGCCGCGGACCTTCTGGAACCACCCGCCGCCGCCGCCCTGGCCGACTGGCCCAACCCGGTACCGTTGATCCCAGCGGGTGCGCTGGCCGGGCTGGGGCTGGGGCTGTTCGCGGTGGCGGCACGGCATGGTTACCGGCGGGGGCTTTGATGGAAACAGTGGATATGCCCGCGATCCCCGTGACCGTCATCATCATGACCCGAAACGAGGCGGCCAATATCGGCTTGTGCCTCTCGCCTCTGTCTCGATTCGCGCAGGTGCTTGTCGTGGATAGCCACAGCACCGATTCGACCGCCGTGATCGCCGCCGCCAACGGGGCGGATCTGGTCCAGTTTCGCTGGAACGGCGTGTATCCGAAAAAGAAACAATGGTCACTGAGTCATGCAGGCATACGCCATGACTGGGTTCTGTTCATCGATGCGGATGAACGGGTTACTCCCCAACTGGTTGCAGAGATCGGGGACCTGATGCGGCGGGGGCCGCAGGCGGCGGCCTATTTCGTCGACAGCCGGCCCCTATGGCTGGGTCGGGTTCTGCGACATGGGACACCCTATCGCAAGATCGCCTTGATGGACCGGCGGCGTGCGCGTTTTCCGGTCTGTCCCGACCTGCATGTGACCCGCATGTGGGAGGTGGAGGGACATTACCAGCCCATGGTGGATGGACCGGTTGGCCGCCTGTATAACTTCATGATCCATGCCGATCAGAAGCCGCCCGCAGACTGGTTCGATCGGCATAACCGCTATTCGGACTGGGAGGCGGAACTGGCGCATGGCGGCGGGGCGGTACCCGCCCTTCTGGCTGGCGAACGGGGATGGCGGCGTCTGGCCAAACGCCTGCTGGCGCGGGTGCCGGGGCGGCCCTGGCTGGCCTTCCTGCATGCCTATGTCTGGCATCTGGGGTTTCTGGACGGCAAGGCCGGTCTGCACCATGCCATGTCGCGCCTGTGCTATTACTGGTCCATTGACCTGAAACGCGACTGGCTGGCCGCACGGGATGCAGCCAGCCAGCCCGAACTATCCGGGGCATTAAGATCGGAACCGGTGGATCAGCCGGCCTTGGCGCTGTCCTCGCCGTCACCGGCCAGCGTCTTCACCAGTTCGAACGTGCGGCGGCGGACGGCATCTTCCGGAATACGGTAATAGGCACGGACCAGTTCCAGCGTCTCACGCCGGGCCATGCTTTCGAACTCCTGCGTCTCGCTGGGCTCATCAGGAACCAGGGCGGATTCCGAGGCCGGCAGATCGTCGAAGAAGAAGGTCACGGGCACGCCCAGAACCTGAGACAGGTTGAACAGCCGGCTGGCGCTGATGCGGTTGGCCCCGCGCTCATACTTCTGAAGCTGCTGGAAGGTGATGCCCACGGCCTCGCCCAGCGTTTCCTGGCTGAGACCCAGCAAGGTGCGGCGCAGACGCAGCCGCTGACCGACATGGATATCAATGGGATTGGGGCCTTCACCGCGCTTGGACAGGGAATAGGCCTGTGCCAGGCCCAACTTTGACGGGTTTCTCTTTTCAAGCATTTCGGGACTCCTTCGCACCGGATAGTGGTCTTTCGCTACATATAGAGGTCTAGAGCCCCCGCTCCAATACGGACGGTTGTAGTGGGTTGTGACCATTGGAGGGCTGAATGGTTAATGGCGGTATTCAATCAGGAAACGCTTAACTATTGATTTTGCTATGTAAATGCGATGTTAATGAATTCAATCCCATTAACTCTCAGCCGGCAGGCCCCCGGAATCGCCAGAAGGCATACCCACTTGGGGATATACCACGGATGACGGATGCGACAATTTGTAGCAGCCATATGGCGCCGGCGACGGTAGCGCAAACACCAAGAACGCTGTGGCGAATGCGGAATTGCTCCGCCCGGCCCAGCGCCGCATGGCGACGCGACAGGCCGCCGGGGGCGAAGTGGGCGACGACACGGGGCAAGCGGATGACGGAACCGGCGCGCCGCAGGGCGGCCAGGGTAAATGCATAATCGCCCGCGATGCGATAGCCCTGGTCCATCCGCAGATCCGCCACCAGGGTCCGGCGGTAAAGGATGGCGCAATGGTGGGCGGGCATGCCGTAGAAGGCCCAGCGCCAGTGCCGCGACGGCTTCACCCGCATCACCCCATCGCCCGGATCCTCCAGACTGTCGCCGTAAAGCAAGTCGGGACAGGCGGTCAGGTGGGAAAGAAGATCGGCAAGGATATGGCCGTCCACCAAACTGTCACCCGCATTCAAGAACAGCAGATAATCCCCCCGCGCCACCGCCATGGCCCGATCCATGCCGGCAAACGGCCCGCCATCAGGCCGGCTGTCCAGCCATTGCGGCACGGGCCCGGGCGTGTTCAAAACCGCCAGCGTGGCAGGGGCGGAGCCGCCATCGGCGACCAGCCATTCAAACCCCTGCCAGACCTGGGTGGCAAGACTGTCACGGGTAGCCGCAAGGCCCGCCGGATCGTCGCGGACCACCGTGATGATGGACAGCAGCGGGGCGCCCATCAGTTGCTGATGGCCGCGATGGCGGCGGCGCTGAAGGCAATCTGGCTCAGGATCGTCGTGATGCTCTGGGTCAGCGGCAGCCATTCGAACGGTTCGGCATCGCGCGGGACCACGATCATGGAACCGGGTGTTAGTGTCGGCACCTGATGGGTCAACCAGCCACTTTCCAACGGTTCGGCAGCCCCGTTGGGATGGATGATGAAGATGCGGTCATCATCGGCAAACCGGGTCAGGCCGCCGGCTTCGCGCAGATAATCTTCCGGCTTTTTGTCCGGATCGAACAGCAGGGAGGCGGGGGCCAGCACCTCTCCCGACACCGTCACCGTCAGGGGGCGGCGCGGGATGTGAATGCGGTCGCCCGGCTGCAACGGCATGTCCAGTTCGGGGCGGTCGCCCAGCACGGCGGGATTAGCCTCCACCGTGATGCGGCCAAGAGCATTGGTATTGCGCAGGTCGGCGGCCAGTTGGCGGGCCAGTTCGACACGGGCCGGGTCGGGCGGGTTCTTGCCGCCCAGCATCTGACCCAACTGTCGGTCCAATTCCCGCGCGGTGCGACGCAATCCTTCCTCTTCGGCCAGTCGCGCACTTTCACGGGTGAAGATGATGCCGGCGGGGTACGCGTCCTCCGTCAGGCCACCGGCCCGGTCCAGCAGCATGGACAGCGTCTCTCCCGGCGCCAGATCATAGGTGCCGGGTTCCGCCACCTCCCCCGCCAGCAGGATGCCGCGCCTTTCCTGTGGCCGCTGTTTCAGGCCGACACGGATGGCGGCCCCTGGCGGGATCAGGGTGCTTGCCGTGGCCCCGCCGGTCAGGGTGCGGGGCATGGCGCCCAGCGTGTCCCCATCATCGCGTCCGCGCGGCGGGACGGGTGGCGGCAGCAGTTCCAGCCGCTCCGCATCGCCTTCCGGCTTCAGACCGCCGCCGGTCCGCAGCAGCAGCGACAGGGGCACCGGTCCCGGCACGGGATATTCCCCCGGCATCATCACCCCGCCGCGCAGGGCCACCGCCCGCTCCGACAACAGGGCACGGATGTCTGGAGGCAACGGGTCGGGCACATCCGGTTCACTAAGGGCAGATGCCGGACGCATCACCTCCTCCCGCAGGAACAGGGTGACGCGGTCGCCATCGCGCAGACGCAGGTCAAACCGTCCCTCCACCACCTCCGCCGGGGCGAAAAGGCTGGGTCGGCGCCCGGCACCGGCGGGGTCGGTGCGCTCAAGCAGCGCGACCAGGCCATAGGCATCGGGCAGCGGCGCACCGGGGCCGGACAGCAGGGCGCGCAGGCTCAACCCCTCCCCACCGACGGAGCGCAAGCCAGGCTGGCGCACCGGACCAGATAGCAGCACGCCGTCGCCATCAGGATCGGCCACCTGTCCCGGACTGGCTGTGGTCTTGCCGTCATGGCTGCCGCCGGACAATGGGGCAAGGCTGGCCAGCGACGTAGGGCCGGCAACCGGATATGGGCCGGGGCGCAGGCTGCCGCGCCGCATGAAGACCGATTGGCGCAGCAGGAAGGGTAAAAGGTCGCCATCGGCCTGAAACAAAGGCGGGCACGGCAGAGGTGGACCTTCCACCCCCCTGGCGGCATGGGCCAAGGGGCCGGCCGCCAGCGCCCCTTCCGGATCAGCCGACAGGGCGGCGGCAAGAGCGGCCAGACCGGCACAGACCGACAGATCGGCCGGGTCCGGCACCTGCCCCGACAGCAGCGACAGGACGGATCGCCCGCGCAGGAAAGCGACATCCGCAGCCGACAGCACCACCAATCGGTCGCCGTCACGCGCCATCTCGCCCTCCCGCCCCGACAGCAGGGCGGACAGGTCCAGCGCCCGCATCTGCGAGGAACCGCCGGCCTGGGTCCGGCGCAGCAGAACCGTCAGCGGCAGATAGGCGTCGGGCGGCAGCATGGCGCGGTCCACCAGATCGGCCAGACGCATGCCATCGGTCAGCGTCCGTTCCCCCGGTTCCGCCACAGCCCCCGACAGGGTGACGCTGCCGGCCCGTGCCCCACCGTCGGGCATGTGCAGCAACAGGTCGCCATCACGCAGGCGCAGCGGGTCAGCGCTGCTAACCAGTTGCGGGCGTTCTGCCCCGTCCGGACCCTGGCGCAACAGGGTGGAACGGTCACGGCCCGGACGGAGCGCGCCGCCAGCCAGCGTCAGAAGGTCGGACGTGTCATCCGGCCCCGTGACGGCACCGCTACCGGGCGGCAGCTCATAGATACCGGGGCGTTTCACCGATCCGGCAATGGCCACCGTCGGCCCCAGGGGCGGCACCACCAGCCGGGCCCCATCGACCAGCAGGTCCGCCGCCGCCCCTTCCCCGCTGACCAGCAGATCATAAAGATCGACGATCACAGGCTCAGCCCCTGGCCGCAGCAGGCGGATGGCGCGCAGTGACCCATCGGGCAGCACCCCGCCCGCCGCCATCAGCGCATCAAGTGCCGTGGCATAGGCGGGAAGCGACTGCCGACCCGGTCGCGCGACCTGTCCCAGGACCAGCACCCCGACACGGCGCAGCGACAGGACCGACAGGAAGGCCTGGGTCTGCACATGGGTGGCCGCCACCGCCGCGTCCAGCTCAGCCTTCACGGCACCAAGCGTCTGCCCCGCCGCCGCGATGGGGCGCAGATCCTGGATCAGCAGCATTCCGTCGGCGCCGATGCGGTGACGGCTGCTGCGCGATACCTGCCCACGCAGCAGGACGGAGAGTTCATCGCCGGGGCCCAGCCGGTAATCATCGCCCACCGACCCCAGGGCGGGGCCGTCATCGGGCATGGGACCGGCGAACAGGTCCCGCCCGAACAGGCGGAGTTCCTGACCGGCGCGTTGGGAGTAAAGCGCCTCTATGCGCCCCGGCGGCGTTTCGACCGGGGCCGCATATACCGCCCTGATGGTGAAAACCAGGGTCAGAAACAGCGCAATGATAAAGCGGATGGCGATCATGAGTCCTAAAGGCTGCAGGACTCACTGTTTACACATATATTCAGGCCTTGGAAATAGCTCAACCGTGGCGCAGGCTGCCATCCAGAGACAGGATGGGGGAGTAAAGCGCCGGGCGGCGGTCGCGGAACACGCCCCAGCCGGCGCGGATGCGGGCAATGGCGTCCAGGTCGAAATCCTGCACCAGCACCGTTTCCGATGTCCGGTCCGCCTCCACCAGCTTCGCACCCTTGCAATCGGTGATGAAGGAGGAGCCGTAGAAGGTGATGCTGCCCGTCTCGAACGTCTCTTTCCCGATGCGGTTGCTGGCGATGACGGGCATAAGGTTGGCACCCGAATGCCCCTGCATCACACGCTGCCAATGGTCGCGGCTGTCCAGACTGTCATCCTGCGGTTCCGACCCGATGGCCGTGGGATAGAACAGCAACTCCGCCCCCTGGAGGGCCATGACGCGGGCCGCTTCGGGGAACCATTGGTCCCAGCAGATGGCCGTGCCGATGCGGGCATAACGCGTCTGATAGGTCTGGAAGCCCGTGTCACCGGGGCTGAAATAGAACTTTTCCTGATAGCCCGGACCATCGGGGATATGGCTTTTCCGATAAAGCCCCAGGATGGAGCCATCGGCATCGATGGTGACCAGGGAATTATAGTGGGCGGTGTTGGCCTTCTCAAAGAAGGACAGGGGCAGGACCACCGACAATTCCTTCGCCAGGGCCTGGAAATGCTGGATCAGGCGGTTATTGTCCGCCGGGGCCGCCAGTTCGAAATATTCCGGCTTCTGGTCCTGGCAAAAATAGGGGGCCTCGAACAGCTCCTGGATCAGGATGATCTGTGCTCCCTGTCCATGGGCCTTGCGGATCAGGTCTTCTGCCTTGACGATGTTGGCGTCGCGGTCCCAGCTGCATGCAAACTGCGTGGCGGCGACACTTACTTTGCGCATCTTGTCCATCCTTCCGGTGCGGTTGGTCCCAGCATAGCCAAGTTTCACCCGCCGGTCACATGACCCTTGTACGCGTCTTCAGCACCAGCGCCAGGAAGAAGGGCGCCCCCAGCAGGGCCGTGACGACCCCCAGTTTCAGTTCCGGCCCCGGCCCGCCCAGACGCAGGGCCGTATCCGCCGCCAGCAGCAGTGCCGCCCCGCCCAGCGCCGACAAGGGCAACAGGCGCGACGGCTGCGCCCCCGCCAGCGGGCGCAACAGGTGGGGTACGATCAGGCCGATGAAGCCGATGGCGCCGGCAACGGCGACCGCCGCACCAACCGCCAGGGCCGTGCCCAGAATGACCAGGATGCCGGTACGGCGCGGACTGAAGCCCATGGATTGCGCCGTCCCCTCCCCCAGCGACAGGGCATCCAGCCCCCGGCCCGACAGCAGCAGCAGGATGGCACCCAGCCCCATGAAGGGTGCCGCCACGGCCACATGGTTCATGGAACGGTCGGCCAGCGACCCCAGCATCCAGAACACGATCTCCGTCAGGGCAAACGGGTTGGGCGACAGCGACAGGGCGAGAGAGGTGAGCGCGCCGGCCAAGCTGGATATGGCCACCCCGGCCAGGATCAGGGTCAGGACCGAGGCCTGCCGACCGGCCAGCAGATAGAGCAGGGTGACGGCGATCAAAGCGCCCGCCATGCCACCCATGGGCAGGGCCAGCGGGTAGACCAGACTGGCGCCTGAATA
This sequence comes from Niveispirillum sp., assembly GCF_052437035.1. Taxonomy (NCBI): domain Bacteria; kingdom Pseudomonadati; phylum Pseudomonadota; class Alphaproteobacteria; order Rhodospirillales; family Azospirillaceae; genus Niveispirillum; species Niveispirillum sp. The sequence goes on from NZ_JBQVOH010000004.1 coordinate 205,891, forward strand.
GAAGGCGATGACAGCACCCAGCCCCGCACTTGCCGACACGCCGATGACACCGGGTTCGGCCAGCGGGTTGCGCAGCAGGCCCTGCAGCGCCGCCCCCGACAGGCCCAGGACAGCACCGATCCCGGCCCCCAGCAGGGCGCGCGGAAGCCGGATATCGGCGAAGATCACCACCGCGGTCCCGTCCCCGCCTGCCCACCAGTCACGGATAGCCAGCGGTAGCGATACCGCCGTCGGCCCCACAGCAAGCGAGGCCGCAAAGAATAGGAGGAGAGCGACAAACAGCAGAAAGGGCACGACGCGGATCATGGTGACACCCGGGTTGAAAGCAGCCGGTTACGGGCGGCGGCCAGCAGGGCCACGGCATCGGCGGTAAAGGGCCCGCCGCAGGTCCAGAGCTTGCCCGGAACCGTCGGGCGGGCCGTGGCAGGGACGGCACGCGATAGGGCGGGATGGGTTAGCATCTGCCCATTCAGGGAGGGATGGCCCTTTTCATCACTATTGGCGATCAGAAGGTCGGGCGGATCAGCGGCCACCGTTTCGACCGGCAGATAGCCATAGCCATCCAGGCCCTTATCGGCGGCGTAGTTTGTCAGTCCGGCAGCGCGCATGACCGCATCGGACAGGGTGCCCGCCCCCGCCGTGAAGGCGCCAGGCGCCAGCGACAGCACGCGAAGACGGCGCGCATCATCAGCCGAAGGCGCCGCCGCCGCCAGGGTGGCATCCATGCGGGCGATCAGTTCCTCCCCCCTCGCGGCCACGTCCAGGGCGGCGGCGATGGTACGGATCTGCGCCCGGATACCGTCGAAATCATTGACCAGCCCGACCTCCATCACCGCCACGCCGCGCGCGCGCAGCAGGGCCACGGTGGGGCGCGTCGTATAGGTGCCGACCAGCACCAGATCGGGTTTCAGGGGCAGCACCTCCTCTGCCATGCCCTGGACCAGCGGGATGGAGCCCACCTGATCCGCCATGGCCGACAGGCCGGGATCAGCGGCCAGGAAGGATAGGGCAGCGATCCGTTCGGGTGGCAAAAGCGCCAGCACAAGCTGATCGGTGCAGAGGTTCAGCGACACCACCCGCGCCGGCCCCGCTTTCGCCGCAATCGGCGACAAGGCCGCCATTATGGCGACATATAGCAGACCGAAGAGGATAAGGCCGGTGGACCCCCGCCTTTCGCGGGGATTGGCGGCGGGCATGGTTGGCACGATGCTATCCTTGGACCCGGACCGCCGATGAACCGGCGGGCGCGACTTTATAGTGCATAGTGCAGTTGCGACGGAACGGGCAAGGCGGGGGGAGGCGTCGATGATGGAACGGCGGCCACGCATCGGGATCACCGGAAGTGCAGGCACAGGCAAAACCAGCCTGGCCGACGCTGTATCCGACCTGATGCATCTGCCAGTGCGGCGGGAGACGATGCGCGACCGGCTTATGGCCGGGTTTGATCCCCATGCCCTGTCGCGTGACGGCCATCGCCGCATGATCGCGGGTGATGCCGACGATCTGGCCCTTGATCTGGCGCGGGCACAGGACGGTCTGGTCACCGACCGCACGCCGCTGGACATGGCGTCCTTCTGGCTGGTCAATGGCTTTGCCGTGGATGATCCGGCGGCAACAGAGGCGTTGCTGGCCCGCGCCGTCTGCGCCATGGCCGATTATGATCTGGTGGTGCTGCTGCCCTGGGGCGGGCGGCCCGTTGCGGCGGACGGCGTGCGGTCCACCAACCCCTGGATGCAGCTGCATTTCCAGACGGTGGTGGAGGGGCTGTGTCGGCTTTACGTGGCGCCCGACCGGCTGCTGCATGCCAGCCCGATGGCCGGGACAGAGATGCTGGCCCTGCTGATCCGCGACCGCGTCTGTCGTTAAGCCTCGTCAAAGATTTCCAGCGCCTTGCGGAAGACGCGGGAATAGTCGGCGGTGGTGCCGAACGGGGTCTGTTCCTCCGCCAGGCCGGGCGTGTTTGACGGCGCGTCGGACGCGGTACGGAAATAGGACAGGATGAAAATGCGCAGCGCCGCCGTCAGGGCGCTGTCGCCCCGGCGCCCGTCGATCATCGTCACGATGTCGTTCAGCGACTGCCCCTCGCGCCGGCTGATATCGGCCAGACTGTCCCACAGCAGCGGTTCCATTCGGATACTCGTGCGTTTCCCCGCCACAACGACATTGCGGCATACCGCCCGCATGGATTCGGGCGCTGTATCTTCGGGATTGATGGGGGGACGACGCTTGGCGGCCATGGGAACCGTCTGTCCTATTGTTCAATTAGGTCATCAGTTGCAAGGAACATATTGAACCCACTTGTAGGACACAATGGGTTGTAGAAGGTATTATGACAACGCAGTCCTGCACCCACGCACTTTTCTGCACCCACGCTGTTTGTAACAGGCGGCACCAAATTTGTTGCAGGTGGGAAACGGCGGAAGACAGGGACGGCACAGACGCTATGATGGGCACATCAGATCGCCGCCCTTCTGTGTTCTTGAGGTCCGCCCATGCCCGCCTACCAGCCCCTTTCCTCCCGCCCCCGCCTGAAGCCCGGCGTACCGCTGGGCGGTGTTGCCGCCATCGTGGTGCTGGCAGGTACGGTGGGCTGGGCGCTGGTGGCGGGCGATCCGGTAGGGTCGGGCGACAAGTTGGCCAAGCTGGGCCATAAGATCGAGATGTCGTTTGGCGATAACGGCGTCCGCGTGCATGTCGATGACCGCCTGATAGAGCGGACGCAGGACCGGGTGGCCGAACGGATGGCCGAAAAGGCCCGCCGGATGGAGATGGGCGATGGGCGGGCCGTCGATATGGGCGCCATCACCCGGTCTGTTTCCGAACAGATCGACGCCGCCGCCAAGGCTGCGACCGCCAAGGCCGACCGCAACAAGGGGCGCCGCGATGGTGATATCCGCTATCTGGACCGCACCACCGCCGATGACGGCACCAACCGCATCACGGCCATGGCCGAGGCGCCGTCCGGCGTGCGGCTGGCAGGCGTGATGGGGTCGGTGCGGATCAAGGTGGTGGGTGACGCTGCCGATGGCGTGCTGTTCACGCTGGAGAACAGCCGCAAGCGTTACAACCTTTCCATCGATGACGGGGTGCTGTGGATCACCGGGCCGGGACCCCAGAGCCAGCCTGACGTTACCCTGGAACTGTCGGTCCCCCGCGGCACGCCGCTGCTCGTCAATAATTTCACTGGTGACCTGACGGTGGATGGGGACCTGGGGGCACCGGCCCGGCTGGAACTGGCCAATGGCGAGATGAAGCTGGGGGCGCTGGAGTCGGCGCGGGTCCGCATTACTCAGTCAGGAACCGTGTCGGTGGGCGACGTGAAGGGGCTGGTCGGTGTGCAACTGTCCGGCGATGGCGAAGTGCGGATGGGCAATGTCGGCACCGCCGCCCTGGAAGTGAACGGCAATGGCGCCGTGAAGCTGGGCACCGTATCGGAGGGGCTGTCCGTCTCCATGCCCGGCCCCGGCGACATCAAGGTCGGCATGCTGGCCGGCAGTCTGGGGGCCGCCATACCCGGCCCCGGCACCCTGACCATCGGTGGTGGACAGGTGGACAGCATGGCCATCGGCGTCACCGGTCCCGGCACCGTTGATTTCAATGGCAAGGCCAAGGACCCCCGCGTCCTGATGACCGGCCCCGGCCGCGTCAGCCTGGCCGGGCACAGCGGCACGCCGAAAATCTATCATGTCGGCCCCGGCAAGGTGGAACTGTCGCGTTAATGGAGATCGGCAGTCAGGGCCGCGTCACCCGCCGCAGGGTCAGGTTCAGGCGCCCGCCCTGCGGCAGCAGGCGGGAGGACCCGACGCGCAGCCCGTCCACCCCGTGGTAATAGAGGCGCGACGGGCCGGCGAAGATCATCACCGTCCCGCTTTCCACCGGAAATGACCGGGTCGGGTCGCTGCGTGCCGGGCCACCCAGACGGAAAATCCCGGTATCGCCCAGGGAGATGTTCAGGATCGGGGCGTCCATCGCCTCCTCATCCTCGTCCCGATGCAGCGACAGCTTCGCGCCTTCCCCCAGGTAATGGTTGATCAGGCAGCATTCCGGGTCATGACCATAGAAAGTCAGATTACGCCACAGGGCCAGCAGCGCGTCGGGGATGGCGGGCCAGGGCCGGCCCGTGACCGGATGGACAGGGGAATAGCGGTAGCTCTGCCGGTCCGCGATCCAACCCTGGCTGCCGGCATTGGTCATGTCGATGGAGAAGGGCCGGCCCGTGCGCGGCATGACATAGCGGGTGAAGGGGGCCTGCTGCGCGATGGTATCGACCAGGGACAGAATGGACTTCTGCCCATCGCGATCCAAATATCCAGGCAGGATCCGGAAACCTTCCGCCATGGTCGCCATGCCCATTATCCCCCTTGCCCTGCGTGTCGCGCGGGTCGCGCGGCTTCAAAAATGCGTACGGACATGACAGTGTCACGCGCCAATCATAGACTCAGCGGCCCAACGCGCCTAGATTCCCCCTTATGAGAGACGAAACCTTCGATAGCGAGCATAGTGCCGACTGGAATCCCGTCGCCCTGCGCGGCGGTCTGGTCAGCTTGCGGGTTCCGTCAAGCTGGCAGCGTCTGTCGCGTGACGATGGCGGGCTGGCGTTTCAGTCACCGGGCCTTCACCCTGTCGATCTCCTGATCTCCATCGTCACCTACCGCAACCCCTATGGTGTGCGGGCGGAAGAGGCGATCCAGTATCTGGACCGGGAAAATGTTCTGCCGCGCGGCATCCTGCCCTCGATGGAGGCGGGCGACGGCCCTGACGATGCCGATGAACGGCATTGGATCGCCTATGCCGTGGCGCAGCCGCCCGACCGGCAGATTTTCGTCTGGAAGGTGGCGGATTTCCAGCCGCCCGACCATGTCCGCGTCGTCACCCTGCAATTGCTGGTGCCCGGCGACAGCGCCGCCGACCCCGAACTGTCCGACCTGATCGATCGCCTGGGGGAAGAGGCGGCGCGCATCAAGTTCCATCCCGGTCCCGTCCAGGGTCCGGTACAGCGCGTCACCATGCGCAATGTCTGGCACGGGGACAGTGTGCGCTTCCGCCTGCCCTGGGATTGGCAGACCTTGCAGGAGGGCGACCTGACCCTGTTCCACCGCGAGATGGACGGGGGTGGCACGCTGCGCGTCGCCATGCATCAGTTCGACCATACGGGCGATGACGGGGAAATCCTGGCCCGCGCCGTCCTGCGCCAGACCGCCGAACAATTCGCCGATGGCCCCGACGGGCGCGTGGGCGAAGGGTCGGTGGAATGGCTGCCTGACGGCGAGGTGATGGCAAGGTTCGTCACCGACGGGGAGGAGGATGGCGAGGAACTGCGCTTCTTCCTGTGGATGCGCGGGGCCGCGCTGGAGGGCAAGACCACCGTCGCCCTGTTCAGCTTCGCCTTCCCGCAATCCTCCCGCGGGGGTGACCTGGAACGCACAACCCTGGCCATGCTGGAGCAGGAAATCCGCCGTGCCGTGGTCGGCATCACCGACAGCACGGAAATCCATGACGAGGAGGACGAGCTGTCGGACGGGTTCAGCCTGGCCGACCTGCTGGATGATGACGATCTTCTCGACAGTCTCGATGATGACGACGACGACATCGACGAGGATGATGAGGACGAGGATGGCGGGGACGAAGGCGGGCCCATCGGTCGGGCGTAGAAAATCCGCGCAGCTGTGATCTTCGTCATAGCCCCTTGTCAAACCGGGTGATCCTACCCCACATGTCGGCTGTCGTTTCCCCCAACCGACTGCGCCGCCCCCCGCAATGCCTGACAGCCTGTCCAACCACAACGCCATCCCGGATGAACCCTGCCGGATCATGAGCCGCCTGTGCGGTGCCGGCCTGCGCCCAACGCGGCAGCGGGTGGATCTGGCCAGCCTGCTGTTCCGGTGCGGCAATCGCCATGTCACCGCCGAGCAATTGCATGCCGAAGCCGTGGCGACGGGGGTGAAGGTGTCGCTGGCCACCGTCTACAACACCTTGAACCAGTTCCGCGATGCGGGCCTGCTGCGCGAGGTGGTGGTGGAGGCGGGCAGCACCTGGTTCGATACCAATATCGACGACCATCACCATTTCTTTCATGAGAATAGCCGCCGCTTGCAGGATATCTGCTGCACCAAGCTGGTGCTGCCCGACCTTCCCTGCCTGCCCGACGGCACACAGGTGGCGCGCGTGGACGTGATTATCCGCCTGCGCGACGCGGATTGAATTCACTGTCATTTTCAATCTTCTAGGCAGGTCATCGCGAATATTGCGACGCCGCCCGCGCGAACGTAGACTGCCCCCATCATCTCGAAGCCCAGCCGGCGCCTGCGCGCCGGGGTGGCGGGGGGCTCCATGCGCAGAGTATTGATGGGCGGCCTGGCCCTTGTGGCCGGCGTCCAGCTTGCCGGAACGGCCATCGACATGCAGGCGGGCTGGCGGGCATACCGGCAGGCGGCTGACATCGCCAATATGAAACAGGTCAGCCGCGACCTGCTGGTGGCGGCCCGCGACCATGGCATCGAAGCCGGGATGATCAATCTGGTGCTGGAGGCAGCCCGGACGCAGAACGCGCCCGAAGCCGCCCTGCGCCCACAGATCGACCGCCACCGCAACGAAACCGACCGCGCCGCCCTGGCCGCCCTTGATCGGCTGGACCGGATGGGCACGGAAAGCTCGCTGTCGGAGGATGTGGGGTCGCTGCGCGTGGCCCTGTCCCGGGTCCGGGAGTTGCGGGAGGGGATGGAGGCGTTGCTGACGCGCCTTCAGGATGGCCGCTCGCTGGAGGCGGCAGGCCCCAGCCCCACTGACAATACCCTGATGATCGCGGAATGGCGCGATGCCTCGCGATCCTATCTGACGGCCCTGCTGACCCTGCTGCGGGAGATCAATAAGCCCGCCCTGTCGTTGGGTGGGGAAGCAGCAGCGGCAGAAATGCTGACGCGGGAAACGATCCGCCTGCGCTCCCAGCTCGGCAATGATATGGGGCAGATGTACCGCATCGCCGGCGGCAACAACCCGCCTGATCTGCAAGCGGCCAGCATTTCCCTGGCACAGGTGGAGCAGGTCTGGCAGCTGGTACGGGATGTTGGCGACCCCGCCTTGTTCCCGGAGGCGACGCAGGCAGCCCTGCGGCAGATGGAGGCGGCGTTCTTCCAGCGCTACCTTCCGCTGCGCGCTGCCATCCTGGACGCCGCCAGCCGGGGGGAAGCGCGGGGCCGCATGCCGGAACTGCTGCGCAACGGCACCAGCCTGCTGAACGCCGCCAGCGATCTGGTGGGGGCCGCTGTCGGCGTGGCCGCCATGGCGACGGAACAAAACCGGCTTCTGGCCCGCCAGAAACTATGGGTGGATGCGTTCGAGTTGCTGATTTCCATGGTGGCACTGATCTTTGCCGCCTGGATGGTGCGCAACCGCGTGCTGCGGCCTATCCAGCAGATGACGGAGGCCATGCGCGCCCTGGCCGGCGGCGACCATGCCGTGGCCCTGCCAGAGATCAAGGGTGTGGGCGTAGAGGTCGGGGCCATGATGGCCGCCGTCCGCGTCTTCAAGGAAAATGCCCGCCAGCTGCGCAAGGAAAACCGGGAGCGAGGGCGCATGGAGCGGCTGCTCACCGTTGAGCGCTCCATCCTGGAAATGGCCGCCGCCGGCGCGACGCTGGCGGACGTGCTGGACGCGCTCTGCCGGGGGATCGAAGAACAGCTGGACGGGGCCCGCTGCACCATCCTGCTGCTGCGTGAAGATGGGATGCATATTACGGTGGCCGCCGCCCCCAGCTTCCCAGCGCGCATGCGAGAAGTCTATGAAGGGGTCGCCATCGGGCCGGAGGTGGGGTCCTGCGGTTCCGCCCTCTATCGCCGGGCGCCAGTCATCGTCACCGATGTCGCCCATGATCCGCGCTGGCACATGTACAAGGATGTGGTCCTGGCAGAGGGGCTGCAATCCTGCTGGTCGCTGCCCATCCTGTCGGGCGATGGCGAGCCGCTGGGCGCCTTCGCCATTTATGGCGAGGCCGCGCGCGAGCCCCATGACTGGGAGATGGAGCGGGCCCGGCGTGCGGTGCAGCTGGCGGCATTGGCCATCACCAGCCGGCGGGCCGCCGAACAGCTTGAACATGCCAAGGCGCAGGCCGAACTGGGCAGCCGCACCAAGTCCGAATTCCTGGCCAACATGAGCCATGAACTTCGCACCCCGCTGAACGCCATCATCGGCTTTGCCGAGGTGTTGGAAAGCGAGATGAAGACCAATGATAAGCAGGGCCAGAATGCCAGTTCCGTCGCCTATGCCGGCGACATCATTGCGTCGGGCCGCCACCTGCTGAACCTGATCAACGACATCCTGGACGTGTCCAAGATGGAGGCAGGCCGGGTGGAACTGCGCGAACGGATCTGCGGCATGGAGGAACTGGTGCGCGGGTGCGAACGCATCGTGCGGGCCCGCGCCATGGAACGCCGCCTGAACCTGGTGGTGGAGGTGGCGGACGGCATGCCGCCCATCCTGGTCGACGATGTGAAGTTCAAGCAGATCATCCTGAACCTGATGTCGAACGCCGTGAAATTCACCTCCCCCGGCGGCACGGTGAAGCTGACAGCCAGCGTCGATCCGTCACGCGGGGTGGCCGTGGCGGTCAGCGATACCGGCATCGGCATCAAACCGGAAGACCTGTCCAAGGTCTTCGTACCCTTCCATCAGGTCGACAATGTCTATGCCCGCTCCAACCCCGGCACGGGCCTGGGCCTGACCCTTTCCAAGGGGCTGGCCGAACTGCATGGCGGGCGGCTGTCCATCGAAAGCGTGTTCGGGGAGGGGACGGTGGTGACCCTCACTCTGCCGCCGTCGCGTATCGTCTGGACCGAAAGTGCCGGCCTGCCCTTCCCCCTGCCGATGCGGTGAAGGGCGATTGGCTGCCGGCAATCCATGCTTAAGGCCGGGTCCGTACTGACCGATGGCGTACCACCCCGTGCCGCTTGACGCGCTGATCCGCTTTGACCCTACTGACGGCACGCGTGCTTTATCCGACAGGAGAACAGGATGATCGACCATCACCGCGCCCTGATCTTTGCCATGGTGCTGACATCGGCATCGGATGGCGACATGACCGACGCGGAACTGCATGCCATGGGGGAGAATATCCGGTTCCTGCCGGTCTTTGCCGATTTCGACCCGCACAAGCTGCCGCAGGTGGCACAGGAATGCACCGACATCCTGGGCGATCCGGACGGGCTGGACGCGGCCATCGCCATGATCAAACGGTCGCTGCCCAAATCGCTGCGGGAAACCGCCTACATGCTGGCCTGTGAAATCGTGGCCGCCGACCGCACCGCCAGCCAGGAGGAACTGCGCCTGCTGGAGATGCTGCGCCACGGGCTGGATGTGGACCGGCTGACGGCTGCCGCCCTGGAACGCGGGGCCCGCGCCCGCTACACGGTCGCCTGAGACCATGGAAGACAGAAGCCTGCGCCCCCCTGCCATCGCGGGCTGGTGCCTGTATGACTGGGCCATGTCGGCCTTCAACACCGTCATCGGCACCTTCGTCTTTTCGGTCTATTTCACCAAGGGAGTGTCCGCCAACCCCGATGAGGGCTCTGCCGACTGGGCCTTCATGCTGGGCCTGTCGGGGCTGGTCATCGCCCTGCTCTCTCCCGTTCTGGGGGCTATTGCCGACCGGGGCGGGCGGATCAAGCCCTGGCTGGCCGTCTGTACCGCCATCGCCGTGGGGGGATCCGCCCTGCTCTGGCTGATCCGGCCCGACCCTTCCTATGCGCTGCCGGCCCTGCTGCTGGTGGGCATTGCCAGTACGGCCTTTGAGCTGTCGAACGTCTTCTACAACGCCTTGCTGCCCGTCATCACGCCGCGCAGCCATCTGGGCCGCGTGTCCGGCTGGGGCTGGGGCGTGGGCTATCTGGGCGGACTGGTCTGCCTGGTGCTGTGCCTGGTCCTGCTGCTGCAAGCCGACCAGCCCCTGTTCGGCCTGATCAGCAAGGAAGGGGCGGAACCGGTGCGCGCCACCTCCGTCCTGGTGGCCATCTGGTACGGGCTGTTCGCCCTGCCCCTGTTCCTGCTGGTGCCAGACCGGGTGCCGGAAGCCGGCATGACGGCGCTGCGGGCGGTTCGCGAAGGCTGGGCCAGCCTGCTGACCACCATCCGCGCCATGCCGCAGCATGCCAACACGCTGCGCTTCCTGATCGCCAGCGCCCTGTGGCGCGACGGGATCAATACCATCACGGCCTTTGGCGGCATCTATGCTGGTATCGTCTTCGGCATGGTGGAGGCGCAGCTGATCCTGTTCGCCATCGCCCTGAATGTGGCTGCCGGCCTGGGTGCCATCGGTTTCGCCTGGGCCGATGACCGGATCGGGGCCAAGCCGACCCTGATCATCAGCCTGATCGGCCTGATAATCACCGGCACCTCCATGGTGCTGATCGGCACGGGTGCCTGGGCCTGGGCGCCACCCTTGTCCCTGCCGTTGAATTTCACCCCGGATCAGCAATGGCTGCTGCTGCTGGGCATGGGGCTGGGCGTGTTCTTCGGCCCGGCCCAGGCCGCCGCCCGTTCTATGATGGCCCGCATCTCCCCACCGGGGCTGGAAACGGAGTTCTTCGGCATCTATGCCCTGACGGGGCGTGCCGTGGGCGTGCTGGGTCCGCTGGCCTATGGCGTGGCCGTCACGACCATGGGCACGCAGCGCGCGGGCATGGCGACGGTGATCATCCTGTTCCTGCTGGGCCTGGGCCTGCTGCTGACGGTGAAGGAGCGGCGGTAACCGCCGCTTACTTCACCACATAGGGTTTGCCGGCGATGTCATACATCACGGCACCCTGCGGCACCGAATTCAGGTTCACGCTGCGCCGTCCGCCCAAGCCCGGCTCGCCATTGTAATGCCAGAGATCCTCGCTGTTCACATAGTAAACGGCGCTGGTGCGGAAGGTGTAATAGCCTTCGCGCGCCACCGACACGGTCAGGATCATTTCGGTATCGGTTTCCATGGGCTTGGATTTCAGCGCCTCCAGCCCCACGGCGGCAACACCCGCCGAGATGCCCCACGGGAACTTGGCCAGATCGCCACCCGTCAGGTGCGACGCCAGCCCCACCCCCGCCGCCAGCAGCGTCAGGGGACCGGGGAACGGATCGGCGGCCATGCGCGGGCCGCTGCTTTTCACGGTCAGCACATCGATCCCCACCGCCACCACATCGGGCCGGGCATCGACAGAGACCAGATGCCCCTGCTGGACCAGCCGGGTCGTCACCGCCGACAGGAAGGCATCGGCAAATAAGGTATCGTCGCGGCGCATCATATAGACCTGTACCGGCACCTTCCTGCCCATCTGAAACTCCAGATGGGCGGAAATTGCCGAGGCCACATCATCCGCCACCACCTGCCACTGCCCCGCCGATTGCAACACGGGCTGCGGCTTCATGGGGATGGAAACCGCCATGGGCCGTGCGGAGCACCCTGCCAAACCCAGGCAAAGCGCCATGGCCATCACGGAAGCAAGGCTTTTGGCGGCAAGGCGGCGGTGGGGGATGGCGGTGCGGTTCATAGCGGTTGCGTCCGGCTGCGTCGGTGGCGTTGCCAGAAACAGAAGCAACCGCCGTGCCAGGGGCTAAATCTCCCGTGCCCGCGTGGCGCCCAGCACGCCCCAGAAGGCACCGTCTGGCCCGGCCACTGGCAGGGCCAGCGCCTCCACATCATGCAGGGCCCCATTGGACATCACCGATTGATCGGCTGTGAAACGGTGAGGCTGCTGTGCCGACGTCACGGTGGTCAGGACGCGCAGGATGCGACCGAACACCGGCTGACGCGTATACTCGTTGATGTGACGGCCTGTCGGGTCAATGCCGTAATTGGCAACGGTCTGTCGACCGAAACCACGACCTATGAAGTCCGACGGGCCGCCACCCGGCACCCGTTCCAGCCACCAGAGGTGATCTGCGGCCACGGCCTGTGCCGGGGGCAGCAGATCATCAATGCAGGGCAGGTTCTGACCCGGCAGCGTCGCCGCCAGCCAGGCATCGAACAGCAAGCGCAGGCAGGGATGGCGCAGTGCCGCGCGATCCGCCACCGGCTCCAGGATGAAAGCATCACTCATTCGGCCACCGACTTCCCGATCGCGGCCCCAGCGCCTGGAATGAGATTGGTGCGCGACCCCCACTTTGCCAAGTCTGCAAGTGGTCTAGGCGTGAAGTCTGGTATCAGCCCGGCATCACCGTCATTTCGGCGGTGCCGTCGCCCTTGGGCCGGTCCTGATCCAGGGGCTGGCCCTGCACGCGGAAGCACAGGGTCTCCGCGATATTGGTGGCATGGTCGCCGATCCGCTCCAGGTTCTTGGCCGCGAACAGCAGATGGGTGCAGGCCGTGATGCGGGCCGGGCTTTCCATCATGTAGGTCAGCAGTTCGCGGAACAGCGATGTATAGGCGCGGTCCACCTCTTCATCCCGCCGGCGCACGGCCAGCGCGGTTTCGGCGTCATCCTCGTCATACGCCTTCATGACGGCGGCCAGCATGTCGGCCACGGCGCGACCGATGGGCAGCATGGAGCGGGCCAGCGACACTTCCGGCTGGGCTTGCAGCACGAAGGAGCGCTTGGCGACATTGGCCGCGAAATCGCCGATTCGCTCCAGATTATTGGCGACACGCAGGGCACCGATGACATCACGCAGGTCATTGGCCTTGGGATGGCGCAGGGCCAGCAGACGGACGGTCTGCGCCTCGACCTTGCGCTCCATCTCGTCCAGTTCAGCATCCTTGGCCATGACCTGGCTGGCCAGATCGGTATCGCGGTCGGTCATGGCGGCCACGGCATCCGTTATCTGCCGCTCCGCCAGCACACCCATCTGCCGCACCAGATCGTGCAGGATGTCGAGTTGTTCGTCGAAGGCGGACACGATGTGCCGGGTGGGGATGATGCTGGTTTTTCCGTCCACGGGACTGGCTCCGGCAATGGCGATTGCATGAATTGTCAAGAAACCATCTAACACAAATGGCCGCTCCTGTGGCACGTTCAAGAAAAGTTCATCTTTCGCTCAATGGTCACCGCCCATCATGACACCCCATGAACTGCTCGCCGTTGTCGATAAGCATGAACGCTGGCTGAAGCGGCTGACAGGTGGCGCCCGCGCCATGCTGGCCCTGGCCGACCTGCAGGGTCACAATTTCTCCGGCGCGAATTTGCAGAATTCCAAGCTGTCGGGCGCCAACCTGTCGGATTGCGACTTCACGGCAGCCAACCTGACGGCAGCCGACCTGTTCGCCGCACGCCTGACGCGGGCCATCCTGGTGAACACCAACCTGACCAATGCCGACATGCGCGGTGCCCATCTGCGCGGCGCGCGCTTGAAATGCGCCATCCTGCGCGGGGCCGACCTGCGCGGCGGGGCACTGCTGGACCGGCGCGCGCCGGGCAGCGTGAAGATGGAACCGTCGGACCTGCGCGGTGCCGACATGGATGACGCCACGCTGTCCAACGCCAATCTGGCCGGCGCCGACCTGTCGGAATGTTCGCTGGTCGGGGCCGATTGTTCGGGCGCGCAGATGGCCGGGTGCAATATGGCCCGGTCGGTGATGAAAAGTGCGAACTTCGCCGGCTGCGACATGCGTGGTGTCAACCTGAACAGCGCCAACCTGATGGGCGCCAAGCTGCGTGACGTCAACCTGTCGGGCGCTGTCCTGTCCGGGGCCAATCTGCGCAATGCCGATTTGCAGGGGGCGAACCTGGAAGGTGTCGACCTGTCCAATGTCGACATGCTGGGCGCCAATTTCAGCCGGTCTGCCGAAACCTTCTCCGGCACCATCCAGCGCATCCTGACCCAGCATCAGGCCTGGATCACCAGCAATGGCGACAAGGGGGAACGCGCCGACCTGGAAGGCCAGGACCTGTCGCATATCGATCTGAATGGCGCCAATCTGGGAGGGGCCAACCTGAAGGGCGTCAATTTTTCGGGCGCCAAGCTGCGCGACTGTCTGTTCGTGATGGCCGATCTGGCGGGGGCGGCGCTGAATTTCGCCGACCTGACGGGGGCGACGCTGGACGGCGCCAATCTGCGCGGCGGCAACCTTTCGGGCGCCAAGCTGGACAATGCCAAGATCGGGTCGGTGGAAATCAAGGGGCCGAACGGCCGTGGCACAGGCCGCAAATGGCCCGCCAACCTGTCCAACACCACGATCGTCCAGGCCAGCCTGACCCGCGCCTCCATGCGCGGGGTCAACCTGTCGGGGGCCGACCTGCGCGGGTCCGACCTGTCGGGGGCCAACCTGCTGGAAGCCAATATCCGGGGCGCCAATCTGGCCGACACCATCACCACGGGGACCACCATGCCGGCCCCCGATGATGATGACGATGATTTCAGCTAATCGGTCAGGCCCAGCGCAGACCGGCGGCGGCCCAGGTGGGGCGGTGGGGGCTGGCCTCGATCAGCTTTGACAGCATGTCCGGGCCGGGCAGCGTGCCCAGCGGTGCGCCCAGTTCCTCGCGATGGATACCGCCCGTGATGAACAGGCTGTCGATGCCAGCGGCATTGGCGCCCGCCACATCGGTGCGCAGACTGTCGCCTACGGCAAGGATGCGGCCCGGCGCGATGCCGCCCAGAAGGTCGAAGCAGCGGCGGTAGACGGGGGCATGCGGCTTGCCGTGATAACGGACATCGCCGCCGATTTCCGCATAATGACGGGCCAGCTCGCCGGCACAGATCACCAGTTCCTGATCGATCACCACCACCAGATCGGGATTGGCGCACAGCATGGGCAGCCCCCGGTCCAGACAGCGGCGCAGGATCGGATCGTAATCGGCCAGCGTCTCCTCATAGGCGTCGATGCCGGTATTGATGACGAAATCCGCCTGTTCGGGGCTGTCGACCCGCACACGATCCGTCAGGCTGTCATAGACGTCATTGTCGCGCGGCGGACCGATATGGAACAGCTTCGGCCCCAGGGCGGCATGCCAATCATCGCTGCGGTCGCGCAACGCCTCGAAACTGGCCTCACCAGACGTGTAGAGCGCGTCATACAGGTCGGGAGTCACCCCCATGGCCGTCAGCTTGGCCTCCGCGGCGGCAATGCGGCGGGGGGCATTGGACAGAAGGCAGACGCGCTTGCCCAGCCGTTTCAAGGTGGACAGACACTCCACGACACCCGGATAGGGCCGGACCCCGTCATGCACCACGCCCCACAGGTCCAGGATAAAACCGTCATAACGGTCGGCGACGGCCTCCAGGCCATTGATCATCGGAATGGACATGGGACCTTGCCTTGCCGTGTCGATAGTTGCGGTGGGCAAGGTGGCGGCGGCGTGGCGCCAGGGCAAGGCTGGGCAGGGCATGGCAGCCGTGCCCAAGGAGGGAAAAGCCGGGCTCGCAGCCAGGATCAGGGGGCGCGGCGGGCCGCCAGACGCCAGTGCTTGGCCTGGGAATAATTGCGGGCCAGGAACTGGTACGTCTTCTTCAGCACGGCCTCGAATGCCTGGCTTTTCTCGGTGGTGGTGCCTTCCCAATCCTCCAGCACCTCATCCCAGGGCAGCAGCGTCTGGTGCAGGTCGTCGCGCATTTCACGGATATAGGTGATGTTCTTGTCGAACTTGGCCAGCATCGACAGGATTTCGCCGGTCTGGGCATCCACCTGGGCGAATCGCTGCTCCAGATCGGTGATCGGCGGCAGCGACAGGGTCTGCATCCGCACAATCTCTTCCTTCAGATTGCGCTCGTTCTTATAGATGCGGTGCGCATCCTCCAGCCCGACACGCACCTTACCCAGCTTGGCCGCCCGCTCCCGCAGCGCCTCGATATAGGACAGTTCCTTGGCCAGGGCGTCGATACGGTTCTCCACCTGTTCCTCGGCATTGCCGGTCAGCGAGAGCTTGTTGGCGATCATCTTGAACGCCTCGCGTACGCGGGCCTTGGTGCTGGGGTCCTCCACCACCTGTTCAAGCTGTTCAGGGCTGGACACCACCGTCTCGCCGCCCGTCAGCCAGGTGACCATCTGCACCGTCAGGCGGCCCTTGGCGATCAGGAAATGACGGTCATCGACACGCCAGGAGGCGGAACCATCGATCAGTTCATTGGGGATCGTGTCGCCGGGACGGATTTCACGGACATATTTCAGCCCCTTGGCGACCATGTCGATCAGTTGCCCGTCGAAGCTTTTCGGGTCGATCTTGAATTCGTTGCAGATCTTGTCCAGCGCCACCTCTGCCTGGACCTTCCCTAGCATAAAGCGCATCACCGGCTCTTCGGCGGATTTGGACCAGACGAAGCGGCAGCCATCAACCGTGAACACCTTGTGCTCGAACAGGAAATGCGTACTGCGATTCGGGCTGGGCTGGATGCCTTGGCTCATGTGAGGGTCGTTTCCGGTCAGACTGCGTACTTGCTGTGCAACAGATAGCATGGCCGCGATCATGCAGCCGCGCCCAAATCCAAGCCTGTGCCGAAACCCAGGATTTCCCCTTTCGCGGCCATGCCTTGGCGGAGTAGCTTGGCATGAATTCCTTGAATTGCCCTTAATGGATGCCGATGTCATCTGCCCCCATCGTTTCCGGTCCGGTCCGCGCCGTCGAGGTGGAGGCGCTGCACAAGCGCTTCGGCGACAATGAGGTGCTGAAGGGCGTGTCGCTGAACGCCACCGAGGGCGAGGTGGTTGCCCTGATCGGGTCGTCCGGGTCAGGCAAAAGCACGCTGCTGCGCTGTATCAATCTGTTGGAAATCCCCGATGAGGGGGTGGTGCGTATCGGCGGCGAACAGATCGCCATGAAGCAGGGCCGCCACGGCAACCAGCCCGCCGATGCACGGCAGGTGGAGCGCATCCGGCAGCGCTGCGGCATGGTGTTCCAGAGTTTCAATCTCTGGACCCATATGACCGTGCTGGAAAACATCATCGAGGCGCCGGTCCATGTGCTGAAACAGCCCAAGGATCAGGCCATCGCCAAGGCAGAGGCGCTGCTGGCCAAGGTCGGCCTGTCGGCCAAGCGCGATGCCTATCCGTCGCAGATGTCGGGCGGGCAGCAGCAGCGCGCGGCCATCGCCCGCATGCTGGCCATGGAACCTAAGGTGATGCTGTTCGATGAACCGACCAGCGCCCTTGACCCCGAACTGGTCGGCGAAGTGTTGAAGGTCATACGCGATCTGGCCATTGAGGGGGCGACGATGCTGATCGTCACCCACGAAATGGCCTTTGCGCGCGAGGTATCGCACAAGGTCGTTTTCCTGCATCAAGGCCGGATCGAAGAGCAGGGGACACCGGCGGAAGTGTTCGGCAACCCGTCGTCGGAACGGTGCCGCCAGTTCCTGTCCCGTGAGGGACAGCGGTAAGTAACAGGCAATCCATTGACCGTATCGAGCCGGGACACCCGGCCATGGTCCGCGTATCTGGGGGAGTTGAAGGTATGAAGAAGCTGATGGCGGCACTGGCGCTGGCCGGTGTGATGGCGCTCTCCGGCTGCGGCAAGGAGGACGCCAAGCAGGCGGCCCCGGCCCCTGGCGGCATCCCCAACCCGTTGCGGGTCGCCACGGAAGGCGCCTATCCCCCCTATAACATGGTCGATGCGTCCGGCAATCTGGTCGGGTTTGAGATCGACATGATGAAGGATGTCTGCAAGCGCATGGGGACCGAGTGCAAGTTCCAGGCGCAGGCCTGGGACGGCATGATCCCCGCTTTGCAGGCCGGCCATTTCGACGCCATCGTCGCCGGCATGTCGATCACGGATGAACGGATGGCCGCCGTCGATTTCTCCAGCGGCTATACGACCACACCCGCCTATCTGGTCTCTGCCAACGCCAACCCGTTGCAGGATGTCGATTACGGGATCGAGCGTATCGACCTGACCGAGATCACCCCGGACGAGCAGGCAGCCATCGACAAGATCAAGGGCCTGCTGAAGGGCAAGGTTCTCGGCGTCCAGACCAGCACCATCCACGCCAATTTCGTCGATAAATACCTGGCCGACGTGGTGGATATCCGCCGTTACGACACCCAGGAAAACCTGGCGCTGGACCTGCAGACGGGCCGGGTCGAGGTGGGTCTGGCCGATGCCATCACCTGGAACGCCTTCCTGCAGCGCCCCGAAGGCAAGGATTTCAGCTATTTCGGTCCCGGTTTCGACGGTGGCCTGTTCGGTCGTGGTCAGGGCGTGGCCATCGCCAAGAACCGCCCGGAACTGCTGGCCGCCCTGAACAAGGCCATTGCCGAGATGAAGGCCGACGGCACCATGAAGAACCTCTCGGTGCAGTGGTTCGGCTTTGACAGCTCCATGCCGTAATTCCAAGGACGGGCGTAGATAAAATGACGATCAAGGTTGAAGTCGGCGAAGGCGAACTGATCGACAAGATCACGATCCTGGAGGTCAAGCTGGCCCGGATCAGCGATCCCGCCAAGCTGAAGAATGTCCGGCACGAATATGAGGTGCTGGAGGCCACGGCCAAGGCGGAAATCCCGCCTTCTGCCGAACTGGATGCGCTGCGGGCCGAATTGAAGACCATCAACGAGGATCTGTGGGTCATCGAGGATGATATCCGCATCTGCGAGAAGCGGAGCGATTTCGGCGACGAATTCATCCGTCTGGCCCGTGCCGTCTATTTCACGAATGACCGCCGCGCCGCCGTGAAGCGGAAAATCAACGATCTGCTGGGTGCCAGCATCGTTGAGGAAAAATCCTATTGTTGAGCCGTGACTGCGCCACGCCGAAAGGATGTACGTCTTGAGCGATCTGCTTAAAAACCCCTTCATCCTGAACTGGCGCCTGACTGAAATCCATGGTTGGGGGCTGGTAGGGGTCCATACCTGCCTGCACCTGCTGCGGATAGGCGGCTCCCCCGTGCTGTATACGTATCCCGAACTGAATACGATGCGGCCGGAAACCCAGGCTTTGGTTGCCCCCGTGGGGGATGCCTCACGGGGTCTGGAAGCCGTCGTGCAGACGTTGCAGGCCCAGGGCCGGCGGCTGCATATACCCGAGGCAACCGTGCTCTATGCGCTGGGCAGCATGATGCAGCCCTCCCTGGGGGAGCAATCCTTCTTCGGCGACCGCAATATCGGTGTGGGGGCGTTCACGGGAACAGCCTTGCCGCCCAAAGGGATCAGCGACGCCCTCTCCTACTCCAAGGTCGTCATCCATTCCAATTTCAACAAGCAGGTGCTGGCCGATCACGGGGTGGCGTCGGACTGCGTGTTTCAGGGGGTGGACCCGGTCGAGGTGTTTCCCGGCACCGGGAATGGCATGTTCGGTGAACGCTATATTATCTTTTCCGGCGGCAAAACCGAGTTCCGCAAGGGACAGGACCTGGTGATTGCGGCCTTCAGGGCGTTCCACCAGCGTCACCCTGATGCGCTGCTGGTGACGGCCTGGGGAAATTTCTGGCCCGGCACAGCCTTGAGCCTTCGGGAAAGCCCCGTCCTGGCCGTCGCTCCGGAAGTCACCGCGGAAGGGGTGGACGAGGCAGGCTGGCTGCGAGCCAACGGCCTGCCGGATGGGGCCTTTTTCAATTGCGGCTTCCTTGGACGAAAGATGATCGCCCCGGTCCTGCATAATTGCCACCTGGCCATCTTTCCCAACCGTTGCGAGCCCGGCACCAATCTGGTGGCGATGGAGGCGATGGCCTGCGGCGTGCCGGTCATCCTGTCCGCCAATACCGGCCATCTGGACCTGATCGGGGAAGACCGCACCTATGTGCTGTCGCGCCAGAGCCCGGTGGCCAATGACCCTGAAGCCCGCCGTTACTGGGGCGAAAGCGACGTGGAAGAACTGCTGGAAACCATGGAGTTCGCCTATCAGAACCGCGACGACGCACGCGCACGCGGCAAGAAAGGATCGGATTGGGTCCTGGGCAATCGCCGCTGGGATCAGTTCGCGGCGGAGTTTGTCGATGTCTGCCTGCGCTGACCCTCTCCTTCCTGCGACCGGATAAGTCCTGATGCTTGATCTTCTGCGTTTTGGCAGCGACGGATGGGGGGATGAGATCGCCCGGGGGGCCGGCATGACCTTGGCTGTCGCCATCCTGGCCTATCTGATCGGCATCCTGGCCGGATCGGGCGTGGCCGCCGCCAAGCTGTCGGGGCCGGCACCCGTGCGCTGGCTGGCCGCGGCTTATACAACCATCGTGCGCGGCGTGCCGGCACTGCTGGTCATCTGGCTGCTGTTCTTTGGCGGGTCTGGTCTGATCGGCTGGGTCGCGGGCCTGTTCGGCTATTCCGGCCCGGTGGAACTGTCCTCCTTCGCGGTCGGCGTCACCGCCGTCGGCATCGTCTCCGCCGCCTATGCCGCAGAGGTGATCCGGGGTGCCGTGACGGCGGTGCCCAAGGGACAGCTGGAGGCCGCCCGCGCCCTGGGCATGGGCCGGTTCCTGATCCTGCGACGCATCCTGGTGCCGCAGGCCCTGCGCTATGCTCTGCCCGGCCTGGGCAATGTCTGGCAGATGACCTTGAAGGACACCACCCTGGTGTCCGTCGTGTCGCTGGCCGAACTGATGCGTCAGGCCTATCTGGGCATGCAGTCAACGCGGCAGCCCTTTCTGTTCTATGTCACGGCGGCCATCCTCTACATGATCATGACCACCTGTTCGGAGGCTCTGTTCCGTGCCCTGTCGCGGCGGGCCGAACGCGGCGTGCGCCGCGCCGTGAACAACTGAGGGGGGCGGGGCCATGAATATCGACATGATCCTCTCCTCCCTGCCCGCCCTGTTCGCCGGTGCGTGGGTGACGGTGCAACTGGTGGTGCTGTCTTTGTCGCTGGGCTTCGTGCTGGCCCTGGCGGTAGCGTTCGGACGGCTGTCGTCAAACCGGGTCATATCGGGGGGGACGGGCGTTTACGTCTTCCTGTTCCGCTCCACCCCGCTGCTGGTGCAGATTTTCCTGATCTATTACGGGTTGGGGCAGTTTGCGGGCATCCGGGAGAGTTTTCTGTGGCCCGTCCTGCGCGAGGCCTATTGGTGCGCCATCATCGCGCTGACGCTGAACACAGCGGCCTATACGGGCGAAATCATGCGCGGTGGCATCCAGGCCGTTCCCTTCGGACAGATCGAGGCGGCCCGCGCGCTGGGCATGTCGCGTCCCCTGCTCTACCGCCGTATAGTGCTGCCCCAGGCGCTGCGCACCATCCTGCCCGCCTATGGCAATGAGATGATCCAGATGGTGCAGGCCACCTCCCTGGCCAGCGCCATCACGCTGATCGAACTGACCGGTGCCGCCCGCACCATCGCGTCACGCAGCTTTCAGCCGGTGGAGATGTTCATCATTGCCGGCGCCATCTATCTGGCCATGAATTTCGTCATCGCCCAGGGCGTGCGCTGGGCGGAGCGGAAGAATGCGGCGGCGGGGTAACCCTCACCCTCCCATCGGCTAGCGCCGACGGGCCCCTCCCTCTCCCGCAAGCGGGCGAGGGGCAGAGTTTCATGGTGTGCTTGATATCGCCCCTCGCCCACGACAGTGGGAGAGGGAGGGGCCCGAACGCACCAGCGTTTGGGAGGGTGAGGGAACAACCCAAAAAACAAAACACCCCGCCGGATCGCTCCGGCGGGGTGTTCCATTTCAGCCCAGGGGCGAAAAACGATCACTCGGCGATCGAGCGGCCGTTCTTCATGCCACGGCCCGTCGTACGCTCGGCGATACGGGCGGACTTGCCGGTCAGGCCACGCAGGTAATACAGCTTGGCGCGACGCACCTGACCCTTACGGACCAGTTCGATGCTGTCAACGCGCGGGCTGTACAGCGGGAACACGCGCTCCACGCCTTCGCCGTAGGAAATCTTGCGGACGGTGAAGCTGGAATTGATGCCGGCATTCTTGCGGGCGATCACAACGCCTTCATAGGCCTGGATACGCTCACGCGTGCCTTCGGTGACCTTCACGTTCACCTTCACGGTGTCGCCGGGGGAGAAGGTGGGGATCTTCTTGCCTTCGGACAGCTTGGCAACCTGCTCGGCTTCCAGCTTCTGCAGAATGTTCATGGTACTCATCCTTCGTCACTGCCACCGTTCCCGTCCGGGATCGCGGTGGTTTTGGTTGGCTCGGCCGATGCCCGACGGGCTCGGCGTTTCTTCACCTTTGGGGCCGGACGGCTTGCCAGGTAGTCGGACCACAGGTCGGGCCGTCGCCCTTGCGTGATCTTTTCCGCCTGTTCGAGCCGCCAAGCCCGGACCTTCTCATGGTGACCGGACAAAAGGATCTCCGGCACCGCACGGCCATTCCAGATGGGTGGCCGCGTATAATGGGGGTATTCCAGCAACCCCCGTTCAAAACTCTCTTCCCCCGCTGTCTCGACGTTCCCCATGACACCCGGCAAAAGCCGGACCACGGCGTCGATCAGACAGAGGGCCGCCGGTTCACCACCGGACAGCACAAAATCACCCAAGGAGACCTCCTCAAGGTGATGTTCCTCGATCACCCGTTCGTCGATCCCCTCATACCGCCCGCACAGCAATGTTAGGGTCCCTTCGCTGGCGATCTCTCGCACCAGCGCCTGGTCCAACACGCGTCCACGCGGTGAAAGGTAGACGATCCGGCCCGGTTTCAGTCCGGCTGCCTCCTGCCTGGCCTTTGCATCGCGGATGGCTGCATCGAGCACATCCGGGCGCATGACCATGCCGGGGCCGCCGCCGAACGGGGTATCATCCACGGAGCGGTGCTTATCGCGCGTGAACGAACGGATGTCCAGCTTTTCCAGTGTCCAGGTGCCCTTTTCCAGCGCTTTTCCCGCAAGGCTGAGCCCCAGCGGCCCCGGAAACATCTCCGGGAACAGGGTCAGCACGGTGACGTGCCAGAACGGGGCGTTGGACTCGGTCATGGGGCTGTCAGCTGCTCACCAGCTTCCTGACCCTCGGGTTCTTCCCCCTCGGGCTCGTCATCCAGCGTCAGCTTGCCGCCCATTTCCGCCAGCTCTTCCGGGTCCGGACGGGCCGGGGTGAAGAGGTTGACGGGCGGATCGATGACCACGCGGGCCGCCTTGACGTTCACGACGGGCACGACGGCGCGGGAGAACGGGATGAACACCGTCTTGCCCGACACATGCACCAGTTCCAGAACATCACCGGCACCGAAATCATGGATGGCCTTGATGGTGCCAAAGGCGGCGTCGCCTTCGGGACCTTCCGTGACGGTTTCCATGCCGATCAGATCGGCGTGGTAAAACTCGTCCTCATCCTCCAGACCCGGCAGCCGGTCGCGCGGCACGAACAGCTTGACGCCCTTCAGCGCATCGGCGGCATCGCGGCCCTTCACGCCCGTCGCTTCAACCAGGAAATGGTCCTTGCCCATCCCGGTCATGCGGAGCGTGAAGCTGCGGGCGCCGGCTTCGTCGGTTAGCGGGTTGTAGTCGAACACGGCCTCGGGATCGGCGGTGAAGCTCTTCACCCGCAGGCGGCCGTGAACCCCGTGCGATCCGATGATCTGGGCCACGCAAATGCGGTCGGTCATCAAGCTGCTCTCTCAATAAAACGCCCCTCCCCCACGGATGGGGGAGGGGCGTGACAGTCACTTACTCAGCGGCAGCGGCCTTGGCGGCCAGCTTGGCGCGTTCCTGGGCCTTGGCCTTCGGAGCGGACTTCTTCGGGCTTTCGATGATGGCCGGGGTGGCGATCAGGTTGGCCTTGGCCAGGAACTTGACGACGCGGTCGGTGGGCTGGGCGCCCTTGGCCAGCCAGCCCTTGATGGCCTCTTCGTTCAGGGTGACGCGGTCGGCATGGTCGCTGGCCAGCATCGGGTTGTAGGTGCCAACCTTCTGGATGAAGGCGCCGTCGCGCGGGGCGCGGCTGTCGGCGACGACGATGGCGTAGAACGGACGCTTCTTCGAGCCACCACGGGCCAGACGGATCTTGACGGACATGTTGATCTTCCTTGCTTACAAAAGATGAAACGATCTGGGTTGAGAGATAATCGACGCGGGATCAGATCAGCCCCGACGGCGATGTTCCTTGTGACGGGTCATGCTTCATCCCCGCCATTCGCTGCCGTCCATTCGGACGCCAGGATTCCGTAAAGACAATTATCGACCACCTCGCCATGCAGGCGGACATAACCCTGTCGGCGGATGCCTTCGCGCACGAAGCCGTTGGCTTCCAACACGCGGGCGGACGCGGTGTTGCGCGGATCAAGCTCCGCCTCCACCCGGTTCTTCTTCAGAACCGTGAAAGCATAGCGCAGCATGGCGGCGGTGGCGGCCTTGGCCAGCCCCTTGCCGCGTGCGGCGGGCGTCAGGATATAGCCGAGATTGACCTGCGCCGGCGTCTCCTTCAGCAGCAGGGCCCAGCCCAGGCATTCACCGCCATCGGTGGTGATGGCCCAATGCCAGCCGGACCGCGCGCCCGACGCCATGGACAGCATCTTGTCGCGCGTCTGTTCGATGCTGTCATGGGCCTTATGCGGCATGTAGCGCATGCTGTCCGGATCGCCATAGGCGGCATGCAGGGCATCGGCGTCGCTGGCCTTCAACGGGCGCAGGATGGCAGGACCATGGCGCAGCGTCGGCAACAGGGCCGGCGGGTTCTCCCGCCGCTTCTGCCAGTCGGACGCCAGGATGCCGAAGACGCCGGTATCCAGATAGGTACCGCCATAGACGAAGTCCTGGCGCTGCGTGCCTTCCCAGGTGAAGCCCAGACGCAGCAGCAGCCCCGCCGAACGGTGGTTGCGCGGATCGATATTGGCGGCGATGCGGTGCAGGCCCCAGGCGCCGAACGCATGGTTCAGGGCGCCGGCCACCGCTTCCTCGCCATAGCCCTTGCCCCTTGCTGCGGGCGACAGGATATAGCCGACCCAGCCGATACCATCGCGCACGCCGAACAGCGTGACCCAGCCCAGACAGTCGCGGCCATCGGTGGTCACGGCCCAGGTACGGACCGTATCATCCTCGACCAGCGCCTTTTCCATCGACGCCTTCGTCTCCTCGATGGAGGTGACGGGCGGATGGGACCAGTAACGCATCGTCTCCGCGTCGCTGAGGATGGCGTGCATGGCATCGGTATCGGCCCAGGAAAGCGGGCGCAGCACCAAACGCGGCGTCAGCAGCGTGGCGTGTTCCGGGGCGGCGGGGTTGCGTACCTGATTGGTCATACCCGGTTCTTCCGTCGGGTCAGAGACAGGAACCGGTCGCGCGGTTCCCCGGTCCAGCCATTGACGCCATGATTGGGCAGCCAGACAGCATGGAAATAGAAGACGAAAGCCGTCGATGCCGCCAGAAAGCCCAACGCCCAGCCGCGACCGGCCAGGGCCGACAGCGCCACGGTCAGACCGACGAAACCCAGCAGCCCAGCCAGACGGCGCAGGGCCGGTCCGTCGCGGTGGACGGCGGCGAACAGGGTGCTGTTCGCCCCATGCAGCAACGCCGCCAGCGTGGCATCGAGCCACAGGCTGTCCAGCGAGAAGCGCTGCATCAGGGTTTCGGCGGTGACGGACATCAGCGCAGGCCCTTCGGCATCAGCGCGCCCAGGCCCTGCCGCAGCAGACCCTTCTGGCCCATCTTCTTCATCTTCTTCATCATTTCCGACATGTCCTGATACTGTTTGATCAGACGGTTCACATCGGCAACGGTCACGCCCGCACCCGTGGCGATACGGCGGCGGCGCGATGCGTTCAGGATATCGGGCTTCTTACGCTCTTTCTTGGTCATCGACAGGATGATGGCTTCCTGGCGGTCCAGGATATTCTCATCGATATTGGCGTTTTTCAGCTGTTCCTTGATCTTCCCCATGCCGGGCAGCAGGTTCATCATCCCGCCCATGCCGCCCAGTTTGCGGATCTGCCGCATCTGGGACAGCATGTCCTCCAGGTCGAAGCCGCCCTTTTCCAGCTTTTTGGCCAGCTTTTCGGCTTCTTCCTTGTCGATGCTCTCGGCGGCCTTTTCCACCAGGCTGACCACGTCGCCCATGCCCAGGATGCGGCCGGCGATACGGTCGGGGTGGAACGGCTCCAGCGCGTCGGTCTTCTCACCCATACCCATCAGCTTGATGGGCTTGCCGGTGACATGGCGCATGGACAGGGCGGCACCGCCGCGCGCATCGCCGTCGATACGGGTCATGACAATGCCGGTGATGCCGACGCGGTCATTGAAATTGGTGGCGACGGTCACGGCGTCCTGACCGGTCATGGCATCCACGACCAGCAGGCTTTCCACCGGATTGGCGACGTCGCGGATGGCCACGACCTCGGCCATCAACTCCTCATCGATGGCCAGGCGACCGGCGGTGTCCAGGATGACGACGTCGAACCCTTCCAGGCGGCCCACTTCCATGGCGCGCCGGGCAATCTCCACCGGCTGCTGGCCGGCGATGATGGGCAGGCTGGCCACACCCGTCTGTTCACCCAGGATACGCAACTGTTCCTGTGCCGCCGGGCGGCGAGTGTCCAGCGACGCCAGCAGCACCTTCTTCTTGTCGCGGTTCTTCAGGCGGACAGCGATCTTGGCCGACGTGGTGGTCTTGCCGGAGCCTTGCAGACCCAGCATCAAGATGGGAACCGGCGGTACCGCCTCCAGGTTCAAATCCTCGACCTGTGAACCCAGCAGCTCGACCAGATGGTCATGGACGATCTTGATGACCATCTGACCGGGATTGATGCCGCGCAGCACCTCCGTCCCGATGGCCTTTTCCTTGACGCCGGTGACGAAGGCCTTGACCGCGGGCAGGGCAACGTCGGCTTCCAGCAGGGCGATGCGCACCTCGCGCAATGCCGCGTTGACGTCATCCTCCGACAACGCCCCGCGCTTGCGCAGGCGGTCGAAGATATCGCCAAGCCGTCCCGTCAGTCCGTCGAACATCCGTTGCCTTCCATCCCGGTGCCTTGGCCACCCCGCTTTCGCCCTTGTGGATGGACCATGCCCAAACGCAAAAGCGCCAGTGCGCGACACTCGCGGACTGGCGGGGCACCTCGGTGCCGAATTCCTACCCAATGCAGGGTGGCCGAGTTGATACAGCGGTAAGGGCACAGAGTCAATGTGGCGGTCCGGGATGAAGGGTGCCGGCACCCGCATGCCACGCAAAGATGCAGGCATGATGGTCCGATACCCACTTCCGTAATAGTCTTACTGTCCGGCTATACGAAATCTTCACTTTCGTCTTCTTAATGCTAGGGTGATCCTTGTGGATCGTCAGATTGCTTTGAATATCCCGTAATAATGGGGTGAGGACATGGGCGGCGAGATCGGGCGGGGCCCGGACCGGTCGCGGATCAGTGTTGCGGAATTGCAAGGCGTGCTGAGCCGGCATCAGGCCTTTCTGCGCCGGCAGGCCGGTGGAGCGCGCGCCAATTTGAAGTTGCGCGACCTGTCGCATATGGACCTGTCCGGTTTTGACCTGTCGGATGCCGACCTGTCGGGGGCAAAGCTGTTCGGCACGCGGCTGGAGGGGGCGAACCTGTCGGGGGCCACGCTCTATGCCGCCGATCTGCGTCTGGCCAATATGGAAGGAGCGGACCTGCGCAAGGCCGATCTGCGCGGTGCCTGTCTGCGCGGCGCGGTCCTGACCGAGGCCATCCTGTCCGACAGCGACCTGCGCGATGGCACCATCATGCATGTGCGCAAGAATGGCGACATCGCCGCGCATGAGTTTGAGACGGTGTCGGTGAATACCGAGCTGTCGGTGGCGACCATCCGGGCCGCCGACCTGTCGCGCGCCAAAATCTCCAACGCGTTCGTCATGCAGACGGACCTGACGGATGCCATCCTGCGCGGGACCAAGTTCGTGCGCGCCAACCTGTCCAATTCCAATCTGACGGGCTGCGACCTGACGGGTGCCGATCTGCGGGAGGCGAACCTGTCGGGGGCCAGGTTGTCGGGGGCCAACCTGACGGGGGCGGAACTGAACGCGACGCGGTTCCTGGGTGCCGACCTGATCGGCGTGATCATGGATGATGTGACGCGCCGCGCCGCCAATCTGGACGGGGCCATCCTGTCGCGTGAACTGTCCAGCGATGGAAGGCCCTTGGAGCAGATCCTGGCCGATCATCGCGTCTGGGTGGACAGCCAGGGACGTGACGGTATCCGGGCCGACCTGTCGGGCGTGGACCTGTCGGGCCGCGACCTGTCGGGACAGACATTGTCGGCGGCCCTGCTGCACCGGACCATGCTGCGCGGGGCCGACCTTTCAGGTGCCACGCTGGCTATGGCCGACCTGTCGCTGGCCGACCTGCGTGATGCCGACCTGACCGCCGCCGACATGCGCGGCGCCAGTCTGGAACGGGCCACCTGTTCGGGGGCCGTCCTGGTCCGGGCCGACCTGGGGCCGGTACAGATACAAAGCAACGCCGCAAGGCTGTGGCCTGCCAACCTGAACCGTGTGCGCTTCGACGGGGCCGACCTGGGGGCCGCGAACCTGCGCAAGGCCAAGGCGACGCAGGCCGTCTTCACCCGGGCCAGCCTGATCCGGACCGACATGGGCGGGGCGGAATTGATCAGCGCCGATATGTCGGGTGCCGTCTGCACCCAACTGGCGCTGGACGGGGCCAACACCACCGACCTGCGCCATGCCGGGGCCAGGGACCTGATCCTGCCGGAACTGGACGATCTATAATATATAAGGTGTGCGACGGTGCGGAATGCCGCGAAGTCAGGGCCGCGCCGTCACCTATTCCGTTCCCGCCGCAGTGCCGCATACGGGCCTTGCGTCAGGCGCTGGCCTGCCACCCCGCACCCACGACCCTTGTCGGCTTGCCCGAACGGCTGTTTCACGCTAATCACGCCGCCCAGGGTCATCCCGCATTGCAGCTAAGGAAAGTTGCAACCGGATGTTCCAAACGTAATCTTGTTTCCTGACCCGAACCAATCGAAGGGAAATTCCCATGGCACGCAAGAAGATCGCGCTGATCGGCGCCGGCCAGATCGGTGGCACGCTGGCCCTGCTGGCCGGCCAGAAGGAGCTGGGTGATATCATCCTGCTCGACATCCCCGACTTCGCGGGCGTTGCCAAGGGCAAGGCGCTGGACATCGCCGAGCTGTCGCCGGTCGCCGGTTTCGACGCCGGTTACTCCGGTACGTCCGACTATGCCGATATCGCTGGCGCCGATGTGGTGATCATCACCGCCGGCGTGCCGCGCAAGCCGGGCATGAGCCGTGACGATCTGGTCGGCATCAACGCCAAGGTCATCAAGGCCGTGGCCGCAGGCGTCAAGGAACACGCCCCCAACGCCTTCGTCATCGTCATCACCAACCCGCTGGACGCCATGGTCGGCCTGTTCCAGGAAGTGTCGGGTCTGCCCGCCGAAAAGGTCGTCGGCATGGCTGGCGTTCTGGACAGCGCCCGCTTCCGCTGGTTCCTGGCCGAAGAATTCGGCGTGTCGGTCGAAGACGTCACGGCCTTCGTGCTGGGCGGTCATGGCGACACCATGGTCCCGTCGGTCCGTTACTCCACCGTCGCCGGCATCCCGCTGCCCGATCTGGTGAAGATGGGCTGGACCACGCAGGAGAAGCTGGACAAGATCGTGCAGCGCACCCGTGACGGCGGCGCGGAGATCGTCGGCCTGCTGAAGACCGGCTCCGCCTTCTACGCCCCGGCCGCTTCCGCCATCGCCATGGCCGAGAGCTTCCTGCGCGACAAGAAGCGCGTTCTGCCGGTGGCTGCCAAGCTGACCGGTCAGTATGGCGTGGACGGTCTCTATATCGGCGTGCCGACCATCATCGGCTCCAAGGGCGTGGAAAAGATCATCGAGATCGACCTGTCCGCCGACGAGAAGGCCAATTTCGACAAGTCGGTCGACGCCGTTAAGGTTCTGGTCGACGTGACCAAGAAGGTTTCGGCCGAAGGCTGATCCCTTTACCTTTATCAGAAGGTGCTGGTTTCCAGCCCTTCCGGCACAAAACCCCGCCCGACCATCCGGGCGGGGTTTTTTGTTTCCGCGGCACAGCGCCCGCTGGTCATTATTTATCAATACCCGCTGCCTTTATAAATAATTTCATAAAATACAGGCCAAATATCCACAAAGAAACTGCATGGCTGGACCTGTGATCTTTGCTTCTGTTGCAAAACTGATCTGCATCACAGCGGTACGAAAGTATAGGTTTGGGTCATTTTCTTAACCATTCGGTTACGGGTCGCCCGTATAGTCCGCTCCATCAGACGGACGCCACGAATAAAAAAGCGCTGATCGCGCTGTCGCTGTGGTGATCCCATGAAGTGTCTAGTTAATTTGGTGGCGTTGCCAAGTCGTTCGAACAAGGTGGCGTCACAAGGTCAGTAAAGACATGCGGCCAACAGTGGCACGTGCCCAAAAGGGTGCGATTTCTGTTGACGGCTTGGCGCCTTTGCTGGCACCTCCCCGCCCCATCGCACCGACAAACACGCCATCGTAAGGAATTGGACACCCCATGAAGACCGCCCTGCTGTTCGCCACCGCCCTGCTGTCCCTGACCGCCACCTCCGCTTTCGCCGCTGGCTGCGAACAGGGTAACCCGCCGGCTCTGGTTGATGGCGCCACCGCCAGCCAGGAACAGATGGCCGAAGCCATGAAGGCCGTTAAGGCCTACATCGTGTCGACCGAGGAATATCAGGCCTGCCTGGAAGCTGCTGGCAAGGGCGGCAAGATGGACATGGAAGCCTACAACAAGTCCGCCGCCCGCATGGAAGCGCTGGCCGCCGACTTCAATAAGCAGCTGAAGACCTTCAAGGCCCGCAACGGCTGATTTAGAGCTGTTTACGGTTTGCCGGAAACAGCTCCGGCGGCGACTGCCGCCGCGCCGCACATGCGGCGTGAAGCCAAGCGGCGGATGCCGCGCCGGCGCTTGAGGAAAACGAACGGATGGAGCGTGTTTCCGGTCAACGGAAATACGCTCCAGGTTTCTGCCGCCACCCGCTCTTCGCTGGGCAGGCGCTTTTACGAGAACCCGTGCCGGGAAACCGGCGCGGGTTTTTCATTTTGGCCGCCCGACGTTGGCGCATGCATTTACCATTCGGTCCCGCCGCAGCTGTAATTGACGGGCAGGCGTGAAGATTTTATCCTTCACAACAAGTTTAGGGAGATAAGGGCATAATTGCCCAATAATTAGTCAGTTGGGGATAACTTGGCACCCAATAAAACCTGGATAACGGGCCGTGGTTGATGCGCGGGCATCAAGGACGATTCCGATGTCTAAAATTTTATTGTTCTTTGGGGTGTCAAACGATGAAAAAAGCAATCCTGTCTACCGCCATCGCCATGATTCTGTTTACCGGTGCCGCACAGGCTGCCTGTGAACAGGGTGATCCGCCCACCCTGCCCGACGGGGCCACCGCGTCTGAGACCCAGATGGCGGACGCCGTAAAGGCCGTGAAGGCCTACATCGCCGCCACCGAGGAGTATCAGGCCTGCCTGACCGCCGAGGGCAAGCGCGGTAAGATGGATATCGAAAGCTACAACAAGTCGACCGAGCGCATGGAAAAGCTGGCCGCCAACTTCAACAAGCAGTTGAAGGCCTTCAAGGGCCGGGGCGGTTGATCCATACATATGTCTTACTGGCCGGTTCCAGGCATGTGCGGGCCGGCCAGTGGGACATTTCACCGGCAGGTGACAGACGTAGTGGTCCTGTCGCCGTTACATGGCACCCTTGCACCCGACGCTCGTGCTTACCGCATCTGCGGCAGGCTCTTGTTGCGCTGCAAGGGTTTGCGCCATTTCGTATCGTGAAGGCGCCCGTGGACCCGTGCAAAATTCCGCATATTGACGGGCACGACAAGGGACCTTTGGATGGTTGATCCCGGTTCCCATAGTGCTAAAGTGCCGCCCGCGTGGGGGTTGGACCTCCGTGTGCGGCTGGGCGGATCCCCGCTCTGCCGGCCCGTCTCCCATCCAGAGCAAGACGGCTGAGCGATGAATATCCATGAGTACCAGGCCAAGAGCCTGCTGAAGAAGTACGGCGTCGCGGTGCCCCGCGGCGGCGTCGCCTATACGCCGGACGAAGCCGCCAAGGTTGCCACCGAACTGGGTGGTCCCGTCTGGGTGGTGAAGTCGCAGATCCATGCTGGTGGCCGTGGCGCCGGTCGTTTCAAAAACGACCCCAACGGCAAGGGCGGCGTCCGCGTCGTCAAGAGCGTGGATGATGTAAAGTCCAACGCCGCCGCCATGCTGAACCAGGTGCTGGTCACCAAGCAGACCGGTGAAGCGGGCAAGGAAGTCGGCCGCCTCTATATCGAGGAAGGCGCCGACATCAAGCGCGAGCTGTATCTGTCGATGCTGCTGGATCGCGGCTCGTCGCGCGTCACCATCGTCGCCTCGACCGAGGGCGGCATGGAGATCGAGGAAGTGGCCCACAGCCACCCCGAGAAGATCACCAAGGTTGCCATCGACCCCGTCGAAGGCCTGCAGGGCTATCACGCCCGCAAGGTCGCCTTCGCCCTGGGCCTGGAAGGCAAGCAGGTCAATGCCGCCGCCAAGTTCATGACTGCCATGTACAAGGCGTTCATCGACCTGGACATGAGCATGGTTGAGATCAACCCGCTGGTCGTGACCGGCGCCGGCGACGTGATCGCGCTGGATGCCAAGGTCAATTTCGACGACAACGCGCTCTACCGTCACCCCGACGTCGAAGAACTGCGCGACCCGACCGAAGAAGAAGCGTCCGAGACGGAAGCCACCAAGCATGGCCTGAACTATGTGAAGCTGGATGGCAACATCGGCTGCATGGTCAACGGCGCCGGCTTGGCCATGGCCACCATGGACATCATCAAGCTGTATGGCGGCGAGCCGGCCAACTTCCTGGACGTGGGCGGTGGCGCCACCAAGGAACGCGTGACGATCGCCTTCAAGCTGATCCTGTCCGACCCGAATGTCGAAGGCATCCTAGTAAACATCTTCGGCGGCATCATGCGCTGTGACGTCATTGCCGACGGCGTTGTCGCCGCCGCGCGTGAAGTCTCGCTGCATGTTCCGCTGGTTGTCCGTCTGGAAGGCACCAACGTCGACCTCGGCAAGAAGATCCTGGCCGAAAGCGGTCTGCCGATCCTGTCGGCTGACAACTTGGCCGACGCCGCCGAGAAGATCGTCAAGGCCGTGAAGGAGGCCGCGTAACATGGCCGTTCTCGTCAATAAAGACACCAAGGTCATCTGCCAGGGCTTCACCGGCGCGCAGGGGACCTTCCATTCCGAACAGGCCATCGCCTATGGCACCAAGATGGTCGGCGGCGTGACCCCCGGTAAGGGCGGTTCCAAGCATCTCGACCTGCCGGTGTTCGACACCGTGTCGGACGCGGTGCTGAAGACCGGCGCCAATGCCTCGGTCATCTATGTGCCGCCGCCGTTCGCCGCCGATGCCATCCTGGAAGCCATTGATGCCGAACTGCCGCTGGTGGTTTGCATCACCGAAGGCATCCCGGTGCTGGACATGGTCCGCGTCAAGCGCGCGCTTGCCAATAGCAAGACCCGCCTGATCGGTCCGAACTGCCCCGGCGTCATCACCCCGGACGAGTGCAAGATCGGCATCATGCCCGGCCACATCCACAAGCGTGGCAAGATCGGCATCGTGTCCCGTTCCGGCACCCTGACCTACGAAGCGGTGGCGCAGACCACAGCGGCGGGCCTGGGCCAGACCACCTGCATCGGCATTGGCGGCGACCCCGTCAATGGCACGAACTTCGTGGACGCGCTGGAAATGTTCGCCCGCGACCCGGAAACCGAAGGCATCATCATGATCGGCGAGATCGGTGGTGACGCAGAGGTGAACGGTGCGGAGTACATCAAGGCGTCGGGCCTGAAGAAGCCGGTCGTCGGCTTCATCGCCGGTCGCACCGCCCCGCCGGGCCGCCGCATGGGCCATGCCGGTGCCGTGATCTCCGGCGGTAACGACACCGCCGAGTTCAAGGTGGAAGCCATGCGCGCCGCCGGTATCCATGTCTCCGAAAGCCCGGCCAGCCTGGGCTCGACCATGGTGAAGGCACTGGGCTGATTTTTTGGCCCAAGGCGTTTGAGTAAGGAAAACCCCCGCGGGATCGCTCCGGCGGGGGTTTTTCGTTTCAGGCAATCA
Source organism: Niveispirillum sp. (assembly GCF_052437035.1). Taxonomy (NCBI): domain Bacteria; kingdom Pseudomonadati; phylum Pseudomonadota; class Alphaproteobacteria; order Rhodospirillales; family Azospirillaceae; genus Niveispirillum; species Niveispirillum sp. Next base: position 239,759 of record NZ_JBQVOH010000004.1, read on the forward strand.
GGGAGGATCAGTTCTACTTCTCCGGCGCTTCCGCCGCCCTTGACAGCGGATGGCCGGCCAATTCGCTTTCGGTCAGGCGGGCAGATGCGACATAGAGATGGGCGATCATCTCGCCCTTCTCAAGGGCGCTCAAGGCACGGCCACGGTCGCGTTCCTCCCGCTCCACCCGGCTGATCATGGCGGCCAGCAGATAGGCGTCCACCACAGGCTCGGGCTCCCCGACTGGATGAGGACGAAGGGAAGGGGTGGAAGCGGCAGCGGTCGACAAAGAGATGATGGTCGGGTTCATGGAGGCCACATCCTGGCCGGGGACCAGCATCTCCCCCTCCCCGGTCAGCAGCCAGTTGAGGTTCACACCCCGGCGGGCCAGTTCCAGCAGCCATTCCACCTTGGGCGGACCGGCATCCCCCTCATAGGCGCTGTAGGTGGAACTGGGCAGGCCCAGATGCGCGGCCATGTCGGACCGGCGGGCAAAGCCAAGGCGATGGCGCAGAAGCCGCAGCCGTGCAGCGATACTATTCGTCATAACCGCTCCCCGGTCAGGTGTCCGATTCGGCGATCGTTGACAGCGACTATTTCAGCAACCGAAAGATGTTTACGCGAAAGCATGTGATGGCGCCAGGAGGTGCTGCACATGCTGGTGCATGCGCGTGAAGACGCCAACCTTCCATTCACCATCGCGCCCGAGAACACGCGCGTTGGCAACGGATTATCGTTGAATTCCCGTTTTTCGATGCGTAAACTCGTTTTCAAGAGAAAGGCCCTTTGAGGGATGAAAGAAAAATTCAGAAAACGAAACAAGAGAGCCGAATTTCCGCAAATCCAGCCCCCGACCACAGCTAATGTGGTCCAGGAATGGAAGCAGGTGCGAAAATACATTCCGGGCACCGAAGGCCACTCTCCTCGTGTTTTCTGTTGTGAAACTGCAAAGTGTGTGATGTGCCTGCCGGTCCTAGTCTCCATCAGTCGAATGCTGTTGATGGTGACTGACTTTGCACCCATTTGTCAAAGTCGGTTGTATCCGATCTTGACGATGTCGGTGAAGTCATATGACTACAGGCGATGGAGTGCGATCTCTATTCTTGCTTTGATTGCACGTCCAGACATGACCTATTTCGTCAACAATCTGCTCTCCAAGCCCCTGTTCTGGACAAGTTAAGAGAGGCCCTGCGCCCATCTGCAACATTGTCGGGAGCAAAGCAGATAGAGCAAAACTGTTATGTTTCCGTTACCCTGGCGAAGTGTCCTGCCTTGCCTCACCTGTTCTTTGGCATAGGAACGGGTTTACATGCATTGGGCCGGCAAGACGCCCGATCATCCGCGCCGGACCGGTCCATAAGCACGACAACAGTGGGGATGAGCAACGACACGACACTTTCCTGACCGGTCACCGGACAGGCGCTTCGGCGGGAGCACAGGACGAACAATAGCAGCGCGACGGGACCTACCGCCCGACGCGAGCGACCATCGATTCGTCCATCTCGTCATTGGAGGGTGCGGGACGCGGTGCGGAGCCGCGCGCCACATGGTTCGCGGGGAACCGAAAACGGAAGACCGTGCCCTGGCCCAGCTTGCTGTCCACCGACACAGCGGCACCGTGCAGTTCAGCCAGAGCCCGTGCAATGGAGAGGCCCAAGCCCGTCCCGTTCTGATGATCCTGTACCCGCCCCACCTGTTCGAACGGACGCCAGATGCGCTCCAGATCGCCCTCGGGAATGCCCATGCCGGTATCTGCTACGGACAGGACCAGCCGTCCGTCATGGCGGTCTAATTCAGCGACCAGGCGGATATCCCCGCCATGGGGCGTGAACTTCACGGCATTGCCGACAATGTTCAGCAGCAATTGCCGCAGCGCCCGTTCATCGGCCAGCAGCAGCAGCGGCTCACCCGCTGGCAGTTCCACCTCAATGGACAGGTTCTTATCCCGCGACAGGCCGCGCGCGATCCGCTGAATCTGACGCAGTTCCCCTTCCAGGGGAATCCAGCAGGGTTCCAGCGTCAGCCGCCCCGCCTCAATCTTCGACAGGTGCAGCATGTCATTGATCACGGCCAGCAAATGGTTGGCCGCCACCATGATGTCACCCGCATATTCCGCATGGCGCGGGTCGGGCGGCACCCCGTCACGGTCGCCGCTGGCGATCATCCCGGCGAAGCCCAGAATGGCATTCAGGGGCGTGCGCAACTCATGGCTCATGGTCGCGATGAAGGCGGATTTTGTCCGGGATGCAGCTTCCGCGGCCAGACGGGCCGCCTCTGCGGCGGCGGCCTTGGCCTGCGCCGTCACATCCACGACCGTCGCCTGGATGGCATATTGCCCGTCCCAGACGATGCGGCGGGCCAACACATCGACATGGATCAGCGAGCCATCGCAACAGATATTGGGGGTTGAACGGATGATGGGCAGCTTGCCCCCGGCCAGCAGAATGGACCAGGCGCGATTGGCCTGTTCGCGCCCCGGTTCCGGAATGATGCGGTCCAACTCCATCGACAGCACATCCAGCACCGACGAATAGCCCAGCATCTGGGCATAGGCGGTGTTGCAGAACAGGATGCGCCGGCCCGAATGCACGACAATCCCCTGCACCGAGCCTTCGACCATGTCGCGCAGGCGCTGTTCATTGGCGCGCATCGCCTGTTCGATGTCGCGCGCCTCCGTCACGTCGCGCGCCTCCACCATCAGGCGGATGGCGCCATCGGCACCGGGATCGATGGGCGTGACCGACAGGTCGAAGACCAGCGGGGCACCCGTTTCCGGCCCCGTGGCCGCATCGAAACGGATGGTGGCGCCCCTGCCGGCCGCCTGTACCGCCGATATCAGCCGTTCACGCACCCCCGGTGACCCGCGCCACCAGGGCGTATCCCACAGAGCCAGGCCCAACACCTGTTCTGCCGCCAGATCACCCACGCGCAGGGCGGCACGGTTGGCCGCACGAACGGTTCCGTCCGAGTCCAAAAGGACCAGCACCTGCGAGGTGCTGTTGAAATAGGAAAGGAACAGACGGTCCGCCCCCGCCGCCCCCAGGGCCGGCAAATCAAGCGCGGTCGAATCCAACGCGACCATCGGGCAACCCCATACGATGCCTGATCGCGTCCCACCGACGCTGGGGCATCCGTTTTGAAAAATGGGAACGGGCTGGCGCTTTTTCATGCGCCGCGCCCGGTTGCCCCTTTCTGAGGCAAAAACGAAGGCCCGGCAACAGATTGTTACCGGGCCTTGGCAGAAAACGTCACTTTTGATGAAGCCGCCAGATCGTTAGGCCTGCGCATCACCATGGCCGTTGATGCGCATCGCCAATGCTGCCTGCAGGAACTTGTCGAGATCACCGTTCAGCACGCCGGCGCTGTCGGAGGTTTCGACATTGGTCCGCAGGTCCTTCACCATCTGATAGGGCTGCAGCACGTAGGAGCGGATCTGGTGGCCCCAGCCGATATCGGTCTTGGTGGCTTCCAGGGCGTTGGCCGCTTCCTCGCGCTTGCGCAGTTCCATCTCATAGATGCGGGCGCGCAGCATGTCCCAGGCCTTGGCCCGGTTCTTGTGCTGGCTGCGTTCCTGCTGGCACGACACCACGATCCCGGTGGGGATATGGGTGAAGCGCACCGCCGAGTCGGTCTTGTTCACGTGCTGCCCACCGGCACCCGACGCGCGGAACGTATCGACCTTCACATCCTTCTCATTGATCTCGACATTGATCTTGTCGTCGATCACGGGCGTCACGGAGACGGAGGAGAAGGAGGTATGGCGGCGAGCCTGGCTGTCGAACGGGCTAATGCGCACCAGGCGGTGCACGCCCGTCTCCGACTTAAGCCAGCCATAGGCATTGTGGCCCTTGACCTGGATGGTGGCGGACTTGATGCCGGCCTCTTCACCATTGGTCTCGTCAAGCAGCTCGACCTTATAATTGTGCTGTTCGGCCCAACGGGAATACATGCGGAACAGGATCAGGGCCCAGTCCTGGGCCTCTGTGCCACCGGCACCGGCATTCACTTCTAGATAGGCGTCGTTGGCGTCGGCCTCACCGGAAAGCAGGCTTTCCAGCTCCATGGTGGCCGCACGGTCCTTCAGCGACAGAACGGCCGCTTCGGCTTCGGCGATCATATCCTGATCGCCTTCCATCTCGGCCATTTCCAGAAGTTCCAGATTGTCCTTCAGATCGCGCTCCAGCTGCCGCGTGCCATTCAGCGACGCTTCCAGCTGGTTCTTTTCGCGCAGGAGCTTCTGGGCCCGGTCGCTGTCATTCCACAGGTTCGGGTCTTCGGTAAGGGCGGTCAGTTCGTCGAGGCGGAAAAGGGATTTCTCCCAGTCAAAGATGCCTCCTCAGCAGGACCAGAGACTGTTCAACAGCCTCCGTCACCGCCTGGATTTCAGCGCGCATGTGCGTGCTCCCGATCTCAAGGGCGGGCCAGCCCCGAAAAGGTCCGGGGGCGGCCACGTTGGAAAGGGGCTTATGTACCCCCGGACGGTGCCCGAGGCCAAGTCCCTTCCCAACATGGCCGCCCCCGGTTTCAAGGGACGGACCGGCTCAGTGAGCGGCTTTCGGCTTGCCGGAAGCCGCGTGAAGCCCAGCATCTGCGGCAGAAAATTAGAACCGGTAGCCGACACCCACGCCGAAGATCCAGGGATCAATATCAACCTTGGCATTGACGGGGCTGGCCAAGCCGGCATTCACCTTCACATCCGTATCCAGCCAGATCTTCTTCACATCGAAATTCAGCGACCATTTGTCGTTGAGTTCGATATCCACACCGGCCTGGGCAGCCAGCCCGAAGGCATTGTCATAGGAGATGCCCTTGGCGGCACCCGGATCGTCGCCGTAGAAAATCGTGTAGTTCACGCCAGCGCCGACATAGGGGCTGATCTTGCCCTTCGGATTGAAATGATACTGCAGGGTCAGGGTCGGCGGCAGCAGCCAGACATCGCCCAGATCAACCGAGGCGCCCAGCGGCGAGCCCTTGGCCGCCACATTGTGGTGCGTCGTGCCCAGGATCAGTTCGGCGGCCAGATTGTCGGTGAAGAAGTAGCTGAAATCCAGTTCCGGCACGACGGAGCTGTCAACAGCGGCCTTGCCGGCGATGGCGGTCGTGCCCAGCTTCAGACTGCTGCTTTCATCCGGCTGTACATAGATGACGCGGCCACGGACCAGCAGGTCGCCGGCGGCCTTTTCGGCATGGGCCGGCATGACAGCGGCACCCATCGTCAACGCGGCGGCCAGCGCCGGAACAGCGAATTTCTTCATGGATAAGGCTCCTGTATCGTGTGCCGGGCGAATATTTCCGCCGCCGGCTGGACGCTGTTTTCAGTCGTCGCTTACAGGTTTTCTTATAAAAGCTCGGCGTGATCATTTCCCTGATTTGGATCAATTCAAATAAATCACCGGCATTCTTTTGATGAATGGCTGGCGTGCCATATTCGCGATCATTCCGCCGCAGTGCGGATGCGCGGCAAACGGGCCTGTGCGTCGGCCAGGATGGCGTCCATGGCGGCCAGGGCCGTATTGACCGGCTGCCCCGGACGCAGCAGGCCCAGACAATCGCGCAGGGCCTGTGCATCGGCGGGGAAACCGACAGCGTCCAGCCCATCGGCCATACGTAGCGCCAGACGCCGCACCGCCGCGACATCAATGGCGTCATCATCACCGGCGGGGCGCAGGCTGCGGCGGGCATCGGCGACATTCTGTGCCGCCAGCAGCAACAGCCCATCCACCGCCGGCCCGCCCAGCCGCCCGCGCAGCGCGCCCATCGGGCCGGTATCGGTGGGCCGCATCTGGGTCACCTGCGCCGGTTCCGCGCCGGCCAGGGCCACGGCACCCACGCCGTCGGGCGGGATGATGCGGGCCAGGGTGGATAGAAGTTCCTCCAGCTTGATGGGCTTGGCGATGAAGCCCTGCATGCCCACGGCCCGGCTGCGCGACACGGTTTCCGGCAGGACATTGGCCGTCAGGGCGACGACGGGCACCGACGCCATCGGTCCGCCGCCCTGGCGCAGCTTGGCCGTGGTTTCAAACCCGTCCATGCCGGGCATGCCGATATCCATCAGCACCAGCTTCACCCGCTGCGTGGCAAGCGTGGCCAGCGCCGTCTCCCCATCCTCCGCCGTGATCACCTGCACACCCTGCCGGGTCAGCAGCTGCGTCGCCACGAACTGATTGACGGCATCATCCTCCACCAGCAGCACCTGTGGGCGGCTGGTCCAGTAGGGCAGCAGACGGGCCGCCGCACCCGGTGCCTGGGCCGGGGCGGCGGCCAGCGGCATGGGCAGGTCAAGGGTGAAGACGGTGCCATGGCCGGGTGCGCTGTCCACCTGGATGGTGCCGCCCATCATGCCGACCAACCGCTTTGAAATGGCCAGCCCCAGGCCGACCCCGCCGAAACGGCGGCTGTCCCCGGCTTCGGCCTGATAAAAGGCGTCGAAGACATGCGGCAACTTCGCGGCGGGAATGCCGATGCCGGTATCGGCCACCGTGATCCGCACCAGGGCGGCACCCGGCGTGGCGCTGGCATGGCCCACGGCGGGCGGCTGTCGCGCGGCCACCACCTTGATGCCGCCGCGTTCGGTGAATTTGATGGCATTGCCGATCAGGTTCAGCAGGATCTGACGCAGGCGGGCCGCATCCATGCTGACATGCCGGGGAACATCGGCGCCGATGGTCAGTTCCAGCGACAGCCCGCCCGCCGCCGCACGCCCCGCCATCAGGTCGATGGCGTCGTGCAGACGCTGGTGCAGGTCCATGGGGGCCGACAGCAGCGACAGGTGACCCGCCTCGATCCGCGTGATGTCCAGCAGATCATCCAGCAGCGCCAGCATGGACTGTCCCGCCTTGTCCATCACCTCCAGCACCTTGCCCTGGGGGGAGGCGGGGTCGTGCTGTCCCTGGCCGTTCAGGATTTCCAGGCCCCCCATCACGGCATTGATGGGGGTGCGGATCTCATGGCTGACGGCAGCCAGGAAGACGGATTTGGCGCGGTTGGCGGCATCCGCCGTCTGCGCGGCCTGATCGCGTTCGCGCGCCACACGGGCATTCTCCGCCGCTTCTGCCTCCAGCCGCCGTTGCAGGAAATCGTTGGTCAGGGCCATGACCGCCATGCAACCGGCCACCAGCCCCACGGTCGCCAGCAGGAAATTGAGGGCCGCCGCCGGGCTGGGGGAAAAGAATCCCCCCTCGTCCTGCCGCCAGACGATATCGATGATGCGGATCAGCATCACCAGGGCCATCCCCGCGAATACGGTGGTGATCACCACCCACAGGCGGGGCGCCACTGTGCGCCCTTGCCGCCAGCTTTCATAGGCGATGGCGATCTTGATCCCGATCAGCCAGATCGAGCCCGCGATGGAGCGCAGGATGATGTCGTTCCGGTGCAGCACATCATAGAGCAGTACCGCCGTCAGGATGGCCAGGGTGGCGACCGGCACGGTCCAGCGCAGGGGCCGACCCGCAAAACGCCGGATGCCCAGCAGCAGCAGGATATGCGCCCATCCCACCCCCAGATTGCCCAGCAGCACCGACAGCCAGAGCGGGATGTAATCGCGCGTGGCAAGGATGGCGACGCCCGTCGCGCCCAGCACGACACCGCCGGTCAGAAAGCCAAGACCGGGAATGGCCCGCTGCCGCCACCAATAGATACAGAGCGAGACACCAAGACCGGACGCCACCGCCGCGAAGGTGACCAGCAGGGTCAGTTGGTCAAGCTGGCGCAGCACTTCCATCGCGGCTCACCCCCGGCCTGCACATTTCCCCCTTATCAACCATGGAAGGCGGGGATTGTCACGTCGCGTCGTTGAGACCCGCCAGCACGTCGCACAGGTTCACCAGCATGCCAGCGGTCGCACCCCAGATATAGCGGTCACCATAAGGGAAGGCCCAGAAATGCCGCTGTGCGCCCATGAATTCCCGGCTTTCCCGCACCCGGCTGGCGGGGTTCAGAATGAAGGTCAGCGGCACCTCGAAAATGGCGTCAACTTCGTTGGGGTCCGGTGTCAAGGTGAAGGGCGGGCGGACATGCGCCACCACCGGCACCACCCGGAATCCGGTGCGGGTAATATAGGTGTCGAGCCGGCCCAGAACCCGCACATGGCTGCGCGGCAGGCCGATCTCTTCCTCCGTCTCCCGCAGGGCGGTGGCGATGGGGTCGATATCGTGCGGTTCCACACCGCCACCGGGAAAGCTGATCTGACCGGCATGGGCCGCCAGATGGGCCGTGCGCTGGGTCAGCAGGAGGGTCGGCCCCTCCACCCGGTCGACCAGCGGCACCAAGACGGCGGCATCACGCAGGGTCGGGACAGTCGGCAGGCCGGGATTGCCATCCAGATCGCCACGCCCGCCCACCGGCGGTTCCATCCGCGCGAACAGGTCGTATATGCCCCGCATTAAGGGGCTGGCCGCCATCAGTTCTGTTTCAACCACCGCTGCTAAACCCTCAATCCACCCGGCCCAGGGAGAAGAATATCCCCTGGCTCCAGACGCCGATATCACCGGCCTCACCGGGTTCCGCCCGTTCGACAAGATCATAGAAGATCGCACGGTTTATCCGCGCTTCCAACGGTGTCTCCGGCGGTCCTTTGACGCGGATATAGGGGCGCGGTTCGCCGGTGGCCGGATCGGTCACTACGCGGATCGGATGGTCGGGGCCGGCGGTGACGCTGGCCTCCAGATTGGTGGTGAAGGTCAGGGACTGGTTCGGCCCCTCCCCCTGCACCCCCAGGCCCACAGCCACGAAGGGCACGTCCTCCACGCTGATCCGGCCCCGTTCGGCCGGCGTGATCAGCCAGTAATCGCCCGCTTGGTCCCGGCGCAGCACGGTCGAAAACAGCTTCACCAGCGGCAGCCGCCCGATGGGACTGCCGTGATAGGTCCAGGTGCCGTCGGCACGGATGACGATGGGATAGGCTTCATCCTCCGCGCTGGGCGTGCGGGGCGCACCACCACCCAGCGCCTTCAGCGCGGCGTCGGCTTCATTGGCCCCATCGTGCGGGGCGGCATTGGCATGCCTATTCTGCTTGCATTCCGTCATGGTGGATTGGACCATCCAGCTCTGTCAGTCGCGGTCTTCATGCCGCATTGATAACATAGTCGTGATGCCAAGCTTCTGGTACCCAGGGTATTACACCCATCATACGGGTGTTGTTCGGGTTTGAAGGGATGATGATGGTGCTGAATTCAACGGAGGCCGGGCGCAATAGCGACCCGCAGGCGCTGTTGCGGGATGTGGAGGCGCTGGGGGACAAGTTGGCCGCCGCGCGTCAGGCCATCGGACGCGTCATCTTCGGTCAGCAGGACGTGATCGACCTGTCGCTGGTCACCTTGCTGGCCGGCGGGCATCTGCTGCTGATCGGCGTGCCGGGTCTGGCCAAGACGCGGCTGGTTGAAACGCTGGGCACCGTCATGGGCCTGGATGACCGCCGCGTGCAATGTACGCCCGACCTGATGCCTGCCGACATTCTGGGTTCGGAGGTGCTGGAGGAACGCGACGATGGACGGCGCGCCTTCCGCTTCATCCCCGGCCCCGTCTTTGCCCAATTGCTGATGGCGGACGAGATCAACCGCGCCAGCCCGCGCACACAGTCGGCCCTGTTGCAGGCCATGCAGGAAGGCCGCGTGTCGGTGGCCGGCCATTATCACCCGCTGCCCCGCCCCTTCCATGTGCTGGCTACCCAGAACCCGTTGGAACAGGAAGGCACCTACCCGCTGCCTGAGGCGCAGCTGGACCGGTTCCTGTTGCAGGTGGATGTGGACTATCCCGACCGCGACAGCGAACGCCGCATGATGATCGCCACCACCGGGGCCGATGCCGGCACCGTCACGGCAGTGCTGACGCCGCAGGACTTGATCGCGGCCCAGGCCCTGGTCCGCCGCGTACCGGTGGGCGATAGTATCGTGGACGGCATCCTGGATCTTGTCCGCAATGCACGGCCCGACAGCAGCCCCCTGGACATTGTCCGCCGCCATGTCGCCTGGGGCCCCGGTCCCCGCGCCTCGCAGTCCCTGATGCTAGCTGCCCGCGCCCGCGCCTTGCTGGACGGGCGGCTGACCCCGTCGCTGGATGATGTCATCGCCCTTGCCAAGCCGGTTCTGCGCCACCGCATGGCGTTGAACTTCGCGGCCAGGGCCGACGGCATCACGCTGGACGCCATCATCGATCAGCTTTGCGCACCGCTGGCGTAACCGCCATGGATACGCGCCATCCGCCCGCCTCCATCCGCGCCCAGCACCGGGCGGAGGATCTGGCCCGCAATCTGCCCGCCCTTCTGGTCGCCGCCGAACGCATCGCGGCGACCGTGGCGCAAGGGGCGCATGGGCGGCGCCGGGTGGGAACGGGGGAGACATTCTGGCAGTTCCGCCGGTATCAGCCGGGCGACGCCTATAACCGCATCGACTGGCGCCAGACCGGTAAATCCGCCCATGTCTTCGTGCGCGAGAATGAATGGGAAGCCGCCCAGACCGTCTGGATCTGGCGCGATGACAGCCCGTCCATGAACTGGCGGTCGGGGCGGGAACTGTCGACCAAGCGCGACCGCGCCGATCTTCTGGCCCTGGCCTTGTCCGCCCTGCTGCTGCGCGGGGGTGAGCGGGTGCAACTGGCGGGCAGCGATGTGCCGCCATCCGCCGCCCGCTCCATCCTGCCGCGCCTGGCCGACTGGTTGACGGGGCAGATTTATTTCAATGAAGGCGCCGGCCTGCCGCCGACCGCCATTCAATTGCCCCGCAATGCCCAGGCCGTACTGATCGGCGATCTTCTGTCCCCGCTGGACCAGATTGAGGGCGCGGTTGCGCGGCTGGCCGCGCGCGGGGTGCGCGGGCATCTGGTGCAGGTGCTGGACCCCGGTGAGGAGACCCTGCCCTACGAGGGGCGGGTGCGCTTCAAGGGGCTGGAGGGCGAAGGATCGCTGTTGGTGCCGCGTGTCGATGGCGTGCGCGAGGCCTATCTGGACCGGCTGGCCGCACAGCGCGACGGTCTGGCCGCCATTGCGCGCGCCGCCGGCTGGACCCTGACCCTGCACCGCACCGACAAGCCGCCGCAGACAGCCCTGCTGTCGCTGTGGACGGCCCTTTCGGGGGAAGGGTGAGCCGATGCTGAACCTGGGTCCCATCGCCTTTGCCGCCCCCTGGCTGCTGCTGGGGCTGGTGGCGCTGCCGCTGCTTTACTGGCTGCTGAAGGTCACGCCGCCCAACCCGCGCACCATCAGCTTTCCCGCCATCCGCCTTCTGGCCGATCTGGTTCATCGGGAGGAGACACCGAACCGTACGCCGCTCTGGATTCTGATCCTGCGCATGGTACTGGCGGCCCTGGTCATTCTGGCCCTGTCGCGCCCGCTGCTGAACCCGGCGGCCACGCTGCCGGGGGGGGGGCCGCTGCTGCTGGTCGTGGATAATGGCTGGGCGGCGGCGCGGGATTGGCCGGCGCGACTGTCGGCCATGGACAATCTGATCGATCAGGCCGACCGGCAGGGACGGACCGTCACCCTGCTGGCCACCGCCCCCTCCCCCAATGGCGACGACCCCGCACTGGCCGGCCCCATGCCGGCCAATGCCGCCAAGCGGGTGGCGCAGACGATGGCGCCCCATCCCTGGCCTGTGGACCGGGCCGCCGCCTTGCAGACACTGAGGCAGGCGTTCAAGCCGCAGGGATCGCCTTATATCGTCTGGCTCAGCGATGGGGTCGTCACGGCCAGCCCGGCGGGCATCGCCGATCCCGCCGCCGCCGATCTGGTGACCCACCTGCGCCGTCTGGGCGCACTGGAAGTACGCGGCGACGGGCAGGAACGCCCGGCCCTGCTGATCCGTCAGCCCGTGCTGGACGGCGCCAGCCTGCGCGTGCCCATCGAACGGTCGGAAACCAGCCTGCCCCTGCCCATCACCCTGCGGGCGCAAGGTGCGGATGGCCGGCTGCTGGGGGCTGCTACCGCCACCCTGCCCACCGGCGAAAGCCGGGTGGAGGTGCCGCTGGATCTGCCCACTGAACTGCGCAACGAGTTGGCCAGCCTGCGCCTGGAAGGCCAGGACACAGCCGGTGCCGTGCTGCTGACCGATGAGCGCTGGCGGCGCCGGCCCGTGGGGCTGGTCTCCGGCCGGGCGGCGGGCGAACAGCCGCTTCTGTCTGATCTCTATTACCTGGAACGCGCCCTTTCCCCTTATGCCGAACTGCGCAAAGGCGAGATCGGGGAGTTGCTGGACCGCACCCTGTCGGTCCTGATCCTGGCCGATGTCGGGTCGCTGACCGAAGTGGAGATCGCGCGGCTGCAAAGCTGGATTGAGGGTGGCGGCGTACTGCTGCGCTTTGCCGGCCCGCGCCTGGCGCAAAATGCCGACGCTTTGGTCCCGGTGCCACTGCGCGCCGGGGGCCGGGCGTTGGGCGGGGCCCTGTCCTGGGACAATCCCGCCGGCCTGTCGCCCTTTGCCGATGACAGCCCCTTTCACGGCCTGACCGTGCCCGCCGATGTGACGGTGAAGCGACAGGTCCTGGCCGAACCCGGCATTGATCTGGCGTCCCGCACCTGGGCCCGGCTGGCCGATGGCACGCCGCTGGTCACCGCCGAACGGCGTGGACGCGGCGCCCTGGTCCTGGTCCATACCAGTGCCGGGCCGGACTGGTCCAACTTGGCCCTGTCAGGGCTTTATGTGGATATGCTGCGCCGGGTGGTCGCCCTTTCCGCCGGTGTTGAGGGCGGGGAGGCGGCGGGCATGCTGGCCCCGCGCGCCATCCTGGACGGGTTCGGGCGGCTGGCCGATCCGGCGGGAACCACCTTCCCTCTGGCCGCCACCGATCTGGGCGGGCCAATCAGCCCGCGTCATCCGCCGGGATATTACGGTCCCGCCGAATCGCCCCGCGCCCTGAACCTGTCGCCCGCCATCCCGGCCATGACCACGCCCGATGCGCTGCTGGCGGGCGTGCCCAAGGGGTTGTACGCTGCCGGCGGTGAAACTGAGTTGAAGCCGACCTTGCTGACCATGGCGCTGATCCTGGGCCTGATCGATCTGCTGATCGCGCTGTCGCTGCGCGGGCTTCTGCCGCGCCTGCCGGGCCTGGGCCGGGGTGCCGCCGCCGGTCTAGCCCTGCTGCTGGCAGGCGGGCTGGCCATGGGCGACGCACGGGCCGACGATGCCCGCGCCATCGAGGCGACGGCCCAGAACTGGCTGGCCTATGTCCGTACCGGCGACGGGGCCGTGGACGGGGTCAGCAAGGCTGGCCTGGAAGGGCTGGGCCGGGTCCTGGCCGACCGCACGGCGGTGGAGGTGGCGGGTGCCATGCCCGTCGATCTGGACAATGACGAACTGTCCTTCTTCCCCCTGATCTACTGGCCCGTGACGGAGGGGCAGACCAACCTGTCCGACGCGGCGCGCAACCGCCTGAACGCCTATATGCGCCAGGGCGGCATGGTCCTGATCGATACCCGTACGCCCAGCGCCGCTGGCGATGGGCCGGGTGGGCCGGGGCTGGAGGCGCTGCTGCGCGGGCTGGATATCCCGCCGCTGGCCCCTGTCGGTCCCGAACATGTGCTGACCAAGGCCTTCTACCTGCTGGGGGAATTCCCCGGACGCTATGCCGGCGGCGAACTGTGGGCCGAGGCGCGGGAGGATAATGCCAGCAATGACGGCGTCTCTGCCGTCCTGATCGGGTCCAATGACTGGGCCGCCGCCTGGGCCATGGATGAACGGGGCCGCCCCCTCTATCCCGTTGTTCCGGGACCGGAACGACAGAGGGAGATTGCCTATCGTGTCGGTATCAATATGGTTATGTATGCCCTGACCGGCAATTATAAGGCCGATCAGGTGCATGTGCCCGCCATCCTGGAAAGGCTGGGCCAATGATCGGGCAGGACATTGCCTTTGCCCCGCTGATCCCCTGGGCCGCCCTGATCCCGCTGGCCTTGCTGGCGGTGCTGATCGCCGGTTACGGGTTGTACCGCCGGGCGCGCGGCGGCTGGTGGCGCCTAGGTGGGCTGCTGGTTCTGGTCCTGGCCCTGTCCAACCCGTCGCTGGTGACCGAGAAGCGGGAGCCGATCAAGGATGTGGCCGTGGTCGTCATCGACCAGTCGCCCAGCCAGAAGATCGGCGACCGCACCGCCCGCACCGAGAAGGCAGCCGCCGCGATCCAGGAGAAGCTGTCACGCTTTCCCGACCTGGAGGTGCGGGTGGTGCGCGCCGGCGGTGGGACCGGCGGTGAAGCGGAGGTGGAGGAAACCCGCCTGATGGAGGCGATGACGCGGGCAGTGTCGGATGTGCCGCGCGGTCGGCTGGCCGGGGCCATCCTGATTACCGACGGGCAGGTGCATGACGTGGCATCCACCCTGCCCTCGCTGGCCGATTTCGGGCCGGTCCATGCCCTGCTGACGGGTGACAAGGATGAGGGCGACCGCCGCCTGACCATCGTACAGGCGCCCAGCTTCGGCATTGTCGGCAAGGACATCACCTTCACCATCCGCATCGATGACCTGCCCGCCGCTGCCGACGGAGAGGTGGCATCCGTCACCCTGCGCCAGGACGGGCAGGACCCGATCGGCATGGCCGTGCCTGTGGGACAGGAGGTGCCGATCACCCTGCCCCTGAACCATGGCGGGCTGAACATCGTTGAACTGACGGCAGAGGCCGGGCGGCGCGAACTGACGCTGGCCAATAACCGCGCTGCTGTCGTGGTCAATGGCGTGCGCGACCGGCTGCGCGTGCTTCTGGTGTCGGGCGAGCCGCATGCGGGGGAGCGCACCTGGCGCAACCTGTTGAAGGCCGATCCCGCCGTCGATCTGGTGCATTTCACCATTCTGCGTCCGCCGGAGAAGAATGACGGCACGCCCATCCGCGAGCTGTCGCTGATCGCCTTTCCGATCCGCGAGCTGTTTGAGATGAAGCTGTCGGAATTCGACCTGATCATCTTCGACCGCTACAAGAAGCGCGGCGTCATCAACAACATGTACCTAGCCAATATCGCCGAGTATGTGGAGCGTGGCGGCGCCTTCCTGGAAGCCAGTGGCCCAACCTTCGCGACGCCCATGTCGCTCTACCGCTCCCCCATCGGCACCATATTGCCCGCCGAACCCACGGGCCGCGTGCTGGAGGAGCCGTTCAAGCCGACGGTGACAGAGGTGGGCAAGCGCCATCCCGTGACGGCGGGCCTGACCGACGCTGCCGACGGGGTTGGTCCCTGGGGCCGTTGGATGCGGCAGATCGACGTGACCGCCGACAAGGGCGCCACCGTCATGTCGGGGGCGGAGGGCCGGCCCCTGCTGATCCTGGACCGGGTGGGCCAGGGCCGCGTGGCGCAGCTTTCATCCGATCATTTCTGGCTCTGGTCACGCGGCTATGAAGGCGGGGGACCGCAGGCCGAACTGCTGCGCCGTCTGGCCCACTGGCTGATGAAGGAGCCGGAGCTGGAAGAGAATGACCTGCGCACCGCCGTGGATGGCAGCCGCATCACCATCACCCGCCGGTCACTGGAACCCGATACCAGGCCCGTCACCGTCACCTCCCCCGCCGATCAGGCAACGCAGGTGGAGATGCGGGATAGCGGCACGGGTCAGGCCGTGGGCACCCTGATCGCGTCCGAACCCGGCATCTGGCGGGTGAGCGATGGGGAGAAGTCAGCGGTAGCGGTTGTGGGTGCCGTGAACCCGCCGGAACTGGCCGATGTCCGTTCTACCCCCGACCCGTTGCAACCGGCGTTGAAGGCCACCGGTGGCGGTTATTATTGGCTGGAAGGGGACGGGTCGTCCGTGCCCATCATTCGCCGCGTCCGCCCCGACCGCGACGCCGCCGGTTCCGGCTGGCTGGGCCTGCGCGGCAATGGCGACCATGTCGTCACCGGCGTGACGCAGACCCCGCTGCTGCCGGCCTTGCCGGTGCTGCTGCTGGCCATGGGCATGCTGGTGCTGGCCTGGCGGCGGGAGGGGCGCGGGTAGGCACGGGCCAGACCATCGGTCCCGATTTCGCGCCCCGTGCAACAAGGTGAAACAGTTTTTCATAGGGTGTTTCATCCACTCCATGAATGGTCAGCCCGCCGTCTGCTTCTTCGCCAGCCTGGGTTCGCCGAACAGGTAGCCCTGGCCGAAATCGATATAGAGGTCGAGCAGTTCCAGAAGCTGGGCTTCCGTCTCCACCTTTTCCACGATCAGGTCGATATTGTTGCGGTCCAGCTGCTGGCGCAGTTCACGCACGGCGCGCGGGTCGGCAAAGCGGCTGTCGGGGTCGAGCAGGCGGGCGGCGTCCAGCTTCACGAAGCGGATTTCGTGGCGGGCCAGCTCGTTCCAATCCAGATCCAGACTGACCACCTGATCCATGGAAAAATGGAACCCCAGACGCCGCAACCCGTCCAGAAAGCCGGTGGCGAACAGGCCGCCCTGCATCAGATCATCCTGCGACAGTTCGAACACCAGCTTGGTCGCCAGGTTCGGGCTTTGCCCCATATAGGTAACGAATTCCCGCATGAAGGCGGCATCGTTCAGGGTGGCGGCGGAGATGTTGCAGAAAAAGCCGACATTCTGGTGCCGCTTCTCCGTCTCGCGCAGCAGCTGGATACAGCGGAACAGCAGCAGATTATCGATGGTGGCGATCAACCCCGCCTCTGCCGCCACGCCCAGATATTGTTCGGGCAGCATATAGCGCGGCTTGCCATCGGCATCGACCCCGGCCCGGATACGGGAAAACAGCTCATAATAACGATGCTTGCGCTGAGGCAAGCTGACGACGGGCTGCAGGAAGATATCCACATGATCGGTGCGCAACGCCGTGCGGACATGGTCCAGGACGGCATCGGGATCGGCCGGCAGGGGTTGCGGTGCGAACAGGGGGCCGGCATCAGGTCCGGCGGCCGGGCGCGGGCCGGATGCAGGCAGGCGGTGGGCCAGCCGTTCCAGCACGCGCGCTTCGGACAATACCGCCGCCACCTCCGGCGGGTCGGCGGGCAGGGCGCCGGAATGGCCGCGCAGGGCATCCAGTTCCAGGCGCATCTCCTCCGCCACCGCCTCCAGGTCCCAAATGCGGGATTCCAGGCGGCTGCGTTCATCCTGGCGCGCCCAGAATTCATGCAGTAGCCCGCCAAAGGTCAGGATGGCAATGCCGAACAGCAAGGCCGTATGCCCGTCCATGCCGCCGACCGACAGGGGCAGGGTCAGCGCCACAACCAGGGCCAGGGCGACATAGACGGCGGCAAACACCAGATGGCGGAACCAGTTCATGCGCGCACCTCCCTAAACCGTTCCCTCAGGCGCCGGCCTTCAATCAGCCCTTGCGATGTGCCGCCCCGACCGCGTCGGCAACATGGGCATAGCCGTCATCGGTCAGGCGTTGCGCCAGTTCCGCTTTGATCCGGCCCACCAGAGCCGGACCCTGATAGGCCATGGCGGAGTAGAACTGCACCAAACTGGCACCGGCCCGGATCTTGGCATAGGCATCGGCACCAGACGACACACCCCCCACACCCACCAGCGGCAGTTTTCCGCCCAGCAACTGATAGAACTCGCCCAGCACCTTGGTGGAGGGTTCCAGGAGGGGGCGGCCCGACAGGCCACCGGCTTCTGCCGCCAGGGTGGGCGGAATGGCGGCGGGGCGGGCCAGGGTGGTGTTAGAGACGATCAGGCCATCGATACCGCTGTCCAGAACGACGGCGGCAATATCGGCCTTGTCCTCATCCGTCAGGTCGGGAGCCACTTTCAGCAGCAGGGGCGGCGTGGCCCCCGTCTCTGCGCGTGCCGCCAGACATTGACCCAGAAGATCGGCCAGCGCGTCGCGCGATTGTAGGGTGCGCAGGCCCGGCGTGTTGGGGGAAGAGACATTGACGACCAGATATTTGGCCAGATGCGCCACGCGGCGGATGCAGGCGATATAGTCGCTGGCCGCGTCCACCGTATCCTTGTTCTTGCCGACATTGGCGCCAACAATACCGGGCCGTCCTGCCCGCGCCGACAGTCGGGCGGCATAAACGTCCAGGCCCTGGTTATTGAAACCGAAGCGGTTGATCACGGCCTTGGCGGTGGGCACGCGGAACAGGCGCGGCTTGGGATTGCCATCCTGCGGGCGCGGGGTAACGGTGCCGCATTCGACAAAACCGAAGCCCAGCTTCAGCATGGCGTCCGGCACCTCGGCATTCTTGTCGAAGCCGGCGGCAAGACCGATGGGATTGGAAAAATCCAGGCCGAAGACGCGGGTGGCCAGCACATCCGGGTCACGCCGTGACCCGCCGGGGACCAGACCCGTTTTCAGGGCCGCGATGGTCAGGTTGTGGGCCTGTTCGGCATCCATCGCCATCAGGAACGGGCGGGCCAGGGGATAGAGATCGACCATCACAGCCCCCCGCCGGCCACATGCGCCGGCATGACATGCAACCCATCATCGCCCAGCGGCAGCGGATCGACGCGGATGACGGCACTGGGGAGCAGCGGGCCATAAAGATGGGGGAAAAGCTGCCCCCCGCGCGAGGCTTCCCACTTCAACGCCGCACCGCAGGCATCGGGATCGACGGTCAGCAGCAGCAGGCCCGTCTGCCCCGTCCGGTGCTTGGCCGCACTTTCCGGCAATTGCGCGCCTGTGGAGAAATGGATGAAGCCATCGGCCTTGTCCTGGGACGATCCGTCATAACGGCCAAGGGCCTGGGCCGTCTGCCATTCATCGGCGCGGCACATATGGAAGATGGGGGATGCCATGGTTTTCGTTCAAAAGACAAAAGGATGGACGCCACCCTAATCTGAAAGCGGGGCGACTGCCAGCACGGCCATGATCCGTGCCAGGAATGCCATCGGCGCGAAAGACCGCGCGAAAGGTTATGTATTGGATGAATACCCCAAACTATACGTCTGAACAGTGGTGCCGGGCCGAAAGCTGCGCCAGTATTTGAACATCCACAGGGCGGGCCGATGTTGCGACCAGCGGCCCACCCCACCAGGGTCAGGAGTAACCGCCATGAAGGACGCGGCCCGCATGTTCCAGGACGTCAATGAAAGCATGCTCAGTGAGCGGATGCGTTTCGCTTTGAATGAAGTGGAACAAATGGGAATTCGCGGCCTGACCGCCGTACCCGTGAAGCCGACGCAGGAGATGCTGACGGCCGGTGCCCGTGCCGGGAATATCAGTATCGAGACGGTGATGGCTGTCTATACAGCCATGCTGCGCGCCGCTGACTGAACGGCTTTTACTTCTGTTTTCTGCTTTCTGCTTCTTCGTATCTCTTTTTTGTTCCCAGAGGAAAACTGATGCCGTCCCTTCTTCTCCGTGAAGGGACGGCATTTCTTTTTCAGGCGCGGTAAAAGCTGAACCCCGCGAGGCTTGCCGTCGGCGTCAGGGATGATGCCCAGTCGGGCAGCGGCTGGGCATCATCCACGAAATGATCGGCCCCACCGACAAGGCCATCGGCCCCGGCCATGGCCCGGCGCGCCACGCGCAGAGCGGCGGCAAAGGCCGGATCAGTGCTGTCCACGGCTTGCATCTCTGCATGGCGCGGATCATTGGGGTCCCAGGCCGCGAACAGGGCCGGATCACGCACGAGATCGGCCAATGTCCGGCCCGGCGACCGGTAACGGCGGTTGATGGCTGTGGCGGCCAGCGCCTCCATGGCACGAATGCCCCGATCACGGCCATGAGCCCAGATGGCACGGGCCAGCGCATCCAGCGCGGCATCGGGACCGGCGGGTGTGGGCTCGGTTACCGGGGTCAGTGACGGTCGTGTCATCATCCTCTCCTGTTCTGCATCTACAGATCGAAATCGGTCTGGGCCTGGATCGGCCCGGTCTGGCGGGTATGGTCGGGGCGTTGGCGGGCGCACGCGGCGATGGCGCCGGCCAGGGCATCCAGACCATCATCATGGGACCGCCCGCGCGGTCGCCATTCCCGCATCTCCCGACCCAGAGGGCCGGCAATGACGCTGTCATGGGCGTAAAGCAGGTTGGCGTGCAGCGGGCCGTCGATGCTGCCCAGGATGCGGTCAAGTTTGGCCCGCACCGACCTTTCCTCCCGCACCGTGACCTTACCCAACTCCCGTTCGCGCAGGGTCCGGCGCAGGGCCTCGGGCAGGAAGGCACCGACGCCGTTGACCTCCAGATGGATCAGGCCGACACCTGTTTCAGCCACCAGGGCTGCCAGTTCGCGGCATTGCGCGGCGCCTGCCTCTTCCTCCGACCCCGACGGCACAGTCAGGTACAGGGCGCGGTGGATGAAGAACCTTCCCTCCCCATCCTCCCCCAGCAGGACAGCGACGGACCCGTCCCCCGCCTTGCGCCGCTTCTTGTCGCGCAGGCCCAGGGCCGGGTCCCACCAGACGCGCAACGACCGCAGCCGGTGGGGACCCAGAACAAAGCCGGGCCTTGCCAACATCGGCGGTTCCAGGCCCCAGCCATAGGGGATCAGCCGGTCGGCATCCAACCGCCCATCCTCCAGCGAAACGGGCTTCAGCAGCATCTGGCTGGCGAATTTATTGACACTGCTGCGCCGGCGGATGCGCTCAATCGCTTCTGGCGGGAACCGGTCTGGCCAGGCGCTGTCACCATCCCCGGTGAAGATCGGCTTTTCCAGCCGGTCGAACCCATCGAGAAAGGGCACCTCCTCCCCCTCCTCCACGCAAGCGCGGCGGCTATAGATCGACTGAAACGAATGCGGTGTGCCGATATAGAGCTGGGTTCCGCCCGGTGACAGGACATAGGCGATCTCTCCCAGCCTTTGCCGCAACTCCAGCCGCTTTTCCGCGGTACCGCAGGTGTTGGGCACTTCCACATCGTCACAGACCACGATGTCGGCATGGCTGCCCGTGACATTGGCGGTGATGCCCTTGGCCACCATGGAGGGGTCGCGGCCCACCTTGTCGCGGGAGATGGCGAATTCTTCGGCCCCCCAAAGTTCGGGTTTCGCGGGCTTCATGCCCTGGCACAGCGGGTGGCGTTCCACGATGCGCTTGACCGTGCGCACCATCTTCTTGGCCAGATGCGTATCGGCGGCCAGCACCATGACGCGGCGATTGGCATCCAGATACAAAAGCCAGGCGCAGAACAGCCCGATCAACGTGGATTTGCCGCTGTCACGGAAGGCCAGCAACAGCAACTCCCGCGATCCCGCCCGCCAGCGGCTTTCCAGCCAGCCGGCCATATCGGCGTGCAGGGCCGGGGTGGTCATGCCCTGCTCAAGGTTCCAGCGATCCAGAAAGCCGATAAAGTCGTCCTTCTCCTCCTCCCCGGCGGTGCCCATCACGTTCGCCCGAGAATGTGCCAGGCGGCACCGTTGGACAGCAGGGTCATGCCGTCATACTGCGCCGTCAGGGTCTTGGGCCCACCATCGGGGCCGCCGCTGCCGTCACCGCTGGTGACATTAACGATGTTGGTGGACGGATCGGTCTTCTTCACGGTCAGGCGCGTGCCACTATTGGCAGCCGCTGGGGCCGGCAGGCGCAGCTCCACCACGCCGGCATAGGCGGAGACAAGATAATGTTCGGCGCCCAGGTCGGGCTGGAACAGGCCCGCCGCCTCATGGAAATGCACCGTTGCCGGCATGCGGCTGGCCGATGTCACCCACCAGGCGGCACCGTTGGAGAAAACCGTCACCTGTTCGAACTGCCGCGCCAGTTTCCACACCCGGCCATCGGGGCCGGTGCCGGTGGCCGCCGTGACGCTGACCATGGCGTCGGATGTGTCGGATTTCTTGATAGTAATGCGCCGGCCCACGGCCTGCGTGGCCGATGGGTTGGGCAGGCGCACCTCAACCGGGCCATCGCCGCCACTGATCAGGTACAGGTCCTTCATCAGGTCGGGTTCGAACAGGCCGGCAGTATCGCGGAATTCGGCATTGCCCGGCTGTCCGGTGCGCGCCGTTACCCACCATCCCGCCCCGTTGGACACGACGCTGACATGGTCGTAACGACTGCACAGCAAGACAGGCCGCCCGTCCGGCCCCGGCCCGCCCAGTTCGGTGACGGTAACCGGGTTGGCCGAACTGTCGGTCTTCTTGATGGTCAGGATGCGGCCATTGGCCGTGTCGGCCTTGGGCAGGCGGAATTCCACAGCCCCGCCAAAGGCCGAGACCAGATGCGTGATGGAGGAAAGGTCGGCATTGACCAGCCCGCCGCTGGCCGGCTCGACATAATTCGTGTCAACGCTGAACCCCTCCACCCGCAGGTCGGTGACATGGGTTTCCTTCAACAGGTTGCGCAGCGGGTAGCCGGCATTGATCGCCGTATAGGCGCGGGATGAGGAGGTGTCCCAGATCGGCTGCCCGCCGGTGGCGCTGAACAGGTTGACGATGCTGGTGTTCTGGCTGCCATTGTCGATGCGGATGCCGGGCAGGGCGCCCAGGCTTTCGGCGTAGAAATTCACGATCAGGTTTTGATCCGTGGCCGCGCCCAGCCGGAGACAGGCCTGTCCACCCGGATGCAGATTGGCCTCGCAATCGGTGAAGCTGTTGTTGAAGCGCCCGGCGGAAATGAAGAAGCCACAGCCGCTGATGGGGGCGGACAGGGAATAGACGCGCACATCCTGGAACTTGTTAGCATTGGGCGTGTCGCCGTCGCCTTCGACCGTCAACAACACGCCCTGCGCCTGGGGCCGCGCGATCAGGATGCGGGCCACATGGTTCCAGTAACAGGGCCGGTTGGTGTCGTGATAGCCGTCCAGGACGATGCCGTTGATGCTGTCCCAGATGGACAGATTCTCCACAACATTCTTCACGCACGGCCCATCACGCCCGAACAGCTTGACGCCTGTGGCACCACCCACGATGCGCAGGTCGCGCAGGCTGGCGTAGCCGTCCACTATCTCGACCGCATTAAACATACTGGGATATGTGGGCAGGTTGACGGGGTCGTAGGCGGCGGCGCGGGCCTGGATGACACTGCCCTCCCCCTCGCCATACAGGGTCTGGCCATAGGACAGGACGATGGGCGCGCTGGTGCGGTAGGTGCCGGCGGGCAGGAAGACGGAACGGTGGGCGGCGAGCGCGGCCAGGATGGCGCCGGTATCATCGCTGACCCCATCGCCAACGGCCCCGAAATCCCGCACCGTCACGACATCGCGCAGCTTGTCCGCCACGGCACGGGTGACGGCCCCGGCGCCATGCGCCGCGATGGTGCCGGCGGCGGGCAGACTATCCAGGGGCAAGGCCATGGGATTGCCCGACGCATCAAAGCCCAGCGCAGCACCTGCCCGGACGGCCCGGTCGGGCAGCAGGGAGGAGGCTGGCAGGTCGGTGGCGGACGCCCGCAGCATCCTTGCCTGATCGGCCGCCAGTTGCTGCACCATGGATGTGAGGCGGTTCAGCTGTTCATTCAGGCTACGGGCTGCCAGCGGCCCGCTTTCCAGGAAATCCGCCTGCCGGTCCAGCACGACACGGCGCTCAATGGTGACCAGGGTGCCGGCGGGCGGTGCCGCATCCATCTGCACCGCCCCACCCGCCGGATCCCCCAGCCCTTCCAGCGTGTAACCGCTGGTCCAGGGGGCAGCGTCCAGATAGAGCGACAGGTCGGAGGGGGCGTAGATCGGGAAGGTGAAGGCAAAACGGCTGACCACCCCGTCGGCGACAAATTGCGCGACAGGGCTGGCCGCCGGGATCGGGGCGGTGGGCATGGGGGCCTCTTGATCTCGGGGTGTCGTTGTGGGGCGTCGCATGCGCTACGCTTATGCGACCTACGACGGGTCGTGGGCTTCGTAGGTCGCATAAGAGCGAATGCCCGCATGCGACATCCGTCCGGCTGGTCACAAACCCCGCGCCAGACGTTCCAGACGCTGGCGTTCCTGCTGGCGCGTCAGGTCCAGGAGATTGCGGCGTTTGAGCGCCGTCTCCTCCTCCGACAGGCCCGCCAGTTTGAGGGCGTCCAGGCGGGCAGCATCGTCGCGCGCCTCGGCGGCGGCGCGTTCCCGGCCCAGAATGACCGCCTCGCCCGATCCATCGGCACTGCTGATGCCCTGCGCACCCAGGGATACCCTCAGGCTGCCGGTTTCCTGACGGAGGTCGCGGCGGCGGTGGCGTTCGTCGATCTCGCTTTGGGCCTGGATGCGCGCTGCCGTGCGGGCGTTGCGTTGTTGCAGATCGTCCAGATCCGCCGCTTGCCGGGCCGCCAGATCGGCATTGTCGGCAGCCTCTTCGGTTTCCAGAACGCGGCGTTCGCTTTTCCGGCGCCGGGATTTGGTGATGCCCAGCAGGTCCTTGGCCGTGTTGGTGGTGCCGACCAGCCTGTCCGCCGAACTGATCAGACTGTTGCCGACACCGGAATGGCCCAGAACCATCAGGGCCGGGGTGGTGATGCCGCCCATTATTCGTTCACCTTCAGCTCATGGGTTACGGACAGGAGGGTGAAGGGCAGCGGCCTTTCCTCTACGATGCGCCAGGGGGGGCCGGCGCGGCTGGTCTGCCAGCCGGTGGCCGTCAGGCGCCGGTCGCCGGTGAAGCCGGGGGCCGGGTCCATGGCCAGCGCGGGGCCGGCGGCGCGCCGTAACGGCACCTCCACCGGCCCCCGCCCCAGGTCGGCGCGCAGCGCGGGCGTATCCTTCAACCGGAAGGTCACCGCCAGCAGACGCGCACGCCGTCCCTGTCCTTCTGCCGCCAGCAGATTGGGCGGCATAGGTTCGATCTCATGCGTGAAGGCCAGCCCCGCCTGGACCTGGGTGGCCGGATTGGGCAGGCGGATGCGCCCCGCCGCGACGGGCGTCACCGTCACCACGGCGCCATCGGCCAGCACCGCCACATCGCGCCCGTCCAGATGGTCCAGTCCGGACCAGCGGGCGGTGGGGCTGTCCACCGACCCGGAAAGGCCGGCATCGACATGCATTGCGTCGTCCCAGACCTCCACCGCCACACGGCCATCGCGGTCCACCAGCCAGTAGAGATGGCGGCCCACCAGGGCCGTGGACAGGATGCGGCCCGCCGTGACCAGCCGCACCCAGGCGCGGATCTGTTCATTGCGGTAGAGGGTCAGCACCGCCAGGGTCCCGTCCGATTGCACCGCCAGCAGCAGCCGGCGGCGGCGGTCATATTCCATATCGACCGTGCCGGGCAGGATGGGCCGTGTGGTCAGGGTCAGGTCGGCGGCGGAATAGGATTGTTCCAGATCGGTCCACAGGAAATCGCGGATCGACCCGTCGCCCGCCGCGAACAGGGTCCCGCCCTCAATCTCCTGCGGCGGAATGGCGCGGTCGGACGGGCTGCCGATCCGGGTTTGCCGGTCCAGGCGGATGGCGGACGGGGTCAGGGGTACGCCCGTCACGGCCCATTCACCGCCCGTGGTGAAAACCTGCAAATGCCGCCCGGAATAGACGGCGCGGATGGGGTTCACCTCATCCGACAGGATGGCGAATTCGATGGCGCTGTCATCCTCCCCCTCGCCCAGATCGAAATTGAACAGGTCGCCGGATTTTGACAGCCAGAGGCGGTTGGGCAGGTCGCGTGACCCGCCAATGACCAGCCGGTCCTGGTGGAAGGCCACCGACAGGGGCCAGCCGCGCTGCGGGCTGAACGAGGCCTCGTCCCAGTCGGCGGTGGGGTTGGTGTGGGGCAGGCTGTCGGCCAGGTCGATCTCCGCCTCTGTCGCCGACCGCACCGCCGCGATGCGCCCCGGCTTGCGGTGGATGCGCCAGGGCGCCCCCTCATGCGCCGGCATGAAGACGGGGGCGGAGGCGCGCAGCCGCACCCTTCCCGTCAGACCCGAGGGGGTGAGCGTGATGGCGGCATCGGCAAAGCGGAAGAAGGGGATGCGGGGTCGCCCCTCCTCGTCGGCAAACACCCAGGGCTCGACCGTCCAGTGGCCGGGACCGCGCCGGCTGATGCGGCGCGGCTCCACATCGGGATGGCAGACCAGCAGCACATCCCCGCTCTGTGCCCAGGTCAGGTTGGCAAGCTGTGCCAGGGTCCAGGGGGCGGGCAAGGTCGCCTGCAGGGCATCATCGCCGAACACCGACACCTGACGGTCGGTCAAGACCAGCAGGTGCGTCTGCTCACTGCTGAAGGTAAAGGGGATCAGGCGGCCCGGCCCCGACACGGTGGCGATGAAGCCCGTGCCGGGCCGGCGCGTGATGCCGCCCGTCGGTTCGATCAGAACGTTGGTCAGGGTCAGCGCCCCGTTTTCAAAGGCGGCAAGATCGCCCCTTCCCAGCAAGTCGGGGCTGACGCAGCCGCCGGTGAAGCTGGTCTTCACAGCTTTCAGGCGGGTCATGACAGGCGGGCCTCAATCAGGGTGAAATCGGTGAACCCGTCCTGGCTGTCCTGCGAGGCATCGGTCAGGCGGGCGCGGCGGAACTCGGCCTCGGCCTGCTTCTGGAGAACCTCTGCCCGCGACGTATTCTCCGTCAGCGGCACACAGAATTCCGCCGCCAGCCGGGCAATCAGGGCCGCATCGAAGAAGGCGGGGAAGCCACCTTCCGCGACACGCGCCACATAGGTCAGGGTGACCGCATCGGCATCGGCCAGCAGGTCCTTGCCCTGGATACGGTAGGGAAGACCCCGCCCCCGCCCACCGCTGCCCAGCGACAAGGCCCGCAGGAAATCATCCGGCAGGGCGAAACCATGGGCAAAATCGGCGGGCGGCGGATCGGCCCGCCGGACCAGCGGCACCTGCCGTGTGGCAAAGCTCCAGCCATGGGCGGCCAGCAGGGCATCGCGGGTGGGGGCATACAGGGCAGCGGCCAGTTCCGCTTCGGCGGTGCCGTCCTGAAACGACGTGATCGGGTTCGCCCCGATCTTCAACAATGCACGGGCGCACAGCCCGACAGCGGAATAGGCCATGGGGGACTCCATTGGGTTGCCTGCTTTCCCGCCCCTCTCCCGTCATCCCGGTGCAAGCCTGGATGACGAAGAAGAGAGCGAGCGGCGACGGATCAATCGGTATCCGCCGCGCCCACCTGGGTCAGGTCGGCGGTGTCGATCACGCCGCCGCTATTGGCATTGACCAGCAGGATGCCGGCGACAGGCGTGGTGCCCACACCGGTATTGGCCAGGACCATGTCGCCCAGGCGCATCATGTGGCTGGCAGGGTTGAAGTAACCGGCGACACGCACCGCCGTGTGAGCATCCGGCGTGGCGTAATGCCAGAGCGTGAAGCCATTGGCATAGGCAAGGACCGACAGGTCGCGGGGCTGAAAGGCCATGGCGGTTACTCCTTGCAGCGCAGGGTGACGACGCCGGTGGCGTCGATCAGGGCGGCCCCCTGCGACATCATGTTGTTGACGAAATGGGCGGCGCGGTCGCCGTGCCAGGTGATGTCGCTGGTCACATCGGCCCCGCTGGCATGGCCCACGGCAGTCTTGTGGTACCAGTGGCAGAGGCGGACATTGCCGGACCCCAGCGTCAGGCCCGAATGCGGCATCCACAGCGTGCCCAGCCAGCGCTTGGCCTGGGTCCCGCGCCAGGGCAGCTCGCCATCGCCGACATAGTCGGAATTGGCAAACTCCTCGATCCCCAGCAACTGGCTCCACTGTTTCCAGCCGACCACGGCGTAACGCTGCCCATCATCGGGCACGTCGGCACCGCCCAGCATTTCAAACGCCGCCAGGACCTTGTCCTTGGTCAGGCCGTCCGTATCGCCGCCGGCATAGCGGGCACCGGTATCCAGCCGACCGATGATCAGCTCGTCCGTCTTGCGGCCCAGCGCATAGGCGCCGGCATTGGCGATGACGCTGCGTTCGTCGATATTGGTCTTCAGCTCATCCAGCTTGTCGACCCAGTCGCCGGCATAATAATCGGCCAGGCTGCATTCGACGGTGCCATGGTCCAGGTTCATGACCGGGACATTGCCATGGCGCGACTTGGTGCTGGCCACGCCCTTGCCAACCTTCTGAAAGACCGTGCTGGCGCCCTTCACATTGTTCTTGGAGCGCACAGTGGCGCGCAGCTTCGAACCTAAGCGCTGATAGGCCTCATGCACCTCGCGTTCATACTGCTTCACGAACGATTTCTCGATGTCGGTGGACATCCTGGGACCTCATTCCTGTCATGATGGCAGCCGTCGCGGTTGCCGGAACAGGGTCCGGCCGCATGTCGGGCAGCGATGGGGGAAAGGCCCGAAGAAACACGGGCCCGCGCCGACCCTTGTGAGGCAAGGGTTGCCGGCAGCGGGACCCGTGATCAGGCCATGGGAGGGGGGACGATGGACCAGGACCCGCGCCCGGCGGAACAGCCGGAATAGAGTTCGGGCCTTGGTGGAAAGAGTTATAGGATTAAAATCCACAACTCGTCAATATAAAATCAACGTGAATACTAGTGCATTACTTTATATTGAAACGATACACTGCTATAGCCTTTCAGGCTGGAAAGCGCAGTTCAACCTTCAGGCCTGGTGTGGTCACATCATTGCGCGCATCGGACAGGGCCAGGGCGGCATCATGCAGGCGGGCGACGGCAGCAACCAGGGACAGACCCAGCCCGTGGCCCGGCGTGCCGCGATGCGTCTCCAGCCGGACAAATCGCTCCAGCACCTTCTCGCGCTGATCGGCGGGAATGCCCGGCCCCTGATCGGCCACCGACAGGAGGGGACGCCCGGCATCGGTACCGGCCATCACCCGGATGTGGCCCTGTTCGGGGCTGTATTTCACGGCGTTCTCGATCAGGTTGCTGATCAACTGCGCCAGCAATTGCCGGCTACCGCTGACCATCACCGGCAGGGGCGCCTCCACATCCATGGACAGGCCCCGTTCCTCGGCCAGCGGGGTGTAAAGCTCCGCCACCTCCGCCGCCAGGGCTGCCAGATCGACCGGTTCAAAATCAGTCCGCGCCCGGCCCGTTTCCGCCGCCGCGATGGTCAGGATGGCGTTGAACACGCCCAGCAGCCGGTCGATCTCGGCAATCGCCTGTTCCAGGGTGGTGAACTGCGCGTCAGACAGGGTTTCATCGCGTTGCGCGAGTTCCAGCCGGGCGCGCAGACGCGACAGCGGCGTGCGCAGATCATGGGCGACATTGTCGGTGACCTGCCGCATGCCCAGCATCAGGCGCCCGATCTCATCCAGCATGCGGTTCAGCTTGGTCACCAGCCGGTCGATTTCATCCCCCGATCCCGTCACCTGCATACGGTCGGCAAAGGACCCGGCGGTGATGCGGTCGATGGTGCGGTTGATGCTCTCGATACGTTCGGCCACGCGCCGGCTCATATAGATGGCACCCGCCATGCCCACCGCGAAGGCCAGCGACACTGCCCAGATCAGGCCCGTCAACAACTGCCCGCGCAGCAGATAGCGGTCGGTCATGTCATGCCCGACCAGCAGCCAGCCGATCCCCTCGATCGGCAGGATGACGGCCACGGCTTGGCGCTTGCGGCCCGGATCCTTGCGCGATTTGATGTCGAATTCCACCCAGCCGGAACCAGGGTCCCCCGACGGCCAGCTGGCCAGATTGCCGGCGATGATATCGCGGGCGGGCGTGGTCAGGGCATAGATCATGTCCGTGCGCCCGTCCGAGGCGCGTTCCGAAATGACCCGCAGCAGTCCGATGCGCCCACGTTCATTCAGGACATTGCTCAGTTCCTCCACCTCCCGCAGCACGGTTTCTTCCGTGTGGCGGTTGATGAAGCCGGCGGTGAACCAATAGACAACGCCCAGCACCACCATCACCGACAAGGTGAACAGGCCCAGATGGAAGGCCGCCAGCCGGAAGCTGGTGGTGCGCAGGAAATTAAGGTTAAACCGGCTCACGGATGACATAGCCCGCCCCGCGTACCGTATGGATCAGGGCCACCGGATGATCCTTGTCGATCTTCTGGCGCAGGCGGGCGATATGCACGTCGATGACATTGGTCTGCGGATCGAAATGATAGTCCCAGACATTTTCCAGCAGCATGGTGCGGGTCACGACATTGCCGGCATTGCGGATGAGATATTCCAGCAACTGGAACTCACGCGGCAGCAGATCGACCGGCTTTCCGGCCCGCTTCACGGTCCGGGACAGCAGGTCCATCTCCAGATCGGCGATCTGCAACCGGGTCACAGGTGCCGATCCGCCGCCCTTGGCCCGGCGCTGCATCACCTCCAGCCTGGCCAGCAGTTCGGCAAAGGCAAAGGGCTTGGTCAGGTAATCATCGGCCCCGGCGCGCAGGCCCTTCACCCGGTCATCGACGCTTCCCAGTGCCGACAGCACCAGGGCCGGCGTGTCATTGCCGGTGGCGCGCAGCACCTCCAGCAGCGACAACCCGTCCCGGCCCGGCAGCATCCGGTCTACGATCAAGCCATCATAAGGTTCGGATGCCGCCAGAAACAGCCCGTCGCGGCCATTATCGGCATGATCGACCACATGGCCAGCCTCTTTCAGGCCCTTGACCAGGTAATCAGCGGTGGCGCGGTCGTCTTCGATGACAAGGATCTTCATGATGCACGCATCCTAAACCCGGACAGGTCCGCTTGGGAACTCGCCAATCTACTTTCCCGAAGCAGCAAAGCGGCAGTGCAACCGCCGCACGTGCGTCGTAAGCGCCCGGCGCCTGGGGGAACAGACAAAAAGATATGGCCGGGCGGTGGGGGCCGCCCGGCCACAGGGGACGAGAGAGACTACGATGTACTAACCGAGGGAGAGAGGATGGTGGCGGGGACCGGAGAGTGGGGAAGCGGTCCCCGCCGACCTCTCATGATGGACCGGCGGGGCGGGGGGGTGTGGGGCTTGGTGCCCCGTCGATCCATGTCTGCACCCTAATCCAGGCCCGCTGACAGCCACATTTCGGGAAGATGAACAAAGTTTCATCTGTCGGCGCTTGAAACCGGGGCGTGCCGGACCCACCGTCATCCGTCGGCCTGGATGACAGAATTTTCATCCGCCTGTCAGTTGCCTGTGGGCGGACACTGGTCAAGCTGTGACCATCGAAAGCGCCGCCGGACCGAATGGCGGCCAAGGCAGAAGAAAGACAATGGAGACCATGATGTCGCTTGCCACCGCACGGAATTTCCGCCGCAATCTGGCCATGGCCCTGCTTGCCGGCACCGCCCTGCTGGCCCCGGCGACCATCCAGACCGCCGC
Source organism: Niveispirillum sp. (assembly GCF_052437035.1). NCBI lineage: Bacteria > Pseudomonadati > Pseudomonadota > Alphaproteobacteria > Rhodospirillales > Azospirillaceae > Niveispirillum > Niveispirillum sp. The sequence continues at coordinate 270,634 of NZ_JBQVOH010000004.1, forward strand.
GGCGGCTCCTGCCGAAGTGCTGGCCAATGGCGGTGTCGCCGATCTGGTGGAGCGCGTGTCGCCCGCCGTCGTGACCATCACCGCCGCCCAGACGGCCCCAACCCGCACCGCCGCCCGCGACCTGCCGCCGGGGTTCGAGGAATTTCTGCGCCGCTTCGGCGTGCCGGGCCTGCCGGGCCAGGGTGGCGGCGGCCAGGGTCGTGGCGCACCGGTGGCCCGTGCGCTGGGTTCCGGCTTCGTGTTCGACGCGTCCGGTTATGTCGTCACCAACCGGCATGTCATTGCCGACGCCGATCAGGTGACCGTGGCCTTCAGCGACGGGACCGAACGCGAGGCAGAAGTGATCGGCGAGGATGAACGCACCGATCTGGCCGTCCTCAAGGTCAAGACCGACAAGCCCCTGCCCGCCCTGAAATTCGCCGATAGTGACAAGGTGCGCGTGGGCGATGTGGCGGTGGCCGTGGGCAATCCGTTCGGCCTGGGCGGTACCGTCACCGCCGGCATCGTGTCGGCCAGGAGCCGCGATATCGGGTCGGGTCCGTATGACGACTACTTGCAGCTGGATGCGTCGATCAATTCCGGCAATTCCGGCGGCCCGACCTTCAACATGGCCGGTGACGTGATCGGCATCAACACCGCCATCTTCACGCCCAATGGCGGCTCCGTCGGTATCGGCTTTGCCATCCCCTCGAACCTGGCCAAGCCGGTGGTCGAGGCGCTGAAGCGCGACGGCAAGGTGGAACGCGGCTGGTTGGGCGTCAATCTGCAGGGCGTGACCAAGGAACTGGCCGATGGTCTGGGCCTGTCGAAGGAGGGCGGCGCCCTGATTGCCGCCGTGGAACCGAAAAGCCCGGCGGAGAAGGCCGGGTTGAAGCCCGGTGACGTCGTCCTGTCCGCCGGCGGCAAGCCCATCAAGGATACCCGCGATCTGGCCCGTCAGGTGGGCATGGTGAAGCCCGGCACCAAGCTGGACATGGCCCTGTGGCGCGACGGCAAGGAAAAGACCATCGCCGTCACCGTCGAACAGGCCCCCGGCCAGCCGCAGCAGCGTCTGGCAAAGGCCGAGGCGCAGAAGCAGGATGGCGAGGAAGTGGCCGGCCTGAAACTGTCCGGCCTGACCGACCAGTGGCGTCAGCGTCTGCGCCTGCCCGGCGATGCCGCCGGTGTCGTGGTGCTGGATGTGGGTGACGGGGTGGAGGGGCTGCGCCCCGGCGACCTGATCACCTCGGTCAATAACAGCGCCGTCACCAGCCCCGCCGATGTGGCAGCCCAGGTGAAGGCCGCCTCCAAGGCCGGGCGTAAGAACGCCCTGGTACAGGTCCGCCGTGGCGAGACGACGGCCTTCCTGACCATCCCGGTGGATATGGGCTGATCAGCGATACCGGTCAAAGAAAAAGGGGAGCGGAAATCCGCTCCCCTTTTTTGTTGTCTGCTGGAGCTGGCGTTGCTCCCTCACCCTCCCAAACGCTGCCGCGTTCGGGCCCCTCCCTCTCCCTGCCAAGCGGGCGAGGGTTTAAAACTCTGCCCCTCGCCCACTAAGGTGGGAGAGGGAGGGGCACGGCGGCGTCAGCCGACGGGAGGGTGAGGGCAACCCCACTTCAATCTCCTCACTCCGCCGGCACCTGCGGCGGTGCATTGTGCAGGCGTTCTTCCTCTTCGATCTTGCGGCGGATGATGCCGATGGGCTGCACGCCCCTGGCGAACATGCTGTACAGCACGGGCGTGATGAACAAGGACAGGGCCGTGCCCACCGTCACGCCGCCCACGATGACCCAGCCGATGGCCATGCGGCTTTCGGCGCCCGCCCCATGCGCCAGGGCCAGGGGCAGCGCACCGAACACGGTCGCGATGGAGGTCATCAGGATGGGGCGCAGGCGCAGGCGCGAGGCCTCCACCACTGCTTCCAGCAACTCATACCCTTCCTCGCGCAGCTGATTGGCGAACTCCACAATCATGATGGCGTTCTTGGCGATCAGGCCGATCAGCATGATCAGGCCGATCTGGGTATAGGTGTTCAGCGACATGCCCGTGATGGAGATGGCCAGGATGCCCCCCAGACCGGCGGGCAGCACCGAACCCAGGATCATAGCCGGCAGGCGGAAATTCTCGAACTGTGCCGCCAGCACCAGGAAAGCCACCAGCATGGCCATGCCGAAGGCGAACCAGATGGCGCTGCTGGCTTCCAGCTGCAACCGCGCGGCCCCTTCGAAATTGATCCGCGCCTCTGCGGGCAGCACCTCGGCAGCGGCCTGCCGCACCTCGCGGATGGCATCGCCCATCACGGCACCTTCGGTCAGGTTGGCCGTGATGGTGATGGAACGCAGGCGGTTATAGCGGTTCAGTTCGGTGGCACCGGCCACGTCACGCACTTGGATCAGGTTGGCCAGCGGGATCAGTTGCCCCGTGGTGGTGCCCGTCGTGGAGCGGACGAAGATGTTGGACAGGTCGCGCGGATTGGCACGGTCCTGCGCCTCGGCCCGCAGCACCACGTCATATTCCTCACCCCGGTCCAGATAACGGGTCACCAGCTTCTCACCCAGCATGGTTTCCAGGGTGGTGCCGATGGTGGTGACGGGCACGCCCAGGTCGGCGGCGCGGTTGCGGTCCACCGTCACATAAAGCTGGGGCTTGGTTTCGTCATAATCGGCGGAGAAGCCGGTGAGGCCCGGATATTGCTGCAACCGCTCGATCAGGGCGTCGCGCCATTCGGCCAACTCCTCGAACGTATTGCCGCCGATCACGACCTGCAGCTGATTGGCCGAGGCACCGCCGCCCAGACCAGAGGGCAGGATGGGCACGATACGGGAACCGGGCATGGCCGACAGTTGCGGGCGCAGCTCATTCACCATCTGCGGCACGGTGCGGTCGCTGACGCGTTCGGCCCAGGGCGGCGTGCGCATAACCACCATGGCACGATTCACGCCCGAACTGCCGCCAAAGCCGGGATTAACGATGGTCAGGATACTGTCCACCTCGCCCGACTTCAGATAGGGCTGCAACAGCCCTTCCACCCGCGCCACCTCCTGCATGGTGTAATCCATGCTGGCACCTTCCGGCCCGGTGATGGAAATGCGCGCCACGCCGCGGTCTTCCACGGGCGCCAGCTCGCTGGGCAGGGTGCGGCCCAGCACCGCCGTCAGGACAAGGGCGCCGGCCATCAGGGCCATGACCAGCATGCGGGCTGACAGGGCCTGACGCAGCAGGGCCGTATAGCCACGCGTGAGCATGTCCAGAAACGCTTCGGACAGGCGGAACAGGCCGCGCGCTTCCTGATGCCCGCGCAACAGCTTTGATGACAGCATGGGCGACAGGGTCAACGCCACGATGCAGGAGAAGGCGATGGCAGCCATCAGCGCGATGGCGAATTCCCGGAACAGGCGGCCCTGGTCGCCGGGCAGCATGGACAAGGGTGCGATCACGGCGATCAGCACGGCGGTGGTGGCGATCACGGCAAAGCCGATCTGCCGCGCCCCGCGATAGGCCGCCAGCAGCGGCGGCTCCCCTTCCTCAATCCGGCGGGAGATGTTTTCCACCACGATGATGGCATCATCCACGACCAGACCGACGGCCAGCACGAAGGCCAGAAGTGTCAGCACATTGATGGAGAAGCCCAGCGCCGCCATCACGCCGAAGGCCGCGACCAGCGATACCGGAATGGCGATGACGGGGATCAGGGTGGCACGTAAGGTGCGCAGGAACACCCAGACCACCAGCACCACCAGTCCGATGGCCACGGCGATGGCATGGAACACTTCATAGACCGACTGGCTGACGAAGGTGGAATCGTCCTGACGGACCTCCAGCTTCATCCCCGGCGACAGGTTCTGACGGAACTCGCCCAGCAGCTTGCGCACGCCTTCGGACACTTCCATCGTGTTCGCGGTCGATTGGCGGATGATGCCCAGGCCGATGGCGCTGCCGCCATTGATACGGAAATCGCCACGGTCGTCACGGGCTGCCACCTCCACCCGCGCGACATCGCCCAGGCGAATCCAGTTGGCCCCGTCCTGACGCACCAGGATGGACGAGAATTGTTCGGGGCGGTTCAGGCGCGTGTCGGTCCGCACCGTGAATTCACGCTGGCTGCTTTCGATACGCCCGGCGGGCAGTTCGGCATTTTCGCGCCGGATCGAGGCTTCGATATCCTGCACCGTCACCCGGCGCGCCGCCATGGCGTTGCGGTCCAGCCAGACGCGCATGGCAAAATCACGCCGCCCACCGATACGCACCGAGGCCACGCCCGGCACCGTGCCCAGCGCGTCCAGATAATAGCGGCGCACGAAATCGGTCAGTTCCAACTGGTTCATGCGGTCGGACGACAGCGTGATCCACATGATCGGGTTGCTGTCGGCATCGACCTTGCTAATCTCCGGCAGTTCGGCTTCTTCGGGCAGGCTGTCGCTGATGCGGCCCACGCGGTCGCGCACATCATTGCTGGCGGCGTCGATATCGCGGTCGATCTCGAACTCCACCGACACGGACGAGCTGCCTTCGCGGGAGCGGGAGCGGATGGTCTTCACACCCTCGATGCCGTTGATGACGCCTTCGATGCGTTCCGTGATCTCATTATCCACCACCTCGGCGCTGGCGCCGGGATAGGTGGTGCTGATCGACACGATGGGATAATCGATCTTCGGCAGCTCGCGCACCGGCAGCTTTTCATATCCCAGCACACCAAACACGACCAGCATGGCGCTGATCACGAAGGCGAGCACGGGACGCTGGATCGAAATGTCGGAGATCACCATGGTGAGGTTCCCAGGCGTGTCGCTGTCATGTCCATGTCGATGCCGCCCCGGCGGACCGGATGATCGGGGCGGCAGAGGGGTGACCGCGAACGGTCACCGTCAATTCGCCGTCAGGGCGCGGGCCGCGCGGCGGATTGCGTGCCGGTGGCGGCAGGCGCACTGACGATTTCGGCCTGCACGGGCACGCCGTCACGCACCTTCTGCACGCCGCGCGTGATGACCAGTTCACCACCGGTCAGGCCATCCGCCACTTCCACCACGCCGCGCGACCGGGCGCCGATGGTGACCAGGCGGCGTTCCACCTTGCCCGAGGCCACCAGGAACACGAACTGCCGGTCACCGACCGGCACCAGCGATTCCTCCGGCACCAGCACGACATTGACCCGGTTATCCAGCGTCAACCGTACGGTCATGAACAGGCCGGGGCGCAGACGCCCGTCGGCATTGTCGATCTGCGCCACGGCGGCAACGGTGCGGGTGACGGGATCGATACGGGTATCGATGGCCGACACCTTGCCCAGGAAGGACTGATCCGGATACAGCGTGGTCTGGGCCGCGATCTCCATCCCGTCACGCAGATAGCGCAGGGAGGATTCGGGCACGGTGAATTCCAGCTTCACGGTGCGGGTATCGTCCAGCGTGGTCACCGGATCGGCCGGACGGACCAGGGCGCCGGGGCTGACCTGCCGCAGGCCGGTGTAGCCGGTGAAGGGTGCCCGGATGGTCAGGTCGGCCAGACGTGCCTGCACCGCCCGCACCTCTGCATCATTGCCGGCCAGTTGCAGCGACAATTCATCGACACGGGCCTGGGCCACATTCTGCTTCACCAGCAATGCCCGCGCCCGGTCCAGCAACTGTGCCGCATTGCGGCGCCCGGCTTCGGCCACCGCCAGATTGGCCCGCACCTCACGGTCGTCCAGTTCGATCAGGACGGCACCGGCCTGGACCAGCTGACCTTCGGTGAAGTTGATGGATTTGACGAGACCGGCTGTCTTGGCCGTCACCGTCACCGCCTCATTCGCGCGCAAGGTGCCCACGGCGTCAAAGGTGACGGCGATGTCACCCCGCGTCACATGGGTGGCGACGACATTCACGGGGCGGGCGCCCGCCTGCTGCTGTGCGGCGGGTTTGGCACCGTCGCGACCGGTCATGTACCAGACGCCGCCGCCAATGGCGACGATGGCAACAGCCGTGGCAATCTGAATTGGCAGGCGCATTTTCCTGTCCGATCTTGTCGGCGCAGCCGCAAAGGGTGCGGCGCTACCGGTCCATGTCATTGAAAAGCCATTCTATCCCACAGTGGAGACAGCAAGCTTCGTTAATTGTTTTTGTCAGGCATCCGCAGCCGTCCCTTAAGACGACTTTCGGCGGCAAATCCCGGTCCAGGATACCGACACCCACCAACTAGAGCGGACGGCCCAATCCTCCAACCCCCCAATTGTTACGCAACTGTAACCGGCAGCGGTAGGGGACAAACTTTTACATTTGAAGGAAAAGCCATGCGAAAACAGCGGGGAAGCTGCCTGTGAACGGCGATGCCGGACCCTTTGTCCGGGGTCGCGCGCCGGATCAGAGGCCGTCGCAAACCAGACTTATCCACAAGCAGTACCGGCAAAGCGTGGGAAGCGGACAGATATCATCGCGCGAATGTCCCACCCGACCGGTATATCAGGCAGCGCTGCTATTCTGGGAACGGCGGGACATGACCTCTGCCAGGAAGGCGCGGTCGACAGCCGGATAACGCGACGGCATTTCCCGTTCGATCCGGTCCATCAGATCCTCCGCCGCCATCCGCCCGTTATACTCGACATAGAGCAGATACCAGGCAGCGAAGGTGCGACCGGTGATGCGCGGGTCCTGATCATCGCGAAGTTCAGGCAGAACCCAATAGCCAAAACGCCCATCGGCCCGTTCACCGACGAACGGCAGCTTGGTCACCGGCAGACGGTATGCTGCGGATTGATGGTTCATGTTGGGCTGTGCCGGTTTCGACATGATGCGATGGCGTTCGAATACGGGGGGGATGCGGACGGGGTTAGACTTTGTTAAACTGTCGTTTACAAGTAATCGGTAGGAAACGACAATTAACTACTATATACGGTAGGAATCGGGATGCAATGCCTGTTCAGGTTAGGGGATGATCGCCCGGTTGTCACATGTGCGGATGGTTATGTCCGAACGGATGGGGTGGGACGACGGGGTCTGCTGGCGGGTGCGATTGCCCTGTTTCTGGCCCCCGCAGCCCGCGCAGCTGTTGCCGATGCGGCAACATTGGTGAAGGCTAATAGCCTGCCCAGCGCGGCGATGGCTGCCTATCTCGATCAGTTTCAGGATTTTCAGCGGGAATCCGGCGCCCCCATCACAGGCGACCCGTTATTCCAGGCGGAAATGGCGGCGGCGCGGGCGACGGGCGCCACGCGTCTGGCGGAAGGCGCCTCCTTCCTGCGTGATGATGCGGAACTGAGCTGGATTGCGCGCCATTACGCCGCACAGATGGCGGCGGGTGCCCCCTTCGCGCATGAGGATGCGGGCGGACGCCATCCGGGTGACCGCATCGCCCTGCTGCACCGGCGCATGGTGGGGGTGAATGCCGAAAACCTGTTCACCAACAGCGTCTTCGACCCCGACCGGGCAGAGGCGGCGGGGCGGCTGGCCGTGGATAATCTGATGCAATCGCCGGGGCACCGGGCCAACATCCTTGACCCGCGCTGGACCCATGCCGGATGCGGTGCGGCGGCAGGACGGGAAGGGTTCTTCCTGGTGCAGCTGTTCGCTGAACGCGCAGCATTGCTGATGGAGGCGATGCCCGTGCGCCTGTCCCCCGGCACGCCCCTTCCCGCCGGCTGTCAGCAGGCCGCCGAGGGGACCTTCAGCGGCCTGGCGCTGGTGCCCTTGGACCGTGAGGTGGCGGCGGAGGATTTCATGCGGCCAGGATCAGCAACAGCACCGACCCGCAGGGGACCGCACCGCAGCTTCTTCGCCCGCACGCAGGAAATGACGGCCCGGACGGCGAAATTCACCATCCATCCGGGCCCGATGCTACTGGTCAACTGAGAATCCAACAGGCCGGCGACCGCCGGTCCGCCGCCCATGCGGCGTAAGCCAAGCCGCCGGATGGCGGCGCCCGGCGCCTGAGGGAACGTGCAAGTTAGGGAACGTGCAAGTTAATGCCCGTGGCCGCCGCCGGCGGCCTTGCCGGCTTCGGTCTGCACATAATGGCGGCCACAATAGGGGCAATCGACATTGCCCTTGGGCGACAGGGTCAGATAGACCAGCGGATGGCCCAGCGCACCGCCGCCGCCATCGCAGCCGACGGTGTCTTCGTCGATATAGATGGTCTCGGCCGGCTGCATGTCTGTCGTTCCTTGAAGCTTACTGTTCGGATCCCGATATCCGGGGTGCGGCGCATCATACTCCGGCGCGCGGTTTGCGCAAGAGAGCCGGCCCCGCCCCTGTCCGGCCCCTGCCCTTCGGCAAATTGACCGGCGGCGGCGGTGGGTGTACGCCAGACCCATGTCCCGCGACAAAACAATGTCGCCCACCCATCGGGAACCCATCCCCCATGCCTGACAGCCTGAACCGCCCCGCCGATACCTCTGCCACCGGCCATGCCCCCGCCGCCGCGGTGGAGATCAAGGATCTGCGCAAGACCTATCGCGGCACGCCCAAATCCCCGCCGAAGGAGGCGCTAAAGGGCATTTCGCTGACCATTCCACGCGGGTCGATCTATGGTCTGCTGGGCCCCAATGGGGCGGGCAAAAGCACGACGATCAACATCCTGGCCGGTCTGGTGAACAAGACCAGCGGCAAGGCCAGCATCTGGGGCATCGATATCGATGAACAGCCCCGGTCGGCCCGCGCCGCCATCGGCGTGGTCCCGCAGGAACTGAACCTGGACCCGTTCTTCACCCCGCGTGAGATCCTGGACCTGCAAGCCGGCCTCTATGGCGTGCCCAAGTCGGAACGCCAGACCGATGCCCTGCTGGAAGCCGTGGGCCTGAAGGACAAGGCCAATGCCTATGCCCGCACCCTGTCGGGCGGCATGCGCCGCCGTCTGATGGTGGCCAAGGCCATGGTGCATGCCCCGCCGGTCCTGGTTCTGGACGAACCGACCGCCGGCGTGGACGTGGAACTGCGGCAAAGCCTGTGGGCCCATGTGCGCGAGTTGAACAAGGCCGGCACTACCATCGTCCTGACCACCCACTACCTGGAGGAAGCGCAGGAGTTGTGTGACACGATCGCCATCGTGAACCATGGTCAGGTCGTGGCCTGCGAATCGACAGAAAAGCTGCTGGGCCGTATCGACAGCAAGGAAATGGTGGTCACGCTGGATGCCGACCTGACGGAAGTGCCCGAGGCCTTCCGTGGCTTCGACGCCAAGCTGGACGGTACCCGCCGCCTGACCATCCATTACAAGCCCAGCCAGACCCGCGTCGCCGATCTGCTGGGCGCCATGGCGGCGGCGGGTCTGGCCGTGAAGGACCTGTCCATGGTCGAAAGCGACCTGGAGGATGTGTTTCTGGAAATGACCCGCGCGCCCGCCGCCTGAGGGGCTTTCCATGCAGCCCCGCGCCATCCGCGTCATTGCCGATGACTACGCCCTGTCACCGGGCGTTTCGGAGGGCATCCTGACGCTGGCGCGGGCCGGGCGCCTGTCGGGAACCGGTGCCATGGTGCCGGGTCCGCGCTGGCGCGAAGATGCCAGACGCCTGCTGGACACGCCCGCCGGGTTCCAGACCGGTGTGCATCTGACCCTGACGGGCGGCCTGTCACCCCTGGGCCCGATGCCGGCCCTTTGCCCCGATGGCCGGTTCCCGACATTGGGCCGGTGGCTGGCCATGGCCCATGCTGGGCTGCTGTCGTCGGGGCCGGCGCAACGGGACCTGTCGGCAGAGATCGCGCGGCAGCTGGATGCGTTCGAAGGGGCGATGGGCCGGGCCCCGCATTTCGTGGACGGGCATCAGCATCTGCATCTTCTGCACGGCATCCGGCCCTTGCTGCTGGACGCCATCGCCCGCCGCTATCCGCCCAGTTCCGTCTGGCTGCGCAATTGTGCGGAACCGGCGGGGCGCATCGTGCGGCGCGGCGTGACGGGGGCCAAGGCCCTGTTCATCGCGCTGCTGTCGCGGGGTCTGGCCCGTCAGGCCGCATCCCGTGCCATTCCCACAAATGCCGGCTTCAGCGGCATTTACGGGTTTGACGGCGACTTTCCCGCCTTGATGGAGCGTTTCCTTTTCGAATTGCCGGCAGGGGCCCTGGTGATGGTTCACCCCGCCCTGCCCGACCAGGAACTGGCCGCCCTGGACCCGGTCGTGGCCGCGCGGCAGGCGGAAATGTCGTACCTTGCAGGGCAAGAATGGCCAGCCGCGCTATTCCGAGCCGGGCTGCGGCTTGGATAACGTCATCTTATGGCTTTCGGATAGGTTCAGGCCCGCGACAAGCGCGCCCAACGGTGGTACAATCCTCCATGATTCGCTGATTTCAATACAGTCGCGAATCAGCGTTTGACCGGCAGCGCGGGATTGCCATATTGGAAATGAATACCGTTCTTTTTGTGATCGGCATATTGGCTGCCATCGGCGCGGTCAGCATCGCGCTTGTGCGTCAGGTTCTCTATTACTCCCGCCGCGCCCATATCACCCGCGTGACGGAGCAGAACCGCGAACTGCACCGCAAGCAGGAAGAACTGACCAAGACCTATCGCGACGGTCAGGAGGGCGTGCGTCAGGCAGAGGTGGAGCGCAAGGCCGCCGCCACGCAGCTGGCCGATGCCCAGCGCCGCCTGAAGATCGCCAAGGAAGATAATTACGTCCTCATCCATGAGGTGAACGAGCAGACGGGTTCGCGCCGCCTGTTCGTCGTGGCCATGACGCTGGGCAGCACCCTGACGCTGGGCCAGAACATCGTGAAGGACTGCAAGTTCCGCAACGTGAAGCATTTCATCGAAATCTGGGCCGACAATGCCGACGATGCCAACCGCATCGCCCGGACCAACTTCCCGCCCGACAATGGCTTCATCCTGTCCAAGGCCGTGCCGGCCAATCCGGCCGCCATCGCAGCGGAGTAAGGCCTATGCTGCTCCAGGTCGGTGTCATCCTCGTCGTTCTGGTTTCCATCGCCTATGCCGCGGCAGTGATGCGCCGCATCGAGTCCGATGTCGTGCAGTATCAGCGCGACCTGCGCGCCGTGGAGGAGGACCAACACAAGCTGGAAGTGGCGTGCAACACGCTGCGCGGCCTGTGCAATCAGGTGGGCGAGGAGATGGCGAAGCTGCGCGCCGACATCACGGAAGTGACGGACGCCCGCGCCCAGTTGGAGGCGGAGATCAACGCCCTGTCGGAAGCGCCCAAACAGCGGCTCTACATGTTTGACAAGGGAACCATCGGCCATGGCAAATTGTGGGAAGTGCTGATCACCAATGCCGGCGGCAACGAAAGCAGCGTGGCGGGTGATCAGGCCGTGGAATGGGCCAATGGCCGTACCTATATTGTACCAGGAACGACTGATCGCGATGCCAAGTTCCGGGCGGAACCAAAGTTCCTGCCCTCAATGGGATATCGGATCATGAAGGTTGAACGGTTCCGGCGCGCCTGACGTCAATCCTTGTCCTTGGGAGATGACGCCACCCCACGCCGGACGGGGAGGGAGGCGTCATGGCCGATGCGGTCATCGAGTTCCCGACAGGGCAGGTGCGTCAGCGTCTATCGGGCGCCGCCGACAAGCGCCTGCACACCGCCTTTGCCCAGTTGCGCGCCGGCTGGCGCCGCGATGCCGGCCTGTCGCCCGAACGGCGTGATGAGGCGCTGGACCATCTGGGCCGCGCCTTGGTGAAATATCAGGCGGCCCTGGTGGAGGCCGTGTCGCAGGATTTCGGCAGCCGGTCCCCGCATGAGACACGGCTTGCCGATATCCATGCCAGCCTGTCAGCCATCCGGTTCGCCCAGCGGCATTTCCGCCGCTGGATGCGGCCCCGCCGCGTGGGCGTGGCCCTGCCCTTCCTGCCGGGCCGCGCACGGGTACAGAGGGTGCCCCTGGGCGTGGTGGGGATCATCAGCCCCTGGAACTATCCCATACAACTGGCCCTGGTGCCGCTGGCCGCCGCCATTGCCGCCGGCAACCGCGTGCTGCTGAAGCCATCCGAACGCACCCCGCGCACCAGCAGCCTGCTGGAACGGCTACTGGCAGAAGTGTTCGACCCGTCGGAGGTGGCGGTGGTGACGGGGGATGTGGACATGGCGCAGGCCGTCACCCACCTGCCCCTGGACCATCTGCTGTTCACTGGGTCCACTGGGGCAGGGCGGCAGGTGATGCGGGCGGCGTCCGACGCACTGGTCCCCGTCACCCTGGAACTGGGCGGCAAATCGCCCGCCATCATCGGCCCCGGCTATGATCTGGAACAGGCGGCGGGTCGCATTGCCGTCGGCAAGCTGCTGAATGCCGGCCAGACCTGTATCGCACCCGATTACGTGCTGGTGCCGCGCGGGCGGGAACTGGAGTTTGTGGAGTATTTTGAGCGCGCGGTGACGCGGCTCTACCCCAGGCTGGGCGACAACCCCGACTACACATCCATCATCAACGACGCCCAGTATGAGCGGCTGCTGGGCCTGATCGACGATGCCAGACGGCGCGGTGCCCATGCGCGCTTCATCAATCCGGCAGGCGAGGCGCTGGAACCGGCGCGGCGCAAGCTGGCCCCCACCCTGCTGTGGCAGGTGCCCGAAGAGGCCGACATCATGCGGCAGGAGATTTTCGGACCCGTCCTGCCCATCCTGCCCTATACGGCGCTGGAGGAGACGGTGGGCATCGTGAACAGCCGGCCCCGCCCCCTGGCACTCTACCTGTTCAGCCATCGCACGCTGGATGTGGATTTCGTGCTGGCCCGTACACGGGCCGGCGGCGTGACACTGAACGATACCTTGCTGCACGCGGCCCAGGATGCGCTGCCCTTTGGCGGCATCGGGGAAAGCGGCATGGGCGCCTATCACGGGGAGGCCGGGTTCCGGACCTTCAGCCATGAACAGCCCATTTTCAAAGCCAGCCGCTTCAGCGCCGCCCGCCTGATCCGCCCGCCCTATGGCGACCGGATCGACCGGATCCTTCGTTGGTTTATCCGGTGAACGCTTTCGCCGGAACCGGGATTGCGATAATCAGGAAAGCATGGACATCGCCTCTCCCACCCTGTTGACCGCCGCCGATCCGGCGCCCGTCCGCATCCTGAACCCGACCGCATCCAGTCCCCTGCTGCTGGTCTGTGACCATGCCGGCAAGGCAGTGCCGGCGGCCCTGCATGGGCTGGGCGTCCCGGAAGCGGAACTAGACCGGCATATCGGTTGGGATATCGGGGCGGCGGCAGTGACGGAGGGGCTGGTCCGGCGTCTGGACGCGCGGGCCGTGCTGTCGGTCTATTCCCGGCTGGTCGTGGATTGCAACCGCTGGCCCGACAGCCCGACCCTGATGCCCGCCATCAGCGACGGTACGCCGGTCCCTGCCAACCAGGATCTATCCGACACGGCGCGGGCCCTGCGCATGGAGGCCCTGTACCAGCCCTATCACGACGCCATCACGGCGGAACGCGCGCGCATCCAGGCAGAGGGGCAGGTACCCGTCCTGATCTCCATCCACAGCTTCACGCCGCAGATGAACGGGTTCCAGCGGCCCTGGCAGGTGGGCGTGTTGTGGAACCGCGACGGGCGGCTGGCCCTGCCCATGCTGGCGGCATTGCGGGCCGAAGGTGACCTGACCGTCGGCGACAACGAACCCTACAGCGCGCGCACCGGCACCGATTTCACCATCATCCACCATGGGGAGGCGGCGAACCTGCCCGTGCTGATGCTGGAGATCCGTCAGGACCTGATCGCAGATGCAGCGGGCGCCGATGCCTGGGCGGCACGGCTGGCCCGGCTGCTGCCGGTCGTCATCGCGGGGCTGACCTAATTTCGGTCAGCGCGCGGCCTCAAACTCCTCCAGCAGGGCGCCGACATCCAGCGCCTGCAAAGCGGCGAGCGCCTGGTTCAGATCGTCAGCGCAACGGCGCAGTTGCTGCGCATGGAAGCTGATATTGGCGGCGTGGGTGGCGATGTGACCGTGGGGCAGACGGGTGCGCATATCGATGACCATTTGGGTCCCCCTGTAAGAGCCGAGTCCGATACTTTTGGTTATATGTTCTTGTCTTGACCCTATTGATGCACGACCCGACGATTGTATCAATCAGAAAAGTAACACCTAGTAATAGGTTAAAATTTTAGATGGTTTCCTTTAAAATCGGGTCGGGATACACCATTTGCGTCGACACGTTCGACCAACCAATCCCAGGGAAGCCTGACCATGGACGACCAGACCCGTATCGAGCTTGAAGCCGCGGCTTTCCGCCGTTTGGTGGCGCATTTGCAAACCCGTACCGATGTCCAGAATATCGATCTGATGAATCTGGCGGGTTTCTGCCGGAACTGCCTGTCGAAATGGTACCGCGCCGCCGCCGATGAAAAAGGCGTGGCCGTCAGCGATGCCGAGGCGCGGGAGCATGTCTATGGCATGCCGTACGACGAATGGAAGGCCAAGCACCAGCGTGAGGCCACCGCCGAACAGAAGGCCGCGTTCCAGCAGGCCAATGCGCACTGATATCGGCGGCATGGGCGGCGCGGCGGTAGTCACCGCCGTACCGACGGTCATAATTTATGGCCGTTGGTAAGAGAATCGGGCCGGGTTCCGCGCAAACAAAAACCCCGCTGTCCAGCTGGACAGCGGGGTTTTTCGTCACAGGGACAAGCCTGCCTGAAATATCAGGCGGCAGCCTTGCGCTGTTCGACGGCGGCGGTGAAGTTCCGCAGCATGGCGTCGATCAGGCCGGACATGTCCTCATTGCTCTTGGCCGTCAGCAGGAAACGATCCTGGACGATCTCGTCGTCCGACCACTTGGCGCCGGCGGCTTCCAGGGCGGCGCGGGCGCTGTCGGCGCCGGTCACGGTACGGCCCTTGATACGCTCCACCAGGGCCAGCAGCTCAACGCCCTTGCCGAAGGCAACGATGCCCTTGCCGCTGTCGACGAAGCTGCCGATGATGCGGCGGGTATGCGGGTTGGTCGCCAGCTTGGCCACCGAACGGTCGCCGCCCGGCAGGACCAGCAGGTCGAAATCGGCGGCCAGCACTTCACCGACATGACGGTCGGTCGGGAAATAATGGCCCCAGGCGGCGCCGTGCCAGCCATTCACCAGGCCCTGCTCGGGCGAAATCACCTTCGGCTTGGCGCCGGCCTTCAGCAGGGCGCGCTGCGGCTCGGTCATCTCCAGCTCTTCGAAGCCATTGGCCACGAGAATGGCGATGTTCTTTCCGGCAAGCAGTTGTTCAGTCAAGGTCTCGTCTCCTTCTGGTTGGTCCGCCCCGTCCGGCACCGGCCGGGCCGGTGCGATCCGATAGGCGGTGAACGCGCCGGCCGGGCCGGAACGTTCGGAAATTCCATGCTGAAAGCGGCGCTCGATCCCGGTGATCCCCCGTGCGCGGTAGGGGCCGTGGTGCGTCAGGCACCGGTGGCCACAGGGTCCAGGTACGCCACAAGCCATCCGCGCCAACCCGTCATCGCGGGTTCGGTCGGGCTTTGGGCCCCCTGGGTTCCCGCACGGGACCCGGGGGCGGGTTACGTCTTTTCATGCATAGGGCGCTAATTGGCCCTTCGCGCACGCAACGTCAATCCGCATTTCCGACAATCCAGCCATCCAAGGGCGGCGGAGGCGGCGAATCGGTAGGGGACGAGCGTACGCAAAGGGGATGGAGACGCCCTGCGGGGTCAGTACCAGGGCTGGGCCAGCCCCTCCTGTTCGAACGCCCGGATGACGGCAGGAAGGGCGGCGGTACGCGCCGCATGGGCACCGATATTGGGCAGCAGGCGCGGCGGGCGCCCCGCAAAATTACGGCCCCAGCGCGTCAGCATCAGTAGCATGAAATCCACGATCCCCGGCCTGTCGCCTGTCAGCCAGTCACGCCCCGCCAGCGCCGTGTCCAACAGGTCGAACAGTTCCCCTGCCCGAACCTCCGCCGCCTGTTTCACGCTGTCGGCAAGGGCCGGGTCCGCGATCTGCCGCTCGGGGTAATAATAGGCCAGATAGGCGACCTGCACCGAATTGGTCAGGTGGATCAGCCATTGATAGGCCAGCGCCCGTTCCACCGTACCCACGGGCGGCATCAGGCCCGCGTCGGGATGGCGGTCGGCCAGATGCAACAGGATGGCCGCCGTCTCGAAGATCGGCTGTTCCCCATCCACCAGCACCGGCACGCGGCCCGTGGGGTTCAGGCGCAGATAGGCGGCACCGTGATGTTCCTTCGCGCCCGTGTCCACCAGCACCATTTTATAGGGCGCGCCGATGGTTTCCAGGGCCATGTGCGGGGCAAGATTGGCCATGCCGGAATTGCCATAAAGCCTGTACATCGCGGGTCATCCTTGGCAGCAGAAACGGGTGCCCGTCTTTTTACGGTGCTTTATGCCCCCTGTCTGCGCCAAGATGCGGACGGAAAAAGACAAGGAGGTCTGGCCCGGATGGCCCAGGACAAGCGATGGAACATGCTGCGCATCGCGCGGGTGGTGGCCTTGGGCCTCGCCGGGCTGGTCGGCTTTTCCATCCTGTGGGTTCTGGCCTATGCCGTGCTGCCTGTGCCGGCCACGCCGCTGATGGTGATCCGCACCCTGGGCGGGGCCGACTGGAACCATTCCTGGCGGTCCATGGACCGGATCAGCCCGCATCTGGCCCGCGCCGTTATCGGGGCGGAGGATAGCCGCTTCTGCGACCATATGGGTGTGGACCTGGACGCCGTCGAGAAAGCGCTGGAACGCAACCAAACCCATCAGCGCATGCGTGGCGGCAGCACCATCAGCCAGCAGGTGGCCAAGAATGCCTTTCTGTGGCCCGACCGGTCCTGGCTGCGCAAGGGCGTGGAACTGTGGTTCACGATGCTGGTGGAGACCTTCTGGTCCAAGCGCCGTATCCTGGAGGTCTATCTCAACATCGTGGAATGGGCCCCCGGCACCTATGGCGCGGAGGCGGCGTCGCGATACTGGTTCGGCAAGGGGGCCGAGGCCTTGACCCCGCGTGAGGCAGCACTTCTGGCCGCCATCCTGCCAAGCCCCCTGAAATGGAAGGCGAATCCGCCCGGTCGCTATGTCGCGGGCCGCGCCGGCACCTTGCAGCAACGGATGGAGATCGTGCGCCGCGACGGGCTGGATGATTGCGCGCTGCCGTGAAGGGGACTGCGATCTACCGCGCCAACCCCTTGACGGCCAGCGCATCCAGATAGGTCTGCCACAGGCCACCCTGTTCCCTGCCCAGGCGGTGCAGCAGGGTCCAGCTATAGATGCCGCTGTCGTGGCCGTCGTCAAAGGTCAGGCGGACGGCGTAGTTGCCCACGGGATCGACGCGGGTGATGGCGACATGACGTTTGCCAGTCACCAGCTGTTTTTGTGCTGGCGTGTGGCCCTGCACCTCTGCCGACGGGCTTTCCACGCGCAGAAACTCTGCCGGCAGGTCGAAACGGCTACCATCATCGAAACTGACGGACAGCACGCGCTCGGCCCGGTTCAGGCGCAGTTCGGTGGGCCAGTGGCTGCTGCCGCCAGCCTCGCTGGCGAAACGTTCCTCGCTCATTCAGGCGGCATCGTCCAGGCGACGCGCTTCATCCACCAGCATGATGGGAATGCCGTCACGGATGGGATAGGCCAGCTTGGCCTGATCAGAGATCAGTTCCTGGGCGGCGGCGTCATAGCGCAGGGGCGCCTTGGTCAGCGGGCAGACCAGGATCTCCAGCAGGCGCGGATCGACGCGGGCGCTGTCGGTCTGAGTGGGGGCGTCGGTCATCGTGGATACTCCGGGTTTGAGGCAAGCCTCAACGTCAAAAAGATCAATGGCGGGCGCCGCCACCTTCATTGTCGCCGCCCTGATGGACGGCCATTTCAACCAGCGCCAGCAACAGCTTGGCACGGGCATTCAGGTCGGGGCTTTCCAGCAGGGCCTGCTTTTCCGGCGCATCGAAGGGACAGATCATGGCCAGCGAAGTGATCAGCCGGTCCAATGGCGCCTGGGCGATGCTGTCCCAATTGGCGCTGATCCCCTGCTGCTTGAAATAGGCGCGCAGGGTGCCGTCCAGGCTGGTGCGGTCCAGATCGCAGGGGGCATCCTCGTGCAGGTCGGCGGCGAAAGCTGACCAGTCGGCGATGATGCGGCGATATCCACGCGTGGTCGGCACCTCGCCCGCGATACGGAACCGGCTGATCCCCGTCAGGGTGATCAGGAAGCGGCCATCCTCGGTCTCGCTGAAGCTGGTGATGCGCCCGACGCAGCCGGTATCGTAAAGGGGCGGGTGGTTGCCCATCCCGCCATCACGCGGCTGGATCATGCCGATCAGCCGGTTCGATGCCAGCGCGTCCTGCACCATGTTCAGATAGCGCGGCTCAAAGATATTGAGCGGCAGCTTGCCACGCGGCAGCAGAAGCACTCCCGTCAACGGAAAGACGGGGATGGTGTCCGGCAACTGATCATGGGGCAGGTCGAACGGGTTCTGGCTCATGCGAACAGCAGCGACGACAGTTTACGGCGGGCCTGGATGACCAGCTTGTCCATGGGGCCCAGCGCCTCGAACATCTTCAGAAGCTGGGTGCGGGCGGCCTTCTCATTCCATTCCCGGTCGCGCTTCACGATCTCCAGCAGAGCTTCCACCGCCTCCTCATTACGCCCGGCGGCGAAGAGCGCCACCGCGTAATCGTAACGGGCCTGATGGTTGGCCGGGTCGGCGGTGACCGCAGCCTTCAGATCATCCAGGGGGCCGGCATTGGCGGCCTGTTCGGACAGTTCGATCTGCGATTTCACGGCGGCCAGTTCGGCGGACTTGGCGATACCGGCGGGTGCGTCGGCGAGCATGCCCTTGGCAGCGTCGGCTTCCCCCACGGCCAGCAGGCAGCGGATGACGCCAGCATAGGCGGCGGCGTTCTCCGGCTCCTCGGCCAGCACTTCCTGATAGACAGCGGCAGCCCCCTGCGCATCACCGGCATCCAGCAGGCCCTTGGCCTCGGCCAGGATGGCGGCGATGTCGATGGCGCCGGTGCCGCCCGACAGCTTCACCAGACGTTCGATGAAGGCCTTGATCTGGCTTTCCGGCAGAGCGCCCTGGAACCCGTCCACGGGGCGGCCCTGGAAAAAGGCATAGACGGTGGGGATCGACTGTACCCGCAGCTGGCCCGCCACGGCGGGATGCTTGTCGGTGTCGATCTTCACCAGCTTCACGGCACCCTTGGCGGCGGTCACGGCCTTTTCCAGGATCGGACCCAGCGTCTTGCAGGGGCCGCACCAGGTGGCCCAGAAATCGACGATGACGGGCACTTCCTGCGACGCCTCGATGACATCGGCCATGAAACCGGCGTCGCTGCCATCCTTGATCAGGTCGGTGGCGGCGGGCTTTGGCTGGGGCGAAGGCGTGGGCGAGAACATGGGTTCTTGTTCCTGGATCGGGTGATCATGCATGGCCCCGCGATGCGGGGATCGTCACTGGCTTATATAGATCGGCCATGGCCCTGCGGCAAACCTCCCGATGGGGTGCCATGCATCAAGGATGGGGTGCTTTCGCAGAAAACCATACAGGCATGGAAAAAAAGTCCTTGCATGGCAAAGTTTGATGGCTATATTCCGCGCTCACCGCCGGGGACGACCCGGACGGACATCGGAAATGGGCGGGCGTAGCTCAGGGGTAGAGCACAACCTTGCCAAGGTTGGGGTCGAGGGTTCGAATCCCTTCGCCCGCTCCAGTTCCGATAACCCACTGCCGCAAGGCAGGCCTGTCTGGTAATGCGGGCGTAGCTCAGGGGTAGAGCACAACCTTGCCAAGGTTGGGGTCGAGGGTTCGAATCCCTTCGCCCGCTCCAGACAAAATCAAGATGATGCATCAAAGGCCGCCTTCAAGGCGGCCTTTTGCGTTTGGGGCTTTCCCCTGACAATCCCCCAAGACCACCGGAGCGGTAGAATCGGGCCTGGTGGCGTCCGTCGCGCGGCTTGCGTGTCGCCAGTGCGGATACGCACTGACCGGAATCGCTTCTTCCTTCGTCATCCTGGCGCAAGCCGGGATCCAGCGGGCAGACGACCAACCGTTCAGCGACGATGGTCGAAGCTGCGTCCAGGTCCTTTCCTGTGGCCCCTGGGTCCCGGCTTGCGCCGGGATGACGAAGGGTGGCGCTTCAATCAAGACCTCACAGGCCCTGATCAGCACAACCCAACCCCAACCCCAAAAGCAAAACCCCCGCCGGGCGGACCGGCGGGGGTTTATGCTTCGTCAGGGCCGTGGCCCCGATCCAAAAGAGGATCATCCCGAAAGGGAGATCACTTCATCTTGGATTCCTTGAAGGCGACGTGCTTGCGAGCAACCGGATCGTACTTGTTGAATTCCAGCTTCTCGGTCGTCTTACGGGGGTTCTTCTTCTTCACATAGAAGTAGCCCGTGTCAGCGGTGCTAACCAGCTTGATCAGCACGGTGTTCTGCTTAGCCATGATACCCTACCTGCGTCTGACTTGCGGCCACCGCAAGGACGCGCGGCCGATGAGTATAAACCAAGTCCACCGGAGGAAGACCCCCGGCGGCACAGCGGCGGAATCTACGCATCCGCCCCCGTCTGTCAAGGACAAAGACCCTACCTCTCCGCAACGTTGATGTGCCGTGATGCGAGGGCTTGGCGGTAAAGCCCCACATCCTCCACCAGGGCACGGGCCAGCGATACCGTTACGGCGGCGGATGCCACGCTGTCGGCGGGCTTTGGCGGACAGGTGGCGCGCAGTTGCGCCAGCGCCTCGGCATCGTCGGGGGCGGCCAGCCGCTGACGTGACCTTGTTGCCTGTTCGCCCCGGTCGCCCTGCGCCGCGGCGGCCAGCAGCGACTGCACATTCACGCCCGCCTGCGAGGTGCAGAGGCTGGGCAGCACGCCCTGGCCGTCAAAGCTATATCCGCTGGGCGCGTAAATCCGGCTCCAGGTGATGAACAGTTCCCCGCCATTGGGCAGTTGCGTCACATGCTGCACGCTGCCCTTGCCATAAGAAGAGGAGCCGACGATCAGGGCGCGGCCCGCATCCTGCAGTGCCGCCGCCACAATCTCCGCCGATGACGCCGTCTGCCCGTCGATCAAGACGACCAGCGGCAGGTCGGGGAAAAGGGTGGTCGGCTTCTGCGCCTCAAACCACTGGATGGAGCTGGGGTTGCGGCCCCGCGTGGTGATGATTCGGCCTTGCGGCACGAACAGGTTGACCACGCCCACCGCCTGCACCATCACCCCGCCGGGATTACCACGCAGATCCATGACGACGCCACGCACCGGCCCCCGGTCCAGATAGCGCTGGATGGCCTGACGCACATTATCCTGGGTGGCATTGTTGAACCGCTCGACCCGAACGGTCACGACGCCATCATTGAGGACGGCCTGAACCGTATTGGGTACCAGATGCCGGCGGCGGATGGTGACATTGCGCGGGCGCTGGTCGCTGGGACCCAGCTTCATTTCCACCCAGCTGCCCTCCGGCCCCTGGATCAGGGCTGACAGCCTTTCATAAGGCAGGCCGAGGGTGCGGGTGCCGGCCACTTCGAATATCCGGTCGCCGACCTTGACACCGGCTGCCGCTGCCGGCCCGTCGGGCACCATGTCGGAAATCTCGTAAAAGCCATCGACATTGCGGATGCCGACGCCGATCCCGTCATACCCCTCGCGCTGGGTGCGCTCCCCCTGCGCCCGGTTGGGCTCGGCATAGCGGGAATAGGGGTCCAGATCGGTCATCATGCCGTCGAACATGTCGCGCCAGACCTGTTCCCGGTCCTTGGCGGCGATGGCGGGAGAGGCCGCGGCGATGGCCCGCAGCATCTCCGCCGTCGCGTTGGCCCAGCGTTCGGGGATCATGTCACCCGGCAGCACCACACGCGCCAGTTCCACGCCCTCGCGCGTCAGCAGCAGGTGCCCCGGCACCGACACGACGCCCAGGGTCCGGTCCGATGCCGCCACACGGCGCAGCCCATCGCCCAGCAGGGCCGGCATGTTGGGCTGTTTCAGGGCATTGTCGATGATGGGGCGGAAGGCGACAGAGAAAAGCTGTTCGGCGGTCAGGTTGGCGGCGGCGGGCAATATCTGCTGTTCAGCCCGCGCGGTGACGGCACCGCCCAGAAGACCCAGGACCAGCAGCATCGAGCCAAGCCGTGATGCCATGCGCGTTTCCCCCGTCGGGCATCGTCTCAATGGCGATGCTTCCCTATGGACAGAGTGCCGCAGCCAGGGGGGACCGTAAAGCCCGTGCATATCCCAAAAGGCTAGTTCTGTCCTGGAATCCGGGGTGTCAGCCCCATAACCACGCCTCACAGCTGTTTACAGCGCCCGCTTCCCGGCGCATGGGTTGTATCGACCTGAAATGCAATGGCTGGGTGGGACGATGGCTGACGAACCGGTGAAGGGACCCGCATCCTATTTTCCATCGATCGAGAAGAAATATGGCCGTCCCATCGCGGACTGGCTGGATCTGGTCAAACAGCGCCTGCCCGCCAAACATATGGAACTGGTCGCCCTGCTGAAGACGGAGCATGGCATGGGCCATGGTCATGCCAACGCCATCGTCGCCTATGCGCTGGCCGTCCCGCCTGTCCAAAAGGAATGAATCTGCGGGGCAACAGGCGGAACTTTTCGGACTGCCATCACCAGGGCGCATTTGACAGGCAGGCTGGAAAGGCGTGAATAAGCCCAAACTTGGTAGGGCGCCTGTGCCATGTCCCCCAGATATTGGTTAATTCCGCTGTTGGCGGTGCCGTTGGCCGCACTGGTGGCCTTGGGCCGGGCACCGGCGGGTGTGGATGCGTCCGCGCGCTATCTGCGCATCGCGGCCGATCCGTCGGGGGAACGCGGGTTCGATGTCGGCTCTGCCCTGGCCTCCATCCTGTCGCGCCCGCCGGGCATGCCGGCCTGCAAGGATGATGACCGCGCCTGTGGCGTGCAAGGGCTGGTGGCACTGACGCAGAGCCTGCCCGACCGCCGCGACATTGTGGAGGCGGTGGCATCGGGTGCCGTTGAAACCGGGCTGGCGCCTGCCGACCGCATCTATGCCGCCCGCTGCTTCCCCGCCCCCGGTGCCAGGCCGGCGGAACTGACCATCCTGGGCGAGATCTATAACGAATCGCTGCATGTTCTGGTCCGTGCCGAAACCGGCCTGACCGATATTGCACAGCTGAAGGGCCGGCGCGTCGCCATCGGCGTGGCGGGCAGCGATGAACGCCGTCTGGCCGAACGCATCCTGTCCGCCTACGGAATGCGCCGGCAACAGGTGCGGGCGGTGGAGATCGGTGGCGAACAGGCGGCCTTGGCGCTGGCCGATGGTCGTGTCGATGCGCTGTTCCGAATCGCCGCCGCACCGGACCCGGTGGTGGCCATGGCCGTGACGGCGGGTGCGCGGCTGCTGCCCGTCACGGGTGATCCGGCGGGCCGCCTGTCAGGCCTGCACCCGTTCGGTGCGCCCGGTACCATTGCCGCCGGAACCTATGGCCCCGACCAGGGCGAGGTGGCGACCATGATGCAGCCCGTGGCCTGGATCGCCGGCCCGTCCCTGGACCCCAAGCTGGCGGCACAACTGACGGCGGCGCTGGCCAGCCGCGCGAATCGGGAGGCGCTGCACAGGCAGGACCCGGATATGGTGCTGCTACGCCCTGCGGCATTTCGCATGTCGGCCCCCCTGCACCCGGCGGCGGGAACACGCTATGGTGTGGATCCCATTGCCATGGCCTGCCCCGGCCAAAAGCCCCGGTGAGTATCCGCGCCCATGTTCCTGCCGCAGGAGATTATCCGCCGCAAACGTGACGGGCATGCCCTGTCGGCGGACGATATTGCTGTCTTCATCGCGGGCCTGACCGACGGATCGGTGTCGGAAGGCCAGGCGGCGGCCTTTGCCATGGCGGTCTGGTTCCAGGGCATGGATGCCGGCGAGCGCGTGGCCCTGCTGCGGGCCATGACCGGGTCGGGGACGATTTTAGACTGGTCGCGCGAAGGTTTGGGCGGTCCGGTTCTGGATAAACATTCCACGGGCGGGGTGGGGGACAAGGTCAGCCTGCTGTTGGCCCCCATCATCGCGGCCTGCGGCGGCTATGTGCCCATGATCTCTGGTCGGGGGCTGGGCCATACGGGCGGCACGCTCGACAAGATGGAAGCCATCCAAGGCTATGATGCGCAACCGGACCTGCACCGGCTGAAAACCGTCGTGCGGCGGGTCGGCTGCGCCATTGTCGGGGCCACGGATGAAATCGCCCCTGCCGACCGCCGGCTTTATGCGATTCGCGATGTCACCGCGACGGTGGAAAGCATCCACCTGATCACCGCCTCCATCCTGTCCAAGAAGCTGGCCGCCGGCCTGAATGCCCTGGTCCTGGATGTGAAGTTCGGATCGGGTGCCTTCATGGAAAGCCGGGAGGATGCCGCCGGACTGGCGGAAATGCTGGTTCGCACCGCTAGCGATACCGGCCTGCCCACCCGCGCCCTGCTGACCGATATGGGACAGGTGCTGGGTCACAGTGCCGGCAATGCCCTGGAACTGCGCGAATGCCTGTCGATCCTGGCTGGTGGGGCGGCGGAAACGCGGCTGTGGCGGGTGACGCGGGCCTTGTGCGTGGAACTGCTGATCCTGTCTGGGCTGGCCACCGATGCCGCGAGCGCCGGAAAGCTGGTGGATCAGGCCATTGCCACCGGAGCCGCGGCGGACCGGTTCGCCCGCATGGTGGCGGTGCTGGGTGGGCCGCCCGACCTGATCGAACGGCCCGACCGGCATCTGACCTCCGCCCCCGTCATCGTGCCGGTCTTCGCCGACCGGCCCGGCATTGTCACGGGGCAGGATGTGCGGGCGCTTGGCCTGGCCGTCGTGGCGCTGGGCGGCGGGCGCACCCGGCCCCAGGATGCGGTTGATCCGCGTGTCGGGCTGGATCAGGTGGCGCCCATCGGGGCGGCGGTGGGGCCGGATCAGCCGCTCTGCTTCGTGCATGCGGCGGACAGGGCTGCGGCGGATGCGGTGGTATGCAGCGTCAGGAACGCTTATGTGATTGGCGAAACCGTCGACGCGGCCGCCGATCCGGTGGCCGGAATGATCGGCGGGTCCTGAGGATCGTGCCAGACCGACCGGAGCAGCCCCTTATGATCAAGATTGTCCGCGCCAAGTTCCACGGCATCCGCGTCACCGGTGCCGATCTGGACTATCACGGGTCCATCACCCTGGACCCGGAACAGTGCGCGCTGGCCGGTATCTATCCGCTGGAATTCGTGGAGATCTGGAACAAGAGCAGCGGGGCGCGGATTTCCACCTATGTGATCTTTGGCGAGCCGGGGTCCAAGGCCTGCATCCTGAACGGTGCCGCCGCCCGCACCTGCCAGAAGGGGGACGAGGTGATCATCGCCGCATCCGCCAGCATCACCCCGGACCAGCTTTATTCGATCAAGCCCAAGGTCCTGACCTTCAAGCCCGACAATTCCGTGGACCGCGTCCTGGAATATGATGTGTTCAAGGGGCCGGAGCGGGATTTCGACTTCCGCACGCTGGACATCACCGACGGGCGCGACGGGGCCGTGGAACTGTCGGTACCGGTTAAGATTTGACGGGGGGCTGGATGCGGGCCTGAACCCGCATCCGGTATCCGCCCTCAAAACGCCGCGTAAACCTCGTCCAGTTCAGTGTCGTTGAAGCTGTAGGTGGCGTTGCAGAACTCGCACGTCACGGCGACAAGGCCGTCCACGCGCAGTTCATCGAGGTCGCCCCGATCCAGGCTGCGCAGCACGTCCGTCACCCGCTCGCGGGAGCAGCGGCAGCCGGGGCGCAGTTCCCGGCGCTCGTAAATGCGCGGGCTTTCCTCGTGGAACAGGCGGTAGATCAGCTCATTTACCGTCAGGGCCGGGTCCAGAAGCTCATGTGCCGTCACCGTCTCCAGCATGACGCCGGCGCGGTGCCAGTCTTCCTCGCGCACGCCGGCCTGATGCTCGCTGAACACACCCGCATTTTCCGGCGGCAGGGCCTGCAGCATGATGGCCCCGCCCACCCATTTGCCATCCGCATCCTTGGACACGAAGCTCTTGATGCTGGCGGCCAGCTGTTCGGACTGCCGGAAATAATGGCGCACGGCATCGGCCAGCGTGGCCCCGCGCAGTTCCACGATGCCCTGATAGCGCTCGGTGTGCTCCCCCTGATCGACCGTGAAGGCGACATAGCCGGAACCCAGCATCGCGCCAAGATCGGGCTGGAAGCCCTTATGCCGGCGCTGTTCGGCCAGACGGTCGGCATCAAAGCGGGCGTAGCCGCGCAGATCACCGACCGAGGTGACGTCCGACACCGTATAGGCGACAGGACCGTCACCCTTGGTCTGAAGCGTGAAGATGCCGTCATATTTCAGGCCGGACGCGAGGGTCGCGGCCAGCAGGATGGTATCGGCCAGCAGGGGCGCCAGCTCGTCCGGGTAATCATGCCGCCGGATGATCTCATCCAGGGCCGGACCCAGCCGGATCAGCCGCCCACGGAAGGAGCTGCTGTCCAGCTGGAACGGCTGGCAGATATCGAATTCGGCGGTTACGGCATCGGTATCGTGGCGGGGCTGGCCCGCCACGGGGGGAACGGAATTCATCGGTTCAGGCACCAGGTCAGAATGCCCTTCTGGGCGTGCATACGGTTCTCTGCCTCGTCCCACACGGCCGACTGCGGACCATCAATGACGCTGGACGTCACCTCTTCCTCGCGGTGTGCGGGCAGACAATGCATGAATATGGCGTCTTTTTTCGCCAGACCCATGATCCGATCGTTTACCTGATATGGCTTCAGCAGATTGTGGCGGCGATGCGCGTCCTTGTTGTGCATCGACACCCAGGTGTCGGTGACCAGGGCATCGGCACCCGCCGCCGCCTCTTCCACATCACGATGCACGGTCACGCGGCCCTTATTGGCCTTGATCCATTCCAAGGTCTGGTGCGAGGGCGACAGTTCCGGGGGGCAGGCGATGCGCAGCTCGAAATCGAACGCCACGGAAGCGTGGATGAAGCTTTCGCAGACATTGTTGGCATCGCCGGTCCAGCAGAAGACCGCATCCTTGATAGGGCCCTTGCGTTCCTCATAGGTCAGGATGTCGGCCATGATCTGGACCGGGTGAGAGCTGTCGGTCAGGCCGTTGATGACGGGGACGGTCGCCGCCTCCGCCATTTCCTGCAACTTCGTCTCATGGTCGGTGCGCAGCATGATGATGTCGACATAGCGTGACAGGACACGCGCTGTGTCGCCGATGGTCTCGCCATGGCCCAGCTGGATTTCCTTGCCGGTCAGGCAGATGACCTCGCCACCCAGCTGACGCATGCCCACCTCGAACGAGACGCGGGTACGCGTGCTGGGCTTTTCGAAGATCAGGGCCAACGTCTTGCCCAGCAGGGGGCGCTCGGCCCCCTGACCACGCTTCATGAAGGCGGCGCGGGACAGCATCTCGCGCAGCTCATCGATGGAATGGTTATGGATATCCAGAAAATGGCGGGGGGACTTCTGCATGGTCATTGCGCCAGCTCCTGGCAGGTCTTGTCGATGATCGAAACGGCTTCGGCGATTTCTGCGTCGCCAATGGTCAGGGGCGGCAGGATGCGGATGACATTCTCCGCCGCCGGAACGGTCAGCAGTCCGTTCTCACGCAGGCGGGTCACCACCTCGCCATTCGGCTTCACGCATTTCAGGCCCAGCATCAGCCCCTTGCCACGCGCTTCGGCCAGGATGGTCGGGTACTTGGCAACCAGGGCCTCCAGTTCCGCCTTCAGTTTGTCGCCGGTGACGGTCACCTGCTCCAGGAAGCCGGGGGCCGTGATGACATCCAGAACGGCGTTGGCGACGGCCATGGCCAGCGGGTTGCCGCCGAAGGTGGAGCCGTGGGTGCCCGGCACCATGCCCTTGGCTGCCTTCTCGCTGACCAAGCAGGCGCCGACGGGGAAGCCGCCGCCGATACCCTTGGCGATGGGCATGACGTCCGGGGTGACGCCGGCCCATTCATGGGCAAACATCTTGCCGGTACGGCCCACGCCCGTCTGAATCTCATCGAACACCAGCAGCAGGCCAAACTCGTCTGCGGTATCGCGCAGGGCCTTCAGATACTCATCGCTGCCCACCACGATCCCGCCTTCGCCCAAGATGGGTTCCACCACGATGGCGGCCGTCTGGGGCGTGATGGCATTGCGCAACTCGTTCATATTGCCGAACGGTACCTGATCGAACGCGTCCAGCAGGGGACCGAATCCGCCGACCATCTTTTCCGACTTGGCAGCCGCAATGGCCGTCGTGGAACGGCCATGGAAGGCCCCACCGACCACGATGAAGCGGGTCTTCTCCGGGTGGCCGGTATCATGCTGATACTTGCGCACCGTCTTGACCGCACATTCAAACGCTTCCACGCCCGAATTCGTGAAGAACATTGTGTCGGCAAAGGTCAGATCGCAGAGCCGCTTGGCCAGCTGTTCCTGACCCGCAACCCGGAACAGGTTGGAGGTATGCCACAGCTTGCCCGCCTGCTCGGTCAGCTTTTCCACCAGATAGGGGTGCGCGTGACCAAGGGCGTTCACCGCGATGCCGGCGGTGAAATCCAGGAATCGTCGGCCTGTTGTGTCCCAGATATGGGCGCCTTCACCCCGCTCGAACACGATGTCGATGCGGGAATAGGTGGGCATCACAACAGGGATCACGGCTGCAACTCCATGGAGCCATCGTCCAAAGCGCCACGAACCCGATGTCCGGGCGCCGGAACCGGGGACTATTGGGCCCCTGGTTCCCCCTGTCAACGCACCCCCATGCATCCCTAACGTGACATGGGCAAGAAGCGTTGCGGATTTAACCCTTTCAGCTTATGAATGAAACCGAAATGACGGGCCGTTTCCTTTAGGGTCCGTTCGACGATTGCGACCGTCCCCCGGTCCCCTGGCGGAGTTGTTCAACCGATGCCCAACGATATCCTGGACCCGCGTAGTTTCCAGCGTCCCGGCCTGCATGGCATTGCCGAAGCGGCGGTTGAAAGCGGGCCCGTCACCGGGGGCATCACCACCATCTCTGCCGAGGCGCGCATCGAAGGCGCCAAGATTTCGCACTGCCACACGCTGCATGTGGCGGGGGCCGTCTGGTCGATGTCACTCTAAACGAGATCAAGATCCTGGAAATCGCCGAGGGCGGGCATTTCGAAGGCGTGGCCAAGGTCGAACAGATGCGCGTCAATGGCCGCGCAACGGGCACCATCGAAGTATCGGGCATCCTGTCGGTGGGTGAGACGGGGCAGATTGACGGCACCATCCGTTACGGCCGCATCAACATCGCCGATGGCGGCAGCGTGACCGGTACCCTGCAGACCGGTAAGGCTCCGTAATTAGTTTTCCCTCAGGCGCCGGGCGCCCGCATCCGCGGGCTTGGGCTTGACGCCGCATGTGCGGCGCGGCGGCAGTCGCCGCCGTGCAATCGGTCAAAACATCTGACCGATTTACTCATTGCGGCTTTGCAACCGCGAATTCCGGCCATTCCCGCGCCACGACCTCTCCGTCTGTGGCCCAGACGTGACAGGTGTCCAGCATGGGCGGGCGGCGGCGGGGCGGCGGGGTTTCGCCGCGCTCGACCATGGCGGCGCGGGCCTTCTTGTCCAGGTCTTCCAGATAAGGCGCGATGGTCTGAAAGGCCGTTGTCGCGACCGGGCCCAGCAGTTCCACCATATGGGTACAGCCTTCCACCCCGCCCAGCCGTTCCTTGACGGCGGCGGTCCAGCCGCTGGCGATGGACAGGCCCACCAGCCGCTGAAAATTCTCCGTGATCGATGGGCACATCCGATAGGGTGCTGCATCCGTCACGGCGGCGACGGCCTTCACCGTCAGCCGGTTATCCAGCGTCAGCCGTACCCACATCTCATGAATGGGATCACCGCTGGGCACCGTGCGGCCATCGCGCTGAAAATCATAGGATTTACGGTCGGTAATATGGCCTTCGATATCCCACAGCCCATCGGCCCGGCGATAGCCTTTGCAGGTCACCTGACGCGTATGCAACGGCTCCCGCGCGGCGTCCGGGGGTGGCAGGGGCATGGCAGGCTCCATGGGTGAGGGCGATGGGGCTGCATCTTGGGCCGGGCCATGGTCGTGGGTCAAGAGGCGGGCTTACGTTTTGGGAAGCCGCCCCGCGTCCGGCATGGAAGGGCTACCGCATCGTCCCTTCGCGCCGCCGCCATTCCGCGTTAAACCTGCCGAAAGCCCTTTTTATCTGGAGCCCTGAACCATGCGCCCCACCGACCGCGTTTTCGTCGCCCTGGATATGCCGGAGATTGAGGGGGCAAAGGCCATGGCGGCACAGGTTGCGGGCCTGGTCGGGGGCGTGAAGCTGGGTCTGGAATTCTTCATGGCGCAGGGGCCCGCCGGTATCCGCGATGTCATCGCGGCGGGCGATCTGCCTTTGTTCCTGGACCTGAAGCTCCACGATATTCCCAACACGGTGGCGGGTGCGGTCCGTTCCGTCGCGCCGCTGGCGCCGACATTCCTGACCATCCATGCCGGTGGCGGACCCGCCATGATCCGCGCCGCCGCCGATGCCGCGCGGGAGGAGGCGGAACGGTTGGGGCTGCCCCGCATGCGCATCCTGGCGGTCACTGTCCTGACCAGCCTGTCGGACGAGGACTTGACCGCCGTGGGGCAGGCCGTGCCCGCCGCTGATCAGGTTCGCCGTCTGGCCCGGGTGGCCCATGCCAATGGCGCGGACGGCATCGTCTGCTCGCCCGCCGAGGTCGCGCTGCTGCGCCGAGATCTGCCTGCCGATTTCACGCTGATGGTGCCCGGCATCCGCCCGACCTGGGCGGCGGCCAATGACCAGAAGCGGGTGATGGGCCCGCGCGATGCGGTGGCCGCGGGTGCCGACCATCTGGTCATCGGGCGTCCCATCACGGCGGATGCCGACCCCGCCGCCGCCGCCCGGCGTATTGCGGAGGAGTTGGGCGCATGAGTGCGGTGAAGGCCAAGATCTGCGGGATCAGCACACCGGAGACGATGCAGGCGGCCCTTGATGCCGGCGCTCGCTGGGTCGGGCTGGTGTTCTTCCCGAAATCGCCGCGCAACGTCTCCATCGCCACCGCTGCCGAACTGTCGCGCATGGTCGGCACGGGTACCCGCGTCGTGGGCCTGTTCGTGGACCCGACGGATGACCTGTTGGACGATGTCACGGGCCAAGTGCCGCTGGACCTGATCCAGTTGCACGGGGGCGAGACGCCGGAGCGGGTGGCCGCCATCCGCGCGCGTTTCAACCTGCCGGTTATGAAGGCGTTGAAGGTGGGCGACGCCGCCGACCTTGATGCCGCCACGGCCTATGAGCCGGTGGTGGACATGCTTCTGTTCGATGCCAAGCCGCCCAAGGGTGCCGTTCTGCCCGGTGGCAATGGGGTTGCCTTCGACTGGTCCTTGCTGACGGGCCGTGACTGGCAGAAACCCTGGATGTTGTCGGGCGGGTTGGACCCCGCCAATGTCGCCGATGCCATCCGGGCCACGGGCGCCAAGGCCGTCGATGTCTCATCGGGGGTGGAGGATGCGCCGGGCCGCAAAAGTCCGGATTTGATCCGGGCCTTTCTGTCGGCGGTGACCTCAACAGGAGCGTAAAGCTATGAGCCAGCCTGCCTTCACCCCACCGCCCGGCGGCACGCCTGCCGCCTTTGGCCCACCGGGCCTGTGGCTGCGGGCGCGGCAGCTGGATGATGCGGCGGCGATGGCGGCCATGGCCTCCATGCCCAAGTTCCGCCACGGCACCCTGCGCCCGCCCTTCCCCAGCGTGGAAGGGACGCGGGCCTGGATGGAAAAGGGTGGGGCCGATGATTTGCAGGTCGTCGCCATCCTGGACGGGCGGCTTGTCGGGTCCGCCGGACTGTTCCGCCAGGGCGGGCGGCGGCGGCATGTGGCCGATCTGGCCATTGGCGTTCATGATGACGCCCAGGGTATGGGGGTGGGCAAGTCCCTGATGCATGCCCTGATCGATGCCGCCGACCGTTGGCTGGACCTGCACCGTATCGAACTGACGGTGTTTGCCGATAATGACGGGGCCATCCGCCTGTATCGGCATTTCGGCTTTGTCGAGGAAGGGCGCCTGCGCGATTACGCCTTCCGCGATGGGGTCTATATCGATGCCCTGGCCATGGGACGAATCCGACCCAAACGGCCATAATCCCCAAAAGAAAAACCCCGCCGGTCGCCCAGCGGGGTTTTTCGTGAGGCATGCCCGAAAGCCGGCGGGACGATTACTCGTCGTCGCCTTCCTCGGCGTCGGCTTCGATCTGGTCAGCCAGATCGCGCAGCATGTCGGCAACGTCGGTGTGGCTGGTCTCTTCCACGGCCTGGTTGACGGCGGCTTCGATCATGGCGATGGCGACATAACCGGAAAGGGCGCCGCCCTCCTTCATGGCTGCTTCCAGGTGCTTTTCGGCCACATCGAGGGCCTTTTCGAAAAGCTGCTCGGCAGCGCTGGTATTGGGTTCGGACATGGGTTCGGCTCCCTTCCGGGCAAGAATAAATGATGCCCACCTTCTAGCATCCTTTCGCGTACACTTCTTGCCAAATCCGCACGGCCCCCCTATGCCCTGATAAGGATTGATCCAGGCCACGGACGCCCCATGGCGGCCTTTTATTTCGCAATCGAAATAAAACCGGCCAGATTATAATATTTCGGAACCGTACCAATGCCACCCCGCAGACAAGCCCCCCGCCGCCCCGCCCAGCGTCCCGCCCCCGAACCGCCCACGCGCGGCCCGGTAGAGGTCTCCATCACCCGTGTCGGCGGGCGCGGTGACGGGTTAGCGGAATGGCAGGGCCACCGGCTTTATGTGCCGCAGACGCTGGTCGGTGACCGGCTGATGGTGAAGTTCGGGGCCCATCGTGGCGATGGCTGGGAAGGAGTTCCCGTCTCCCTGCTGGAGGAAGGCAAGGGCCGCACCGATCCGGCCTGCACCCATTTCGGCAGCTGCGGCGGCTGTGTCGCACAGCATATGGATGATGCGACCTACGAGACATGGAAGCTGGAGGCGCTGACCACCGTCCTGTCGCGCTGCGGCCTGCTGGGCGATGGCGTCACGCTGCATCCCGTGGCCCGCACGCCCGTGGGCAGCCGGCGGCGCGCCGTCATGAATGCCGTGCGCCGGGGCAACCGGGTGTGGCTGGGCTTTAACGAGGCGCATTCCCACCGGCTAGTCGATCTGTCGGACTGTACCGTCCTGGCACCGAAGCTGCTGGCGGTGGTCGCCCCGCTGCGTGATGCGCTGGCCCCGCTGCTGGCTGATGGTCAATCGATCGATGTAGCGCTGACCCTGCTGGATGACGGGGTGGATCTGGTGCTGGAAGGTCTGTCGCGGCCCGACCTGCGCACCCTGGAACATCTGACGGACTTCGCGGCTTCCCAGGATTTAGCCCGCCTGTCCTGGCGCGCGCGGGAGGGCCAGCCGGCCGAGCCTATTGCGTTCCGCCGTACGGGTCTGCTGGGTTTTGGCGCCGTCAGTGTCTCCCCCGCGCCCGGCGCCTTCCTTCAGGCCAGCAAGCAGGGCGAACAGGCCCTGGTCGCGGCTACCCTGGCCGGGGTGGGCGAAGCAGAAATGATCGCCGACCTGTTCGCGGGCAGCGGCACCTTCACCTTCCCCCTGGCCACCAAGGCCAAGGTGCATGCGGTCGAAGGCGATCCCACGGCCTATAACAGCCTGATGGGCGGGGCGCGGCAGTTGGGCGGCAAGGTGACGGCGGAAAAGCGCGACCTGTTCCGCGATCCGCTGACCCCCTATGACCTGAACCGGTTCCAGGCCGTCGTGTTCGACCCGCCGCGCGCCGGCGCGCAGGCGCAGGCGGCAGAGATCGCTGCCTCTACCGTGCCCGCCGTCGTGGGCGTGTCGTGCAACCCCGTCAGCTTCGCGCGTGATGCCGAACTGCTGATCCAGGGTGGCTACCGCCTGACCGATATCTGGCCCGTGGATCAGTTCCTGTGGTCGGCCCATATGGAACTGGTCGGCTGGTTCCGGCGCTAGGGTTGCGTCGTTCCCTCACCCTCCCAAGCCTTCCGGCTTGGGCCCCTCCCTCTCCCGCAAGCGGGCGAGGGGCTAAATTTCACCCCTCGCCCACGAACGTGGGAGAGGGAGGGGCCCATTGGCGGCAGCCAATGGAAGGGTGAGGGTAACCCCACCGTCGCAAACAACCCTTACGCCGCCTTGTGCCCCTCCCCCTGGGTGCCCAGGGTGAAGACGCGGTCGGTGGGCAGGACCTCTGTCGGGCCGATGGGCGGCAGCTCACGCAGCCTTGCATAGAGCGGGGTGAAATCCACCGCCGTGGCGTTCATCAGCTGTTCGTAGCTGTCCAGCACGAAATAGGTCTGCTGATAGTCATCGATCCGGTACTGGGTACGCATCACGCGTTCCAGATCGAAGCCGATGCGATTGGGCGACGGGCTTTCGATGCAAAACTGCGTCTCCCCGCGCGATGACAGCATGCCGGCGCCATAGGCGCGCAAGCCGTCCTTGGTGTTGATCAGGCCGAATTCGACCATGTACCAGTAGAGCCGGGCCAGATGTTCCTGGCCGTTGAGCGCAATGGCCTTGGCCCCGCCGATACCGTAGGCCTGAAGATAATCGGCAAAGACCGGATGGGTCAGCAGCGGCACATGGCCGAAGAAATCATGGAACACATCCGGCTCGACCAGATAATCCATCTCTTCGGGCTTGCGGATCCAGTTGGTGACCGGGAAGCGCCGGGCAGCCAGATGTTCAAAGAATTCTCGCTCCGGGATCAGGCCCGGCACCGCCACCAGGGTCCAGCCTGTGGCCTTGTCCAGCACCTCTGACGCGCGGCGGAAATCCGGGATACCGTTACGCACATCCAGGCGGGTCAAGCCTTCCAGGAATTCCGGGGCGGCATAGCGCGGCAGCAGGGCCGATTGCCGGTCATAAAGCGTCCGCCACATGGCGTGGTCGGCGCTGGTATAGGCGTCCCAGCCCTGGTCGATGGTGAAGTCAGGCTGTACATGGCTGTAATCGCCGCGCAGCGCCGTGTCGGTCTTGCCGCTGTCGGTGACGCGCGAGGCAAAGTCGCTGGCGGGCGCGTTGGTCTGGTTCATGGCTTCCTCCCCAAATCATGTGGGAATTGTTGGAAACCATCATAGCGCCAGGGGCGGGGCATTTCCTTGCGGATGTGCTGGGGTAGTGGGGGTTCTCCGCAATTTCTTCGTCAGATTGGGCCGACCTGACGCCACATCCTGCCTTGATCAGGTTGGTTTCGGCAATGGCACGGCGGTGGAGTGCTTGACCACATCCAGCACAAAGCTGGACCGCACCTCCTTCACCCCCTTGATCGACAGAAGTTTGCGCATCGACAGGTCGGCGAAACTGTCCAGATCCTCCACGATAACCTGCAACAGGTAATCCATGGTGCCGGTCATCACGAAGCAGGAGATGACCTCTGGCAGCAGTAGAATGCCGCGCCGGAAATCGGCGTCGCCTTCGGCATTCTGGTCGATCTTCACCTCGACAAAGGCGACGACACCCATGCCCAGCTTCTTGCGGTCCAGGATGGCGGTGTAGCCCTGGATATAGCCCTGTTCCTCCAGGTCGCGCACCCGGCGCAGGCAGGGGCTGGGCGACAATCCCACCTGATCGGCCAGATCGACATTGGACAGGCGGCCATTGCGCTGCAATGCAGTAAGTATGCGGATATCTGCTGCGTCCAAACCAACACTGCCCATATTCTGCCCCTGATTGGTGGATTGGCGCAATTTCTCACCCGACACTGCCAGATTCCGGGGACAGTTCGCAAGGACATGCCCCGGCCTTCGGCCCTATCATGGAAACAATTCCCCAACCGATAGATTTTCACAGGAGATCAAGATGGCGGACGGCGGCACGGCGCGCGTGGAAAACGGCCAGATCGTGGGCGATCTGTGGGACAATCCCATGGGCACGGACGGCTTTGAATTCGTGGAATATACGGCTGAGGATACGGCGGCGCTGGACAGCCTGTTCACCGTCCTGGGCTTCACCAAGGTGGCCCACCACCGGTCGAAGAATGTAACCCTGTACCGCCAGGGCGGCATCAACTTCATCGTCAATGGCGAGAAGGACAGCATGGCGCAGCAGTTTGCGCGCGACCATGGGCCCAGCGCCTGCGCCATGGCCTTCCGCGTGAAGGATGCCGCGTTTGCCCACCGCCGCGCCCTGGAACTGGGTGCCAAGGATGTAAAGGGTTCTGTCGGCCCGATGGAACTGAACATTCCGGCCATCGAGGGTATCGGCGGCAGTCTGATTTATCTGGTGGACCGCCACCGGTCCGCCGCCTCCATCTATGATATCGACTTCGTGCCCGTTGATGGCGTGGATCAGAACCCGGTCGGCTGTGGTCTGGTGGAGGTTGATCACCTGACCCACAATGTCCATCGTGGCCGCATGGATCATTGGTACGATTTCTATGCCAAGCTGTTCAGCTTCCGGCAGATCCGCTACTTCGACATCGAAGGCAAGCTGACCGGTCTGAAAAGCCGGGCGCTGACCGCACCCTGCGGCAAGATCCGCATCCCGATCAATGAGAGTGCCGGCGTCGAAGGCCGTGTCGACCAGATCGAGGAATATCTGCGCGAATATAAGGGCGAAGGCATCCAGCATATCGCCCTGTCGACCAACGACATCATCAAGACCTTTGACGCGCTGAAGGCCAACGGCGTCACCTTCATGACGCCGCCGCCCGGCACCTATTATGATATGCTGGAAGAGCGTCTGCCCGGCCATGGCCAGCCGACGGAAGAGCTGCGGGCCCGTGGCATCCTGCTGGATGGCGCGCCCGGCGGCGGTCTGCTGCTGCAGATCTTCACCAGCACGGTGATCGGCCCGATCTTCTTCGAGATCATTCAGCGCAAGGGCGATGACGGCTTCGGCGAGGGCAATTTCCGCGCCCTGTTCGAAAGCATCGAACGCGATCAGGTGGAACGCGGCGTGCTGTCGGCTGAGTAAGCCTTATAGATATAAGATGGGAAAGGGGCGGCCGGTCGTAGGATCGGTCGCCCCATTTTTGTTTATGTTCACTCAGTCAAACGCAAACGCATCCATGGCCAGGATGGCGCGGTCGGTACTGCTGTGCAGCAGGCGGGCCGGGATGCCCGGTGTGGCGGCACCCAGCGCGCTGTAGAGGGGCCAGAGATGTTCGGGCGTGGGGTGGTTGCGCCGCGCCTCTGGTGCCAGCCGGTCCCAGGCCAGAAGATCACCCTGGCGGCCTTCCAGCAGCGCCTGACGCATCCAGTCGGCAAAGACCGTCACCCAGGCGGGCGACGGCGCATCGGGGTCCTGGCCCCGGAATTCCATCAGATTATGGCTGAAGCTGCCTGATCCCAGGATCAGCACCCCCTCGTCCCGCAGGGGGCGCAGGGCCGCGCCCACGGTGGCGTGGTGGGCGGCGGACAGGTGCGGCTGTACCGACAGTTGGGTGACGGGGATATCGGCATCGGGCCAGGCGAGGCTGAGCGGCGTCCAAGCGCCGTGGTCCAGCCCACGGTCGGCTACCAGTGCCGGCTCCAATCCCTGTGCCGCCAGAAGGCCCGCCGCACGTTCCGCCAGGGCCGGCGCACCGGGGGCGGGATACTGCATGGCAAACAGGGCCGGCGGGAAGCCCCGGAAGTCATGGATGGTCGCGGGACGGGGCGACAGGGACAGGGCGGGCCGTGTCGTCTCCCAATGGGCCGAGACGGCCAGAATGGCCTTTGGCCGCTCCACCATGCCGCCCAGCCCCTTCAGGAAGCGGTGGGCGGGGGCTTCGGGTTCCAGGGCCAGCATGGGCGAGCCATGGGAGATAAAGATGGAAGGCAATCGGGCCATCGGGCCACCTGTCTGTCGTGATTGATCGATTGCCCTTCACATGGGCATGGCGGCGGCGGCGGGGAAGCCCGACCTTCGCCGGCGGCGGCGGGTGATGCCGCAGGCCAGAAATGCGAAAGGCCGGCTTTGCAGCCGGCCCTTGTCGCACTGGAAGCTTTCGCTTCAACGATTTCACATCCGGGAGGGGATGGTGGGCGCGGGTGGAATCGAACCACCGACCTCTCGCTTATCAGGCGAGTGCTCTAACCCCTGAGCTACGCGCCCCTCTCGTGGAGCGCGGTGATAGAGAGCTGCGGGCCGGGTGTCAAGCGCTTTCGTTCGAAAAAAATTCATCGCCCCGTATGTGGTGCCCATCGGATGGCGGGGAGCCTGCGGAAATCCAGGGTCCTGCCCGGTAGCCGCGTTGCCCCTGCCCCGCACTTGGTGTTACCACTGATGGGATAGTTCGCCGGAGGCCGCAAATGCCTTTCCGGCCATAGGTTTCGGCCTGTGCAGGCGATATTCGGACCAGGGGCGGTGCAGGTGGCGGGGAAGGGCTGGCGAACGGCATTGTCGGGGGCGGCGCATGCGGACCGCATGCTGATTCTTGCCCTGTTGGCCGGCGTCATGCTGGGGGCCGTCCTGTTATGGTCGCATGCCAGCGAGCGTATCCGCGCCTTTGAAACGGCGATGAATGGCCAGATCCGCACCCGCGCCGGTTCGCTGGATATGCAGATGCGGGTGGCGGTCGGCCATCTGGAGGCGCTGCGTCAGCGCGCCGAATTCTTCTATGCCGAATTTCCCGCGCCCGAGGATGTGCCCGCCAGCAGCCTTCTGACCGCGTTCCTGGCCAGCAATCCGCGTGGCGATGCCAGGCAGGGCTATTCCCTGGACCGGCTGCCCCCACCCTATCTGGTGGATCAGATCGGCAATATCGCGGCCCTGCCGTCCGGCGATATACCCGCCAATCCCGTACTGTCCCGCCCAGACGAGGCCGGATGGCGGCAGGAGGCGGCCATGGCCGTGCAGCTTCTGCCGCTGATGGCCGTCACGCAGAAGGTGGTGCCGGAGGCGCGGCGGCTGGTCTATGCCTCCCTGTCGGGCATGCTGGCCATCCACCCCTGGGTGGAAAGCCGTCAGGCCGATCTGCTGTCGCAGGTGGGCACGCTGCCGGCCTTCGTGAATGCCGCCCCCGCCGCCAATCCGATGGCCGGGCCTGTCTGGACACTGTCGGGCCGTGAAGGCGATTTCCCCGACAGCGCCATGCTGGCTCTGCCCCTGACCCTGCAGGGGCGCTATGCGGGGGCACTGGGCATCGATATCCCCGTCGCCGGCCTGCGTGATGCGCTGGGCGCGGTGCAGCGGGTGGAAAGCATGCTGCTGCTGGTGGATCAGGCGGGCAATGTCATCACCGGCTCCTCCCGCAATCAGGAAAAGCCGCTGCCCCGCAGCATCATCGACATCCTGCCGTCCGGCGCCAGCCTGGAGGCCGGGCCCGATGGCATGATCAGCCACGGCTTCTTCAACAGCCATATTGTGGCGATCCCGTTGAAGCAGGCGCCCTGGCGCGTTGTATATGTCGCCCCCCCTGGTGCCTCCCTGCTGCCGATCCTCACGGATGTACTGATCTCTGTCGCAGGTTTCGTGGCGGCGGTTCTGGTGGTGGTGTTCGTGGCGCGGCGTCTGATGCTGCGGGCGCTGGCCGTGCGCGACACGGCCGCCGTGGCGGAACGCGAGGCGCGCGCAGAAGCCGAACGCGCCCTGGCCGACCTTCGCGCCGCCCATGATGAACTGGACTTCCTGAACCGGGAGAAGACACGCTTCTTCTCCCTGATCTCGCATGATCTGCGCGGGCCGTTCAATTCCATGCTGGGCATGACCCAGGAATTGGCCGATCACGCGCCAAAGATGAAGCCGGAAGAGGTGGCGGATTTCGCCCGCACCGTCCATGAAATGGCGCGCAAGGTGTTCGAGCTGCTGGAGAACCTGCTGCAATGGTCGCGGGTGCAGATGTCGGGCACGCCGTTCGCCCCCACCATCTTCCCCATGCGCGAGGTGGTGAGCGATTCCATCCGCGATGTAGCGTCCGCCGCCCAGGCCAAGGAGATTACCATCCTGGATGCCGCCGGTGACCGCTGGGTCCTGGCCGACCGCACCATGATCCTGGCGGTGCTGCGCAATCTGATGATGAATGCCGTGAAGTTCAGCCACCAGGGCGGCGTAGTGCATGTGACCAGCCGCGCCCTGGGCGACCGGCTGGAGGTGGCTGTCACCGATAAGGGGGTCGGCATGGAGCCGGCGCAGCTGGAACTGGCCCTGCGCGGCGGTCCCAAGGCCAGCCGACCGGGAACGCAGGGCGAAACCGGTACCGGCCTGGGCCTGACGCTGGTCCGCGATCTGGTCCTGCGCCATGGCGGCGAACTGAAACTGGAAAGCAATCCTGGCCGCGGCACCATCGCCAGCTTCACCATTCCGCTTTCCACCGACCCGGCAGAGACACGGCGCCTGATGCAGCGCGCGGCGGATTAACCTTATCGCTTAGACGCTTAGGTCCAGCTTGTCGCCGCGTCCGCGCGGGGGCTGCTGGTTGGTGCGGGCCTCCACGGCGGCGGCTTCATTGTCGAAGGCGCGGCCCACAAAGCTGCTGCCGGTGCCTTCGCGTGCCGCCTCCCCCCGCGCCACGGCGGTGGCGGCGCGGCGGGTCTGGGTTTCGGTGGGCTTAGCCACCTTTTGTGCCAACAGGCCAGCCGTCGCCAGCGCCGCATTGTTCTGCGGGTTGGTGGGGGCCGGTTGCGCGGTGGGCAGCGGCGGTGCTGGCTGCGACGGGATGATCATGTTTTATCAGATCGCCGCTCCGCCGCCGGAGTCAAGAGGCAAGCGCGGATTTTTCCTTAACGGAAATGATCAGCATCGTGTCCAGGGTGAAGCTGCCATCCGGCTGGATGGCGAAATGCTCCTTCACCTCCGCCGCCGACCCAGCCTGCAAAGACAGAAGGGCCGGGCGATGGCTAGCCGGGGTGTTGATCCGGTCCACCCAGGACTGGAAACCCAGCGGCAGGCGGAAGGTCTGCGGCACTTGCGGCGTCAGGCCGGCGGCGGACAGCAGCGACCGCCATTCGGCCAGGCTGTAGTTGCGCACATGGCTGGGGTCGCGCACCATTTCGATGGTCTGGAGGTGGGTGTCCAGCAAGGGATCGGCAGGCGCGTACACATCCATCATCACGCAGATGCCGCCGGGCCGCAGCACGCGTGCCGCCTCGGCCATGGCGGGGGCGACATGGCGCCAGTGATGGGCGCTGTACCGGCTGACCACCATGTCGAAGCTGGCATCGGCAAAGGGCAGAACTTCTGCCCGGCCCTGACGGGTGGTGATGTTGGCAAGCCCGCGTTGCGCGGCACCTGCCGCCACCGCCGTCAGCATGGCATCCGACAGATCATAGGCGGTGACCCGTTCCGCGAAGGGGGCGGCGTGGAAGCTGACATGCCCGCCGCCGCAGCCAAGATCGAGGAAATCCGCCACAGGTGCGGCCCGCAGCAGCGATTGCAGCGCCGTAAGGTCGGGGCCGGCGGCATGGGTGGGGCTGTTGACATAGGCATCGGCACGGGGACCGAACTGCTGTGTGACAAGGTCATGCTGGCTGTCGGGCTGGGCATTCATGGCCGGGGTTCCTGTCGTCGGGTGGGGTTCCTCCTGATTACGCCCGACCAAAGGGGGGTACAAGATAAGCACTTATACTGGTATGAATACCCCTATGAAGTTGCCCATCCCGCCCTTTGAGGATCCCGCCGCCGACCAGCGTCACCTGCTGGGTGCCTTTCTGCGCGACCGGCGCGGGCGGCTGGACCCGGCGGTGCTGGGGCTGGCCGTGACGGGGCGGCGGCGCACCGCCGGCCTGCGGCGGGAGGAAGTGGCCGCCGATGCCGGGATCAGCGCCACTTGGCTGACCTGGCTGGAACAGGGGCGTGATATCCAGGCCTCGCCCCAGGCGCTGGACCGGCTGGCCCGCACCCTGCGCCTGACGGGGGCGGAACGGGCCTATCTGTTCCAGCTTTCGGGCCGTCGCGACCCACGGCAGCCCGATCCCGGACAGGATGATGGCGGGACCTGTGCCCGCCTGCGCGATGCGGTGGCCGCTATCGCGGTACCGGCCTATGCGCTGGATCACCGCCTGGACCTGCTGGCGTGGAACGTGGCGGCGGCGGACCTGTTCGCGGGCTGGTTGGACGGGCCGGGTCCGCATAATCTGCTGCGCTATCTGTTCCTGGACCCGGCGGCGAAGAAGCTGCTGGTGGATTGGCCAGGCCGCGCGGCCCGCGTGCTAGCCGAATTCCGGGTCGATCATGGCCGGCATTTGGCTGATACGGGGCTGACCGCCCTGATCGCCGAACTGCGCGCCGGCAGTGCCGAATTCGCCGCCCGCTGGGCCGGGGCCGATATAAGGGGGCGGGAAGGGGGCGAACGGCTGTTTCAACATCCCGTCCATGGCCTTCGGCGCTATCGTCAGATGACCCTGTCGGTTGAAACCAGACCCGACCTGCGTCTGGTCATGCTGCTACCGGATTAGAATCTGTCAGGTGTTTTTTATGAACACCTGACAGACCGTAGCCGCAGATTAAGCCCTCTATACCCCGATCCAGACCTTTGACGCCTGCGCCCGGGCCTTGCGCTCGGCCTCTTCCACCTGCGGCATGCCGCCATCGGCGGTGGGGAACTCCCGCACGGGTTCCCCGGTGCGGTTCATGCGGGCATAGTAGGGCACGGCGCGCAGGGCATTGCCGTCACGCCACGCCCCCTCAATGGCCATGACACCCCCCAGCAGATCACCCCGCCACACTGCCGACAACGGCCCACCGCCGATGGGGCCAGCGATGTTGGGCTGATCGGCGGTTTCGACGGAATAGACCAGGGGGCCATAGCGTAGGGCCACCTGCCCCCGCGTCGCCTCCACCTCCGCCCGCGCCGTCACCCGTTGCACCGCCAGAGGAAGCTCGAACGTCACCTTGTCCCCGCGCTTCCATTCCCGCTCGATCACGGCATAGCCATTGCGGATAATGGGCGTCACCGGCTTGCCATTAACGGACAGCGCCGACAGGCCGCTGATCGCCGGGCTGGCGCTGTATAGCGTGCTGGTCGCCCGGTCGGGCACGCGGACATGCAGGGCGAAGCGGGCCTTGCGGGCAGGATTGACGGTGACCGCCACCGCCCCGGCCCAGGGATAGTCCGTCTCCTGCACCATCTCCACCTCGGTGCCGGCAACTTTGCCCACATTGATCCGGCTGCCCACGAACAGGTTGACGTACAGCGCGTCCGCCTGTTTCGCATAGGCCCAGGTGGGCATCATCAGCAGGGTGCGGGGGATGTTACCCACACAGCAGGGGCAGACATGCCATTTCGCCCGCTCCGTGCCTGCCAGCGGGTTGGTGTAGCAGAAGCTTTTCCCCTCCAGATCCACGCCGCCCAGCAGGGCATTATACATCGTCTCCTCATAGAGATCGGCGTAGCGGGCATCGTGATAGGCAAGGTTCATCTTGTACTGGAAGAAGACCAGCCCGCAGGACGAACAGCTTTCGCAATAGGCATCATGGCGCATGCCGTAATCGGCGCCGAACCCTTCCGCCGTATCGCCGCTGCCGACCCCGCCGGTGACATAGTATTTGCGGTTGACCATATTGTCCCAGAGCGAGGCGACAGCACTCTGGTAATCCACGTCACCCGTTTGCGCCGCGATATCGGCCATCCCCGAGTAGAAATAGACGGCGCGCACGGCATGGCCCACGGCCTCATACTGTTTCACGGCGGGCAGGTGGCTCTGATCATAGCGGGCGCCGCCCCGGCGCTGATCGGTCAGGAAGCGGGCCAGCGCCACATAGGCATCGCCGCGTCCCCCGCCCTCCACATCATTGACGAAGCGGCCGAACCGGACCAGCGCCTGTTCCATCTGCTGGTGCCCGTCATACCAGGGTTTCTTTCCCGGCCCGATATTGGCGACCCAGCAATCCGACAGTTTCTTGGCTGCATCATACAGGCGGCGGTCGCGCCCGCCTGTCAGGGTGTAATGGTTGATGGCCGATTCGATGAAGTAACCGGCGACATAGCCTTCATGGTCACCACGGTTGCGCGGCGACCAACGCTCGGCCCACTTGGCACGGTCGGCCAGGGTATATGCCGTCTGCAAATACCCGTCCGGTTCCTGTGCCGCCAGGATGATGGGTATCCAGCGTTCCAGGGTGGCGCGCATCTGCGCTTGTGCGGCTAGCATGCCCTCATCGCCCTGCGGATCGACCATCAGGGCCAGACAGATGGATTCCACCGTCTGGTGGACCCAGGCGTTGGAGAAGACATAGCCCAGATGGGGACCGTGCGGCTGCCCCCGCAGGGCCTTGGCGGCCTCCACGAAATTATCGATGCCGCCCTGGCCCGTGGGCAGGTCGGCGCGTTCGCAATAGGCGATGCAATGCGGGATCCAGTTGACGATCAGGGAACGCGCCCGCGCCCGCCAGAATGGACTGGTCAGGGCATAGGGCGTTGTATAGACGACATCCAGCCGTTTGGCCGGCGGCGGCGCCACGACCCGGACGCGCAGTTCATCCGATGCCTCGCGCCCGGCGGCGGTGCCGGTCAGGCGCAGCGTGTAGTCACCGATCTCAGAAAAGCGGGCCGTGGTCTCCACCGCAGCGGGATCGGCAAAACTCACCTCACCCGGCCCGCTAACCTTGCTCCAGCGCAGATCATCGCCCGGCCCCCGGCGCAGCCAACCGGCGCGCGCCGCCAGATATGTCGCACCACCCATCACGACCGTCCGGTCGATCCCCGCCTCCACTACCGGCGGAATGCTGGGTACCGGCCCGGCATTGAGCACGCGCCATCGCCGGATGCCCACTGCCTTGCGTGTCTCCCCCTCAATCTCCAGGCGCAGACGGTCGGTGCGCACCGGCTCGAAACTATGGATATTGAACCGGTCCGGCTCCCGGCCCAAGGCCGCCGATGCAGCCACCGGTACGAACCGGTCCTTGTCCCAGTAGAGCAGCCGGGCGGTACGTGGCGGCGTGTTCCCGCCCCAGTAAATCTCCACCCGGTCCGTGGTGACCGGTTCCGCCCAGGTCAGGTCGATCCAATGCGGCTCCGGTCCGGTTTCCCAGACCTCCCACATGCCGCTGGCCCCATCCTTTGACCCCGCCGGCACGCTGGTGCGCAGCAGGGCCTCCAGGTCGGAGACTTCCGACAGACGGCTGCTGCTGGGCATGGCGCCCTGGGCCAGATCAATGGGGGCACCCGCCGCCTCCGCGGGGTTC
This sequence comes from Niveispirillum sp., assembly GCF_052437035.1. Taxonomy (NCBI): domain Bacteria; kingdom Pseudomonadati; phylum Pseudomonadota; class Alphaproteobacteria; order Rhodospirillales; family Azospirillaceae; genus Niveispirillum; species Niveispirillum sp. The sequence goes on from NZ_JBQVOH010000004.1 coordinate 315,519, forward strand.
AACAGGGGCATCAGAACGGCGCTCCCCGCACCGGCCAGAAGCTGCCGACGCGACACAGGCGCCATCTCCCGGTTCCCCTGACCCCATTCACCCAAGCCCATTGCCGCCTCCCCGCTATCGTTGCCCGGCTGCCTCGTCGGGCAATTAGTAATACTAATAAGATGAAGACGACACCTGATCAAGCGGCCTTATGGGAAAGGGGCAGGCGTGCCTTGCGCCCGCCCGTTCTGGACAGCGCCCGCCCCGATGGTTACATGAGAGTTTCCCACGGGTGCGGATACTGATCCGTGCCCCGTGCGGGCATTGCCAACGAGATGGTGTCCCATGACCGCGTCCAATGAGACCTTCCAGCCCTATCCCGCCGCCGAACCCAACCCGGACTTTCCCCGGATCGAGGAAGAGGTGCAGCGGATTTGGAAGGAGAACGCGGTTTTCCAGCGCTCGGTCGATTTCCGCCCGCTGGAAAAGGACGGCAAGCATAATGAATTCGTCTTCTATGACGGCCCGCCGTTCGCCAACGGCCTGCCCCACTATGGCCATCTGGTCACGGGCTTCGTGAAGGATCTGGTGCCGCGGTATCAGACCATGAAGGGCCGCAAGGTGGAACGCCGCTTCGGCTGGGACTGCCACGGCCTGCCGGCGGAATTGCAGTCGGAAAAGGAACTGGGCGTTTCCGGGCGTCATGACATCCTGAAATACGGCATCGACAAGTTCAACGCCCACTGCCAGGTCTCGGTCCTGCGCTTTACCCAGGAATGGGAATATTACGTCACGCGCCAGGGCCGCTGGGTAGATTTCCAGAATGATTACAAGACCATGGACATCACGTTCATGGAAAGCGTGATGTGGGCCTTCAAACAGCTCTGGGATAAGGGGCTGGTCTATGAGGGCTACCGCGTCGTGCCCTATAGCTGGGCCGTGGAATCGCCGCTGTCCAATTTCGAGACGCGCCTGGACAATTCCTACCGCGAACGCCAGGACCCGGCCCTGACCGTGCGCTTCCGCCTGGATGCGCGCGACGGCGATGCCGGTCCGCTGGATATCCTGGCCTGGACGACCACGCCCTGGACCCTGCCGTCCAACCTGGCGCTGGCCATCGGGCCGGAGATCGAATACGCGGTCATGCGCAAGGGCGATGACCGCCTGATCCTGGCCACCAGCGCCATCGGCAAATATGCCAAGGAACTGGAAGGCTACGAGCAGGAATCGACGCTCTCCGCCGAGGACCTGCGTGGCCGCACCTACGAGCCGATCTTCCCCTATTTCAAGGGGCTGGAAAAGGCGCACCAGATCCTGGTGGCGGACTTTGTTACCACCGGCGACGGCGTGGGCATCGTCCACATGGCGCCCGGCTTTGGTGAAGACGATCTGGCCGTCTGCAAGGCCAATGGCCTGCCGGTCAAGGTGCCGGTGGATGTGGCCGGCAATTTCACGGCGGAAGTGTCCGACTATGTCGGTCTGAACGTGATCGAGGCCAACAAGCCCATCATCCAGGACCTGAAGGCGCGCGGCGTGGTGCTGCGGCACGAGACGTACCTGCACAATTACCCGCATTGCTGGCGCACCGATCAGCCGCTGATCTACAAGGCGGTGAACAGCTGGTACGTCGAGGTTTCCAAGTTCAAGGACCGGATGGTCGAGCTGAACCAGCAGCAGATCAACTGGGTGCCCGGCCATGTGAAGGATGGGTCCTTCGGCAACTGGCTGGCCAATGCCCGCGACTGGAACATCTCCCGCAACCGCTTCTGGGGTTCGCCCATCCCGGTCTGGCGCAGCGACGACCCGCGCTATCCGCGCATCGATGTCTATGGGTCGATTGCTGAACTGGAGCGCGATTTCGGGGTGAAGGTCACCGACCTGCACCGCCCCGCCATCGACCATCTGGTCCGCCCGAACCCCGACGATCCGACCGGCCAGTCGATGATGCGCCGCGTGGAGGATGTGCTGGATTGCTGGTTCGAAAGCGGCTCCATGCCGTTCGCGCAGCAGCATTACCCGTTCGAGAATAAGGAACGGTTCGAAGCCGCCTTCCCCGCCGATTTCATCGTCGAATATGTGGCCCAGACCCGTGGCTGGTTCTACACGTTGATGGTGCTGTCCACGGCCCTGTTCGACTGCGCGCCCTTCAAGAACGTCATCTGCCACGGCGTCGTGCTGGACGAGGATAAGCAGAAGCTGTCCAAGCGTCTGCGCAACTATCCCGATCCGGTGGAGGTGCTGAACAACCAGGGTGCGGACGCGCTGCGCTGGTATCTGGTGTCCTCGCCGCTGATGGTGGGTGGCGATCTGGCCATGCCCAAGGATGCGCGCGGCATCGCGCAATCCCTGCGTCAGGGCGTGCTGCCGCTGTGGAACGCCTACAGCTTCTTCACGCTCTATGCCAATATCGATCAGGTGAAGGGGCAGATCCGCGCCGATCAGAAGGGGCTGCTGGACCGCTATATCCTGGCCAAGACGCGCGAACTGGTGGAAGGCATCGAAGGCCGCCTGGACAGCTACGACCTGCCGGGCGCTTATGCCATCATCACCGGCTATTACGACGCGCTGAACAACTGGTTCATCCGCCGCTCCCGTTCGCGTTTCTGGCGCGAGGCCGGGGAAGGCGATGGCCAGGACAAGCGTGATGCCTATGACACGCTCTATACCTGTCTGGTGACGGCGACCAAGGCGCTGGCCCCCCTGCTGCCGCATGTGACGGAGCGGATTTATACAGCATTGACCGGTGAGGCATCGGTGCATCTGGCCGATTGGCCGGACGTGTCGCACCTGCCGTCCGACCATGAGCTGACCAGCCAGATCGACCTTGTCCGGGAAATCTGTGCCTCGGCCATGTCGCTGCGTGAGGCCAAGAAGCTGCGCATCCGCCTGCCGCTGCGCATGCTGACCATCGTCCATCCCGATGCCGACCGGTTGAAGGACCAGTTCGATACGGTGCTGGGTGCGCTCGTCGCGGACGAGGTGAATGTGAAGCAGGTGGTGGTGTCGTCCGACATCTCGCTGGTCGGCACCCGCCAGCTGGCCGTGAACGCCGCCATCGTCGGTCCCAAGGTCGGGCCGAAGATGAAGGAGGTGATGGCCGCCTCCAAGCAGGGCAACTGGACCGACAAGGGCGACGGCACCGTCGAACTGGCCGGTGTCGTGCTGGAAGCCGGCGATTTCGACATCCGCATCCAGGCCAAGGAAGGCACGCATGCGTCGCGCTTTGCCGGCGGCAAGGGTGTGGTCATGCTGGACGTGACCGTCGATGCCGAGTTGGAAGCCGAGGGCTGGGCCCGCGATTTCGTGCGCGCGGTGCAGTCCACGCGCAAGGATAGCGGCTTCCAGGTCACCGACCGGATCACCATCACGGCCCAGGTGCCGGACACCATCGCCGGCGCCCTGACCACCCATGCCGAGACGATCAAGCGCGAAACGCTGGCTTTGTCGCTGACGGTGAACCCGGCAACGCTGCCCGAGGGCGCGGTGTCGGTTGACCTGTCGGGCACGTCGGTGTCACTGATCCTGGCAAAGGCGTGAGAAAAAAGTCGCATGCGCTTATGCTTATGCGACCTACGAACCACCGTAGGTCGCATAAGAGCGCCAGCCCGCATGCGACTTTTCCTACCCCCCCGCCACATCCACCGGCAGGGTGATCAGGAACCGCGTCCCATGCCCCGGCACGGACGCCAGATCAATGGTGCCCTGCAAGGGCCCCGTCACCAGATTATGCACGATATGCAGGCCCAGGCCGGTGCCGCCGCTGTCGCGCTTGGTGGTGAAGAACGGGTCGAAGGCCTTGGCCTGCACCTCCGGCGGCATGCCATTACCATTGTCGGTGATGGCGATGGCCACACGGTCGCTGCCGGCCCGGCCAATGGCGATCAGGATTTCCGGCCTCTCCACGCCGGCAAAGCCATGGACGATGGCGTTCTGCACCAGGTTGGACACGACCTGTGCCAAGAGGCCCGGCAGGGTGGTGATGGCAAGCCCCGGCGGGCCATCGATCGTGACGGCCACGCGCCGTTGCCGGATCATCGGGTCCAGGCTTTTCAGCACGTCACCGGCATAGGCACCCAGATCGACGGTGCGCAGGGCCTCGCTGCTGCGGTCGGCAGAAACCTGCTTGAAACTGCGGATCAAATCGGCGGCACGTTCCAGATTGCCGGTCAGGATGCGCAAGCCCTCATTCAGCTTGTCCAGGAACTGCTCCATGGCCAGCCGTTTCAGCTGGTTGGCATTGAACGCCTGCGCAATCTCGTCCCGTTCCACCTGAAGGTGCGTCGCCATGGTGAAGGCTACGCCCAGCGGCGTGTTGATCTCATGCGCCACGCCGGCCACCAGCTGGCCCAGCGATGCATGCTTTTCCTGCTGCACCAGCCGCCCCTGCGTTGCGCGCAGCTCTGACAGCGTGCTGTCCACCTTGGCATAGGCGGCGGCATTGGACAGCGCGATGGCGCCATAGGCGCAAAGCGTGCGGAAGACCAGCTTCTCCCGCTCCCCATAGGCATTTTCCGCCGCCGCCTGCGCCGTCATCACGCCCCACAGGCGTGTCCCCACGATCAGCGGGGACAACAGCAGGGTGCGCATGAAGCGCGTGCCGGGGATGTGAGAGGGGGATGATTGTTCATGCTGACCACGCAGGATCAGCATTTCCTGCCGTTCCCGTGCGCAGCGGGCGACCAGCGACACGGGATCAGCAACGCGCCGCCAGATGGTGGGCAGGGGCCGCCCCCCCTCCAGCCCATAGCGCAGTTCCAGCTGTTCCCCGCTTTCATCCACGACATAGACGGAGAAGGCATCCAGTTCCATCATGGTGCCGACATGGCGGTGCAGGGCGTGGAATATCGCTTCGGCATCCAGGGTCGCCGTGATCTGCTGCCCGATACGGCCCAGCATCTCCAGCGTCTGCGTCGCCTCATGCAAGGCGGCGGCGCGCGATGCCTCTGCGGCGGCCAACTGGCGGTGATATTCGCCTTCCGCCTTCAGGCGTTCGGTTTCAAACCCGGCCTGCATTGCCAGCAGCCGGTCGCTGACCTCCCGGCTATGGATGATGCCGCGTGCCTGACCGGCCCGCCGTTCCCAGCGCAGGGCGGCCCCCATATCCCCCGCCGCCTCATAGGCCGACGCCAGGGCCGACAAGAGATCGGCGGACGCGGTATAGCCCTGGATCGATTCGGCCAGGTCCAGCGCGCGGCGCAGATAATGGATGGCGGCGGTATCGCCCGGTTCCATATCGGGCGGCAGCGGCAGATCGGTGAAGCGTTGATGGATGGCCGCCTTGGCGCGCAACACATCGATCTCCCGCCAGCGGTCGGACCGGGCACGCACAAGGTCCAGCGCCGCATCCGCCGCCGTCACGGCATCGGCGCAGCGATCCAGCAGGGTCAGGGCGCGGGCGCGGCCACATTGTGCCTCCGCCTGCAAATCGCTCTGTTCCAGGTCGGTGCCGACATCCAGCAGATCATCGAACCAGCGCAGGGCCGCCGCCGCATCGCCGACATCCAGTTCCAGATCGCCCAGATACTGGCACGCGATGGCGTGGTTGCGGGACCGACCGAACGGGGCCAGCCATTCCAGCGACTCCAGCAGCAGATGGCGGGCACGACCCGTCTGCTGCAACCGGCGCAGGGTATCGCCCATGCCGCGCAGGCACTGACCCACCGCCGCGGGCCAGCCGGTGGCGCGGGCAAGGCCATGCGCCCGCTCCCGCCACAGAAACTCGCTGACATAATCATTCACATTGGCATGCGCGGCCCCGACATTGCCGGCCAGCAGCACGGCCAACCGCATCTGCCCGGCCAGCACCGCCTGATCACAGCCGCGCTGATAATGGCGGAGCGCCTTCATGAAATCGCCATGCGCGAAACAGACCCCGCCATGGAAATAGGCAGCGACCGCATCCAGGCCGGGATGTTCAAGCAGGGGCCCTTCGGGCAGCACACGCACCCATTCCGCCTCCGCCGCGGCGGCATCGCCGAACAGGGCGTCGCGCGCCATCCAGGCCTGGGCGATCTGCTGGCGTATGGTGTCGCCCGCGCGCAGATACAGGCTGTGGGCGTTGCGGTGGGCCTGGATGCGGCGGCGCGTCTGCCCCCGGTCCAGGGCCAGCAACGCCTCCGTCATCGAGGTATCACCCTCGCCCAGCACATCGCCGATCTGGCGGAAGGTGGCCCGCGCGCCTTCCAGCAGTGCCTCTGCCTGATCCAGTTCGGCAAACAGGGCCTTGGCCTCCGCCTTGATCAGCAGCAGCCGGGCCGTCAGGCGGCGCAATTCACGCTCATTGGCGCCGGTGGCATAGGGCAGAAGCCCCATGGCATCGGTCACCATATCCAGGGCGGCGCGCGTGTCACGCTGCCGGTTGTACCAGGCCAACGTGGTCAGCAGCAGCAGACGCTGCACCGGGTCCTGGGCATTGACCAGATGATGTTCGGCCGAGAGTACCTGTTCGGCCAGACCATACAGGTCCAGCGGCCCGACCAGGGAGGAACCGGGAAGCGTGGGGCAGTCAGGTTGGATGGGGGTATCCGGCGGCGGGTCGAAATCCGTCAGGGCCGGCAAACCGCCGACCGCGACCAGATCATCACCCGTTTCCACCACACTATCCGCCATGGACCGCCCAAGTCCGACCGCCGGCCCACAGGCTTGCGGGCAGCATTTCAATCAAATGCTACGCAACTGCCGGGCGGGGGGCAATTGTGTTCGGGGGCGGAACCCCCGGATTCTGGGATTTTTCCTGCCACCTGTGGTCGAACAGCCATGTTCGGCATGTCCATGCAGCCACATAAGAAACAGTTGAAACGGACCGGGAGTGACGGAACACCCCCGGTGCCATCGATCAACCGATCAGGCTGTCCAGACCGCGCTTGAAATCGGCGATGATGTCGTCGGCATCCTCCAGACCCACCGACACGCGGATGGTGCCGGGGCCGATGCCCAGGATCGCCTTTTCTTCCACCGACAGGCGCTGATGCGTGGTGGTGGCGGGATGGGTGGCCAGCGTCTTCGAGTCGCCCAGATTGTTGGAAATCTTGGCGATGCGCAGTTTGTTCAGCACGGTGAAGGCCGCCTGCTTGGCATCGCCGTTCACGGGCTTGATATGCAGGCAGATCAGGTTGCTGCCGGCCTTCATCTGCCGCTTCAGCAGGGCATGCTGCGGATGGCTTTCCAGCCCGGCATAGAGCACGCGCTCCACCGCCGGATGGCTTTCCAGGAAGGTCGCGACCTTCAGCGCGGCGGCCGATTGCGCCTTCACGCGCAACTCCAGCGTCTCCAGACCCTTCAAAAGGGTCCAAGCGTTGAAGGGGCTCAGCGCGGGGCCGGTATGGCGCAGGAATGGGGCCAGCGTCGCCGCCACCTCATCATCGCACAGGATCGCACCACCCAGGCAACGGCCCTGGCCATCAATATGCTTGGTGGCGGAATAGACGACGACATCCACGCCGTACTTCTTCGGCTTTTGCAGGACGGGCGTGGCGAAGACATTGTCCACCACCACCTTGGCGCCGGCCTTGTGGGCCAGCGGCACCACATGTTCCAGATCGACCACTTCCAGGCAGGGATTGCTGGGCGTTTCCAGGAAGACGAGGTTGGTGGGCACCGACAGGGCCTTTTCCCATTCCTCATTCTTGGTGCCGTCGATGATCACGCTTTCGATGCCGAAACGCTTGGCCAAATCGCTGACGATGTAGAGGCAGGAGCCGAACAGGGCGCGGCTGGCCACCAGCCGGTCGCCGGCCTTCAGCAGGCCAAAGACGGCGGCATGAACCGCGGCCATGCCCGACGCCGTGGCAAAGCAGCGGGGGTACCCTTCATACTGCGCCAGCCGATCCTCGAACATGGCGACGGTCGGGTTGCGGAACCGGGAATAGACGAAGCGCGAGCCATCATTGACGAAGGCGGCCTCTGCCGCTTCGGCACTGCCATAAACGAAGCCGGAGGTGAGATAGATCGCCTCGCTCGTCTCTTCGAACTGGGAACGGCGGGTCCCACCATGCACCAGCAGGGTGGCGGGGTTCAGATCATCGGGCAGGTCGCTCATCGCCATGGTCCTTCACAAGCCTCGACCGTTCGATCGAGGCCCGGTCCAGCGCCCTCATGCGGCGTCCGATCCATGGCTTCGACCTTTTAGCAGCTTCTTTAAAACGTGGCCTGCAATCCGGTCACCAAATCACCACGTAAGGATTGTTAAATCCCGCCGCCGCCGGCTTGTCAAGACGCGGGTGGCGCATGGCGGCACAGGCCCGGTTGCCGACTGGTGGCGTTCCGTGCTAGGTCCCGCCCAAACCTTTCACACCTTTTTAAACCGGAGTATCCGATGTCCGACGAGACGATCAACCAGGCCGAAGACGCCGCCGAGGAAGCCCAGTCCGCACGGCCGGTGCCGCCGCTCGTCGTCAATATGCAGTACGTGAAGGACCTGTCCTTCGAGAACCCGAACGCGCCGCGCATCCTGGCCAGCGCGTCCGAACAGCCGAAGATCGACCTGCAGGTCGACCTGCAGGCCCAGGGCCTGGCCGACAATGTCGCCGAAGTGCAGATCCGCCTGCGCGCCGAAGCCACGGTGGGTGACGCCACGGCCTTCATCGCCGAACTGGTCTATGCCGGCGTCTTCACCCTGCCGCCGATGCCGGCGGAGACGCAGCGCGCCGTGCTGCTGATCGAGGGGCCACGCCTGCTGTTCCCGTTCGCCCGCCAGATCATCGCCGACGTCACGGCCCAGGGCGGCTTCCCGCCGCTGCTGCTGCAGCCGCTGGACTTCGTCGATCTCTATCGCCGTCAGGTTCTCTCCCAGCAGGCGGAAATGGGCGACGCGCAGGGTAACGCCTGATCAGCTGTGGTTTCGCGGATTACGCTTCGCTAATCCGCGCTACGGTTCGTCAGCCCCTGATAAAGCCCCTTGGGCGTGTCGGTGAATACCCCGGCCACGCCCCATTGGAACAGGCGACGCGCCTGTTCGGGGTCATTGACGGTCCAGGCCAGCACGGGCCGGCCAGAAGCGCGGAAGGCGGCAACGCTTTCCGCGCTTTGTTTTTTGGCATCCACATTGATGGTGGCGGCCCCCAGCCGGTCGGCAATATTCTCCCAATCCGCCGGTTCTTCATCCATCAGATATCCGCGCGGCCATTGCGGGGCCACCACCTTGGCCATGGCCAGGGCCTGGACGGAGAAGCTGGAGATCAGGGGCGGTGGCCGGTTTGCGGGCCACAGGTTCAGCGCCATGGACAGCGCGATGCCCGCCGTCTGCTCATCCCGGCCTGGACAGGGCTTGATCTCCAGATTGAGATTGATGTCCAGCAGGGTGGCCGCCTGGATCGCCTCCGCCAGGGTGGGCACACGCTCCCCCTTGAAATCCGGCCCGAACCAGGACCCGGCATCCAGGCGGCGGATATCGGCAAAATCCATATCGGCAACCAGTCCATGGCCGTCGCTGGTCCGGTCGACATCATCATCATGCATCAGGATGGGCACGCCATCGCGCGTGATCTTCACATCCACCTCCACCCACAGCGCCCCCTGCAAGGCGCCGGTCCGCATGCCGGACAGCGTGTTCTCCGGCGCGTGGCGGGCGGCACCGCGATGGCCGATCAGGCGGGGGATGGACAGCGTCATGATGCAGGGTTCCAGGCGGGTAGATCGGGATCTGATGATAGCCGATCCGCAGGGGATTGACAGGCATTGACGTTATGTAAGTAAAAACTTACCGTAAGTCATGGCTGACATAACAAGCATTCTTGCGGCCCTTTCCGACCCCACCCGCCGGATGATCTTTGAACGGATCGCGGAAGGCCCCCTGTCCGTGGGCACACTTGCCGCCGGTTTGCCCGTCAGCCGTCCCGCCGTGTCACAGCATCTTAAGGTGCTGAAGGCGGCGGGGCTGGTCAGCGACAGAAGCGCGGGCACACGCCGCCTCTACCATATCGATCAGGCGGGCCTGGGCGCGGTGCGCCTGTGGTTGAACCGATTCCATATCGAGGCACCGGCCATACCCGTGCTGGATGTGCCGTGGGACAGCGCGCAATGGAAAGAGACGACATGAGCCGGGTAGCCGCACCCTAAAGTCCCCGATCCCAGGGTGGGGTGCCCTGGAAAGCCTCTGCCAGGAAGTCCACCATCACCCGCACCTTGGCCGACAGGTGCCGGCGTGAGGGGTAGAGCGCCAGAATGTCGATATCGGGCGACCGGTATCCCGGCAGCAGCGGGATAAGCCGCCCCGCACGCAGATCGTCGCCCACTAGGAAGGTCGGCTGCCGGATAATACCGATCCCGTCCAGCGCCGCCATGCGGGCTGTGTCGCCATTATTGCTGGACATCACCTCCTGCACCCGCACCAGCTGTTCCCGCCCCCCTGCATCGGTCAGGGACCACTCGTCGGGCGCGACGGCGTGGGAATACAGAATGCAGCGATGGTTGGCGGCCAGATCCTCCGGGCTTTCCGGCTGGCCGTATCGGGCGATATAGGCCGGCGACGCGCAGACAAGATTGCGCGAAATTGCCAGCCGCCGCGCCACATGGCTTTGCGATCCGGCCCGGGAGATGCGGATGGCCATGTCATAGCCTTCCTCCACAATATCCACGACCCGGTCGATCAGCGCGATATCCAGCGACACGTCAGGATGCAGCGCCATGAAACGCGGCCAGAGCGGGGCCAGATGGCGGATACCGAAGCTGACGGGTGCATTGATGCGCAACCGCCCACGCGGCTGCACGGCGGCGGCCCCGGCCAATGCCTCCAGCTCCGCCACCTCATCCAGGATCAGGCGGCCGCGGTCGAACAAGGCCTGGCCCGCCTCCGTCAGTGACAGGCGGCGCGACGTGCGGTTCAGCAGCCGCGTGCCCAGATACGCCTCCAGTTCAGCGACATAGCGAGTGACATTGGCGGGCGACGTGTTCAGCGCATCCGCGGCCTTCGCGAAGCCGCCCTTGCTCACGACGCCTACAAAAACCTCAAACGCGCGCAACCGGTCCATGGCGGCTCCAACCATTCAGTAAAACTGAATGATATAACCATTTTCATTCCATCGATGAAAGTAATCATGAGGCTTAGGGTTCAATCATCAACGGCGCCGATGACGGTGCCTACCCAAACCGAAAGAACCCCGATCATGAACCGCTTGCAGAACAAGGTCGCCATCATCACCGGTGCCAGCGCCGGTATCGGTCGCGCCACCGCCCGGCTTTTCGCCGCCGAAGGCGCCAAACTGGTTGTCGCCGCCCGCCGTCAGGCCGAACTGGACAGCCTGGTGACCGAAATCGAAGCCGCCGGTGGTCAGGCCGTGGCGCTGGCCGGTGACGTACAGTCCGAAAGCTTTGCCAAGGCCCTGGTCGATCTGGCCATCAGCCGCTTCGGTAAGCTGGATATCGCCTTCAACAACGCCGGCACGCTGGGCGCCATGGGTCCGACCGACAGCATTGATGCCGACGCCTGGAACCAGACGCTGGCCGTGAACCTGACCAGCGCCTTCCTGGGCGCCAAGTACCAGATCCCGGCCATGGGCAATGGCGGCTCGGTGATCTTCACCTCCACCTTTGTCGGCTATACCGGCGCCTTCCCCGGCATGGCCGCCTATGCCGCCAGCAAGGCCGGTCTGATAGGCCTGACCCAGGCGCTGGCCACCGAATATGGACCGAAGGGCGTGCGGGTGAACGCCGTCCTGCCGGGGGCCGTAGAGACGGAGATGTATCGCGCCGCCAACGACACCGCCGACAAGCAGGCCTTCATCAATAATCTTCACGCATTGAAGCGTGCCGGTCAGCCTGATGAACTGGCCAAGGCGGTTCTGTTCCTGGCGTCCGACGACAGCAGCTTTGTCACGGGTACGGCCAGCATGGTCGATGGCGGGCTGTCGGCGGCCCGCGCCTGAAACCCGGCCTTCGCGATGGGGACCCGGCCGTGCTATCACGACCGGGTCCTTTTCGTGTGATCAGAGCCCCCATCCATGCCCGAATTGCCTGAGGTTGAAACCGTCCGACGCGGTCTGGCCCTGAAGCTGGAGGGGCGGCGGCTGATAAGGGTGGATCAGCATCGGCCCGACCTGCGCTTCCCCCTGCCCGTCGATTTCGCCAAGCGTCTGACGGGGCGGCAGGTCCTGTCGCTGGATCGGCGGGCCAAATATATCCTGATCCGGGTTGAAGGCGGGCTGGTCTGGATGATCCATCTGGGCATGTCGGGCAGCATGGTGGTGAAACCCGGCCCGGCCCCCGCCCCCACCACCCATGACCATCTGGTCTTTCATACCGATGATGGCTGGGTCGTCACCTATAATGACGTCCGTCGCTTCGGCTTCATGGACCTGTTCGATGAGGCCGGGATGGATGCCCATCCCATGCTGGCGGCGCTTGGCCCCGAACCGCTGGGCAATGGTTTCCATGGCCAGGGATTGTCGGCCAAGCTGCGCGGGCGGGCCGCCCCCATCAAATCCATGCTGCTGGATCAGAAAGTCGTATCGGGCCTGGGCAATATCTATGTCTGCGAGGCCCTGTTCCGCGCCGGCATCGACCCGACACGCAGCGGCGACAGTGTTGCCGGGGCCGATGCCGAACGGTTGGTCCCCATCATCCGCGATGTCCTGGGAGAGGCGATTGCCGCCGGCGGCTCCAGCTTGCGCGACTTTGTGCAGTCCGATGGGGAGCTTGGCTATTTCCAGCACAGCTTCCAGGTCTATGGCCGCGAGGGGGAGGCGTGCGGACGCTGCGACTGCGACATTGCAAAGACCGGCGGCGTGGCCCGCATCACCCAGGCCGGGCGCTCCACTTTCTTCTGTGCGCGCCATCAGCGTTGAGGTATCGAGGATAGATCATGCCGCACCTGATCCGGGGCCTTCGCGCCCGTGCCGCCGCCGCACTGATCCTGCTGACCACCGCGCTTCTGCCGGGGGCAGCCCTGGCCGCCTTCGTGCCGGGGACGGAGGATGTACCCCTGGCGCCGGGCCTGACGGCCAGTGCCGATGACGCCCTGGTCTTCGACAATCCCACAGGCCGCATCATTCAGGCGACCGCGACCGGCGTCAGCGACGCCGACGCCATCACCCGCTTTTATGCCGAAACCCTGCCGCAGCTGGGCTGGAGCCGGGGCAAGGATGGGCGCTGGGCACGCGGGGATGAGGTGCTGGACATCGCCATCGCCATGGATGCAACAAGCCGCCGCCTGACGGTGCGGTTTCAGCTTTCGCCGGCGGGGAATTGACGGAACACAGGTGATGCTCTCGGCACGCAAACCTGCCTGAACAACCTATGGGGTGTTCAAATGAAGTCGCCCCCTATATACATCGCATTACTGCTGACTGTCTTGTGACGGGCGTGTCTCGACTCGGGGCTCGACTCTGGCGCAGTCCGAAAGGCGACTGTCAGACCAGCAAGTTTCGTATGGGGACCCTGCCCGCACCCGCTTGACGGGGCGTCTGGCCCCTTGTATAAGCGCCGCTTCCTACGGCACCACCATGTTCCGCGTAAAGGTTTCCTATGGCCAATCATAAGTCCGCTGAGAAGCGCATCCGTCAGACCGCCACCCGGACTGAGGTCAATCGCGCCCGCGTCAGCCGTATCCGCACCTTCCTGAAGAAGGTTGAGGCCGCCATCGCCTCTGGCGACAAGAGCGTCGCCGCTGAGGCCTTCAAGCAGGCCCAGCCCGAGATGATGCGCGGTGTGAGCAAGGGCGTGCTGCACGCCAACACCGTTTCGCGCAAGCTGTCGCGTCTGTCCGGCCGTATCAAGGCCCTGGGCTGATCCTTCGCTAGCCGTAGAGGAACCCGCGCGGTGCCTATCGCCCGCGCGGTTTTCTTATGGCGCCACGAAACCGGGTTCATGTCCCGCCCCACATCCTTTTCAAAGGGTTGCGGCTTGGGCTTGTTGAATCCGTGGCGAACGATTTTTGCTTTTTTCGGCGTTCCCTTTTCGGTCCCGTTGCGACTCTTCCGCCACCCCTCTAGCATCCCTCAACTGCTGTTCGGCAGTGCAATGGAAGCGATGCAGACGGGTGTATGGCGTCTTTGGATTGTAATCCAAAGTGGCGCGCGGATAATGGATGTGTATTACATCCCAAGTCCCGACCCCCGGCGATCGCCTGCCATTTCTTGAAAAACAAGACCTGTACGAAGGGGGTATTCCGCAAGGGAACGTCCGTTGTTACGGTTTTGTGTTTCCGCAACCATCTTCATTACCCACAATAAGGGTGAACCGAAGAAGGATGGGGCGGGTCGGGTACCGGTGTGGGCGGTGCCAATGGCGACATTGGCCCTGATGATAAGGGAATGGCTGATCGCGGCGCCGGGGCGCCATGGATCGGCCAGTGGGTCGCAGGCCTGTAGGTTATGCGCAGGGGTGGTTTTGCCGTCCCGGACGTTTCAATCCTGGTTGCGGATGACGCGCGCTGCGATGGCGGGCGCGCTGCGGTGAAGTTGAGCCTTGGGGCGGGGAGCAACGGTCGAATGTCAGTGCAGGGTTCGCTGGATCAACAGTGGGCGCGGGTGCGGGGCCGCTTGAAGGATGAGGTGGGCGAAACCGCCTATCGTTCCTGGCTGAAGCCGCTGACCGTCGGTTCGCTGGATGGCGGACAGCTGCGCATCCTGGTGCCGACCCGCTTCATGCGCGACTGGATTCGCACCCATTACGCCGACCGTATCCGCGCCCTGTTCTCCGGTGAGAATCCGGGCGTGCAGTCGGTGGAGATCGTGGTGGCCAGTGCCGCCAAGCCGGACCTTACCGCCACCCCTGCCAATGACGCGCCTGTCGCACCGCCTGCGGCCAAGCCGGAACCCGTCACCGAACTGGTGATCGAACCCAGCCCCGCACTGGTGGTGGTCGAGGACCGCACCGACGAGATGTCGGCCCCGCTGGACCCGCGCTTCACGTTCGAGAATTTTGTTGTGGGCAAGCCGAACGAGCTGGCCTTTGCCGCCGCCCGCCGCGTGGCCGATGCCCAGGCCGTGCCCTTCAACCCGCTGTTCCTCTATGGCGGCGTGGGTCTGGGTAAGACGCATCTGATGCACGCTATCGCGTGGGCCATCCGCAAGAAGGACCCGTCGCGCCGCGTCATCTATCTGTCGGCCGAAAAGTTCATGTATCAGTTCATCCGGGCGCTGCGCTTCAAGGACACGATGGCCTTCAAGGAGCAGTTCCGGTCGGTCGACGTGCTGATGATCGACGATGTGCAGTTCATCAGCGGCAAGGACAGCACCCAGGAAGAATTCTTCCACACCTTCAATGCCCTGGTGGACCAGAACCGTCAGGTCATCATCAGCGCCGACAAAAGCCCGTCGGACCTGGAAGGCATGGAGGAGCGGCTGCGCTCGCGTCTGGGCTGGGGTCTCGTGGCCGATATCCACCCCACGACTTACGAGCTGCGCCTGGGCATTCTGGGCCAGAAGGCCGACCGCATCGGTGCCAAGGTGCCGCCCAAGGTCCTGGAATTCCTGGCCCACAAGATCACCAGCAATGTGCGCGAGTTGGAAGGGGCACTGAACCGCATCGTCGCCCATGCTGAGCTGGTGGGCCGCGCCATCACGCTCGAATCAGCGCAGGATGTGCTGCACGATCTGCTGCGGGCCAGCAACCGCCGCGTGACCATCGAAGAGATTCAGAAGAAGGTCGCGGAGCATTTCAACATCCGCCTGGCCGACATGAGCAGCGCCCGCCGCGCCCGCGCCGTGGCCCGCCCGCGTCAGGTGGCCATGTATCTGGCCAAGCAGTTGACACAGCGCTCCCTGCCGGAAATCGGCCGTAAATTCGGCGACCGCGACCACACCACCGTCATGCATGCCGTCCGAAAGGTGGACGAACTGTGCGGCACCGACCCGGCCTTCGCCGAAGATGTCGAACTGCTGCGCCGCATGCTGGAGGGGTGACAACCCCCACTGCGCGCCCATGTCCCCTTGCCATCCCCTGCCCCCGGATGTTTCCCTGAAGGAATCGCGACGGGGGCGGATGCCGGGAGAGCGCATGATGCGGGGACGCAGGGGCCGTTGGGTGGCATTGCTGCTGGCGTCGCTTTTTATGGCCGTCCCCGCGCTTTGTGCCGAAACCGCCGAACCCACCATCGTGCGTGTCTCCGACTGGCAGTCGCAGGGGCAGGAGACGCGGGTTGATTATTTCCATGACCTGTTCCGCCGCCTGATAGACGAGACGACGCCGCGATATGGCCCCGTCCGCATCGAGCGGGTGCGGGAGAAGTTCAGCCAGGGCCGGCTTCTGGCGGAACTGAAGGCCGGGCGCATCGATGTCACCTGGACCGGCACCAATATCGAGCGGGAGAAGGAGGGTAACCCCATCCGCATCCCCATCGATATGGGCCTGATCGGGCAGCGGGTGCCCGTCATCCGGGCGCGTGATGCCGCTGCCTTTGCCGCCGTCCGCACCGTGGAGGATCTGAAGCGCTTCACGGCCTGTCAGGGCGCGCAATGGCCGGATTTCGACGTGCTGGCCGCCAGCGGCCTGCCCCAGGTGACCAATGTGCATTTCGACCAGCTTTATTCCATGCTGCGCGCCGGTCGCTGTGACTATTTCGCGCGCGGTCTGGCCGAGGTGGCGGAGGAGTATGAGACCTATGGCGGGTCGGACCTGATGGTCTTTGACAGGCTGGTCATCGCCTATCCCATGCCGGTCTATTTCTATGTGGCGCCGGGCATGGACAGCTTGGCCCGCCGGCTGGAGGAAGGGTTGCGCACCCTGCTGGCCAATGGCGAATTGAAGCGCATGCTGTCCACCCATCCATCCACACGCGGCGCCTTCCCGCTGGAACGGTTTAATGAGGCCACCATCATCCGTCTGCCCAATCCCAACCTGCCGCCGGCCACCCCCTTGTCGGACCCGACCCTGTGGCTGAATGTGGGCAGGCCGGGTAACGGGCCGTCCTGACGGGATCGCGC
This sequence comes from Niveispirillum sp., assembly GCF_052437035.1. Taxonomy (NCBI): domain Bacteria; kingdom Pseudomonadati; phylum Pseudomonadota; class Alphaproteobacteria; order Rhodospirillales; family Azospirillaceae; genus Niveispirillum; species Niveispirillum sp. Next base: position 332,357 of record NZ_JBQVOH010000004.1, read on the forward strand.
TTGCGTCCGTCCGGACCCTGAACGATCATGGAACATCTGGAACCTGAACCGTCCCCAAAACCCCCTTGTCCCGCCGCCCGATCCCGCCCGCCGCGATAAAGCCGGCCCCCACCGACGCCCCCGAACCGGGGGCGTTGCTGTTGGCTGCCGTCGCGTCCCTGACGGCGCAGCAGCGCCGTCAGGAGGCGGCCCTGGTGCAGCTTGTGGTGCGCGGCTGGTGGCAGGCGCTGGAGACGGGCCTGGACCTTTCCCCGCCCCCCGTCACCAAAACACCGCCCAGCCTGGGGGCAGAGGTTGCCGCCGCCGCCCGTGCCTATGGCGAAAGCCTGGCACCGCTACCCGTGGCGGCGGTGGCGGACCGGATCGGCGCCCTGCATGCCGGCCTGATGCCGTCCGATGAACGGGCACGCCACGGTGTCTATTACACGCCACCCGCCCTGGCCGCCCGCCTTGTCGATCTGGCCGAGGGCGGCAAGGTCGATTGGGCCGAGGCCCGGGTGCTGGACCCGGCCGCCGGCTGCGGCGCGTTTTTGGTACCCTCCGCGCTGCGCATGGCCAAGGCCCTGAAGGGTGTGGAACCGGCATTGGCCCTGCGCTCCATCGCCAACCGCCTGCGCGGGCTGGAACTTGACCCTGTCGCCGCCTGGATATCGGGGGTGATGGTGGAGGCGGCACTGGCCCCCCTGATCCGGGCGGGGGGTAAGCGCCTGTCACCCTGCCGGCACGCCGACGCGCTGTCCATCTCGGCGGCGGCGGAGTTTGATCTGGTGATCGGCAACCCGCCCTATGGCCGCCTGACCCTGGCGCCGGACATGCGGGCGCGGTTCGCGCGCAGCCTGTATGGCCATGCCAATCTCTATGCCCTGTTCATGGATCAGGCCGTGCGCTGGACCTTGCCGGGCGGGCTGATCGCTTTCCTCACCCCCTCCTCCTTCCTGGCCGGGGATTATTTCAAGCATCTGCGCCGCACCTTGTCCGATCTGGCCCCGCCCCTGTCGCTGGATTTCGTCGATGAACGCAAGGGCGTGTTCGACAATGTCCTGCAGGAGACGGTGCTGGCGACATATCGCCGGATGGGGCCGAAGAAGAAGCGGCCCGAACGCGCCCTGGTCAACATGATCCGGGCCGGCAGCGGCGGTGAGGGCCTGACCATCCTGCCATCGGGTTCCTTCACCCTGCCCGATGAACCGACCGCCCCCTGGATCCTGCCGCGTCATGCCAGTGAGACGGGATTGGCGACACGGCTGCGCAGCCTGGACAGCCGGCTGCGCGACTGGGGCTATCGCGTCGCCACCGGCCCCCTGGTCTGGAACCGGTACAAGCCGCAGATCGCGGACAAGCCGGGCAAGGGGGCTGTGCCCCTGGTCTGGGCCGAATCCGTCACGCCCGATGGCCGCTTTACCTATCGCTGTGAGAAGGCCAACCACAAGCCTTGGTTCCACCCGGCGCTGAAGGGCGATGACTGGCTGCTGACCCGCCGGCCCTGCGTGCTGTTGCAGCGAACGACGGCCAAGGAACAGGCCCGCCGCCTGATCGCCGCCGAAATGCCTCTGTCCTTCCTGACCAAGCATCCGCGCGGCGTCACGGTGGAAAACCATCTGAACATGCTGCTGCCGCTGGATGACACCCCGCCCCCGGTGCCGCCCGCCGTCCTGGCCGCCTTCCTGAACAGCCGGGCCGCCGACCGCGCCTTCCGCTGCATCTCTGGTTCGGTCGCCGTGTCGGCCTATGAGCTGGAGGCCATGCCCCTGCCGCATCCGGCGGCACTGAAGGAACTGACGGCGCTGGTGGCAGCGGGTGCGTCGCGTGAGCGGCTGGATCAGGCCGCCGACCGTCTGTACGGGATTTCCTGATGCATCCCCTCCCGCCGTTGCTGGAACGGGCGGAGGTGGCCCGCCGCCTGCGCCTGATTTTCCCGGAAGGCACGCCGGAACGGGATAAATGCGTGCGCGATGCGGCGGCGGCCACCGTCGCGGCCTTCCTTTATATCGGGGCGGTGGAAGGGGCGGACATCTGGCTGAACCCGGTGCATGTGGTGCGGCTGGGCGATACGCGCATGCTGTTCAACGCCGATGCCCCGTCACGCGCCGACTATGCCAAGGCCCCGCGCGCCACCGGTGAACGCTGGTATCAGGATAACAGCCGCGAACAGGTGCGCGATGAGGTCATCCGCCAGGGACTGATCCCCAATGGCGCCGTCATCGAACGGGCGGGCGTACCCACGACATCGTCCAAGCCGCGCTATGCCCTGGCCGCCCCCTTCGCCGCCCTGTTCGATCCCGGTTTGCAGGGTGAGGCGCTGGTGACAGCGGCCAAGGCATGGGCCGATGCCACCCTGAACCCCATGGCGCTGGCCCGCATCGTGTCCTTGCGCGGCTCCACCGACCGCGACGGGGCCGATATCCTGGTCCGCTTTCCCAATGGGGAGACGCGGTTGCTGGCGCCGGGACCCAGCAGCCGTATCGCGCAGGCCGTGGTGGAACAGTTCGCACCGCGTTTCCTGACCGATCCTGTGGTGCTGTGGCTGTCGGAAAGTGCGGCCAAGGTGGCGGCGCGCGATGAGGGCTGGATCAAGCGGCTGCGCCTGCGCATCACGCCCGACCGCACCCTGCCCGACATCATCCTGCTGGACCGGGGACACAGCGCCGCCGACCTGAAACTGGTGTTCGTGGAGGTGGTGGCAACCGACGGCCCCGTCACCGAGCAGCGGGCCAGGGCCTTCCTGGATATCGCTGCCGAGGGGGGCTTTGCCCCATCCAGGGTGGCCTGCATCACCGCCTTCCTGGACCGCGACCGGGCAGAGGTGAAGAAGGCCCTGCCCTCACTGGCCTGGGGAAGCCATGTCTGGTTCGCGTCCGAACCCGAACGGCTTGTCCGCCTGCTGGCAGAACCCGGCCCCCTGCAGGGCATGGGGTGATTAGTTTCGGGTTACCAGTTCCACGCCCAGCGAACGCAGCGCATCCCAATAGCCGGGATAGGTCTTGGCGACACAGCCAGGGTCCAGGATAGTGATGCCATGAATCTTCAGCCCGGCCAGCGCGAAGGACATGGCGATGCGGTGGTCGGCATAGGTGTGGATATCGGTGGGCAGCGTCTGGCCGGCCAGGGCCGGATCGGCCGCCACGATCAGATCATCGCCTTCCTCCCAGGCCAGACCCGGACGGATCTTGGCCAGTTCGGTGGACAGCGCCCGGGTGCGGTCGCATTCCTTGACGCGCAGATTGGCGATGCCGACAAAGCGCACAGGATGATTGTTGAAGGCCGCCAGCACGGCCAGCGTCGGCACGGCATCCTGCATCTGTGACCCGTCAATGACCGCCGGCATATTGGGGAACTGCGCGATCACAGCCTGGGCACAGGCGTCGGGTTGCGTGAAGGCATCCGACGGCACGCCCAGGTCGATACGCCCCCCGGTCAGCACCTCTGCCGCCCAAAGGTAAGTCGCCGCTGACGCATCGGGTTCGATCACATAATCGGCAGCCTTGTACCCGGTGGGCAGCACGCGCCAGGTGGCGGCATCACGCTGTTCCACCACGGCGCCAAAGGCGCGCATGGCCGCCAAAGTCAGGTCGATATAGCCGCGCGCGCCGATCTCGCTGCCGGTCAGGGCGATATCGATGGGGCCGCCGGAACAGGCTGCCGCCATCAGGATGGCGCTGACATACTGGCTGGACAGGCCGGCATCGATCTCCACACGGCCCCCCGCCAGCGCACCCTTGCCACGCACGGTGACGGGGGGGCAGCCGGTCGGTGCCTCCAGATCGACGCCCAGCGCCATCAGCGCCTTGACCAGCGGGCCGATGGGCCGCTTGCGCATATGCTCATCCCCGTCCACCACGACGGTGCCATCGACGGTGGCAACGGCGGCGGTCAGGAAGCGGGTGGCCGTACCGGCATTGCCCAGAAACAAGGGCCCGGTGGGGGCCGTCAGTCGCCCGCTGCTGGTCACGATGAATGTCGTGGCGTCGGGTTCATAGACGGTGACGCCCATCTGGCGCAGGGCGTTGGCCATGTGCCGTGTATCATCGCTTTTCAGCGCGCCTGTCAGACGGCTGGTACCCGCGGCGAGAGCGGCCAGCAGCAGGGCGCGGTTGGTGATGGATTTCGATCCCGGCGGCACCACGCGGCCCGTCAGGGGGTGGGTCGGCGGAATGACCGTCACTGCCGCCACGCCCGTCGCCGTCACCATCGCCATCCCCCTTGCCAGACCGCACAGAACAGGCGGCGACCCTACCAAGCGGGCGGGTGCGCGGAAAACCTCTTTGCCACCGGGGGCGGTGTGCGTGGGGCGCAGGGCGGGTTGCTTGCCCCCCTCGTCATCCCGGCGGAAGCCGGGATGACGAGGGGGAGTGGCCAAGCTGCGGAGTTCGCCAAAAGCGAAAATGGCGGGCCGTCCCAACCAGGAGACGGTCCGCCATTTCTCGATAGCCTCTCGGCTTCAGCCGGATGGGCACAAGCCACGTGGAACCGCACAAAGGCGGGGGCTTCGCCGCGATAAATCCGGCCGATTTTCCGGCCGCCCGTCGCCCGGGTCGGTCGGTTTTGGCGGGGATTGGTCCTTAACGCCCCCGTCATGGAAAGAATGGTGCGCCCGTCAGGCGGGGGTGACAACGCCCAATGGGGCATGTTGCGGGGCGGTAAAATCCCGCTCACCGCATGGCTATCTTAACGGATGCATGCCACCCGTGCCGAGGGGTGGGGGCGGAATGCTTGACACCCGCCCCTGACCGGCTCACTTAATCGGTACTAATTTGGTCCTGTATTGAGAAAGGTTCGCAACGCCTATGCTGCGGCTCAGCAAGATGACGGATTACGCCGTGGTGGTCCTGACCACCCTGGCGCATGCCGACAGCGCGCTGCACACGGCCAATTCCCTGGCCGACCGCACGGGCCTGCCCATGCCGACGGTGCAGAAGCTGTTGAAGCTGCTGGCCCGTGGCGACCTTCTGCAATCGCACCGGGGGGCGGCGGGCGGTTACAGCCTGTCGCGCACGCCCGACCGGATCAATGTGGTCCATATCATCGAGGCGATCGAGGGGCCGATTGCGCTGACCGATTGCGTCGATGGCGGTTCCGGCGGCTGCGGGGTGCAAAGCCTGTGCTCCCGCAAGAACCATTGGGAAAAGGTGAACAGCGCCGTACGCCGCGCGCTGGAGGATGTGACGTTGGCCGACATGGCCACCCCCGCCTTGTTCGATTTCGAGCGTGAGCCGGCGCCCCGCGCCGTGCTGGCCGGTTGAACGGGTTCGGGGAGAGGGGTTTGAAGGGGAGCGACGGATATGGCCGCCACTGAACAGACGATCGAACAGGTCAAGAGCCTGGCGGAGGGGAAGTACAAGTACGGCTTCTTCACCGATATCGAGTCGGAAACCGCGCCTAAGGGCCTGTCGGAAGATATCGTCCGCTTCATCTCCGCCAAGAAGGGGGAGCCGGAATGGCTGCTGGAATGGCGGCTGAAGGCCTATCGCCACTGGCTGACCATGGAAGAGCCGGATTGGGCCAAGCTGCACTATCCGCCCATCGACTATCAGGACAGCTATTACTATTCGGCGCCGAAGACGACAGCGGGTCCGAAGTCCTTGGACGAGGTCGATCCGGAACTACTGAAAACCTATGAGAAGCTGGGCATCCCGCTGAAGGAACAGGCCATCCTGGCCGGCGTCGAAGGGGCGGGTGACAGCCCGTCCATCGCGGTCGACGCCGTGTTCGACTCGGTTTCGGTCGCCACCACCTTCAAGAAGAAGCTGGAAGAGAAGGGCATCGTCTTCTGTTCCATCTCGGAAGCGGTGAAGACCCATCCTGATCTGGTGCGCCAGTATCTGGGCACCGTCGTGCCTTATTCGGACAATTACTTCGCGACCCTGAACTGCGCCGTCTTCACCGACGGCAGCTTCGTCTATATCCCCAAGGGCGTGCGCTGCCCCATGGAACTGTCCACCTATTTCCGCATCAATGCGAAGAATACGGGACAGTTCGAGCGCACCCTGATCATCGCCGACGAAGGCAGCTACGTCTCCTACCTGGAAGGCTGCACCGCCCCGCAGCGCGACGAGAACCAGCTGCACGCCGCCGTGGTCGAACTGGTGGCGCTGGATGATGCCACCATCAAGTACTCAACCGTCCAGAACTGGTATCCGGGCGATGAGAATGGCAAGGGCGGCATCTATAATTTCGTGACAAAGCGCGCCGCCTGCCGCGGTCGTAATTCCAAGGTCAGCTGGACCCAGGTGGAAACCGGGTCAGCCATCACCTGGAAGTACCCGAGCTGCATTTTGCAGGGCGATAATTCGGTGGGCGAGTTCTACTCCGTCGCCATCACCAACAACATGCAGCAGGCCGATACCGGCACCAAGATGATCCATATCGGGAAGAACACCCGGTCCACGATTATCTCCAAGGGTATTTCGGCCGGCCGCGCCCAGAATACCTATCGCGGTCTGGTCCGCATCCTGCCCAAGGCGCAGAACGCCCGCAACTTCACCCAGTGCGACAGCCTGCTGATCGGCGACAAGTGCGGGGCGCATACCGTGCCCTATATCGAAAGCCGCAACCGGACTGCACGGGTGGAGCATGAGGCGACGACGGCCAAAATCTCCGAAGACCAGCTGTTCTATTGCCGCCAGCGCGGCCTGAAGGAAGAAGACGCGGTTGGCCTGATCGTGAACGGCTTCTGCAAGGAAGTGCTGAAGGAACTGCCCATGGAATTTGCCGTGGAAGCGCAGAAGCTGGTGGCGATCAGCCTTGAGGGCTCGGTGGGCTAAGCCCCCGGATGAAGAGATGACGCGGAAAGGCCCGGCCTTTCCGCCATGAGATGTGAGTTGGAGCAGCAAATGTCCCTGATCGAAATCAAGAACCTGCACGCCACTGTCGATGGCAAGGCGATCCTCAAGGGGGTTGATCTGACCATCAATGCCGGTGAGGTGCATGCCATCATGGGCCCCAATGGCGCGGGCAAGAGCACGCTGTCCTATGTGCTGGCCGGTCGTGAAGGCTATGAGATCACCGAAGGCAGCGTCACCTTTGACGGCCAGGACCTGCTGTCCATGGAGATTGAGGAGCGCGCCGCCGCCGGCCTGTTCTTGGCGTTCCAGTACCCGGTGGAAATCCCCGGCGTGTCCAACACCACCTTCCTGAAGGAAGCGCTGAACGCCATCCGCAAGACCCGTGGCGAGACGCCGCTGGACGCGATGCAGTTCCTGAAGCTGATCCGGGCCAAGGCCAAGGATCTGTCCATGAATGATGAGATGATCAAGCGCGCCGTCAATGTCGGCTTCTCCGGCGGGGAGAAGAAGCGCAACGAGGCTTTGCAGATGGCCGTCCTCCAGCCGAAGCTGGCCATCCTGGACGAGACGGACAGCGGTCTGGATATCGACGCCCTGAAGATCGTGGCCGAAGGCGTGAACCGCCTGCGCGGGCCCGAACGCGGCATGCTGGTCATCACCCATTATCAGCGCCTGCTGGATTACATCGTGCCCGACGTGGTGCATGTGCTGGCCAATGGCCGCATCGTGAAGTCGGGCGGCAAGGAGTTGGCGCTGGAGCTGGAAGCCAAGGGCTATGCCGAGTTCGGCGTGACCGAGGCGGCCTGACCCATGACCGCCCCCGGTGTGCGCATCAGCATCGAATATGACGTGCCGGTCACGGGACCGGACGCGGATATCGTGCTGGGCGGGCTGATGGCCTTCAATGCCGCCACCCTGCCGCCGGCCCAGGGCCGGTTCGTCACGGTGGCGGGAAATGGGGAGACAGGCGCGCCGCAGGCAGGTTTGTCGCTGACCCAGTGGGGACGCGACGCCTATTGCTTCTGGGGTGTCTGGACCGTTCCCGGCATCGATCCCGGCCCCGCCATCGCCGCGGTGCTGGCCCGGACGGAGGCTGAACTGGCCCGCCGCGATGCCGACCGGTTCATCATGATCGTGCGTGCACATGACGACACCGCCCCCTATCTGGCCGCCGGTTATGCGGTACGCCAGGTGATCGGCCCGCATATCCGGGGTGGTGTCTTCACCATCCTGGAAAAGCGGATCGGCAAGGGGGAGGCTGCGATGCCCGCCGGCTTTGCCCTGGCCATCCACGAACCGCCGCCCCGGCATCTGGCCAAGGAAATCTGGCGCATCACCGATGCCCGCCGGCAGGGCCTGCTTGGCGCGCCTGTGAAACTGGTGGCGGCTTACGTCCGCGATATCGTGACCAACGCCCCGCGCGGGGCCGCCCTTTGCTATGCCGTGGATAACGACTTCATGGTCGACATGGTCTGGCTGGATGACAGTCTGCGCGGCACCGGCACCGGTTACGCCATGCTGGCCGCCGCCTTGGATGAGGGTCGGAAGCTGGGCTGCACGCGGGCGGCGGTGGAGACGATGGATTGCCAGGCGCCCCAATTCTATCCGCTGCACGGGTTCCAGCGTTTCGGCGTTGCCGAATATGACGTGCCGGGCCTGAACATGAACTTCTACGACATGAAGCTTTGAACCATGCGCGACGAACAGAACCAGACGGCCCGGAATTTCGTGGAACAGGTGGTGGCGCTGGCCCCTGCCCTGGCCGGCCCGCGCGCCGATTGCCTGGACCGCTTCGCCAAGGCGGGCCTGCCCAGCACACGGGCTGAGGCCTGGAAATTCACCAACCTGCGCGGTCTGGACAAGCTGACCCTAGGCCCCGCCCCGGACGCCGCAACCGTGACCGTGGATGCCATCCCGACCGCCCTGGACACGCCCGCCCCGCGTCTGGTGTTTGTCGCCGGGCAGTACCGCGCCGACCTGTCGCGCGTGGGCGATCTGCCCGACGGCGTGGTGCTGACCGCCCTGACGGGTGAGACCGCGCCGGTCGCCGGCGACGGCCCGTTCCGTGCCCTGAACAGCGCCCTGTCATCCCACGGTGCGGCCCTGCGCGTGGCCGCCGGTGTGAAGCTGACCAGCCCCGTGGAACTGGTCTTCATCGCGGCGACGGCGGGTGACAAGGCCGCCCTGTGGAACCCGCGCATCATCATCGAGATTGCCGACGGGGCCGAGGCGACGGTGGTGGAACACCATGTCGGTGCTAATGCCGGCACCTACATCAGCAATGTCGTGGCCGACGTCAGCGTGGGTATCGGTGCCCGCCTGCATCATTACAAATTGCAGGCAGAGGGGCTGGACGCCTGGCATCTGGCCAATGTCTCCACCCATCTGGCCCAGGATGCCGTCTATGACACGTTCGTCATGAACCTCGGTGCCCGGCTGGCCCGGCATGAGGCGCGACAGGTGCTGGACGGTACGGGGATCGAGGCGCGGGTGTCCGGCGCCTATGCCATCACCGGCAATCAGGTCAGCGACATCACCACCCTGATCGACCATGCCAAGCCGCATTGCACCAGCCGCGAGGTAGTGAAGGGCGTGATCGACGGGGCGGCCCGCGCCGTCTTCCAGGGCAAGATCATCGTGCGCCCCGATGCACAGAAGACCGACGGCTATCAGCTGAACCGCGCCCTGCTGCTTTCCGAAAGCGCAGAGATCAATTCCAAGCCGGAATTGGAAATCTACGCCGACGATGTGAAGTGCAGCCATGGCGCCACGGCGGGTGAGTTGGACGAGGACCAGATGTTCTATCTGCGCGCCCGCGGCATTTCGCGTGATGCGGCCCGCGTGCTGCTGATCGGTGCCTTCCTGGATGAGGCGCTGGACGAGATCATCGACGAGACGGTGCGTGCCCATTTCCGGGCGCAGGCCGAGGCCTGGATGGGGGCGCGCTAATCCGATGCCCGACAGCCTGTCCCGCCGCTCAACCCTGACATTTTACCGCCGCCATCCGGCGGATGGGGATGTCATGGCTTGGCTGCATGAACGGGCAATGGTGGCTGAGCGCGCCGCCTTGGGGATGGATCGCAAGCCGCTGGGCCTGTTCATCCGCGATATGGGCGGGGTGATCCAGGCCGGGGCCGTGGTCTGGCTCTATGGTCCTGACGCCTATATCCACGTGCTGTGGGTGGATGCGCCCTGGCGGGGCCGGGGGCTGGGGGCAGCCCTGCTGGTCGCGGCGGAGAATGCGGCGGTGGCGGCGGGGGCAAACCGGCTGTACCTGTCCACCATGGGCTTTCAGGGGCCGGATTTCTATCCGCGCTATGGCTATGAAAGCCAGGGCGTGTTTGCCGATTTCACCTGGGGCCATGACCGGCATTATTTCAGCAAGACGCCGTTGTCCGTCGCCCCCGCCTTGGCCCTGCCCGCCGGGCTGTATCTGCACCGGGCCGAAGCGCCCGATCCGGCGGATGTGCAGGCTGTGGAGAACGGCCTGGACGCGCATTGGTACCTGACCATTCCCGATCCCTATACCGAACTGACGGTAGAAGCGGTGGATGCCGGCGGGGTACGGGTAGCGGGGGGCTTGGCCGTTCTGGACGGCGCCTACCTGACCCTGGTCGATCTGGCCGTGGTGCCGCTCTGGCGCGGCAAGGGCCTGGGGCGGCAGGTGCTGGGGGAACTGGAACGGTTGGGGGCAGAGGCCGGGTGCCGCTGGGCCACGGTCATGCCAATGGATTATCAATGTCCGGACTTTTTCCGGGCCGTCGGTTATGCCCGCCGCATGCGGGTGGAGAATTACCTTCTGGGCCAGGGCCGCGATTGGTTGCGGCGGGCCATCGGGGATGAATAATGTCTGATCTGTTGAATCCGACCCTGGGCAATGCCCCCTATGACGTGATGCGCGTGCGTCAGGATTTCCCGATCCTGACCCGTCTGGTGCATGAGAAAAAGGGCCGCGCCGGCAAGCCCCTGGTCTATCTGGACAATGGGGCCAGCGCGCAGAAGCCGCGGGCCGTGATCGACGCCATGTCGCACCTGCTGGAAAACGACTATGCCAACGTGCATCGCGGCGTGCATTTCCTGTCCCAGCGTTCCACCGACCTGTATGAGGCGGTGCGCGACAAGGTGGCGAAATTCCTGAACGCGCCAAGCCGGGAGAACATCGTCTTCACCCGCAATGCGACGGAGGCGTTCAACCTGCTTGCCAATAGCTGGGGCGGGCGGTTCCTGAAGGCGGGTGATGCCGTCATCATCTCCTGGATGGAGCATCACGCCAATATCGTGCCGTGGCAGCTTCTGCGTGACCGGATCGGCATTACGATCAAGGTTGTGCCGGTGCTGGATGATGGCAGCCTGGACATGGCCGCCTACGAAGCGATGCTGACGCCGGAGGTGAAGCTGGTCTCCATCACCCATGCCAGCAACGTTCTGGGCACCGTCAATCCCGCCGCCCGCATCGCCCGTCTGGCCCATGCCAAGGGTATCCTGGTCGCCTTTGACGGCAGCCAGGCCGCTGTGCATCAGCCCGTGGATGTGCAGGCCATCGACGCCGATTTCTATGTCTTCACGGGCCACAAGCTCTATGGCCCCACCGGCATCGGCGTGCTGTATGGGCGTAAGGAACTGCTGGACAAGATGCCCCCCTGGCAGGGCGGCGGCGACATGATCAGCACCGTCAGCTTTGAGAACACCACCTATCGCGAGGCGCCGTACCGGTTTGAGGCCGGGACCCCCGCCATCGTGGAAGGGATCGGCCTGGGTGCAGCCATCGATTATGTCTCGGCGCTGGGCATGAGCGCCATCCAGGCCCATGAGCAGCGGCTGCTGGCCTATGCCACGCATCGCCTGTCGGAGATCGAAGGCCTGCGCATCATCGGCACCGCACCGGACAAGGCAGCCATCATCAGCTTCACCATGGACGGCATCCATCCCCACGATATAGGCACCCTGCTGGACCGTGGCGGGGTAGCTGTTCGGGTGGGCCGGCATTGCGCCGAACCGCTGATGGACCGGTTCGGGGTGGGGGCCACGGCACGGGCCAGTTTCGGCCTCTACAATACCGAGGCCGAGGTCGATGTGCTGGTCGAAGCAGTGCAGGCCTGCAAAGCCTTTTTCGGATAAGGGCGGATATCCATATGTTTGATGATCTGCGCGACCTGTACCAGGAAGTCATCCTGGACCATGGCAAGAACCCACGGAATTTCGGTCGGCCCGCCGCCTTTAACCGCACGGCCCGGGGTGACAACCCCATGTGCGGGGACAAGATCGCCATCTATCTGACCGTGGGCGAGGACGGCACCATTCAGGACCTGCATTTCGACGGTCGCGGCTGTGCCATCAGCCAGGCCAGCGCCAGCCTGATGACAGAAATCCTGCGTGGCAAGTCGATGAAGGAGGCCGAGGCGCTATTCGGCTATTTCCACGACATGTGCACCAAGGACGAGGATGAGCAGGGCGACCATGGCCCCCTGGACGAGGATGCCACGGACAAGCTGGCCGTCCTATCGGGCGTGCGCGAATTCCCCATGCGGGTGAAATGCGCCACGCTGGCCTGGCACACGATGAATGCCGCGCTGCATGGCGAGGCGACGACTTCCACCGAAAACGCGTCCTTCTGAGCGGACATCGATCATGAGCCACAGCCACCGCCCCATCGCCCCCGACGTCTCCATGGGCAGCCCCGTGGACATCCCGGCGGATGAGAAGCTGCCCGCCGACGCCCCGCTCTATGACCGGGTGGTAGAGGCGCTGCGCACCGTCTATGACCCGGAAATCCCGGTGAATATCTATGAGCTGGGGCTGATCTACCGCTGCGATGTTGATGCCGATGGCGATGTCGAGATCGACATGACCCTGACCGCCCCCGCCTGCCCCGTGGCCGGTGAAATGCCGGGCCAGGTGCAGCAGGTGGTGGCCGCCGTCGAAGGTGTCGGCAGCGTCCATGTCGAACTGATCTGGGAACCCGCCTGGGACCCGTCCCGCATGAGCGACGATGCCCGCATCGCGCTCAACATGTTTTAAGAGGAGGCGCAGATGGCCCGTGCATTGCCCAAGGCCCTGACCCTGACCGACGCGGCGGCAAGCCGCGTGAAGGAACTGATGTCCCGGTCGGACAAGCCCATTATCGGCCTGCGCGTGGGCGTGAAGACGCGCGGCTGTTCGGGCATGTCCTATTTCGTGGAATATGCCGAGGAAAAGAAGAAGTTCGAGGAGGTGGTGGAGGATAAGGGTGTCACCATCCTGATCGACCCCGCCGCCACCATGTTCCTGATCGGCAGCGAAATGGACTATGCCGAGGACAAGTTCCAATCCGGCTTCACCTTCAAGAACCCCAATGAGAAGGCGCGTTGCGGCTGTGGGGAAAGCTTTTCGGTGTAAGGAAAGTCCCCCCTTCGTCATCCCGGCGAAAGCCGGGACCCAGGGGCCACACGCCCAACCTTTCGGCAGCTTTGAGCCAGGCAGCGCAGCGGTTTGCGCTGAGGGGCCCTGGGTCCCGGCCTTCGCCGGGAAGTCAAAAACGATCCGCCCCTGAAGCCAGAAGACCATGCTTCCCCCCACCCTCTCCGCCGCCGCCGTCACAATCCTGACCACCGCCGATGCGCGGGAAAAGGCGCGTCTGTCGCGTGCCTTCGCGGCGGCGTGGCGGGACGGCACCATCACCGACCTGGGCCGCGCCAACCCGCCGGCCCGGCCCGCGCGCCCGGCCAAGCCGGAACTGTGCCACCCCAAGGACATGCCCAAGCGTGGCAAGGGCCAGTCGGTGGCCAACCGCATCGCGCTGCTGCACGCCATCGCCCATATCGAACTGAACGCCATTGATCTGGCCTGGGACATCCTGGCCCGGTTCCACACCCTGCCCGACGGCACGCCCCTGCCCATCAGTTTCCACACCGACTGGCTGCGTGTCGCGGATGAGGAGGCGTTGCATTTCACCCTGGTGGCCGACCGTCTGGCCAGCCTGGGCGCCGCCTATGGCGACCTGCCGGCCCATGATGGGCTGTGGCAGGCGTCGGAGGCGACGGCGCATGATCTGGCGGCCCGGCTGGCCGTGGTGCCCATGGTGCTGGAGGCGCGGGGGTTAGACGTGACGCCCGGCATCATCGACAGCCTGACCAGGGCCGGCGACGCCGAAAGCGTGGCGGTCCTGCATATCATCCTGCGCGATGAGGTTGGGCATGTCGCCACGGGCCGCCGCTGGTTCCAGGTGGCGGCGCAGACCATGGGGCAGGAGGCCGGCCCCTGGTGGCAGCATCTGGTCCGCACCCATTTCAAGGGCGAGCTGAAACGCCCCTTCAACGGCCTGTCGCGCGATCTGGCGGGCCTGCCGTCGGATTGGTATGAGCCGCTGGCGGCTAATTGATCCTCTCTATTGCTTTTGAACTATGTTCACGCAGATAGGTCTGTGACATGCTGCACCGCAGGGTGGTTGATCAGGGGCGGGATACCATGCGGATCATGCTGGAGGCGGGGCTGTTGGCGCTGTGCGCCGTGCTGTTCCTGCTGATGACGGCGATTGCCGTGAAGGCGCAGACCGCACAGCCACAGCCGGCCCAGGCCAAGGAGCAGCCTCCCATGGAGGAGGAGATCATCGTCAATGGCCGGCGCAATGAGCCCAGCTTTCAGGAAGAATGGGAAAATCACCGTAAGGAATACGATCGCCTGCGCAAGATTTTCGGCGACCCCGATGCGCCCAACCGCCGCCTGGACCGCATGACCGACACGCCCAACCCCGACGGCGGCAAAAGCGTGATGCGCAGCCCCAGCAGCGACACGGTCCAGGGCCGCCCCAGCCGCCCCAACTAACCGCACCCTGCGTTACAGCCTGTTTACAATGCATATCTTGGCCCGCTGACGGGAAACGGTAAGGATGGCGGCCAGATATCCAGACCGATAACCGGAGCCATTATGCCCGCCGTCACCCGCCGCACCGCCCTTTCCGGCCTGTTCGCCCTGTCCGCCACCGCCATGGCGCTGGAAGGGATCATGCCCCGTCTGGCTCTGGCCGGACAGGACAGCCCCGCCGACAAGGCACTGAACAATTTCCTGGAAAAGTGCTGGCAGGATGATCTGAGCCGCAGCCCGGAACAGCGCACGCGCATGGGCCTGCCCGGCCCGCATGATAGCTGGACCCTGGCGGATGAGGCGTTCCAGCAGTTGAACCTGTCGATCACGGCTGAACAGCTGAAGGCCCTGCGCGCCTTTGACATCAACGCCCTGTCGCCCACGGCCCGGGTTTCGTACAAGCTGTTTGAAGGGCAATTGCAGCGGGCCCTCGACACCTATCGCTGGCGCCATCATGGCTATTCCGTCAGCCATCTTCAGGGTGCCCATACCGACATCCCCTCCTTCCTGATCGGCTATCACGCCGTCAGCAATCCCGCCGATGCCCGTGATTATGTGAAGCGGCTGGAGGGGATTGCCGCCGTTATCGACATTGCGGCGGAGAATATGCGGCGGGAGGCCAAGGCCGGCGTCCTGCCCCCCGCCTTCAGCTTTGGCCGCATAACGGAGGCGGCGCGCAATGTCATCACCGGCGCCCCGTTTGGCAAGGATGCCAAGGCGGACAGCCCGCTTCTGGCCGATCTGAAGGAGAAGGTGGGCAAGCTGGCCATCGCGGAGGCGGAAAAGAAGGCCCTGATCGCCGCGGGAACCAAGGCCCTGGTCCAGGGCGTGAAGCCCGCCTATGAGCGGTTCCTGGCCACCGTCGCCGATCTGGCGGCAACGCAGAAGGACAGCAATGGCGTCTGGGCCCTGCCGCAGGGGGCCGATTTCTACACCGCGCAGATCAAGCTGCATACCGGCCTGGACATGTCCGCCGACGATATCCACGCCCTGGGTCTGGCCGAGACCGCCCGCCTGCATGGGGAGTTGCGGGCCGCCATGGCCAAGCTGGGCTTCCAGGGCAGCGTGCAGGATTTCTTCAATTTCGTGCGCACCGATCCGTCGGTCCGCTTCCCCGATACCGATGCGGGTCGCAAGGAATATCTGGCGACGGCCACCCGCTATATCGACGACATGGCCGCCCGTCTGCCGGAAATGTTCGGCACCCTGCCCAAGGCCAAGGTGGTGGTGAAGCCGGTGGAAGCCTATCGCGAGAAGGCCACGCCCAGCGCCTTCTATGAACCGTCATCCCCCGATGGCACGCGGCCCGGCGTCTTCTACGCCAACCTCTACGACATGTCGGTGCAGACGCGCCATGATCTGGAGGCGCTGTGCCATCATGAGGGCCTGCCCGGCCATCACATGCAGATCGCCATCGCGCAGGAGGTAGAAGGCCTGCCCACTTTCCGCAAGTACGCCTGGGACACCGCCTATGGCGAAGGCTGGGCCATGTATACTGAGCGCATGGCCAAGGATTACGGCTTCTACAAGGAACCGCTGTCGGAGGCTGGGCGCATCATCTCCGAACTGTTCCGCGCGGGCCGTCTGGTCCTGGATACCGGCATCCATCACAAGCGCTGGACCCGCGAACAGGCGGTGGCCTGGATGGACGAGAATACCGCCAACCCCCTCGCCGACAACCGGACGGAGATTGACCGCTACTTCGTCTGGCCGGGTCAGGCGCTGGGTTACAAGATCGGGATGAACAAGATCCTGGAACTGCGGGAAAAGGCCAAGGCGGAGCTGGGGCCGAAATTCGACATCCGCGGCTTCCACGACGCCGTCCTGACGAACGGTGCCGTCACCCTGCCGATCCTGGAGGAGGTGGTGCAAGGCTGGATCGATACCCGCAAGGCAGCAGCCTGATCATGGGTCACGGGATCGGGGTCTTCAGAACCCCGATCCCGGCATGGCCAGATAGGCCAGCTCCGCTTGCGTGCTTTCCCGCTCCAGGATGGCGTTGCGGTGGGGGAAGCGGCCATATTGGGCGATAACCGCCAGATGGCGGCAGGCATAGTCCAGCAGGGCCGGATCACGTGTGCGGTTGGCGAACAGGCGCACGGCCAGCCGCTGATCCTCGATCCGTTCGGAATGCTCAAACGGCAGATAGATGAACAGGCGCTGATCCTCCGGCAGCATCAGGTCCTGTTCGCGGGCAATGGCATCGGTGGCGATGGTCAGGGCCACCGGGTCGGTGGCAAAGGCCCGTGCCGTCCCCCGGAACATGTTGCGCGGCGCCTGATCCAGCAGGATGCACAGGGCCAGCACCCCTTCCGGGCTTTCCGTCCAATCGGCCAGATCGCCATTGCCGGCGGCCAGATGCGCGGGCAGAAGCCGGTGTGTCACCAGCACATCAAAGTCCGGCCCGCCACCAAACCATTTGGCGGGTCCCGCCTCCTGGAACCAGAAAGCCAGCACGCCGTCGATGTCACTGGCCCGCATCGGCCCCTCCCGTCACGCCGCCGCCCCCAGACGGCGCAGCGTCTGGGCGAGGGCGGCTTGTTCATCGCCCTGGATCGTGAACAAGAGATGCAGCCCTTCCTCGCCCGTGTCCAGGGTTTGGAAACCGATTTCGAGAGAGAGCGACGGAACGGACAGCTTTCCGCGTGCCGAACGGCTGATACCGGCCACCGGCGACAGCAGCGCCCCACCGTTTGACAGGTCGCGCACGGTGACCTCATGCCGCCTGCCATCGATGGTGATGGTACCAACTGCATCCACCTTGAACCGCTGCGTCAGACGGCGGTCCACCTCGGCCATGGAGGTGCGGACGACGCGGACCAGCACCGACCGCAGGTCCGTGACGGAATGGGCGACGTCGGCTGCGGTTACCCGGACGGTACCGGCCCGATCCCCCGTGGCCGCCGCTTCGTTGGAGACATCGGCGATACGAGCCGCCACCTCACGCGCGGCATCGGCGGCCTGCAGCACATTGCGGCTGATCTCCTGCGTCGCTGCCCCCTGTTCCTCGATGGCGGCGGCGATGGCGCCGGAGATACCGTCCATTTCCTCAATGGTGCGACCGATTTCGCGCACGGCATCGACGGACCGGCTGGTGACGCTGTTGATCTCGGCGATCTGCAGGGCAATGTCTTCCGTGGCGCGGGCCGTCTGCGTGGCCAGGTTCTTCACCTCAGATGCCACAACGGCAAAGCCCTTGCCCGCCTCGCCCGCGCGCGCCGCCTCGATGGTAGCGTTGAGCGCCAGGAGGTTGGTCTGGGCCGCAATCTCCTGGATCATGCCGGCCACGGCCCCGATACGGGCCACGGCATCGGACAGGGTGGCGATGGTGGTCTGGGTCTCGTTGCCCTTTTCCACGGCCAGCTTGCTGACTTCCGCGCTGTGGGCCACCTGGGCGCTGATCTCCCGGATGGAAGCGGACAGTTCCTCGGCGGCGGACGCCACGGTTTCGGCATTGTGCAGGGCCTGTTCGGCGGCGGCGGCCACATTTTGGCTGTTGTTGGAAACCAGTTCCGCCGACTGTGCCATGGCGCCGGCATGGGTATCCATTTCGCCGGTACGGCCCGCCACCCGGTCCACGGCGGCGCGGGTTTCACCCTCCACCTTCTGCGCCATGGCTTCCAGCGCCTCACGCTTCTGCCGCTCGGCCTCGGTCCGCTGGCGTTCCTGATCGGCACGCAGCCGCTGGGCCTCCGCCCCGCCCTGCTTCAACACGTCCACGGCACGGGCCATGGTCCCGATCTCGTCATGCTTGTCGGTGAAGGGAACCACCGGCGTGAAATCCTCCCGCGCCAGCACCTCCAGCGTCGCGGTCAGGCCCGCCATAGGCCGCACCACCCGGTTCAGCACCGACCAGACGCCCAGCACGATCGACGCTGCACCGACCAGCAGCAGCAGCTCTGCCAGGAGAATCGCGCGATCGGCAGCGGCATCGGCATGGTCATATAGACCGCCGGCCTTGCCCACACCGGTGTCGATCAGGTTTGAGATGTCACCGGAGACGGGATCGATGCTCTGATAGAGCCGTTCCTTCACGAACTGGTCCAGGGCCGCCGCATCCTTTGCCGCCAGAATGGTGATCAGGTCGCCCACCGCCTTGTCAGCCTTGGTCAGCGCCTCGTACGCGGCCTTGATCTGAGCGGCTTCCTTGGGGTCCGGATGGGGAACGGTGCTGAACCCTTTCCAGGCGGTGGCAATATCGGCCTGCGCCTTGCGAACGGATGCCAGGCCTTCATCCCAACCGACATTGCCGTTTCGCACCTTGTGCGAGGCATCGACGATGGAAACGGCATAGGCGTCGGCGATGATCTTCAGTTCCCGCTGCGGCACCACGCGGCCATTATAGATTTCCTGAAGATCGGCCTGCGCCACGCTCAATGCCCGCCAGGACACAAAGCCATTGGCCAGTATCACAAGCCCCAGCATAGCCAGAACGGCCAGCAAGGTCGCTTTGATCGATAATTTCATTACTACCCCCGGTCCCCGATCCGGCGGTTTCCGCCGGCCCTTAACCATACCGCCAGGACAGCGTATCTGGCTTGCTACCAAAGGGTTAGATTACCTTATGATTTTGCAGGCGACGCTTGATCGCGCTGCCGGTCGGCCATACGGCGGGACAGTTCGGTCAGGCAATCCTCACGCGTGGGCCGGTAATCACGGGCCGCCCACCACCCTTCCAGCGAGGCCAGCATCACCCCCACCTCCGGTCCGGGCGGCACCCCCATTTCCAGCAGGTCGCGGCCCTTCAGGGGGAAGGGCACCACGACCCAGGTCGCCGCCTCCGCCAGCGCCTCCAGCAGTTCCACGGCGGGCGTTCCCCGCGTCGCGGCGGCCAGCAGCAACAGGTCGCGGTAGGTTTCCGGCCCCAGTTTCTGCAAGGCATGGCGGCGGCTGGTGACCGTCAGGTCGGGATGCACATCGACCGGCGGGGCGCAGAGCGACAGAAGATAGTCGCGGTTGGCATTCGACAGGCGCATCCGTTCCGCCGTATCCGCCGCCGCCGACAGGCCCGATGGCAGCAATGCTGCCAGATGCGCCATGGGATGCGCCTCCCCCACCAGCCATTCCAGTCGGTCGAGTGCGGCCAGCCGCGTGACATTGGTAGCGTGCGGCAGGGTCTGCGCCACCACCCCGCAATCGATCATCAGGCGCCAGACCTCCACCATCCGGTCCTGGGCCAGGATGCGCATCACCTCCTGCTGCACCCGCTCGCCCGACAGGGATGGCAGCAGCGGTGCCATGGTGGCACAGGCGGCCAGGGCATCGGGGTCGGGCCGCCCCTGGCCGAACCGGGCATGAAAACGGAAGAAACGCAGGATGCGCAGCACATCCTCCGCAATCCGTTCCCGCGCCTGCCCGATGAAGCGCACGCGACCGCCCTTCAGGTCACGCACCCCGTCGAACGGATCGTACAGCTCCCCTTCCGGGGTCAGCGACATGGCGTTGAAGGTGAAATCGCGGCGGCTGGCATCTTCAAGCCAGTCATCGGTGAAGGACACGACCGCGCGCCGCCCATCGGTTTCGACATCACGGCGCAGTGTCGTGATCTCGAACGACGATCCCTCCGTCAAGGCGGTGACGGTACCATGCTCAATGCCTGTGGGGATGACGCGGATACCGTCCTGGCGCAGCCGGCGCGTCACCTCTTCCGGGACCAGCGGTGTGGCGATGTCGATATCGGCGGCCTGGATACCCAGGAACGCATCCCGCACGCAGCCGCCGATGAACCGCGCCTCCTGGCCCGTGCGCATCAGCGACTGCATGACCCGGCGGGCCGCCGTGCCCGACATCAGGCCGACGGGGCCTGGATGGGTCGGCGGGGCCGTATCCGGGTCAGCGGCGGCGTTCATGGCCTCATGCCTTCAGTCCGAAGAATTCAAGCTGCCAGTTCATCTCGCTGTCCGACATCGGGTAATGGGTGCCTTCCCGTGCATTCAACACCGATGTCGGCGGAATGTTCGCCACCCGCAGCTGGATTTGCCGGCATAGGCGCATGGACAGCTTGGCCCGCCAGCACAAAGCCGTCACCCCGCGCGCGCTCTGCCCACCAATGATCTTGTCCACCGCGTCGATGGGTACATTGCCCCGCACCGACAGTGCCGCCAGCACGAAGGCGCGGTCACCCTGGGTCAATGCTGCGGCCACCATATCCTCGTCCAGCTTGCCGGCAGCGTGGGCCTTGCGCGCCCGGTCCATGGGGCGCTCCTTGGGCGCCTCCTCCGGCTCGTCATCGCCAATGCCCAGCGGTTCCGCCCCACCGCCCTTGTTGGCGCTCCGCGCCCGTTCCTGCACCGCGCTGCGCACCGCCGCACGCACATCAGGCGGCAGGTCGGTACGGTTCTCCAGCACGCGCATCAGTTGTTCGCTGACAAAGCCCACGATGCGGGCCGCCGCCTTGGGCGGCAGGGCCGGACGGCGGACCAGGGGGCCGTGCCAGGGTTCGAACCGGGGCGCCATGTCGATGATACGGTCCAGCGTCTCTTCCCGGATCTGCGCCGATTCATTACCCAAAAGGGCCGCCACCGCCGCTTCCGACTGTGTGCGGGCCACCGCCTCCGACACGCCGCCCGACAGGCCGGCACGCTGGGCAATGGCAACCAGCTTGCCATCCATCGGCTGGCTGCCGATGATCGACAGCAGATCGTCATCGGTCAGCAGCGGCGAGAAGCGCAGGACGGGACCCGATACCGACAGTTCCAGGTCACGGGCCAGTTGCTGGATCAGGTGCGGCGGCGCGCCCGGCTGATCCTTCAGGGTTTCGGCCACCACACGGCGCACGGCGGAGGCCTGATCCTTGGCCAGCGCCTCCACAATGTCGAGGGTCATGCGTTCAAGCTGTCCCACCCGGTCGGCAGGCAGTGTGGGCACCAGCATCGCGATCTTGCGCGCCAGACCCGACCGCACCTCCTCGTCCGGGTCGCCGCAGAGCAGCAGATCCGCTTGGCGAGGCGTGGCATTGTTGCGCGCAATCTCGCGCCGCACCTCGGCACTTTCGTCATTGGCCAGATAGAACAGGAGTTCCGGCTTGGTATCGGCGCGCGACGCCACCATCCGGCGCTGTCCGGCATCATCGCTGGCCGCCAGCTTCTTGGCCGTATCGTAATCCAGCGGCGTGGTGGGGGTGGAACCTTTCATTTAAGAACCGTATCCCGTTCTCAATCAGCCGTGAAGGCCGGGGACAGGGCGCGATGGCCCTTGCCCATGCGTTTGGCAGCATACATACCCTGGTCACCCCGGTCGACAAGGCCCTGTGCCAACTCGCCCGAGCCACCGCGATAGACCGCGACCCCCACCGAAACGCCCAGGGGCTTTTCGGGTGAGGCCGACAGGGGACGCAGGAATTCCGCGGCTTCGCGCAGCAGGCGGTCGGCCACGGCGACGGACTGTGCCTCGTCCACGCGGTCGATCCACAGCACGAATTCATCCCCGCCCAGACGACCGCAAAGGTCGCTGGGCCGGGCCAGCGTGCCCAACAACTCACCCACGGCGCGCAGCACATCATCGCCCGCCCCATGACCCAGCTTGTCGTTCACGGCCTTGAAATTGTCGAGATCGAAGTAAAGCAGGGCAGACCCGCCCCCCGTCTGCTTGTCCAGACGGCTTTCCAGCAGTTCCATGAAAGTACGGCGATTGTAAAGACCGGTCAGACCGTCACGTTCCGACAGCGTCTTCAACCGTTCCTGGTAGCGGGCCTGGGCCACGGCCACGCCCACCTGATCGGCGATGGCCTGGATCATCGAGAAATCATCCTCGCTCCAGTCCAGCCCATCACCGCGCCAGACCAGGATGGCACCATTCACCTCGTGCCGGAACAGGGTGCGGGTGGCCAGCATGCCATAGCCATTGACCAATGTCGTGATCGGTTCAGCCTGTTCGGCCACCTGTTCCAGGAAGGGGGGGATGGCCTCCACAATATTGGGTGCCATGGCCAGTTGGGCCGCAGCCTCCACGAAGGCATCGCCGGTGCGGGCATAAAGCCGGGCACCACCGGCCCCGGTCGCATTCACCGCCACGCCCACCGCGATCTCCAGCGTCTTGGCCGGGTCCACGTCGTCGCGGGTGGAGGAGACGATATAGCCCAGATATTTCTCACGCAGGCGGACCTGGGCCAGTTCCATGCCCTTCACCCGCGCCTCGGTAATGTCGCGGCAGGCACCACGCGCCCCGATCCAGTCGCCCTGCGGCCCGACCAGGGGCACGGCGGAGGAGATGAGGCAGGCCGCCTCCCCATCCTTGGCCCGCAGCCAGACCTCCGTCCGTTCGATCCCAACAGCGGTATCGAAGGGCAGCGGCTGATCCGCGAAATCGCCCAGCACGAATTCCGACGGGTGCCGACCGATCAGATCATCGGGGTGATAGCCGATGGCGCCTGCCGCCGACACGAAGACAAACCGCCCGTCCGGCCCCACTTCCCAGGCGAAGTCGGACGAGATATCGACCAGATCCTTATACCGCTGCCGGCTTTCGGTCAGGGCGTGGCGCAGGCGGCGTTCCAGCGTCACCTCCCGGCCCAGGCACAGCACCCCGCCATCGGTGAGAAGGACGGTGGTGAATTCCACGACACCCGGCCCGCTGCCCGTTTCAACTGGCACCGACCGGTGCGGTTCCGACAAGGGCCCGCCGGACGCGGCCCAGCGGCCCAGTTCGATCAGCCAGCCATCATGCCGGTCCGCCAGTTGCCGTGCGCCGGCATTCAACGCCAGGGGTTGCCCCTGCCCGTCCAGCGTCAGGCCGGGACCGGGCCAGCCCTCCAGCAGGGCAGGCAGGGCCACGATATCAATGGCATCGGCAGGGCCGGGGGTGGGTGACAAGGCCGGGGCGCTCCCGTGGTAACCAATTCTCGCTGATCCAGTGGTAACGCACCGGAGCCTTGCGGTCCATTGCCCTTGCGGTCACATCGGCGGTTGATCATGTTACAATCATGACAAACGCTTATCAGACCGCCACCACCCCGCTGGCCGCCGCTCTTGCCGACCGTTTTGCCCATGTCGACCATTGGGTCTTCGACCTGGACAACACGCTGTACCCGGCCCGCTGTAACCTGTTCGCCCAGGTCGATGTACGCATCACCGATTACATCGCCCAGGCGTTGGGCATGGAGCGGGAGGCGGCGCGGTTGAAGCAGAAGGAATATTACCGGCTGCACGGTACCTCGCTGCGCGGGATGATGATCGACCATGGCATGGACCCGGCACCGTTCCTGGCCTATGTCCATGATATCGACGTGACGCCAGTGGCCCCATCGCCCTTGCTGGCCGACGCCTTGAAGGCGCTGCCGGGACGTAAGGTGATCTTCACCAACGGGTCCGTCCGCCATGCCGAAAATGTGATGGCCCGGCTGGGTGTGGCCGATCATTTCGACGGCATCTTCGACATCGTGGCCGCCGATTACGTGCCAAAGCCCGATCCCGCCCCCTATGCCACCATGATCCGCAACTTCGGGATCAATCCTGCCCGTGCCGCCATGGTGGAGGATCTGCACCGCAATCTGTTGCCGGCCGCCGCCGCCGGCATGACGACCGTCTGGGTACGCACCGACAGCGAATATTCCCACCCCGATCCCAGCGCCCACATCCATCCCGGCGACCATGTGCACCATGTCATCGCCGATGTGGAGGCATGGCTGGCCGAGATCACGGCGCATCTGCGGTAAGGGCGTTTTCCCGAACGACCGTGCGGGCATGGGCGCCTTGCTTGAGGCTTCGTTGACACCCAGGGTGCCCACCCCCAAAGTCCCCGCCGATCCTTCCTAAACCGAACATCAGGACCACCCGCGATGAGCAGCTTCGCCGATCTCGCCCGCACCATCGACCAGGCCTGGGAAGACCGCGCCAATCTGGGTTTCTCCACCACCGGTGACGTGCGCGACGCCGTCAACAAGGCCCTGTCGCTGCTGGATGCCGGCGAGGCGCGGGTGGCGGAAAAGCTGGACGGGTCCTGGACCGTGAACCAGTGGCTGAAGAAGGCCGTGCTGCTGTCCTTCCGCCTGAATGACAATGCCATGATTTCCGGCGCGCCGGGCGGGGCGTCCTGGTGGGACAAGGTCCCGTCGAAGTTCGATGGCTGGGACGAGGCCGGCTGGCGCCAGGCCGGTTTCCGCGCCGTGCCGGGCAGCGTGGTGCGCCGTAGCGCCTATATCGCGCCGGGCGTGGTTCTGATGCCCAGCTTCGTCAATGTAGGGGCCTTTGTCGACAAGGGCACGATGGTCGACACCTGGGCCACGGTCGGTTCCTGCGCCCAGATCGGCAAGAATGTGCATCTGTCGGGCGGCGTGGGCATCGGCGGCGTGCTGGAGCCGTTGCAGGCCGGTCCCGTCATCATCGAGGATGATTGCTTCATCGGCGCGCGGTCGGAAGTGGTGGAAGGCGTGATCGTGGAACAGGGCGCCGTCCTGTCCATGGGCGTGTTCATCAGCGCCACGACCAAGATCATCGACCGCACGACCGGCGAAGTGTTCGTGGGCCGCGTTCCCGCCTACTCCGTCGTCGTCCCCGGCAGCCTGCCGGGCAAGGCCCTGCCCGACGGCAGCCCCGGCCCGTCCCTGTCCTGCGCCGTGATCGTGAAGCGCGTGGATGCACAGACCCGGTCCAAGACCTCCATCAACGACCTGCTGCGCGACTGACCCCATGCCCGCCATCGGCGCCCTGACCCTGCTGGTACGGGATTATGACGAAGCCATCGCCTGGTACCGTGACCGGGCGGGCTTCACGCTGGTCAGCGACACCGACCTTGGCGGCGGCAAACGCTGGGTTCTGATGGCCCCGAAGGGGGCCACGGAAACCCGTCTGCTGCTGGCCCAGGCGGCAGGGCCGGAACAGGAGGCGCAGATCGGCCATCAGGCCGGGGGCCGCGTCTTCCTGTTCCTGCATACCGACGATTTCGCACGCGACCATGCCGCCATGACAGCGGCCGGCCTGCAATTCCTGGAGGAACCACGGCACGAGGCCTATGGCAGCGTCGCGGTCTTCCAGGACCTTTATGGGAACAAGTGGGACCTGTTGCAGCTGCGGTAGAGGGTGTTGCACCCTCACCCTCCCAAGCCTTCCGGCTTGGGCCCCTCCCTCTCCCGCGATGCGGGCGAGGGGCTAAATTTCACCCCTCGCCCACGAACGTGGGAGAGGGAGGGGGCCGTCTGCGCCAGCCGATGGGAGGGTGAGGGCAACACCACTCATGCCCTTTCCGTTCCCCGTTATCACCATCACCGCAATTCCGCCCCTTTCGAGGGGCATGCACATTGTTTGCACCGGGCGGGGGCCTCGGGGTATCAAGGCGGCGTATCTTTACAAAGGGATTTTGGACATGTGCGGCATTGCGGGTTTTTTGTCGAACCTGACCTGGCACCAGGATAACGACGTCTCCTGGATCGCCCTGCTGGCCGATGGGCTGCGCGATGCCGGGATCGGCCATCTGGCTGGCATTGATGCCATGCTGGATCAACTGCATGCCCGCTTTGACGACCTGATGGCCTTTGCCACGCATCTGGCGCTGGTGGAACGCGCCGACCTGCGCGACCGGCTGACCCAGGCCGCCAGCCGGATCGAGGGGCTGGAGGCGGAGCTGAAGGCCAGCCCCATCGCCCGTGATCCCGCCGCCGAACGCACCGCCGAGCGTCTGCGCGATTACGGCTGGCAGTTGCGAAACGAGGTGCTGGCCAATATCGACCGCACCCTTTCGTTGATCGGGGGCGTGCCGACCCCGGCCCGCGCCCAGCATTTCACGGCTTGGTCCATCGAACAGGTTCTGGAGAATCTGGACCGGCTGGAGGTGCGTGGGCGTGACAGCGCCGGCGTGGCGGTGCAGCTGCGCCTGCCCGGCCCCGTGTCGGATGGGCAGATGGCGGATTGGCGGCGTCAGGCGGCATCCGCCGGGCGCGACGCGTTCGATGCCGATGGCGCTGTCACCATCCATGCCCTGCCCGATGGCGGGGCCACCGCGCGCTTCACCTATAAGGTGGCGCAGTTGATCGGGCAGCTGGGCGACAATGGCGCCACCCTGCGAGCCAAGGTGCGGGCCGACGCCTTGCTCTGGTCCATCGCCTTGCAGGCCGATCAGGTGGCAATCCTGGCCCATACACGCTGGGCCTCGCACGGGGCCATCAACCTGCCCAACTGTCACCCGCAATCGGGCTGGCTGGCCGGCGACAATGCCCCGACCTTGGCCGCCGATGCCGACACGATGTGCGTCCTGAACGGCGATATCGACAATTACCGGGGCCTGAAGGACGGTCTGGTGCGCGCCGCCGGGCATGAGGTGCCGGCCCAGGTGACCACCGATGCCAAGATCATCCCCGTCGCCTTCCGCCTGACGCCGGGTACCAACACGCCCGACCGTTTCCTATCGGCGCTGCGGCAGTTTGAAGGGTCCGTCGCCATCGGCCTGTTGCACCCGACACAGCCCCAGCGGCTTTATTTCGGGCAGAAGGGCAGCGGCCAGTCGCTGTTCCTGGCGCAGGTTCGCGACGGTCTTATCATCGCGTCGGAGAATTACGGTCTGGCCCCGCGCGCCCGCGCCTCTATCGCCATGGCCAAGGTGGAAAAGGGCGGGTTGCAGGTGACGCTCTCCACGTTGGATGGCGAACCGGCGATCAGTGCCCGCACCATCGATGATGGCGCCGATACAGAGCTGAAACCCGAAACCATCGAGATTTTCAGCCGCGACATTTTCCGGGGCGATTTCGCGCATTTCTTTGAAAAGGAAGTGCATGAAAGCGCCACGTCGGTGCGCAAGACGCTGGTGGGCCGCTATACCCGCCAGGGCCGCGCCGCCAGCTTCGACCTTGGCCCCGACGGCATCTGGGCAGGATTGCGCCGGCGTCTGGCCGACCCGGCAAAGCCCGCCATCCGCCGCATCTTCGTGACAGGCCAGGGCACCGCGGCCATCGCCGGCATGGGTGTCGCCCATCTGCTGCGTCAGGCCCTGCCCGGCACGTCGATCCATGTGGAGGCGGCGAAGGCGTCGGAACTGTCGTCCGATCTGGATGGTGTGCGCCTGGATGACGCCATCGTCATCGCCATCAGCCAGTCCGGCACCACCACCGACACCAACCGCACCGTCGATCTGGCCCGCGCGTCAGGCGCCTGGATCCACGCCATCGTCAACCGCCGCAACAGCCCGCTGGTCCGCAAGTCCGACAGCCATCTGTTCACCAGCGACGGGCGGGACATCGAAATGGCGGTGGCCAGCACCAAGGCCTTTTACAGCCAGGTGGCGGCGGGCAAGCTGACGGCGCTGTGCATTGCCGACGCGCTGGGCAGCCTGTCGCCCACCCAGATCCATGATGAACTGGTGGCGCTTGAAGGGCTGCCCGCACGCATTCAGGAAGTGCTGGACGAGGAAGACCTGATCGCCGCCTGTGCCGAACGCTACGCGCCGCAGAACCGCTATTGGGCGGTCGTCGGCAACGGCCCCAACAAGATCGCGGCAGAGGAAATCCGCATCAAGCTGTCAGAGCTTTGCTACAAGTCGATCCCCGTCGATTTCACCGAAGACAAGAAGCATATCGACCTGTCGACGGAGCCGCTGACGCTGGTCATCGCCAATGATCTGCCGCCCCTGCTGGCGCAGGATACGGCCAAGGAAGTGGCGATTTTCAAGGCCCATGCCGGCAAGCCGCTGGTCATCGCCGCCAAGGGCGAAACCTGCTTTGATAGCTATGCCGAGGCGGTGATCCGCGTGCCGTCGGCGGGGGCTGGGCTGGATTTCGTGCTGGCGACCGTGGTCGGCCATCTTTGGGGCTTCCACGCCGCCCGCGCCATCGACCGCCGGTCACAGGGGTTCCGCGCCCTGGGTGTTTCCATCGAACAGGCGCTGGTTGAGAAGGACCGTCCGCTGGCCCCCATCATCGACGCCATCGCCGTGGAACTGCGCCGTGTGGCCGATGGCGAACAGGACGCGGCCCTGCCGCCGCGCGCCGTGGCACAACTGGCCGCCCTCTCCACCTCCCTCGCCACCGCCGACGCGGGCAGCCGCACCGCCCTGCTGTCGGGCGGGGTGGAGCTGATGCGCAAGCTGTTTGAAGAAACCAGCCGCCCCGTCGATACCATCCGCCATCAGGCCAAGACCGTCACGGTCGGCATCTCGCGGCCCGCGCGGGAAGTGGCGCCTACCATCCTGACGGCGCTGACGGCGCTTGGCGTCTCGCATGAGGCGCTGGCCGAGGCGGATCGCCAGACCCTGATCGCGTTTTCCTCCATCCTGACCAATGTCGCCGGCGGCATCCTTTACGGGCTGAAGGGCGAGGGCAAGGACGGGGTGCCGGTCCTGGCCGCCACTGCCCGCATCGGCGTGTCGGCGGGCAAGGCATCGGGCTATGATGGTGGCCGCGCCGCCACGGGCAGCAAGCGCCGCGCCCTGCGCCTGGGCCGTATCATCTTTTCCGCCGGCAACAAGGCCGATGAGAATCTGGTGCTGATCCCGTTCTTCGCCGGTGCCGACTGGCGGGTGGCGGGTCTGGCCATGCTGCATACCGACCTGATGGAACAGGCCTCGCTCCAGCAGAAGACGGCCCTGCTGAAGGAATTGCAGCTCTATGAGGATTTGTTCGACGCCTATCACGATGCCGTGCATGGCGAGGATCGCGACTTCGCCGCCTTCATCGCCCGTATCAGCCCCCGCGACCTGCTGTTCCGCAGCCCGGCGGAACTGGCGCGGGGGTAATGTCCCCTCCACCCCTCAATTCCACGGCACCACCGGCAGCACCCCAACCACGATGGGGCCAACGGAAAGCTGCCGGTTCTGCAAGGTGATGGGCACCGACAACACGTCGCGCCCATCATCGCTGCGCCGTGTCAGGCCTTTAAGACCTTGTTTCATCACGGCCACCCGGTCTGCCGGGATGTTGCCACGGGTGCCCATGACATCGATCAGGGCATCGGCCCCTGACAGTTCCGCCGTGCCCGCCCCTTCTGGCTGCATGTCGCGGTCCAGCGCCAGGGTGGCGTTGGCGCGCAGGTCCATCCCGCTCCACAACACACGGAACGACCGGATTTCCAGCGTGCCACCACCATCGCGCCATGCCGTCATCCCCTCCACACTGGGTTTGGGCGGAAGCGGCCCGCGCGGTTCATAGGACAGAGCCACCTGTTCGATCCGCTGCTGCAACGGGGCAGGCACCGCGCCCGGCAGGTCCAGATTACTGATCAGGAGGCTGGTCTGGCCCTGGCTGTCGGTGGGGCCGACGGGCGGTTGGGCAGGCGCGGTCCAGGTCAAGATCGCGTCGGCCGCCTTCAGACGGCCATTGCCTGCCTTCATTGCAGCCTCCACCCCGGATAGCCGTGCCGTGACCAGCTTGGGCTTGCCATTCAGGCCCAGGCTGGCCTCGACCCGCACCGCTCCTGCACCGCCCACCACCGGCTCATGCCGGGCCGATCCCGCCAGGTCCAGGCGCACGGGGGCGGTAGAGGACAGGATGATATCGGTGGGTGCCCAGGCAAAGGCGCTGGCCGTCACGGCCCCGGTTTCCAGCACAGTCCCGCTGGGCCATTGCGCCCGCGCACCGGACAACTCGACGCTGACCGTCAGCGGGAAACCACCCACCACCGCATCGCGCAGGTCCAGTTGCACACCCTTTTCTGCCATTGCCTTGGCCGGGGCCTCGGCCAGGGCCGCGCGCACCCGCCAGGCAAGGGTCGACCACCAGGCCGTATAGGCCAGCAACAGCAGGATGGCGACAGAAAGACCCAGGAATAGCGGGCGGTAACGGTGCAGCATGGGGATATCCGCGTTGGCACGGGGGGCGGGCTTGCGTTACCATTTTGCGATTGCGAGATGGAACCGGCAACCAGGAATGAGCGACAGCCCCCCCGTCCCCGATTTTGACCATCCGCCCGGCACCGACCTCTGGGTCTTTGCCTATGGCTCCTTGATGTGGAATCCGGGTTTTGACTTCGTGGAACAGCGTGAGGCGCTGCTGCGCGGTTACCATCGCGGCTTCTGCATCTACAGCCATCAGCATCGTGGCACGCCCGAACGACCGGGCGCCGTGCTGGGCCTGGATCGGGGCGGGTCCTGCCGGGGCCGGGTCTATCGGGTCGCCGCGGATGCGGTGCCCGGCGTTCTGGATTATCTCTGGCAACGTGAAATGGCCTACCGCGTCTATATCCCGCGCCGGCTGCAGGTAAGGACGGCGGATGGCGATGTATCGGCCCTGACCTTCACAGCCGATCCCGCCCACCCGCAATATTGCGGTCGCCTGGGCCTGGACGGCACCGCCGCCCTGATCCGTCAGGGTGTGGGACAGTCGGGCCGCAATATCGATTACCTGACCAGCCTGATCGACCATCTGGCTGAACTGGGCATCCGCGACCGGGGTTTGGGGGAATTGGCAGCAAGGGTGTAACGCCATGGGACAAGAGGCCACCGTCACCGCCACCTGGAACGGCACCACCAGCACCGGCAAGGCCATACTGGAGGGTGATCATCTGCTGCTGCGCGGGGAGATGCGGGTGAAGCTGATGCTGGCCGATCTGACGGCGGGCAGTGTGGCGGGCGACGATCTGGTCCTGACCACGCCCGATGGCACCCTGTCCCTGACGCTGGGTGCCGCCAAGGCCGCCGACTGGCTGCACCGCATCCGCAACCCTAAAAGTGTGCTGGACAAGCTGGGGTTCAAGCCGGGGCAGCGGGTGGCCTTGCGCGGACAGGCCCCCGACCCCGTACTGGCTGCTGAACTGTCGCGTGGTGGGGTGGCCGGCGATGGTGGCGATGATGCCGACCTGATCCTGCTGGTGGCCGATCATCCCATTGATCTCGACGCGGTGGCCGGGCTGGCGGTGGGGCTTGGCCCCAAATCCGGCCTGTGGGTCATCTATCCCAAGGGGCGGCGTGACATCACCCAGGAGGATGTGTTTGCCGCCGGGCGCGGTGCCGGGCTGGTTGACAACACGGTATGCGCGGTGTCACCCACGCATACGGCATTGAAATTCGTGCGACGGAAGGCGTGAGACAGGGATGAGTGCGACACCCCCCATGAAGGCTGTGATCATCCCGGTCACGCCGTTCCAGCAGAATTGCTCCATCATCTGGTGCACCAAGACTCTGCGCGCCGCCGTGATCGATCCCGGCGGCGGGGTGGAGGAAATCCGTAAGGCTGTGGCGCAGAACGGGCTGACGGTCGAACGCATCCTGGTGACCCATGGTCATGTCGACCATGCCGCCGCCGTGGCCGACCTGAAGGACCTGTTGAAGGTCCCCGTCGAAGGGCCGGCCATTGAGGATAATTACTGGATCATCGCGCTGAGGGAACATGGGGCCGGTTACGGCATGCCCTATTCCCGGCCCTTCACGCCCGACCGCTGGCTGGTCGATGGCGACACGGTCACGGTGGGCGACCTGACCCTGCAGGTGCTGCATTGCCCCGGCCACACGCCGGGTCATGTCGTGTTCTTCCACGAACCATCCCGATTCGCCATCGTCGGTGACGTGATTTTCCAGGGTTCCATCGGTCGGACCGACTTCCCCGGCGGCAATCTGGAGGATCTGGTCCGTTCCTGTCGGGAAAAGCTGTTCCCGCTGGGTGACGATGTCACCTTCCTGCCGGGCCATGGCGGTCTGTCCACCTTTGGTCAGGAACGCCAGAGCAACCCCTATGTCGGCGACCGCGCCGTGGCGGGCAAGCGCTGAAAAAGGAACCCCCGGCATTGTGGGGACAATGCCGGGGGGACAAGCAGGCCCGCATGAGGGCGACAGGCCCGCACCCATCCCGGCTGTCGTGGGGCCGCCAGCCGGGGGGAAAAGGTCAGAGGCAGTTCGATAGACAGAACGCGGCCCCACATCCGATCATCCCTTCCCCCTGTCAAAATCGACCTGGGTCCGGGCCGGTGCGGCACCTCTGCCGGCTGCCTCTGAGCCCATCTCTATCGCGATATGAACGCCGTTCAATGTGATCCCTATCACAGGCCTGCAAATTTATGAACGCCGCTCACGCCAACACGGGGCGCCCATAAACGCGAAGCCCCCGGCACCGTGGGGACGGTGCCGGGGGCGACGGGGCGGGCCTGTCATGAGGGCGGATTCAGGCCCGCCAACCATCCCGGCCGCTGTGGGGCTGCGGTCCGGGACGGGGGAAGCGCTTCCTGAAAACCTTAGAAGCGGTAGGCAACGCCCACGCGCACCTGGTTCTCACGGAAGTTGGTGTTGTCGTAGTTGACGTAGTTGTACTCGGTCCGGACCAGGACATTGTCGGTCACGGCATATTCCAGACCGCCGCCCAGACGATAGCCGTCCAGGTTATCGCTGGCCTTGACCTGGGTCGCACCGGTGCCGACGGTCACGTCGTAATTGGTGCGCTGCCAGCCGGCACGGGCATAGAGCAGGGTGCTGTCATTCAGCAGGTAACCGGCGCGGGCCGACAGACCCCAGCTTTCATTAGCGTCCAGCTTGGTCGGCAGACCGGCGACCGTGCCGGCATTGCCCGACAGGCTGGCCGAGCCGATTTCGGCTTCGGCACCGAAATAGAACTGATCGAAGGTCTTGCCGTAGCCGGCATAGGCACCATACAGCCAGCCGTCGCTGTCGATATCGGCGCGGGCGGCACCGGAAGCGGCGGAAGCATTATTGTCCGTGTAGCCGGTGAAGGCACCGACATAGGCACCGTCGAAGGGCGACTGCGCCAGCGACGGAGCGGCGCCAACGGCGACCAGAGCAACACCACCAAGCAGGGCAGAAGCAATACGCGACATTTTTCTCTCCATATGTGGTACCACAAGGCACAGTTCATCTGTGGCGCCAATGTTCAGCGCTTCCTTGAGGACCATTTGGCTCACTCGTTATTGCGATTGTGGCGATTTCTTGTTCGAAGCCGTCATTCATCATCGCGGTGAGGACTGTGTAGCGGAATTTGAACGACGTTCGATGTGCGTTTCGTCACAGAAGCCATGCAGTTGATTGATGGCGGCCATCCGCACCCCCATCTTGAACGCATACCCCCCAGCCCCCATCGGAGCGACCGGAAACAGTTCCGGCGGCGACTGTCGCCGCGCGGCACATGCCGCGTGAAGCCAAGCCGCAGATGCGGCGCAGGCGTTTGAGGAACTGAAAGCTAGCGCCTGTAAAGCGGCATCGATGATTCCGCTTTCGCCGATTGGAAACCTGCCCTATATCGGCCTGGGATATGGGGCGGGACCGGCGGGGGCCGGGTTTTGCCGGATACTGGGGGGAAATCACGTGTCCACGACCCTTTCCGCCGTCGGCGACCGGCGCAATGCGCTGGTATTCTGGTTGGGCTGCGCCGTGGTGACGGTCGGCGTCGTGCTGCACATCCCGATGTATCTGATGGGCGCCGACATGGGCTATGTCCTGGTCGGCATGCCCATGGATGCGGAGATGTACTGGGGCATGGCCCTGATCGTGGTGGGGATCGGGCTGGCCGCGTTCGGCCTTCTGCCCAAGCAACTGCCCCGGCATGAGCGCATCATCGAAACCATCGCCCCACCGGAAGATGCCCCGTTGACGCGGGCGCATTGGGGCATGGCGGGCCTGCTGGCCCTGGCCCTGATCATCGATATCATGAAGCCGGCCAGCCTGGGCTTCGTCACGCCCGGCATGCGGGCCGAGTATCAGGTGGACCGCGCCATGGTGGCCTGGCTGCCGCTGGCGGCATTGACGGGCACGGTCATCGGCTCCTTCATCTGGGGCGCGCTGGCCGATATTTACGGGCGACGGGCCGCCATCCTTCTGTCCTCCATCGTCTTCATCGGCACCTCCATCTGCGGGGCCATGCCGGATTTCTGGTGGAACGTCTTCATGTGCCTGCTGATGGGGGCGGGGGCCGGCGGCATGCTGCCCGTGGCCTATGCGCTGCTGGCAGAGATCATGCCGACACGCCATCGCGGCTGGATGCTGGTGCTGATCGGCGGCATCGGCGCCGTCGGCGGCTATTTCGCGGCCTCCTTCCTGTCGGAAATGCTGCAACCGGTCTATAGCTGGCGGATCATGTGGTTCCTGAACCTGCCCACCGGCCTTCTGCTGGTGGCGATGAGCCCGCTTCTGCCGGAAAGTGCGCGGTTCCTACAGCAGATGGGCCGGGGGGCGGAAGCGCGTGCCATGCTGGCCCGGTTCGGTGCCGTGGCGCACAAGGCCACAGAAGAGGAAGTGGCGGCGGAGGCGGATCACACCCATAGCCCGCCCGTGCAGGGCCGGTTCCTGGGCCTTACGGCGGCCCTCACCTTGGGCGCACTGGCCTGGGGGCTGGTGAATTTCGGGCTGCTGCTCTGGCTGCCGGGAACGCTGGTGGAAGAAGGGTTGAGCGTGGCGGCGGCCAGCGGCCTCATCGCCAAATCCACCATCATCTCCATCCCCGTTGTCGCCGTGGCCACCTTCCTTTATGCGCGGTGGAGTTCGAAATGGTCGCTGGTGCTGATGGTGGCCATGATGGCGGGCGGTCTGCTGCTGTTTTTGCTGCGCACGCCGGGGGACAGCCCGCTGCTGGCGCTGACCTTCGTCATTGTCGGATCGTCGGGCGTCATCTCCATCCTGCTGCCCTACACGGCGGAGAATTATCCGCTGCGCGTGCGAGCGCGCGCCACCGGTTGGGTGGCGGGGTGCAGCAAGCTGGGCGGGTTGATGGCACAGGGATTGTCGGTGGCCGCCGCCGTCCCGGCCTTCAGCATCGCCGCCGCCCTGATCGCGGTGCCGACCCTGGGGGCGCTGCTGCTGATCGCCGCACTGGGGCGGGAGACGCGGGGGCGCGACCTGCGGGAACTGGAACAGGGGCCTCCAGATAAATAATTTCGGATGGCACGGACTTGCCTGTGATCCATTCTGCCACATCCTTCGTAAAGATTGGCATGGGACACAGCGGCTTCTATAGTCCGGGCACCAAGGGAAGGATCAGACGTGACGGGTTGGCCGTTGCGGACACTCTTCTTGTTGCCCGCAGGATGCCACAGCCGGACATGACCGCGCAGAAGACCGACCAGGCCGAGATCGACCGGCTGAACGATCTGATGTCGCGCGTCGCGCGTCAGCGGGACCGGCAGGCATTCGTCGCTTTGTTCCAGCATTTCGCCCCCCGGCTGAAATCCTTCCTGCTTCGGGCAGGGATGGAGGCGGGGGCGGCGGAGGAAACGATCCAGGACGTGATGGTCACGGTCTGGCATCGGGCCGAAAGTTTCGACCCGGCGCAGGCAGCGGTCAGCACCTGGATTTTCGCCATCGCCCGCAACCGGCGCATCGACCGGCTGCGACGCGACAGGCGGCCAACCATCGACCCCAACGACCCGGCCCTGGTGCCGGACGAGGCGGATGGATCGATGGAAACGATGCTGGTGGAAGAAAGGGCGGCGGAACTTCACCGGGCAATCCGGGAGTTGCCGCCCGAACAGGCGGATTTGTTGAGGATGGCCTATTTCGAGGATAAGGCGCACAGCGCCATCGCCGCTGAACGGCAACTGCCCCTGGGCACCGTGAAATCACGGCTGCGTCTGGCGGTGGCCCGTCTGCGCAAGCTGATGGCCGGCAGCCTGGAAGGGGAAACGGCATGACCAACACCCCGCATCACCACCCGGACAGCGACCTGCTGCTGGCCTATGCCGCCGGCACCCTGGCAGAGGCGCCATCCCTGGTCGTTGCCACACATCTGGCACTGTGCCCGCACTGCCGGGCAGAGGTAGCGGGGATGGAGGCGATTGGCGGCGCCCTGCTGTCGGCCGATGCCGGCATGGCGGTCAGCGATGGCCTTCTGTCCGATGTTCTGTCGCGCCTGGACGGACCACCACCGGCGGAGGCGCCGCGCCGGCGTCTGGCCCCGGTCGGGCCGGCACCCGTGCTGCCGGAACCGCTGCGGTCCTATATCGGCGGCGATATCGATCATATCCGCTGGCGCCGCACCATCCCTGGCCTGCATGAGGCCAATGTGAAATGCAGTGGCGGCGCGGTGCGGATGATGCGCATCCGGTCCGGCATGGGTATGCCACAGCATACCCATCGCGGTGATGAATTCACCCTGGTGCTGGCCGGCGGCTTTTCCGACGATACCGGCCATTACCTGCGCGGCGATTTCGCGGCGACCGACCCCAGTGTCGATCACCGGCCTGTTGCCGATGATGATGGCGACTGCATCTGCATCGCCTTCACCGACGCGCCGTTGCGCCTGACGGGCCGTTTCCTGCGCTGGCTGAACCCGCTAATGCGGGTTTGAGCACGGTTTTGCTCAAAGAGAAGGGGGATGCGTCACCGCATCCCCTTTTTCGTTGGGCGTCATAGTTACTCCGCCGCCATCCCATGGTGCCAGCGCTGCGGCCAGGGACGGTCGATGACGGGGCGTTCGGGCTGATGCAGGTCATGATGGATGGCCAGATCCAGCACCCAATCCAGATACATCTCGATCATGCCCGACACATGAAAGGCTGGGCAGCCGGTGTAGATCCGGTCATTGCCCGTGCTGAACGGCGTGATGGACCGGGCATCCAGGCGCAGGCGCACGCCATCGGGTGCATGCTCCACCTTGAAGGCGCAGGCCTCCCCCGTTGTCGGGTTCACGGCACTTTCGCCCTCCGGCTCCAGCTTGGAGGTGTGCAGGAAGGTGACGATCATGCCCAGGCTACCGGCGGCAAGCGTCTTCAGCTCCTTGCGGCTGCGCCACATGGCGTCGCGCCAGGCCGGCACCGCCATGTCCAGGCCCAGGTGCAGCGACGCCTCCACCAGGCTGAAGCACATATGCAGGGCGGTATTGCTGCCGGTCTTGGAGATGGAAACCATGTCATGGTCGGCGCGGGCATAAAGGGCGGAACCCTTGAAGAAGCCCTTCGCAAAGCGGGCCATGCGGGCGAAGGGGCAGGCGGGCGCCGGCTTGCCCGCCAGATCGGCAGCCCATTCATCCAGCACCAGATTGAGGCTGATACAGGCCTGGGCGCGAAGCCAGTTCAGCTTCTGCTGCTGGGTCAGGCCGTTGGGCAGGGGGGCAAAGGGGCCGTCGCCGGCATCGCGCGCCGCCTCCATATGCACCCGCAGCTTGTCGCGCAGATCATGGAACAGGTAGGACAGGAAAAGATTGCCCTTCACCCGGTCGCGATTGTCCGATGTCAACGGCAGCCCATCGTCGAGCAGCGTATCGATGCCCTGCGCATCCCCGCCCCGGCGGGTCAGCCAGTCCAGGATCGCCCCCACACCCAGCCGCGACAGGCCGGCCTTGCCATGCGCCTGACGGTACAACTGGGCAAAACTGCCCTCGGCTTCCGTCTGGCTGTCCTGGGAAGGGAGAAGGTGAAGATGCGTGCCGCCGTCCATGATGGTCCCCGTCGGTTGGTGACGGCGGGAACGAAGCAATCTCTGGGCCAGTTCGGCGCGTCTCAATGATTCCAAGGGGTTGGGAAATGTCGATGCCTTGCATTCCGCAACATCCCCTTGCCCCCTGCAAGGAACCCGGCGCTTTCTGCCGGGTTGTCCTGTCCTATCTTCCCACCAGGGCGTAACGGTCCTTCAACCGTAGGAACGGCATTTCCAGCCAGCGGTAGGACAGATGCGCCAGACCGAACAGGGCCAGCAGCGACAGAACCGTGCCCACCCATAAGGCCGGCCCGCCCGGATCGCGCTGCAGAAATTGCGGGCCGCCAAACCAGCCCATCAGCAAACCGAAGGTCAGGTAAAGAACCAGGGAGTGGAACAGGTACAGCCCGTAGGAGACCTTGCCCCAATAGATCAACCAGCGCGGCGCCCAGCGCCGGTCCATACCCAGCAGCGCCAGGAAGCAAAGGACGGCCCCCAGCAGCACCAGACCCCAGCCGATCAGGGCACCCACCGGCGTGGGATGGGCATCCCAGCTTTTCACCCCGAAATCGAACAGTGCCCAGAACCAGCAGCCCAACCCCGCCGCAAACACCGCCAGACGTACCGGCATGGCCCAGCCCGGCGCCCGACCGCGCAGCAAGACGGATAGCAGAGTGCCGGCGGCAAAGAACTGGAACTGCACAAGACTGTTGGTCCACATGCCATTGTCGCCCATCACCGGATGCGTGGCGTAATGCCAGATTGTGGCATAGGAGACGGCGATGACACCCAGACAGATGGCAACGATCCGCCACGGCAGCAGGGACGCGATGGCAAAGGGGATCAACAGATAGAACTGCTCCTCGACCGAAATGCTCCAGAGCGGGTCGAAGGAGCCGGCAATCCAGCCCCGGTCCATGACGTACCAGTTACCGGTGAAGGTGATGAAGGACAGCACGGCCAGCCAATTATCCGGCGCCACCTTCGGCACCACCCGGCCCAGCGCCAGCAGGCCGAACAGCATGGTGAAGTAAAGCGGCCAGATGCGCAGGATGCGGCGAATGAAGAACCGCTTCACATCAATACGGCCCATCACCGCCCGTTCCCGATACAGAAGCTCGGTGATCAGATAGGCCGACAGCAGGAAAAAAATCGAGACGCCAAAAGCACCGATGGTGCAGAAGGCCATGAACACCGGATGCGCATCACGGTCGAACGGCGCGTAATCGATGTAATGGAAACCAAAAACACCGACGAAGGCCAGGAAGCGCAGAACATCAAGCTCCGGCCTGTCGAACCGCCGGTCCGCACGCATATCCATCTGTTTCCCCCCAAAACGCTGCGGGATTTTCCCGTCACGGGCATTAGGGGTGCAGGGGTGTGACCCCCGCAACATGACTTCGTATGTGACGGGGGCGGTTCATCACGGATGACATTCCCCTGTGTGCAACGGCACCAGATAGGCTATAGTTGGCCCCTGTCCTACACCCCGACGCTGAACATATGAGTACCGTGACCATCCACCCGTCACGCCGCCTGCTGCTGGCCGCCGCCGCCCTGTCCGGGCTGGCGCTGCCGGTGCGTGCGCATCACGGGGTGCGTCATCTGCGCGTCGGGTTCGTCAATCCGGGGCGGGCCAGCGACCGTTTCTGGCAGATGTCCGATCTTGCCATGCGGGCGGCGGCGAAACGGTTCCAGATTACCTTGCTGACCGAGTACGCGGAGCGCGACCGTCAGCGCGTCCTGTCGCTGGGGCATGAGATTCTGGCGCAGCAGCCGGATTACATGATCATCGTCAATGAACACCGGACCGCCGCCCCCCTGATGGCGGCGGCACAGGCGGCGGGGGTACCGGCTATTCTGGCGTTCAGCGGCCTGGCAGCGGAGGATCTGGCCCTGCTGGGCCGACCGCGTGAACGCAGCCCCCTATTTCTGGGTAGCCTGCTGGCCGACAATGCTGGAGCCGGGGCTGCCATGGCAGAGGCGCTGGTGGCGGATTGCCGGCGCCGCGCGAGCGGGAAGGGACCGGTGCCCCTGCTGGCGCTGGGCGGGATTACCGCGACACCGGCGGCACAGGAACGGCTGGATGGTCTGCACCGGGTCCTGGCGGCGGACGGCGACGCACGGCTTCTGGATCAGGTTGCCGTCAATTGGAGCCGGGAGGAGGCCCGCGACCGCACCTTGTCACTGCTGCGCCGGCAGCCGCAGACCCAGGGCATCTGGTGCGCCAATGACGATATGGCCCTGGGCGCCATGGATGCTGCCATCACGATGGGCCGCACACCGGGACAGGACCTGTCGATCATCGGCCTGAACTGGCAGGAGGATGCCCTGCGCGAAGTGGCGGCGGGACGGATGGTG
Organism: Niveispirillum sp.; assembly: GCF_052437035.1. Taxonomy (NCBI): domain Bacteria; kingdom Pseudomonadati; phylum Pseudomonadota; class Alphaproteobacteria; order Rhodospirillales; family Azospirillaceae; genus Niveispirillum; species Niveispirillum sp. The sequence goes on from NZ_JBQVOH010000004.1 coordinate 372,541, forward strand.
CTGTCCATGGGCGGGCATTTCCTGCTGGGGGCCTGGGCCCTGGCCTGGCTGCGCGACCATGCGGAGGGGCTGGATTTCGCAAACGCCGGCGGGACGGAGCAATACCTGGCCCTGGCGCCGCTGACCCGTGATCAGGTCGGTCCCTATCTGGCCCGGTTCGGGGAAGATGGCTGGACCCGGATTGATTTCAACCGTCTGCGCCAGCACCAGGGACGCTATGACCTGCGCGTCGGATCGGTGCTGACGGTTTGATGCCGGGCGGGTAGGCTTGGCGTCAGAGTTCCGCCGCCAAAGGTGCCGTGCCGTGCGTATCCTGCTGCTTGCCCCGCTGTTGATTTCCCTGCTGCTGCCTGCCCATGCCGTCGCCAAGGGGGATGATGGGGCCCGGATCGAAAAGGCCCGTACCCTGATGGAACTGGCCGGTGCCGCCGGACTGGCCGACCAGACCCTGGTCAGCGTCACACGCCAGGCCGAGGAACTGCTGGCCCATGAAAATCCAGGACGGGAGGCGGAGGTGACGGCCCTGGTGCGCGACCATTTCCTGCCCAGGGCGCGCGCCGCCCTGCCGGAACTGTCGCGCGGTATCACGGGCCTCTACGCCGCCCATTTCACGGCGGCGGAGTTGGATCAGATGATCGGGTTCTACAAATCGCCGGTGGGACGCAAGCTGGTGGCGATGTCACCCACCATCATCCAGCAGAGCATGGCCCTGGGTCAGGCCTGGGCAGAGGGTGTGTCCGACAAGGCCTGGGACAGTTTCGCCAGGGCCGCCCGCGAACGCGGCCTGTCGCTGCCCAAGCGGCTATGAAACATCACCCCGCTACGCGAGATTACTGCAATATAGACAGCCGATACTGGCAACATAGGGAGACATTGGATAGGCTGACGGGAGTGTCAAACCGCTCAGATCGAGGTTGCTATCGTGGTACGTTCCCTACTTGTCACCTTGTCACTAGCGCTGTCTCTGCTGTGTTCGCCGGCCTGGGCCGCGACGGACAAGGCCGAATATGACGCCCGCATGGGGAAAGCCCGGGAGTTGATCGCCATCACAGGTATGGCCAAGTTGAGTGATCAGATCACCACGGCCATGGTGGGCCAGATCGGTCAGTTGGTGAACAATGCCAATCCCGGCCACGAAGCCGAGGTGAAAGAGGCGCTGGAAGAATATTTCCTGCCCGAGGTCCGGGCCTCAATGCCGGAATTCATGGATGCCATAGCCGGCATTTATGCCACCAACTTCACCGTCGCGGAAATGGATGCGGTCATCGATTTCTACAAGACGCCGATTGGCATCAAGATGCTGAACAGCCTGCCGACCTTGACCCAGCAATCCATGGCTGTTGGCCAGGCCTGGGGTCAGGCTGTTGCCCAGCGCGCCAGCGGAAAATTCATTGAGGCGCTGAAGAAGCGGGGCCTGAACGCACCCAAGCAATTGTGATCCCCGATACACGCCCCGCAAGACAGGGGCGTGTATCGGGTCGTCCCGTTCAGCCCTTCACCACCCGTACCGGCGGCATGGCGTTGCAGACATCGATATGGCCCGACGCGCGGATGAAGAAATCATCCTGGCGGAAGCGGCGGGCATCGCGCCATTTGGTGTAGGTCTCGCTCTGGCCGGACAGGACCTCGATCTTTTCCCGCTCCGCCACCGGCACATCGGCCGCCAGACGCACGGCGGTGATGGGCACGCGCTGTTCGACCTTCTCATAGAAGCCCAGCGTGCCCGTGCCGCGCGGCAGGGCCGTCAGCAGTTCCATCCCCTTCAGGACACGGCCCACCAGGGTGATGACCTTGTCCAGGGGGCGCGGGGAATGGCCGATGACGGTGTACAGTTCCGCCCCGCTGCCACTGTCCAGCGGCATCCCGCGCCCGACACCCACGATGCCATAGCAATGGGTCATCCAGGCCTCCCCCGTCTTGGGATCACGCGCGGCGGGGAAGATGTCGGAAATGCCGACCTCCGGCGCATAGGCATCTGGGTCGGGCAGCTTGGCAAAGGGCAGGGTTCTGGCCCCGTCCTTGATGGTGAATTCAGGCGCCAGCTTGTCCAGGGCCGTCTTCATGGGCTTGGGCGTTTCGTCCGGCATGCCCCACTGGGTCACGTAATTATCCTGCACACGGACGATGAACGTCCCCTCGTACCAGTTCTCCCGCGCCAGCTTGCGCATGTTCTCCACATGCACCGGGGCAAAGGCGGGCGCCAGTTCGATGACCACGCGCCCGCCGGGGAGGTCCATATAGAAGGTATTCTCCGGTACCGGCACGCGCCAGTCGCCGGCGGGCGATGCCGCCAGCACCTCTGCCGGTGTGGCGCGCTTGGGCGCGTCCTGGGCAATGGCGGGCGATGACAGGGCCAGAAGGGCCGCGGTGGCGAGCAGGGTCAGGCGCATGGGGGCTTCTTCTTTATGGATTGCCGATGGCGGCAGCATCCCAGAAGCATGCCCCCATCATCAAGGGCTGATGGTCCTGCCCGTGAACGGGTTCCAGCCCGTGGCCGCCAGCACCGCCCAGGCCGTGGCCCCCAGATGCGGCTGCCGGTAATAGAAGAAATCGGCCCCCTTGCTGTCAGGGCCGATGGCAAAGCCGGTGGACACCTTGTCCCCACGCGTGGCCCAGAGATAGCCGCCAGGGCTGATATCACCGATCAGGCCGGCCAGCAGCTTTTCCGCCCGCTCCCGATCACCCACGGACGCCCAGGACAGGGCCGCCTGCGCCGTGCCCTCTACCCAGACGCCGTCGCGGTCGCCATTGAAATCATAGCCGCCGGCCACGCCATGCACCTGATTGGCGCGGTTCAGCGCCCGGCGCCAATCACGCGGCGACTCGGGCAGCAGCAGGGGCCAGAGCAGCGCATCAAGCCCGGAATTGCCGTCATTGACGGTCACGCCATCGGGCAGCGTGCCGGTCGGGAAGTACCCCCCATCCGCCTGCCATAGCGCATTCAGGAGACCCAGCGCCGCCGCCTTTCCCGACGCCCAGTCGCCACCCGGCACGCCGGCCCGTTCCAGCCAGCCGAACAGGGCGACAAGGTCGGTATTATGTTCGACCGATTTCCAGGTCAGGGCCTGGGTGCCCGTCCCGTCACCATGCACCCCGCCCGTAAAGCCGCCCGGCCCCTTGGCATCACGCGTATGGGCCAGGACCCAGCCACCCAGCTTGGCGGCCCCCGCCCGGTATTTTGGCTCATTCAGTGCATCGGCCAGGGTCAGCAGGGCCAGACCAGCCCAGGCGACATTGCCGGTGGCGGTTCCCACCTGATAGGCATCTTCCTCCCACCGCCCGGCCTTCTGGTTCCACCAGCCATTGGGCGGGATGGGGAATTCCTGCTGCGGCCCGGCGCGATAGGTGGTGCGTAGCCGACCCTGCGGCCCCGCCCGGTCATTCTCCACCGCCGACAGCAGCGCATCGCCGATACGCCGCGCCTTTGTGGCACGGCCACAGGCGACCAGGGCGATGGCGGCCAGGGCATTGTCATAGGTGAAGGCCGCGTTCTTCAGCGCATCCTCCGCCGGCGCGCCCGCCCCCGATGGATGATCGAAACTGCGCAGAAAGGCCGGCCCCTTGCCAGGCACCGAGTCGATGGCCACCGTCAACGACCCGCACAGCCGGTTCGACAACAACCCTGCCGGAACGTCCGGCGTGTCGGCCGCCAGGGCGGGCGTAACCAGGGAAAGGGCCAGCAGCAGGGTTACCGCCGTTCGGTGTGCCAGACTCAATAGGGTTCCTCCTTCTGCAGGCCGCCGTTTCCACCCGCATCGGCACAGGCGAAAGTGCGCAGACGGACATCAATGCGCCCGGCATTGACCGACAGGCGATAAGTTTCCAGAACCTCGCTGCCATGATCGCCGCAATCCCAGCGTACCACATCAATATTCTGCGCCCCCTTGGCCAGCGCCTGCCACGCGGCCCAGTTCAGGACCAGGGGGCGGTCCGGTCGGGCGGCAGAGCGCAGCCAGTCCAGCCTGCCCGTGGTCCGGTTCACGCCCACGGCCACGTAGAAGCGCTTGCCGCCCGGCTGCACATCCGTCTGGATCAGGAATTCCTGGGCTTTGCGGTCGCGGTCGTAATCGACGAGCTTGATGACCGCCACAGGCGGGCGCGCCCGGATTTCCGCCGCCAGCGTGGCATCGTCCGCGACCAGCCGGTGCGTATCTTCGTCCAGGATGGGCCAGCGGGGCAGCACGGCATTGCCTTCGTGGTCGGTCAGGTCACTGCCGGCGAACAGGGGGGACAGGTCCAGCCGGTCATCCAGCTGACCGCCCGGCAGCGTGCGCGACAGGACCAGCCGCCCCTGTTCGCCATAGGCAAAGCCGCTGCAGGGCATGGTGATGACATCGTCGCCCGAATCCGGACCGCAGAAGGGTTTGACGGGGCCGATCCAGGACAGGCGCCAGACTTCTGCCCTGCCATCGACCTTGACCACCTGTTCCTCCCGGATAGTCGTCTGCGCACTCGGTTGTGCCAGAGCGGGAAGGGACAGGGCCAGCATGCCGGCGGTCAGCAGGGGGCGAAAGGCATAGGCGATGGTCATGGACGGTTCCTGACCCGGCGGGGACCATGGGGCAACCATCGGATGATGACCCCCAAGATGGCCGGAATTGTGGCCGCCACCACACGGCCGCGGCATCACCCCCGCACCCGCAGCCCCGCCGCCAGCGTTTCCACCAGTTCGGCCATCATCAGTTCCGGGTCGGCGCTGCTGACCGGGGCCAGATTGCCGGACACGATGCCTTCCACCAGACCGTTGACGGCGGCCCAGGTGGTGGCGGCGGCGCGTTCCAGCCGGTCGGGGCTGGCATTGGGGATCAGGGGTGCCACGGCCATCTCGATCCCCCGGCGCAGGCGGACGATGCGTTCGAGCAGCCAGTCGGGCAGCGGCTCGGTCAGGACGGGCGGGCGGTTGTCGATCAGGGTCTGGAACAGGTTCAGGTTTGAGCGGGCGAAGCTGAGATAGGCCTTGGCCAGGGCCAGCAGCCGCGTCTCCACCGCCGCGTCGGCGGCCACCGCCTCGTCTGCCGCCGCCATCACCACCTGCAACCGGTCCAGGAGTTCGGCATTCAGGTGCAGGCGCACCGTGTCCAGATTAGGGTAAAGGTTGTACAATGTTCCAACCGAACAACCAACGGCCTGTGCCAGGGTGCGTGCCGTGAGGGCCGAGAGCCCGTGATCGGCGACCAGCTTGCGCGCCTCATGCAGGACGGCTTTGGCGAGTTCGGCACGGGGCTGACGGCTCATCGGCGATTTTTCCCTGACTTTCCCTGGATTTGGCACCGGTCGATACCATCTTTAGCACGAATGGTCTGTTTTCAATCGACCTTTGTCCGGCTGGTCATGCTACCCGTGCTCACGGCAAAAGGCTGCCACGGCAGACCTGCATGTTGATGACACCGATGCACTGACGTAAAACCGTCGCGGATTATCAAGCCTTTGCACCCGGCCCCGGCGATCCAACGTCGCGGCCTTTCCGACCGGAACCCCAAATGGCCCCCTACGATCAAGCACCGAGCGAGCGCCTGTCCTTCCTCTTCGGCGCCAACGGCACCTTCATCGCGGAACTTTACGCCCGTTACCGGCAGGACCCGTCCTCGGTCGATGCCAGCTGGCAGTCCTTCTTCGCCGAAATGGGCGATGATGGTCACGCCATCCTGGCCGAACTGAACGGCGCGTCGTGGGCGAAAGCCACCGCCAAGGTGATCGGGGCACCCGATCCGGACGCCCCGCCCCCGGCCAAGGCGGCCAAGGGTGACAAGGCCGCCCCGACCCCGGCCGCCGCCGCGCCCGTGGTGCAGGGCTTCACCGCCGAACAGGTGCGCGCCGCCCAGCTGGACAGCCTGCGCGCCCTGATGCTGATCCGGAACTACCGCGTCCGCGGCCACCTGCTGGCCAAGCTGGACCCGCTGGGCATGGACAAGCGGGCCGAGCATGCGGAGCTGGATTACCGCCATTACGGCTTCACCGAGGCCGATCTGGACCGCCCGATCTTCATCAACAACGTGCTGGGGATGGAAACCGCCACCCTGCGCCAGATCGTGGACGCGGTACAGCGCACCTATTGCGGCTCCATCGGCGTGGAGTTCATGCATATCCAGGACCCGGAGCAGAAGGCCTGGATCCAGGAGCGCATCGAGGGCATCCGCAACCAGACCGACTTCACCGTCAATGGCAAGAAGGCCATCCTGCAGCGCCTGACGGCGGCGGAAGGGTTTGAGCGCTTCTGTCAGGTGAAGTGGACGGGCACCAAGCGCTTCGGCCTGGAAGGCGGCGAAGTGCTGGTCCCGGCCATCGAGCAGGTGATGAAGCGCGGCGGCCAGATGGGCCTGAAGGAAATCGTGCTGGGCATGGCCCATCGTGGTCGCCTGAACGTGCTGGCCAATGTCATGGGCAAGCCGTTCAAGGCCATCTTCAGCGAGTTCCAGGGCAACCCCGCGAACCCCGAGGATGTGCAGGGTTCGGGCGACGTGAAGTACCATATGGGTACCTCCAGCGACCGTGACTTCGATGGCAACACCATCCACCTGTCCCTGTCGCCCAACCCGTCGCACCTGGAAGTCGTGAACCCGGTCGTCTGTGGCCGCGTGCGCGCCAAGCAGTGCCAGATCTCCGGTCAGGTGCCGCCGTCGGACGAAAGCCGTTCCAACGTGCTGGGCGTGCTGTTGCATGGCGATGCGGCCTTTGCCGGCCAGGGTCTGGTGCCGGAAACGCTGCTGCTGTCCGAACTGAAGGGGTACCGCACCGGCGGCATCATCCACTTCATCATCAACAACCAGATCGGTTTCACCACCGCGCCGCAGTACAGCCGTTCCGGCCCGTACCCGACGGAAGTGGCCAAGTCGATCCAGGCCCCGATCTTCCATGTGAACGGCGACGATCCCGAAGCCGTCATCCATGTCAGCCGTATCGCCATCGAATTCCGTCAGAAGTTCCTGAAGGATGTCGTGGTCGATATCGTCTGCTACCGCCGCCAGGGCCATAATGAAGGCGACGAGCCGGCATTCACCCAGCCGCTGATGTACAAGACCATCGCCAAGCAGACCACCACCCGCGCGCTCTATGCGCAGCAACTGGTGAATGAAGGCGTGATCACCCAGGCCGAGGGCGAGGGCTATGTCGCCGAATTCAATGCCCAGATGGAGCAGGAATTCCAGGCCGCCACCTCCTACAAGCCCAACAAGGCTGACTGGCTGGAAGGCAAGTGGTCGGGTCTGACCCCGGCGCCCGCCGATGTGGCGCGCGGCACCACCGCTGTTGGCCTGGACGTGCTGAAGGAAGTGGGTCTGGCGCTGTGCAAGACGCCGGATGACTTCAACGTCAATTCCAAGGTCGCGCGCCAGCTGAAGGCCAAGCAGGAAGCCATCCTGTCCGGCGAGGGCATCGATTGGGCCACGGCAGAGGCGCTGGCCTTCGGCACCCTGCTGCTGGAAGGCAATCCGGTCCGTCTGTCGGGTCAGGATGTGGGCCGTGGCACCTTCTCGCACCGCCATTGCGTGCTGGTCGATCAGGTGAACGAGAACAAGTTCGTTCCCCTGAACCATATCCGTCCGGGCACCCAGGCCAGCTTCGAAGTCCATGACAGCCCGCTGTCCGAAGCCGCCGTTCTGGGCTTCGAATATGGCTTCTCGCTGACCGAACCGCATGCGCTGACCATCTGGGAAGCGCAGTTCGGTGATTTCGTGAACGGTGCCCAGGTCATCATCGACCAGTTCATCAGCTCTGCCGAATCGAAGTGGCTGCGCATGTCCGGTCTGGTCATGCTGCTGCCGCACGGCATGGAAGGCCAGGGTCCGGAACACAGCTCCGCCCGTCTGGAGCGGTTCCTGCAGGGTTCGGCAGAGGATAACTGGCAGGTCTGCAACATCACGACCCCGGCCAACTATTTCCACGCGCTCCGCCGTCAGATCCGCCGTGACTTCCGCAAGCCGCTGATCGTGATGTCGCCGAAGTCGCTGCTGCGTCACAAGCTGGCGGTGTCGCCGCTGGCCATGTTCTCCGCCGATCAGACGTTCCACCGCGTTCTTTATGAAACCGGTGTCGATCTGGTCGCCAATGACAAGATCCGCCGCGTCGTCATCTGCTCCGGCAAGGTCTATTACGACCTGTATCAGGAGCGGGAGAACCGGGGCGTCAAGGACATCGCCATCGTCCGCCTGGAACAGCTCTATCCGTTCCCCGGCGATGCGCTGGCTTTGGAACTGGCCAAGTACCCGAATGCCGATATCGTCTGGTGTCAGGAGGAATCGGAGAATCAGGGTGGCTGGCTGTTCGTCGACCGCCGTATCGAGAAGGTGCTGACCAGCATCGGCCATAAGGCTGGTCGTCCGAAATATGCGGGCCGTCCGGATTCGGCAGCCCCCGCCACCGGCATGCTGAAGCGCCACAACCAGGAGCAGGCAAAGCTTCTGGACGAAGCGCTGACGGTCTGATCCGCCGGCTTCCCCATCCCCGACAAAGACCATCCAAACACGAAGGCCACAGAACATGGCGACGGAAATCAAGGTGCCCACGCTGGGCGAATCGGTCACGGAAGCGACGGTTGCCCGCTGGCTGAAGAAGGTCGGCGACGCCATCAATGTCGATGATCCGCTGGTGGAACTGGAAACCGACAAGGTCACCCTGGAGGTCAACGCCCAGGCCGCCGGTACGCTGGCCGAGATCGTGGCCGCCGAAGGCACGAATGTCGCCGTCGGCGCCCTGCTGGGCGTGATCGGTGCCGGTTCGGGTGCTGCACCCGCCCCTGCCGCCGCCGCTCCGGCCCCCGCCGTGGCCGCCGCCGCCCCGACCCCGGCCGCCGTGCAGTCGGCCCCGGTCATGCCGGCCGCCGCCAAGATCGCCGCCGATAACGGCATCGATACCGGCGCCATTGCCGGCACCGGCAAGGATGGCCGCGTGACCAAGGGCGATGTCCTGGCCGCCATCGACACGCCGAAGGCCGCCGCTCCCGCCCCGGCCCCGGCACCCAAGGCCGCCCCGGCCCCGTCGGGTCCGCGCGCCAAGGCCGACCGCGAGGAGCGGGTCCGCATGACCCGCCTGCGCCAGCGCATCGCCGAGCGTCTGAAGGAAGCGCAGAACACCGCCGCCATGCTGACCACCTTCAACGAGGTGGACATGACGAACGTGATCGCCATGCGCAACCAGCTGAAGGACGCGTTCGAGAAGAAGCACGGCGTGAAGCTGGGCTTCATGTCCTTCTTCGTGAAGGCCTGCCTGGTCGCCCTGAAGGAACTGCCGGCGGTCAACGCAGAGATCGACGGCACCGATCTGGTCTACAAGAACTATTACGACATCGGTGTCGCCGTCGGCACGCCGCAGGGTCTGGTGGTTCCGGTCGTCCGTGATGCCGACAAGCTGTCCTTTGCCGGCGTGGAAAAGACCATTGGCGAGCTGGGCAAGAAGGCCCGCGACGGCAAGCTGTCGATGGAAGACCTGTCGGGCGGCACCTTCACCATCTCCAACGGTGGTGTCTATGGCTCGCTGATGTCGACCCCGATCCTGAACACGCCGCAGTCGGGCATCCTGGGCATGCACAAGACCATGGACCGCGCCGTCGTGGTGAACGGCAAGGTCGAAGTGCGCCCGATGATGTATCTGGCGCTCTCCTACGACCACCGCATCATTGATGGCCGCGAGGCCGTGACCTTCCTGGTGCGCGTCAAGGAATGCATCGAGAACCCGGAACGCATCCTGCTGGATGTCTGATCGGATTATCGATCCCAACAGAAAAGGCCGCCCGATTGGGCGGCCTTTTTTGTTGTGCGATAGGCCAAACTCACCCCGTCAGCTCTTCCATCGTCTGGCGGACGACAGCGACGATGGCGGCCCCGTGCTTGTGGCTGCTTTCGCCCAGGCTGGAGGCGATGACGGACAGTTCCACCTCTGTCGTGGGGGCAAAACGCGCCACCTCGGCCAGCAGATTGTTGCTCAACACCTCGTCTCGGCTGATACCCTGCGACCGGGCGACATCGCCGCGCCAGCCATTGAGGGCCGCCTGGATGGCCGATTCGATCTGGGCCTGCTCCTCCCGCCGGCGCAGGTCGCGGTAATGGACCAGGACGCGCCAGCCGGCATCGGCATAGGCCGTGTCGATCCGCTCCACATCCACCGTCCGCAGGAAGCTGGCAATTCGCTGCTCATCCTCTTCGGCGGCGGCATCGCGGATGGAGAAGGTGCGAAGTTCAAGATTCATTGTGGCCACCGCCGCTGTTGACCCGGACCTGTTGCCCCGGCCAGCGCCGGAAGCGTCGATGGCGGCAGTATAGCCCGGCCCCACAGGCCCTGCATCTTTCTTCCGTATGGGTTTTCGGTCATTGACGGGCAGGAAACCGGGTAAGCAGCAAAGAAAAAGCCCCGACGGTATGGACCGCCGGGGCTTTCAGACTTAGTCCCTTGGCAAGGGTGATCAGACGCCCTTTGGCAGGCGGTCGATCAGGTTCTGCCAGCGGCCCAGCGACACGAAATGCGCGTAGACCAGACCGATCCAGTTGCGCTTGCGCCATTCCAGGAAAGTCTCGTCCGGCAGCTCGTTGAACTTCTGCTCGTCGATGACGCGGAAACCGGAGAGCGACAGCTGCTTGCCTTCCGGGGTCACCACCTCGGCGCGCTGATCGACCAGCAGGCCCAGCTTCTCCACCTCTTCGCAGAACAGCTGCGTCTGGCGGGCCGACTGGTTGAAGGCCACGCAGTAATTCAGGATGTCTTCGCCTTCCTTGGTGCCCTTGCCATCCTTGAACAGCGGCAGGTCACCCTCGGAACCCTCACCGCGAACCAGGATTTCCTCATCCTCTTCCATGATCAGGACCAGGCGCTTGTCTTCCGGCATCTCGACCAGGATGAACGGATAACGACCGATATAGGCGGGGATCTGCGAATTGAAGGCCCAGGTGCCATCCTCGCGGATGAACAGGTTCTCGCCCGCGCGCAAGCCCAGCAGCGCCATCACGCCGGCCGACGGGCCGGGCCCGAACACCAGCGGATAATGGTTCTGCAGCTGCGGCATCTCTTCGGCCAGCACCGGAACGGCGTGGATATTGGCGCAATAGCGGAAGGTGCGGTTGCGCTTGACCTTCACATCGGCGTGATGCTGCGCGCTCACGGCGACGGGGTTCTTGTACAGCAGCGGCATCTGGGGGGCGTCGGCGTTGGCGACGTCGGTCATCTTGATCAGTCCCGGCAATCTATCAGGCATTGGGCGGCCGTCCGCCCGGCACTGGGGTGCCTTTCAACTGCCGCAAACCACCCCCCCTGTCAATGCCGCTGGCAGGGGGAAATCGGCGAAAAACGGCAGGAAAGAAGGCTGAACAGCGTGGCGAAGGGCCAACTGGCAGGTCCTTGGATGAAGGTGCGGCGCAACATGGCGATTATCCTTGGGTTAAGGGATGGAATGTCGTTGGCGCCATCATCGCGGAAGCCCCGCTTGACGTCGAATATCAATCAAATACAGTCGCTGTAATTTTTAGTTACATCTGTACCCTCAGGCGACAGTTGTCGCCCTGGGAGATTGACCTTGCGGGGATCACGATGCGCCGCCTGCCACCCCTGACCCAACTGCGCGCCTTTGAGGCGGCGGCCCGCCATGAAAGCCTGAGCCGGGCGGCAGAAGAACTGAACGTGGCCCACCCTGCACTGTCGCGGCAGATCAAGGATCTGGAGGCCTGGCTGGGCTGTACCCTGTTCACCCGCCATAATCGCGGCCTGATGCTGACCGATGCGGGCCGTGCCTATCGTGATGCCGCCGTGGCGGCCTTCGATCTGATCGAGGGGGCGACGGGCCTGTTGCGTGCGGCCCCGCCCGTGGCCGGGCGGTCGCGCCTGATCCTGTCGGTGGAGCCATCCTTTGCCCAACGCTGGCTGATCCCCCGCCTGGGCGATTTCCGCGCGCGCCATCCAGAGGTGGAGGTCGTGGTGGATGCCACCCGCGTGGCCGCCGATTTCCGCAAGGGCGGGGCCGATCTGGGCATCCGCTATGGCAGCGGCCCCTGGCCGGGGTTGCAGGCCCAGCTTCTGTCCGTGGTCGTCAATTTCCCCGTCTGCGCCCCGCAACTGGCCGCACGGCTTCCCGCCGATCCGGCCCGCCTGCTGGAAGGCGACCTGCTGCTGGAGGAGATGGACATGCCCTGGCATTGCTGGTTCCGGGCGGCGGGCGTGGTGGTGACGGCGCCCTTGCGCGGCACCCGCTTCTATGATGCCGGCAATGCCATCGATTCGGCCCTGGCGGGGCAGGGTCTGGCCCTGGGCGACACGATCCTGGCCGCCGATGATGTGGCGGCAGGCCGGCTGGTGCGCCCCTATCCGCAGACGGCCATCTATGACGCCTATCATCTGGTCGCCCCCGCCCCGCATTTCCGCCGCCCGCCCGTGAAGGCCTTTGTGGAATGGGTGACAGCAACCATGCAGGCCTTTCAGCAGCAGCGAGGAGACTGACCAACAAACCGAGCACTTCGGATTCAGCACTTGCCAAATAGAACAAAACAAGAACAATAACCCCATGACCGACACTATCCCCACCATCGCCGCCCTGCGGGAGCGGCTGTCCATCATGGACCGGGTGCGTCCGCCCAAGGGGCGGACGGCCCTGTCGCTGGGCCTGTCCTGTCTGGATGCGGCCCTGGCGGGGGGCGGTCTGGTGCGCGGTGGTATGCATGAATTTCTGCCGGCCCCCGCCGATGCGGGGGCGCTTGGATTCGTGGCCTCCATCCTGTCGGGCCTGCCGCCCGGTCCCATCCTCTGGTGCCGGCACAAGGACAAGGGCGATCCGCTGGGCCATGCCGACATGCCCTATGGGCCGGGGCTGGCGGCCCTGGGTCTGGATGCCTCCCGCCTGATCCTGGTGCGGCCCGATAGCCTGGATGACGCGCTCTGGGTACTGGAAGAGGCGTTGCGATGCTCCGCCCTGGCCGCTGTTGTGGGGGATGGGGTGCTGCCCGGTGCGGTGGCGCTGCGCCGTCTGCAACTGGCGGCGGAGGATGGGGATGCTTTGGGCCTCCTGATCCTGCCGCCCCTGGCCCGGCCCCCGCCCTCCGTCGCGCTGACGCGCTGGCGGATTGCCTCCCTGCGCGATGGCCCGCCGCAGGAAGAGGGGGGAAGACCGCGCTGGCAGGTATCGCTGCTGCGGGCGCGGGGCGGTGGCGGTGGATCGGGTTCGGGACCGTGGGAGGTTACCTGGGATGACACGGCGTTTCGTCTCCGTCTGGCTCAGCCGCTGGCCAACGGACCAGTGGCGGCGGCGGAATAAGGTGGCGCCCCTGTCCGGCCCGCTGGCCCTGACGCTGGCGGGACAGGGGGGGATCCGTCTGCATGCCGTGGACGGGCTGGCCAGTGCCGATGGCCTGCGCCCCGGCATGCTGCTGGCCGATGCCCGCGCCCTGTGCCCGGCCCTGACCGCCATGCAAGCCGACCCCGCCGCCGATCAGGCGGCCCTGTCCCGGCTAGCCCTGTGGGCGCAGCGTTATACGCCACAGGCCGCCACCGACGGGCCGGACGGGCTGATCCTGGACATTACCGGCTGTGCCCATCTCTGCGCTGGGGAAGAGGGACTGCTGGCCGATCTGGGCAGCCGCCTGACCCGCGCCGGCCTGACCCATCATCTGGGACTGGGTGACGGGGCCGCCGCCGCCTGGGGCTGGGCCCGGCATCGCCCGGCCAGCGCAGGCCCCCTGCTGCCCACGGGCACGCGGGCTTGGCCGGCGCTGTTGTCCCTGCCGCTGGCCGCCCTGCGCCTGGACCTCGGCCTGCAGGGCGATCTGGCCCGTGTCGGCCTGCGGTCGGTCGGTGATGTGCAGCGGCAGCCGCGCGCCGGGCTGGTGGCCCGCTATGGCACGGGGCCGGTGCGACGCCTGGATCGCATGCTGGGCATCACCGCCGAACCCGTGGCCCCGCAGGCCGCCACCCCGCAATGGCAGGTACGCCGTGCCTTCGCCGAACCCATCGCCACGCGTGAGGCCATTGAGGGGACGGTGCTATCCCTGCTGCGCGACCTGTCGGCCCGGCTGGAGGCGGCAGGCCGCGGGGCGCGGCGGCTGGTCCTGACCTGTTTTCGCACCGATGCCAGCAGCCAGGACCTGCCCATCGGCACGGCCCGCCCCCTGCGCGATCCGCCATCCCTGCTTAAATTGTTTCGGGAACGGTTTGATCAGGTCGATCCTGGTTTCGGTATCGAAATGATAGAGCTGACGGCGACGGGTACCGACCTGTTTACCGGGGAACAGGCGGGGCTGGCCGTGGGGGGCGGGGATGCCTTTGCCCTGTCCGGCCTGCTGGACCGGCTGGTCAACCGGCTGGGGGAGGATCATGTGGGCCGCCCCGTGCCACGCGACACCCACCGCCCGGAACAGGTGATGGAACTGGCGGGTGAGATGGAGGGCGGGGATTTTCACTCCCTCACCCTCCCAAGCCTGACAGCTTGGGCCCCTCCCTCTCCCACTGTCGTGGGCGAGGGGCTTGAATTTCGCCCCTCGCCCGCTTTGCGGGAGGGTGAGGGCCAGAACAGCCCCCCCGCCAAGCCCTGGCCCAAACCGCAGCCCCAGCGCCCCGCCCCTTCGCGTCCCCGGACATGGCGGATGGAGGGGACGCGCCCCCTGCTGCTGCTGCATCCGCCCGAACCGGTGCAGATGGGCCAGGGGCTGGTCTGGCGCGGGCGGCATTTGTCCGTCGACTGGATGGAGGGACCGGAGCGTATCCGGCCCGACTGGTGGCGCGCACGCACCGGCCCGACGCGGGATTATTACCGCGCGCAGTTAAGCGATGGCCGGCGTTTCTGGCTGTTCCGGACCGCGGATGAGCGGGGGGCCTGGTATCTGCACGGGCTGTGCGCATGACGGACGGGGATTATGTCGACCTGCAGGTGACCAGCAATTTCAGCTTCCTGCGCGGGGGTTCCCACCCGCATGAGCTGGTGCTGGCCGCCGCCGGTTTGGGCCGCGACGCCATCGCCATTACCGACTATGACAGTCTGGCCGGCGTCGTGCGCATGCATACGGCCTGCAAGCAGCACCGTATGCGGCTGGTGGTGGGGTGCCGCCTGACCCTGGCCGATGCGCCGCCGGTCCTGTGTTATCCCACCGACCGCGCCGCCTATGGAAGGCTGACCCGGCTGCTGACGCTGGGTAAGCGGCGCGGGGCCAAGGGGGAATGCCACCTGGCCCTGGCCGATCTGGCGGGGGCGGCAGAGGGGCAGATACTGGCCGTGCTGGCGCCCGATGGCCGGGCCACGCCCGCCCGCCTGTCCGACCTGTCGGTACAGCTGGACCGGTTCCGCGCCCTGGCGGCGGCGGGGCTTTATCTGGCCGTCGCCCCGCTTTACCAGGGCTATGACCGTTCCCGCCTGCTGCGGCTGGGGGAACTGGCCGACCGGTCAGGCGTTGGCCTGCTGGCCACCCATGATGTCCGCTATCACCACCCGGACCGGCAGCGCCTGTTCGACATCCTGACCTGCATCCGCCATGGCCGCACCCTGGCCAATGCCGGACGCATCCTGTCGCCCCATGCCGACCATTATCCCAAACCGGCGGCGGATATGGCCTCCCTGTTCGCCGACCGGCCCGACGCCCTGACCAATAGCCGCCTGATCGCCGGTCGCTGCACCTTCACCATGGATGAGCTGCGCTACGATTACCCCATTGACCCCATCCCGGATGGCCGCACCCCACAGGAAGAGCTGGAGCGCCTGACCTGGGAAGGGGCGAAACGGTTTTATGCGCAAGGCGTGCCGGAAAAGGTGCGCAAACAGCTTCTGTATGAGTTCGACCTGATCGGCCGGCTGAAATACGCGCCCTATTTCCTGACGGTGCATGACATTGTCCGCTTTGCCCGATCCCGCGACATCCTGTGCCAGGGGCGGGGATCGGCGGCCAATTCCGCTGTCTGCTTCTGCCTGGGCATCACCGCCGTCGATCCCAACCATCATGAACTGCTGATCGAACGCTTCATCTCCGAAGACCGGCATGAGCCGCCCGACATCGATGTCGATTTCGAGCATGAGCGGCGCGAGGAGGTGATGCAGTACATCTACACCAAATATGGCCGCGACCATGCCGGTCTGGTGGCGACAATCATCTGCTACCGTTCCCGCATGGCCATCCGGGAGGTGGGCAAGGTGCTGGGCCTGTCCGATGATGTTGTCGGCGCCCTGGTCCGCCTGGGCTGGAACCGGCATGGGGTGGAACATGAGGGCACGGCGCGGGAGGCGGGGCTGGACCCGTCCGACCCGACCCTGGCGCTCTGCATGGAGCTGGCCTATGATTTGCGCGGCTTTCCCCGGCATCTGTCACAGCATGTGGGCGGCTTCATCATCTCCCGCTCGCGCCTGGATGAACTGGTCCCCATCGAGAATGCGGCCATGGAGGACCGCACCGTCGTCGAATGGGACAAGGATGATGTCGAGGCTTTGGGCCTGCTGAAGATCGATGTGCTGGCGCTGGGCATGCTGTCCTGCATGCGGCGCGGGCTGGAAATGCTGGGTCAGCGGCTGGGAAGGCCCCAGGGCCTGACCGACATTCCGGACGGGGATACCGACACCTATGAGATGATCTGCCGGGCCGACACGATCGGCGTGTTTCAGATCGAAAGCCGGGCGCAGATGTCGATGCTGCCGCGCCTGCGTCCGCGCGAATTCTATGATCTGGTGATCGAGGTGGCGATCGTGCGGCCCGGCCCCATCCAGGGCGACATGGTCCATCCCTATCTGCGCCGCCGCCGGGGGGAGGAACGTGTCAGCTTCCCCAAGCCGGAATTGGAACAGGTGCTGGAGCGCACGCTGGGCGTGCCTTTGTTTCAAGAACAGGCCATGCGCATGGCCATTGTCGCCGCTGGCTTTTCCCCCGGACGCGCCGATCAGTTGCGCCGCGCCATGGCCACCTTCAAGAAGACGGGCGGAGTGGGAGCGTTTGAGCAGGAATTCATCGATGGCATGATCGGGCGCGGCTACGACCCCGACTATGCCGCCCGCTGCTTCAAGCAGATCCAGGGGTTCGGCAGCTATGGTTTCCCGGAAAGCCATGCCGTCAGCTTCGCGTTGCTGGCCTATAAATCCTCCTGGCTGAAATGCCACCACCCGGCCATCTTCGCCTGCGCCCTGCTGAACAGCCAGCCCATGGGCTTTTATCAGCCGGCCCAGATCATCCGCGACGCTGTCGAACACCGGGTGGAGGTGCGGCCCGTCGATATCAACCGGTCAGAATGGGAGTGCACGCTGGAGGAAGGGCGCGGCGGCCCCGCCCTGCGCCTCGGTTTCAGCCAAGTGAAGGGCATGCGGGAAGACGCGGCCATCGCCATCGCGCGCGAACGCGGCGGCGGCTATGACACGATCCGTGACCTGTGGCGGCGGACCAGCCTGCCCGTCGCCATCCTGGACCGGCTGGCCGATGCCGATGTCTTTGCCAGTCTGGGCCAGGACCGGCGGCAGGCCCTGTGGGAGGTGAAACGGCTGGGCGGTAAACCACTGCCTTTGTTCCAGGCCGCCGATCAGGCCCGGCGCATCGGCGATAACCGTCCGCCCGTGGATATGGGGGACGAGCCGGAGGCCGACCTGCCGCAGATGACACAGGGTGAACAGGTCTGGGCCGATTACCGGACCAAGGGGCTGAGCCTGCGCGCCCATCCGCTGGCCCTGCTGCGCGCTACCATGACGGGGCTGGGCATGGGGCCGGCCAAGGCGCTGGGCGATATCAAGCCGGGCAGCATCGTCAGCACCGCCGGCCTGGTGCTGGTGCGGCAACGGCCCGGCACGGCATCGGGCGTCATCTTCGTGACGCTGGAGGATGAGACGGGCATCGCCAATCTGGTGGTCTGGCCGTCCGTCCTGGAACGGTTCCGCCGCACCCTGATGACCGCCGCCCTGATGGGGGTGCGCGGGCGGCTGCAGCGTGATGGCGAGGTCATCCATGTCGTGGCCGAAAAACTGTTCGACCTGTCGTCGCATCTGCACACGTTGAATGACGGCCCCGCCAACGACACCGCCCTGCCCGACGCCATCCCCGCCCATATCTTCGGCGAGGGGCGGAATTTTCATTAGGCTCATGCCAAGATGATTCTTAACAGACCCTAGCCACCGCCCCGTCACGCGCGGTGCGCAGGGCGGCAGTCAGCCGGCGCAGCCAGGGATCGTCGGGGGCCTGTGCCGCCGGCAATTGCCGGCGCCGCCGGGCCAACGCCAGCCGTGCCGCGGCACATTGCACCAGAAGCCGGTCACCCCGCGCCTGTTCGGCCCAGGAACATAGGACACTATCCCCACCCACCAAAGCCGACAACCGCGCCCGCCGCGGTGGCCGTCCATCATAGCGGGCCTGCAGCACCGCCAGATCATCTTCCACTTCAGGGGTTTGAACGTCATCTGGCAGGGACATGGACGCGACTCCGGCAGGAAAAAGCAACCGGAGACAGGCTATGGCAGCCTGACATTTGCCGTCAATGCTTTTATTCCTAGGACAGAAGAGTCGCACATTCCGACTCTGTCCCTGAGCCTGCGACTCGAGTCGCCGGAACGGGAAACGAATCGGATGCACCACAAGAGTTAGGGGGTCAAAAAGCAGCCGCCTACTACTGGCTGGCCCACATGATGCGGGCGATCCAGGACACGTCCGCCATGGCCAGCGACCGGTCGGGATGCGCGCGATTGAGCGAGACCAGTTCCAGCCGGTTGGCTGTCTGGCGGGCCAGCTGCTTGGCCATCACCTCACCATCGCGGGTGCGGACCACGACCCGGTCCCCCCGGCGGACAGACGCCGCAGGCGAGATGATGATGATGTCGCCGTCACGATAGACGGGTTCCATGCTGTCGCCCGACACTTCCAGCGCATAGGCATGGTCGTCGGTAACATGCGGAAATTCCAGCTCGTCCCAGCCATTGCCGGCGGGATAACCGGCATCGTCGAAATAGCCGTCATTGCCCGCCTGGGCATAGCCGATGACCGGCACACGGCGCAGGGAGGCCGCAGCGGCGGCGGACGGTGCGTCGCCGGAACCCGTGCCCTCCCCCGTCAGGCCCACGAAGTCGGTGAAGCTGCTGGCCGTCGCTTCCAGCACCTTGGCGATGCTTTCCGTCGAGGGCCAGCGCAGCTTGCCATCCGGCGTCATGCGCTTGGACTTGTTGAAGGTGGTCGGGTCCAAACCGCCGCGCTTGGCAAGTCCGGAGGCGGAGAGGCCATGTCGCTGCGCCAGCCGATCGATGGCCCGCCATATATCTGCATGCTTGAGCATGGGAGTCTTATCCCAGAAACGACCAACCCTGTCCCTAGGATAATTTTCACTTATCCCTTGACATAGGAATTATAGCATGTCGTTTTAAGGTAAATATTCCTTAATCGTCCCAAAGGTTCCCGACATGACGGCACAGCCCCTTTCCCGCAGCCCCGGCCCGCGCCCCCGTGCCAACCGGAGCCTTCCGCCCCCGCCCACCACCCCGTTCGACAGCGCGGAGGAGGCGTGGTTCTGGTTCATCATGGCCAATGAGGCACGGCAGGCCGGTGCCCGCATCCGGGCCGGCCAGGGGCTGGTGACCCGACCTTGTGAGCCGCTGGACATCCTGCGCACCCTTGACCGGCTACACCGCAAGCGCCGTTTGCTGCGCGATCATTTGCTGGTCCTGGCCCATTATGGCCGCCGGCAATTCGCGCCCGATCCGGACTGCCGGCGGGAAATGCGCGATCACACCCTCTGGTGCGAGGCCTTTGCCGTCCTGGCCCCGGCCCTGCACGAGAAGGGTATCGTGACATGAGGGGGCCGGCCCTGCTGGTCTTCTGTCATGAGACGGAGATTGCCTGGCTGCGTGGGCTGAAACCCGGTTTCCGGCATGTGTTCGTGGCGCTGCCGGCCCCCGGCGGCTGGATCACCATCGATCCGCTGTCGACCCTGCTGGAGGTGGAATACCACAAGCTGCCGTCCGACACCGATCTGGCCGCCTGGTTCCGCACGCGCGGCCACAGCGTGCTGGAAAGCCCGCTTCATCCGCCCCTGCCCACGCAATGGCCGTTCACGCCGCTGACCTGTGTGTCGGTGGCCAAGCGCATCCTGGGCATCCGCGCCCCGCTGATCGTGACGCCCTGGCAGCTCTACCGCCATCTGGGCGGCGATCCCCCCATTCCCCGGAACATCAGGAAGGAGCCTTCGATCTTGGCCCGTCTCGTCTCCGCCCCCAAACCGCGCAACGTCTCGGCGACCGCCGCCGCACCGGCAGCAACCCCGGCGGTCACGACGCCCGCCACGATCACCGCACCCACTGTCAGCGGCGCTACGGGGCCGACCGCAGGTGAACAGAGCCTGCTGCGCCGGGCCACGGGCCGGGCGGGCACGGTCCTGACCGGCTGGCGCGGGGTGCTGGCCCCCGGTGCGCTGGCACCCACCCGCAAAACCCTGCTGGGGGAATGATCCATGGACAGTCCCCTGCCCCACACCGCCGACAGCCCGAAATCCGATCCGCAGGCCGCCTTTCTTCTGGACCGGTACGCCCGTGCCGCCGCACGGCGGGCCAATTGGGAACCGCTATGGCGGGAATGTTATGAGCATGCCCTGCCCCAGCATGCGGCCTTTGACAGCGGGGCCACCGCCGGCACCCGGCGCGGCGACCGTCTCTATGATGCCACCGCCGCCGATGCCGTGGATCAGCTGGCGGCATCGCTGCTGGCACAGTTGACGCCGCCCTGGTCGCGTTGGATGGGGCTGATGCCCGGCCCGGCGCTGGATGCCGACCTGGCCGATGGCCTGGCCCCGCTGCTGCTGGAGGCATCGGAGGCATTCCATGCCCAGATCGACCGCTCCAACTTCGCCGTGGAGGCGCATCAGGCCTTTCTGGATGTGGTGACGGGTGGAACCGGCTGCCTGCTGGTGGAGGAATCAACGCCCGGTGCCCCATCGGCCCTGCGCTTCACCGCCGTCCCCCTGTCCGATCTGGTGCTGGAGGAGGGGGAGGAGGGACGGCTGGATCAGCTTTACCGCCGCCAGCGCCTGACCCTGTCTGAACTGGCAGCCCGCGTGCCCGTGGACCGCATTCCCGATGCCGTCAAGCGCGATGGTGCCGCCGACCCCGCCCACCGCTTCCCCATCATCGAGGCGGTGATGGCCGAAGGGGCGGGCTGGCGCTGGCGCATCGTGCTGGAGGAAGGCGACCCGGTGCTGCTGGCCGATGGCCGCTTTGCCGAGATGCCCTTCATCGCCTTCCGCTGGCTGAAGGCACCGGGTGAAACCTATGGCCGCAGCCCCGTGATGAAGGCCCTGCCCGATATCAAGACCGCCAACAAGGTGGTCGAACTGGTCCTGAAAAATGCCTCCATCGCCGTCACCGGCATCTGGCAGGCGGATGATGACGGGGTGTTGAACCCTGGTTCCATCCGGTTGGTGCCCGGCACCATCATTCCCAAGGCCGTGGGGTCGGCGGGGCTGACGCCGCTGGCCAGTCCGGGGCGGTTCGATGTCAGTCAGCTGGTGCTGGATGATCTGCGCGCCCGCATCCGCCATGCCCTGCTGGCCGACCGGCTGGCCCCTGTTGCGGGGCCGCGCATGACGGCGACAGAGGTGCTGGAGCGGGGGGCGGAGGTGGCGCGGCTGCTCGGTGCCACCTTCGGGCGGCTGCAATCGGAACTGCTGGTGCCGCTGGTCCGGCGCTGCCTGTCGATCCTGCGGCGTCGGGGTCTGGTGCCCGACATCGCCGCCGATGGGCGGCAGGTGCAGATCCGCATCCTGTCGCCACTGGCCCGTGCCCAGGCGCAGCGCGATGCGGAGGCGACGCTGCGCTGGCTGGAAACCGTATCCAGCCTGGGACCGGATGCCCTGTCCGTCGTCGATCTGCCGGCCTGCGCCCGGTTCCTGGCCGATGCGGCGGGTGTGCCGCCGGTGCTGATCCGGTCGCTGCCGGTGGTGGAGGCGACGGATGGCTGATCCCGGCTGGCCCTGGACGGGCATCGATCCTGACCCCGCCCCGGAGGTGGAGGACCGGCTGGCCGCCGCCTGTGCCCGGCTGTTCGCCACCGCCGACGGGCATCTGCTGCTGTCGCACCTGACCCGCACCACCCTGACCACCAGCCCCGGCCCTGACGTGGCGGAGGCGCGGCTGCGCCACCTGGAGGGGCAGCGGGCCCTTGTCCTCACCCTGCGCACCCTTGCCGCGCGTGGCGGCCTGTCCCCTCTGCCCGCCCTCGCCTGACCCATCCATAAGGAACCCATCATGGACGTTACCCAGACCACCGAAACCCCGGCCCGCCCCGACCATGTGCCCGTGAAATTCTGGGACCCGGATGCGGGCACCATCCGCGTCGACGCGCTGCTGAAATCCTATCAGGAGCTGGAGCGCAAATTGTCCACCCCGCCCGACCCGGCGGCGGAAAAGGCCAGGGCCCTATCGCTGCTGGGCGTGCCGGCCAGTGCGGCGGATTACGGCATCCGCTGCGACCATGGCCTGTTCGAGCCGGACACGGAGATCAATACCCGCCTGCACGGCGCCGGCTACACGCCCGAACAGGCCCAGCTTCTCTATGATCTGGCCGCTGAAAAGCTGCTGCCGCTTTTGCAGGAGATGGCCGAAGGCTATCAGGCCGAAGCAGAGCTGGAAAAGCTGATCGGCCATTTCGGGGGCGAGGAGAAGTGGCGCGACCTGTCGGGCCAGATGCTGGCCTGGGGACAGCGCAACCTGCCGGCCCCGCTTCTGTCGGCCCTGTCGGGCACGGCGGATGGGGTGATGGCGCTGCACCGACTGATGGCCGATGGCGGCGGCGAACCCAAGGTGCTGCGCCCCGGAGCCGGCGACGGCGGGGGCGAGGGGATGGGCGACCTGAACCGCATGATCGCCGACCCCCGCTACTGGCGCGACCGCGACCCGGGTTTCATCGCCAAGGTAACCGAGGGTTTCCGAAGGGCGTACGGGGGGTAACTAGAGCTGTTTCCGGCCAACCGGAAACAGCTCCGGCGGCGACTGCCGCCGCGCGGCTCATGCCACGTGAAGCCAAGCCCACGGATGTGGGCGCCGGCGTTTGAGGAACTGAAAAGCTAGCTTTTCCAGGGATCATAGGTCCCCAGGTGCCAGAGATGGCCTTCCGGGTCGCGCAGGGTGAAGGCGCGCGACCCGTAGGGCGTCTCGGTGATCCCGCCTTCCAGCGCCTTCTCCCCCGCTGCAACCGCGCGGGCATAGGCGGCGTCGATATCGGTGATGATGAAACAGTTCAGTGCCGCGCCCGACCCGTCGGGACCAGGGGCCCGGAACCCGTACATATCCTCCCGGTCGCTGCCCAGCATGACCATGCCCTGGCCCAGCACCAGTTGGGCATGCGCGATGCTCCCGTCCTCGCCCGGCACGACCAGCTGTTCGGTAAAGCCCAGCACACGGCCCAGCCAAGCAATGGCGGCGGGCGCGTCGCGATAGCGCAGACAGGGAGTGACCTGCCCGTTACGGTCCTGTTCCGACATGGGCTTGGCTCCGAGGTTACCGATGTCACCTTCCGTTAGGTAAACATAATGTGAGGGTGGGGGCCACCCCCCCTCTTTCGCTCCGATATCTTTTCCTATATGCACCCCTGGTGAACCCGCGCCTGTGATTGGCGGCGGGGCTGGTACCGGTTGGTCTTTCGGAGGAAGTACGGTGAAGGCGCTGAAGCCCCTGTTCATGTCCGGCAAGGAAGTGCTGCCCCTGGTCGAAGGCGGGAAAGGCATCGCCGTATCGAACGGGCAAAGTGCGGGCGCCTGGGCCGCTGCCGGCGGCATCGGCACCTTTTCCGGCGTCAACGCCGACACCTATGATGAAGATGGCAACCCGGTTACACAGGTCTATCACACCCGCACCCGCCGCGAGCGGCACCATGAGCTGATCGCTTATGGCATTCAGGGCGGCATCACCCAGGCCCGTATCGCGCATGAGACGTCCAATGGCAATGGCCGTCTGCATGTCAATGTACTGTGGGAAATGGGTGGGGCCGAGGAGATCCTGGA
The DNA here is from genome assembly GCF_052437035.1 of Niveispirillum sp. Classification (NCBI taxonomy): domain Bacteria; kingdom Pseudomonadati; phylum Pseudomonadota; class Alphaproteobacteria; order Rhodospirillales; family Azospirillaceae; genus Niveispirillum; species Niveispirillum sp. The sequence goes on from NZ_JBQVOH010000004.1 coordinate 396,439, forward strand.
AGGCATCCTGGAAGGCGCCAAGGGCCTGGTCCATGGTGTGACCTGCGGGGCCGGCATGCCCTACCGCGTGGCGGAAATCGCCGTGCGCCATGGCGTCCATTACTATCCCATCGTCAGTTCGGCCCGTGCCTTCCGCGCCCTGTGGCTGCGCGCCTATAACAAGTTCCCGAGCAATCTGGGCGGCGTGGTTTATGAGGACCCGTGGTTGGCCGGCGGCCATAACGGCCTGTCCAACAGCGAAGACCCGCAGAAGCCGGAAGATCCCTATCCCCGCGTCGCTGCCCTGCGCCAGATGATGAACAGCTTCGGCCTGACCCAGACGCCCATCGTCATGGCGGGTGGTGTCTGGTGGCTGGAGGAATGGGATCACTGGCTGGATAATCCGGAAATCGGCGCAATCGCGTTCCAGTTCGGCACCCGCCCGCTGCTGACCAGGGAAAGCCCGATTTCGGACGCCTGGAAGCAGAAGCTTCTCACCTTGAAGGCGGGCGACGTCTATCTGAACAAGTTCTCGCCCACGGGCTTTTATTCGTCCGCCGTGCGCAACCCCTTCCTGGAGGATCTGCGCCTGCGGTCCGAACGGCAGGTGGCGTTCGCGACGGAGCCGGTGGGCGAACTGACCGAAGAATTCGCCATCGGTCCGCGCGGTCGCCCTGTCTATCTGACCGCCACCGACAAGGCGCATGCCGAAGGCTGGGTGGCAGAGGGCTATACCCAGGCGCTGAAAACCCCGGACACGACGATGGTCTTCGTGACGCCCGACAGTGCGCGCGCCATCCTGAAGGATCAGGTGGATTGCATGGGCTGCCTGTCGGCCTGCGCGTTTTCCAACTGGTCGCAGAATGAGGAAGGGACCACGGGCCGCCGCGCCGATCCGCGTTCCTTCTGCATTCAGAAGACCTTGCAGAACATCAGCCATTCGGATGATTGCGAGCATCAACTGATGTTCGCCGGTCACAATGCCTATCGCTTCGCCCAGGACCCCTGGTACGCCAACGGCTTCGTGCCGACGGTCAAGGAACTGGTGGACCGTATCCTGACGGGTAAGTAAGGACCATTTCTCTCAGGCGCCGGGCTGGCGGTCGCCAGCCTCCAATCTGCCCTTGGCCAATCGGCAAAACCCCACTGCCCAGCGGTGGGGTTTTTTGTTTCAGCCCTCGCTACCTGGCCGGCTTTTCGCGATGGCGCGCGACAGCAGGATGACGGGGATGATGCCGACGGCCACGATCGCCAGCGCCGGCGTGCTGGCCTCCGCCAGCCGTTCGTCGCTGGCCAGCGTGTAGACGCGCACAGCCAGCGTATCGAAATTGAAGGGCCGCACGATCATCGTGGCCGGCAATTCCTTCATGACATCGACAAAGACCAGCAGGGCAGCCGTCAGCAGGCTGCCACGCATGATGGGTGTATGAACCTTCAGCAGGGTCTTGCCCGGCGTCTGACCCAGGATGCGGGCCGCCTGATCCATGGTGGGGCGGATTTTGGACAGGCTGGCCTCCACGGTGTTGAAGGACACGGCCAGGAACCGCACCAGATAGGCATAGACGATGGCCACGATGGTGCCCGACAGGATCAAACCCGTCGACACACCGAAATGGCCGCGCATGAACCCGTCCAGGGCGTTATCGACATGCGCGGCGGGGATCAGGATACCCACGGCGATGACGCTGCCCGGCACGGCATAGCCCATGGCCGCCACCCGCGCCGCCCCCTTCAGCATGGGCGTGGGCCGCAGTCGCAGGCCATAGGCGACCAGTGCGGCCAGCGCCACCGCCAGGACCGAGGTGATGCCGGCCAGCACGAAGGAATTGCCCGCCAATTGCCGGAAACTGTCGGCAAACAGGCTGTCCCCCTCCGTCACGGCCATATGCAGCAGCAGGATGACGGGCGCCACAAAGCCCAGCAGCAACGGCAGCAGACACGCCACCAGCGCCGCCCCCGCCCGCACGCCCCGCAGCCGGTATGAGGGCAGCACGCGGTAACGGCCCGTGGAGTGGAAATAGCGCGCGCGCCCCCGGCTGGTCCGTTCCATCACCACCAGCGCCATGACGAACAGCATCAGGACAGACGCCAGCTGTGCCGCCGCCACCGGTTCCCCCATGGCGAACCAGGTGCGGTAGATGCCGGTGGTAAACGTATCGACGGCGAAATACTGCACCGTCCCGAAATCGGCCAGCACCTCCATCATGGAGAGCGCCAGACCGGCGGCAATGGCGGGCCGGGCCAGCGGCAGGGCGACGCGCGCAAAGCTGCGCCAGGCCCCCGCGCCAAGCGTGCGCGCCACCTCCAGCACACAGACCGACTGTTCCAGGAAGGCAGCGCGGGCCAGCAGATAGACATAGGGGTAAAGGACAAAGGACAGGACCGCGATGGCCCCGCCCAGGGAGCGGATGTCCGGGAACCAGTAATCGGCACGCCGCCAGCCGAACAGATCGCGCAGCCCCGTCTGCACCGGGCCTACGAACTGCAACAGATCGGTATAGGTATAGGCCATCACATAGGCCGGCACCGCCATGGGCAGCAGCAGCGCCCATTCCAGCCAGCGCTGCCCCGGAAACCGGCACATGGTGACCAGCCAGGCCGTGCCCACCCCGATGATGGAAACGCCCACCGCCACCCCACCGGCCAGCATCAATGTATTGCCGATATAGGTCCACAGGACCGTATTCGCCAGATGCGTCCAGACCCCGTTGGAGGAGACGAAGACCCGGCTGCCCACGATCATCACCGGCAGCGCCACACCCAGCGCGATGGCCAGAACCACCAGGGTCCAGCCGCTGGGCAGATAGCGGCGCCAGGCGGCAGCCGGGGCGGGCAGGGTCGGGACGGGATCGGTCAGGGTGTGCTGGGTCATGTACTCTTGTCCCACCCCTGCGAACCGCTCGCAATCCCTGACGATGCAGATGCGCCTTTCCGACGCGGCATTGCAGGGTGGCTTGTCAGGGGGGGAAACTATGCAGGGGCGCGCTTGTGCGGATCAGGCACCAATGCCCCTTCCCTCCGCTTTGCCGCCCCTCAATCCGGTTCGGCATAGAGCGCCAGACAGGCGGCGGGCGGCGGGGGTGGGGGCTTTGGTGCGGGCGGTGGGCCGGCCACGGGCGGCGGCGGCTTGAACCAGCTTAGCAATTCCTCGCCACAGCCATCGCCCTCGGGCGGCGGCTCCTGCGTCTCGCATTGACCGGCCCCGGCGGGACAGGCCAGGCGCACATGCAGATGGGCGGCATGGCCGAACCAGGGGCGCACCTTGTGCAGCCAGGCCTTGTCGCCCGTTTCCCGCTCACACAAAGCCAGCTTGATGGCCGGGTTTACGAAGATTCGGGTCACGTTGGGCGCCGCCGCCGCCAGTTTCACCAGGCGCGCCTGGGCCGGGCCGAACTGGCTGTTCACGCGCTGGGCCTTGGTGTCCACCATACTGGCGAAATCCTCCCGCTCCCGCGCGGGGACGGCCAAGCGGCCCAGATCCAGGGCGAACCAGATATCCACATCCAGCCCCATCTGGTGGCTGGCATGGCCCGTCTGCATGCGCCCGCCGCGCGGCATGGACATGTCACCGATGGACAGGATGCCCAGCCCCTCCCGCTCCACCTCTCCGGCCAGCGCCTTCAGATAGGCGGTCAGCTGGGGATGGCCGTAATTGCGATGACGGGACAGGTTCATGACCTGGAAGCCCTGACCATCGGCGGGCAGCGCCTCGGCCCCCCGCACGCAGCCATTGGCATAAGTCCCGATGGGTTCGGGCGACCCTTTGCCAGGATTGCGCAGATTTTGCGGGGCGGGGGCGTTGCTGTGCTGATGGGTGTCAGCGGCAAAGACCGGGGCGGTGCCCAGCAGCAGGGCCAGCAGGCCCGGAACAATAGGACGCGTCAGACGCCCCATTGCCGCACGCGGCCCGTATCGACATGCACGAAGCCGGTCTTGCTGTAGATGCCGACCCCACCCATACGCAGGTTCAGCGCTTCCTGGCGGATGCGGCTCAACTGCCTGCCCGCCATGGTGATGTCGATGGCCTTGCCTTCCATATGCAGGCTTTTGGTCGCCACACCTTCCGACTTCGACGCCAGCATGGCGTTAGTCTTGGGGCAGCGATAGCCGGAGATCACCTGGAACGGCTCATCGGTGCGCAGGCGCTGACGCAGCTGGAACAGCAGGTCCAGCAGCTTGGGATCCATGCTCCCCACCTCGCCTGTGCGCCAGTCGCGCAGCATATGGTTCACATCTTTCAGCGCGGAGCGGTCATAGGAACCGTTATTGTAATAGGTGACCCGCAACTTCTCGCTGGTATGCAGCGACACGAAGGAAAGCTGCCGACGGGGTGCCGCGACAGAGGAAGCGGCCTCCGCCGGATTGGTGATGATGGTGGGGGCGGCAATTGCGGCACCGGCACCCAGGAACAAGCCACCCAGCCCACGCAGGAAGCCACGGCGGCCCGTCTCAATACTGGTATCAAGGGCAGAACAGGGAACAGGGGCGGATTCAGGTTGGGTGTCGGGCGTCATACCAATGGTTAGATCGGTCGTGTTCGGCCGTGCCACCATGCCCTAATCCCCCTTCAGCCCCGTCAGGCACCCCCCGCGTCCGTTGCGCCGGGGACACTCTCTTTCCTGATTTCGTCAAATGCCCCGCGCCACAAGCAGGACACAATTGCACTTCTGGCAGAACGGCATAGGGGGTGCAAGCAGAAATCCACCCTTCCGGCCTATTTCCTGTCTATCTCTTCCGTGATCGGGTGATTACGGGGGGCTATCCTTGACCCGCCCCGCCGCCGCTCCGCCAGGGGCCAGCCGCGCCTCGGCCTCCACCGCATCCCATTTCACGCGCGACGCGCGCATGGCCGTGGCCAGCTTGCGGTCGCGGCCATAAATGTCGGAGCGGAAATTCACCGTTCCATCATCGGCCACAAACGACGTGACATAGGAGATATGGATGGGGATGGGCTTTTTCAGGCGCACGACGGTGCGCTGACCGCCGGCCAAGACCTCGTCCACCTTGGCACGCGGCCAGTCGGTGGTGCCGGTCAGGCGCAGGATGGTGTCGGCCACGTCGAACGGATGTTCCACCCGGATGCAGCCATGGCTGAAACTGCGGTTGGCACGGTTGAACAGGTTCTTGGACGGCGTATCGTGCAGATAGACGTCGAACTCGTTGGGGAACATCATCTTGATGCGGCCGAGGCTGTTCTTGTCCCCCGGTATCTGCCGCACGCGATAGGGCAGGCGGGTCATATGGGCCCAATCCAGGGTCTTGGGATCGACCGGCACCGCACTTTCCGACCAGTCGGACAGCAGCTCATAGCCCTGCTTGGCCAGATAGGTGGGGTCCTTCTTGGCCTTGGGGAAAATCTCATCCCGCACGATCTTGGCCGGCACATGCCAATAGGGATTGATCTCCAGATAGGACATCTTGCGGGAAAAGACGGGCGTGCGGGTGGACGTGGTGCCCACCACCACGCGGGCCTCATGCACCACATTGCCCTGATCAAAGATCGACAGGTGGAAGGCCGCCAGGTTCACCAGGATATAGGACGGGCCCATATCGATGGGCATCCAGCGCCAGCGCTCCATATTCATGGCGATCTGGGCCACGCGCTGTTCGGCACTGATATTGAGGGCCAGCAGCGTCTGCTTGCCCAGCACCCCGTCAGGCTCCAGTCCGTGCCGGCCCTGGAACTTCTTCAGCGCCTCAATGGTCGCTTCATCAAACAGGGTCGGGTCTTCAGGTACCGGCACATCCACCGCCAGTTCCCCCGTCACCTTCAGCCGGGCGCGCAGGGCCGGCAGCCTTTCGTCATTGCCGCCGGGCTTCAAGGATACATCGGTGACGGGCACGGGCTTCCACCCGCCCGCCGCCGCCAGTTCGCGATATTGCTGCAACGCCCCGATCAGACGCTGATACTCGGCCCGTCGCGGCGGCAGCTCGGCCAGTTCGACGCCAGGATCGGCCAAGGTGGCCAGCCGGCTCAACAGCGTCAGGACATCGATCTCGCGCTTTTCGACATAAAGCTCGCTGTCGATGCTCATGGGCGCCAGCCGGCCCGTGGCCAGATCGCGCCCATAATCCAGCGCCCCATGCGACAACATCACTTCCAGTTCGGCCAGTGCATCGGGACTGTCGCCACGTTCCAGCAGGGTGGCGATGCGCGCTACGCCATAATCGGCGGGGTTCAGCCCCTGCGACGCCGCCTTTTGCAGGGCCAGCAGCAACAGCCGCGCCCGGTCCGACGGCTTGCCCTGCTCAATCCAGGCGGGGGCATAGTGCCGCTTCTCATAGAAGCGCCCCAGCGTCAGCAGGTCCTGGCTGTCGCGGTCGGTTTCCGGCGTGCCTACGCCGCTGTTCAACCGGTGCTGCAGGGCGGTGGTAAAATCGGGGGCCGCCTTCGCGGCGGCGGACAGGGCCAGAAACCCGGTCAACAGCCCCACACACAGGCCACGAAACACACCTTCACCCACCATCATCTCCAGGCCCGCTAATCCTCAATCGAGACTAACACCAGCTATCCAAAATAACATAGAGCTGGTCGGGATGATTGACCGCTGCCACTCCGCGCCGTACACTTAAGAAGTGACAATGATGTCACATCAACGCCGGAGAATTGTCATGAACAAGCGCCATGGCTCTAACTAATAGAAGAAACAAAATAAAATGAACAACAAGCTAAGTGGCTCATTGTAATGAGCCACCTTTTTTGAGTTTATGTGGGCTTTATCTAAAGTTTAATCTGAATAATTCATTACCCCCCAACACAGGGTTTAATTAAGCCGTCTCCATCAACGCGTCGGGCGCGGGGTCGGGCCGGAATAGTCGTAGAAGCCACGGCCAACCTTGCGACCCAGCCAGCCTGCCTCAACATACTTCACCATCAGGGGGCAGGGGCGGTACTTGCTGTCGGCCAGGCCCTCATATAGCACCTGCATGATCGACAGGCAGGTATCCAATCCGATGAAATCGGCCAGTTCCAGCGGGCCCATCGGGTGGTTGGCACCCAGCTTCATGGCCGTGTCGATAGCCTCCACCCCGCCCACACCCTCATACAGGGTGTAGACCGCCTCATTGATCATGGGCAGCAGGATGCGGTTGACGATGAAGGCGGGGAAATCCTCGGCGATGGCCGCCGTCTTGCCCAGCCGGAGGGTCAAGGCCTTGATGGCCTGGAAGGTCGGGTCGTCGGTGGCGATGCCCCGGATGATCTCCACCAGCTGCATCACCGGCACCGGGTTCATGAAATGCATGCCGATGAATTTTTCCGGTCGGTCGGTTGCGGCGGCCAGACGGGTGATGGAGATGGAGCTGGTGTTGGTCGCCACCATGGCGGTGGGCGACAGGTTGGGGACCAGGGCCTTCAGGATCAGGCGCTTGACGTCTTCCGACTCGGTCGCCGCCTCAATCACCAGATCGCTGTCCTTGAAGATCGACAATTCGGTGGAGGTGCCGATACGGGCCAGGGCCGCATCCTTTTCGGCATCACTCATCTTGCCCTTGGCGATCTGGCGATCGTAATTCTTGGCGATACCGGCCACAGATTTGGACAGCTGTTCGGCATTGATGTCCGAGATCACCACCGACAAGCCCGCCGCCGCGCAGACCTGCGCGATGCCGCTGCCCATCTGACCCGCCCCGATAACGCCAACCTTCTCGATCATCACAGTCCCCATTCAGGGTTGGAATTCCAACATACCCAGTCTTGCATGAAGGCCATGCCTTCGTCCCGGCGACATTTGTCCAATACCGGTTTGGAAAAAACGCGCCGGGGAAGCCCCGGCGCGCCGTACTCACATCAACCCAGCGCCTCGGTCAGCTCCGGAACGATCTTGAACAGATCGCCGACGATGCCGTAATCGGCCACCTGGAACATCGGGGCCTCTTCGTCCTTGTTGATGGCGACAATGACCTTGCTGTCCTTCATGCCGGCCAGATGCTGGATGGCGCCGCTGATGCCGACGGCGATGTACAGTTCCGGGGCCACGATCTTGCCGGTCTGGCCGACCTGATAATCGTTGGGCACGAAACCGGCATCCACCGCCGCGCGCGATGCACCCACCGCCGCACCCAGCTTGTCCGCCAGCTTGTCCAGCATCGGGAAATTGTCGCCCGACTGCATGCCGCGCCCGCCCGAGACGATGACGCGCGCGCTGGTCAGTTCCGGGCGCTCCGACTTGGTCAGCTCAGCGCTGACAAAGCTGGACAGGCCCGCCTCGCCCGTGGCGCTCAGCGCCTCCACAGCACCGGCCCCGCCAGTCTCGGCGGCGGCTTCGAACGCCGTGCCGCGCACCGTGATCACCTTTATCGCATCCGACGACTTGACCGTGGCGATGGCGTTGCCGGCATAGATCGGGCGTTCGAACGTGTCAGCGTCGATGACGCCGCTGATCTCGCTGATCTGCTGCACATCCAGCAGGGCCGACACGCGCGGGGCCAGGTTCTTGCCGAACGTGGTCGCGGTGAACAGCACATGGCTGTAGCCGCCAGCCTTCACTGCGGCCACCACCAGGGGCGCGAAATTCTCGGCCAGCGGGTTGGCATATTCGGCCCCATCGGCGACCAGCGCCTTGGCAACGCCCGCCGCAGATGCCGCGGCCTTGGCAGCCTCGCCCACGCCAGAAC